>NZ_VFUA01000048.1 GCF_006440735.1 Mesorhizobium sp. B2-7-1 | reverse complement strand
ATTTCCGTCTTTGAGGCATCAGTCCCTCTCTCAGGACTGTCCCTTATATCCTTGTCTCAGTTTTGGGGTGCACTCCACAGCCCTACTGCCTACTGCCTACTGCCCTCCTCAAATCCCCAACCACCGCCCGCCGGTCATTCCGCCGCCAGGCGAGGTGGACCGACACGCTGCGTTTGAACCAAGGCAGGTCGCGGAAGACAACGCCCGCGGGAGCGGCGCTTCGCAAGCTTTCCTGAACCGTCGCCAGACCGAGACCGGCGCTGACCAGGCCGAGCGAGGTCAACGGATCGGCGGTCTCATAGGCGATGTCGGGCATGAAGCCGGATTCGGCGCAGGCCGCCAGGAACTGCGCGCGATTGGTGTCGCCGGGCTGACGCACGACGGTGATCCAGACGCGACCGTCGAGCTGACCGGGTTGGATGTCGGCGACACCAGCCAGCGGATCGCCCTGCGGCATTGCCAGAACCAGCGGCTCGCGCCGCACCAGCATGCTTTCAAGATCGGAGTCGCCTTCCGGTGCGGGCGAATAGACGAAACCAAGGTCGAGGATGCGCTGCCGCAGATCCTCGAACTGCGCGGCCGTCCGCCGGCTGCGCAGTTGCAGATGGAAATCCGGCCGCGCGCGGCGGAAATCCCTCAGCATGTCCGCGACCAGTCCCGAATGCACCGCGCCTTCGACATAGCCGATGGCGAGGCTGCCGGCGGCGCCGCTGGCGAGGTTGCGGCCGAGCTCTTCCAGCCGCGCCGCATTGGCAAGCAAGGCACGGGCCTCGGCAAGGAAGGCCCTGCCCTCGGCATTGAGGTGGACGCGCTGCTTCGCCCGCTCGAACAACGCGACGCCGAGTTGCTCCTCGAGCTGGATGATCTGCCGGCTCAAGGGCGACTGCGAGATGTGCAATTGCTCGGCCGCGCGGCCGACATTGCCAGCCTCGGCGACGGCGACGAAATATCTTACCTGGCGCAGGTCGAGCATTTTTAGCCTCCAACAATTAAGACCTTTCCGATCTCAACTATAGCCTAAGCAGTCTTGGACAGTCTGACCAGCCAGCGCGATATCTCCGGGCATCAACCGGCCACAAAGGAGACCGCCATGCAGTTCTTTGCCCTGCTCACCCGCAATACTCAAAAATTCAGCGACGCCGATTTCGCGCCGCTGCTGCCGCCCGAATCCGAACAGCGCAGGACGCTCTACGCGCAAGGCGCCGTGCGCCAGATATGGAACCGCGGCGACGTTCCTGGCACCGGCATGATGTTCGAGGCGGTCGACGACGCCGAAGTGCGCGGCCACCTTGCCACGCTGCCGCTGATCGAAGCCGGCATGATGGACATCGCGGCGCTCGTGCCGCTCAACCCCTATCCGGGTTTTGGGCCGAAGCGCTGAACGTCGGATGATCGGGGCTGTCGTGCCCGCGGCAGCCTCACACCGGCCAGCGTTGCTGCATCGAAATCCATACGATCAACGGCACGGCGACCAGCAGCGCCAAGTCCAGTCCGGCCCTTCTGGCCTTGCCGGCATTTTGCCGTTGCACCTGTCGCCACACCCGAAATCCCGCGGCAGGGACAAGCAGCACATAGACGGCGCCCAGTATCCAATAGAGGGCCGTATCGGTCGCTGGAACGCCTGCCAGCTTCAGCACGCCGCCAATCAGGATCATCGGCACCGCAGCGGCGAGACCTGCCACCAGCCAGGCGGCAAAGGCAATCAGGACGCCCGGAAACGACGTCGCCGACAGCGCGACAAGCACCGCCAAAAAGATGAGCGAAGCGATAAAAGCGCGCTGGCTCACGGCCAGGCGTCCTGCATCGCGTTCAGCGACAGCCAGGCCATCGAAGGCAGCGCCACAAGCAGCGCCAGCCGCAGCCCTACGGATCGTGCCTGATCGGCCTCGCCGCTTTGGAGACGCCGCCAGATCTGGAGCACCGCAAAGAGGACGAACAGGGCATAGAATCCGCCCAGCATCCACAGAGCCGTCTGACCGGATATCGCCATGCCGTTATTCTCAAGCACCTTGCCGATCAGCATGACCGGCCCGGCGACGAAGAAGGCGATGGCGATGCCGAACAGGAAGCCGATCATCGCGCCCGGGAAAGGTGTCGCCGACAGCGCCACAAGCACCGCCAGCAGGATGATCAGGGTAATGAACGCGCGCTGGCCCATGGCCATATTCCCTCATCGGACGGTGTGTAACGTACCGGTTCGACCTTAATTGCGCGTAACGGCATGGCCGGCCTTCGAGCCGCAGGCCGGAGCCAGAGACCGCCCTCCCCTTGCCGACAACGGAACCGGCGCTATTGTCGGCGGCCATCGAAACAGGGGCGAAAACTTCCATGAGACTTGGCTTTGTCGGCACGGGCACATTGAGCTCGGCCATCGTCACCGGGTTGAAGTCGCTGCCGGGCGAGACGACGCCGGTGGTGGTCTCGCCGCGCAACGAGACGATCGCCGCCGAGCTTGCCGCGCGCCACCCGGACGTGCGCATCGCCGCCGACAACCAAGCCGTGCTCGACCAGTGCGACACCGTCATGCTGGCGGTGCGGCCGCAGATCGCGCGCGAGGTGGTGAAGGAACTGCGGTTCCGGCAGGACCATCACGTCGTCAGCCTGATCGCCACGATATCGCGCGAGGAGATCGCGGGCCTCGTGGCGCCGGCGGCGCATGTCTGCAAGGCGCTGCCGATGCCGATGATCGCCCGCCTGCAGGGCGCGACGATCATCTGCCCACCGGACCCGATAATGGCGGCGTTCTTCGGCAGGCTGAGCGGTGTGATCGAGGTCGAGGACCAGGCCGAGTTCGACGCGCTCAGCGTCGTCACCGCGAACTACGCCAGCTATTTCAGGTATCTCGACACGATCCACACCTGGGTGCGTAGCCAGGGTGTGGCTGGAGACAAGAGCCGCGCTTATATCACCAGCATCTACAAGGCGCTGGCCAACGCTCCGGATACGGCGCCGGACGAAGACTTCATGCATCTTTCGCGGGAGTATGCGACGCGCGGCGGCATCAACGAACAGGTTCTGCGCGAGTTGACGGAACACGGCACGTTCGAGGCTTTTGCCGAGATCCTCGGCCGCGTGCACCAGCGTATTACCGGCGCGTGATCGGGATTACTCCGCTGGAGCGAGCCTCGGCAAGGGTCTGCGCGCGCTGAGCCGATCGAGATAAAGATAGACGACCGGCGTGGTGTAGAGCGTCAGCAGTTGCGAGACGATGAGGCCGCCGACGATCGCCGCGCCGAGCGGCTGGCGCAATTCCGCGCCGGTGCCGGTCTCGATCGCCAGCGGCAACGCGCCGAGCAGCGCCGCGAAGGTCGTCATCATGATCGGCCGGAAGCGCTGGACGCTCGCCTTGTGGATGGCCGCGCGGGACGAGAGCCCTTCCTGGCGTTCGGCCTGCAGCGCCATGTCGATCATCATGATGGCGTTCTTCTTGACGATGCCGATCAACAGGATGATGCCGATCAGCGAGATCACGTCGAACTCCATGCCGGTGACGATGAGCGCGAGCAGCGCGCCGATGCCCGCCGAAGGCAGCGTCGACAGGATGGTGATCGGGTGCACATAGCTCTCATAGAGCACGCCGAGCACGACATAGATCGTGGCAAGCGCGGCTGCGATCAAAAGCAACTCGTTGAGCAGATTGGCGCGGAAGGCGAGTGCGGTGCCGGCCAAGGAGCCGTGGATCGTGACCGGCATCTTGAGCTCGGCCATGGCGCGGTCGATCGCGGCCGAGGCGTCGCCGAGCGTCGCGCCATCGGCGAGGTTGAACGAGATGGTCGTGGCGACGAAATGGCCCTGGTGGTTGACCGAGAGCGGCATCGTCGCCGGTCCATAGGTGCTGAAGGCGGCCAAGGGCACCATCTTCTCGGCCGAGGTGCTGACCGCCGCACCGCTCGACGCGCTGCCATGACCGGTGACGGCGATGGCGTTGGTCGCCTGGTTCTGCAGCGAGCCCGTCAGGCTGCCGGCGAGCGCGTTGGTCTGCTGCGTGCCGCTGGCCATGGCACCGGAGGTGCTGATATAGATGCCGTTCAAGGCGCTCGGGTCCTGCAGGTAGCGCGGCGCCACCTCCATGACGACATGGTACTGGTTGCGGGCGTTGAAGATGGTCGACACCTGGCGCTGGCCGAAGGCGTCGTAAAGCGTGGCGTCGATGCTGGCCGGGGTCAGGCCAAGCCTGGCCGCACTTTCGCGATCGACCGTGATGTTGGTTTCGAGCCCGGCCTCGTCGCGGTCGGAATTGACGTCGGTGAGCTCGGGCGCCTGCTTCAGGAGATCGACCAGCTTCGGCGTCCATTGGTCGAGATCGGCGGTGGTGTCGGCCTGCAGCGTGTACTGGTAGGTCGCAAGGCTCTGGCGGCCGCCGACCCTGATCTCCTGGCGCGGATTGAGGAAGAGCTGCGCGCCGGGCAATTGCCCAAGCTGCGCGCGCAGCCGCGTCAGCACCTCTTGCAGCGGCGCCCGCTCGCCCTTCGGCTTCAGGGCGACCTGAACGAAGCCGGAATTGGTCTGCCGCCCGCCGATAAAGCCGACCACGTTCTCGACCGCCGGGTCGCTCTTCAGGATCTGCTCCAGCTGCTCGAATTTCTGCCGCATCAGCTGGAAGGAGATGGCCTGGTCGGCGCGCAAGCCGCCCATCAGCTCGCCGGTGTCCTGCTGCGGGAAGAAGCCTTTCGGCACCACCGTATAGAGATAGACGTTGAAAACGATCGCCGCGAAAAGCACCACCAGCATGATTTCGGCATTGTCGAGCGACCAGGCGAGCGAGCGGCCGTAGAAGGCGCGGACGCGTTCGAAGACGCCTTCGCCGAAGCGGGCAAGGACCGAGCGTCTGGCCGATGGGCTCGCGCCCGGGTGCAGGAAATGCGCGCACATCATCGGCGTCACGGTCAGCGACAGCACCAGCGAAATGGCGATCGACAGCGAGAGCGTCAGTGCGAATTCCTGGAACAGGCGGCCGAGTATGCCGCCCATCAACAGGATCGGCAGGAAGACGGCGACCAGCGAGGCGCTCATCGACAGCACCGTGAAGCCGACTTCCTTGGCGCCGACCAACGCCGCCCTGCCGCGCGGCGTGCCGTCCTCGATGTGGCGCGTGATGTTTTCGAGCACCACGATGGCGTCGTCGACGACGAAGCCGGTGGCGATGGTGAGGGCCATCAGCGACAGATTGTCGAGCGTGAAGCCGAGCAGATACATCGCGCCGAAGGTGCCGAGGATCGAGACGACCAGCGCGACGCTCGGGATCAGCGCCGCGCGCCAGTCGCGCAGGAAGCAGAACACGACGAGGATCACCAGAAGCACCGCCAGCACCAGCGTCAGCTCGGTGTCGTGCAGCGAGCCGCGAATGGTGGTCGAGCCGTCGGTCGCAATGCTGAGCCGCGCATCGGCCGGCACCGAGGCCTGCAGTGTCGGGATCAGCCCACGGACGCGGTCGACGGTCTCGATGATGTTGGCGTTGGGCTCGCGGTAGAGCACCAGAAGCACCGCCGGCTCGCCATTGGCGAGGCCGAGATTGCGCACGTCCTCGACGGAATCCTCGACATCGGCGATGTCGCGCAGCCTGACCGCCGCATTGTTGCGCCAGGCAATCACCAAGTCGCGGAAATCGGCGGCGTGGCTCGCCTGGTCGTTGGTGTAGAGCTGGTAGCGCAGCGCGCCGTCTTCCTCGAAACCCTTGGGGCTGCGCGCATTGGCAGAGGCAAGGGCGGCCCGTACATCCTCCAGGCCGATGCCGTAGTGGAACAGCGCGCCGGGATTGAGCTCGACGCGCACCGCCGGCAGCGATGAGCCGCCGAGGTCGACATTGCCGATGCCCTCGACCTGCGACAGGCGCTGCTGCAGCACGGTCGCGGCGGCATCGTAGAGCTGGCCGGGGGTAAGCGTACGCGAGGTCAGCGCCAGGATCATCACCGGGGAGTCGGCGGGGTTGTATTTGCGATAGGTCGGGTTGCTGCGCAGGTCCGACGGCAGGTCGGCTCGGGCGGCGTTGATCGCGGCCTGGACATCCCGCGCGGCGCCGTTGATGTCGCGATCGAGGTCGAATTGCAGCACGACATTGGTCGAGCCGGTGCCCGAGCGCGAGGTCATCTCGGACACGCCGGCGATCTGGCCGAGATGGCGCTCGAGCGGAGCGGCGACATCGGTCGACATCGTGTCGGGGCTCGCGCCCGCCATCGAGGCCTGCACCGAGATGGTGGGGAAGTCGACCTTGGGCAGAGGTGCCACAGGCAAATTGAAATAGGCGATCAGGCCGGCGGCGGCGAGGCCGATCGCGAGCAGCGTGGTGGCGACCGGCCGCGCGATGAACGGCGCCGAGAGGTTCACGGCACGGACCCGCCGGCAGACGCTTCGGCGACGCCGGCGCCGCGCCGCGTCAGCCGGTCGAAGGCAAGGTAGATGACCGGCGTGGTGAACAGCGTCAGCACCTGGCTGACGATCAGCCCGCCGACGATGGTGATGCCGAGCGGCTGGTGCAGCTCGGAGCCGGCCAGGCCGCCGACCAGCAGCGGCAGCGCGCCGAACAACGCTGCAAAGGTCGTCATCAGGATCGGGCGGAGCCTCAGCAGGCACGCCTCGTAGATCGCCTCGCGCGGATCGAGCCCCTGCAGCCGCTCGGCCTGCAAGGCAAAGTCGATCATCATGATGGCGTTCTTCTTGACGATGCCGACGAGCAGCACGATGCCGATGATGCCGATGACGTCGAGGTCATGGCCGGCGAGCATCAGCGCGACCAGCGCGCCGACTGTCGCGGATGGCAGCGTCGACAGGATGGTCAGCGGATGGATGAAGCTTTCATAGAGCACGCCAAGCACGACATAGACGGTGGCGACGGCGGCCAGCACCAGAAGCAATTCATTGGACAGCGAGCTCTGCAGCGCAAGGGCCGCGCCCTGGAAACCGGTCGTCAGGCCGGCCGGCGGCTGCATGTCCTTTTCGGCGGAGGTGATCGCCGCCGTGGCGTCGCCGAGCGAGACGCCGGGGGCTAGGTTGAAGGAGATGGTCGCGGCCGGGAACTGCGCAAGGTGGTTCACCAGCAACGGCGCCTGGCGGACATTGATGCTGGCGATCGCCGACAGCGGCACCTGGCCGGAGCCCGAGGACGGCAGATAGATCGAGCCCAGTGAGGCTGGCGTCTGGCCGACCGAAGGATCGGCTTCCAGGATGACGCGGTATTCGTTCGACTGGGTGAAGATGGTCGAGATGATGCGCTGGCCGAAGGCGTCGTAGAGCGCGTTGTCGACGGTCGCCGGCGTGATGCCGAAGCGCGCGGCGGTAGCCCGGTCGATGGTGACGTCGACGGCAAGCCCGCTCTGCTGACTGTCGCTCGCGACATCGGCAAGCTCGGGCAGCGCCGAGAGCCTGTCGGTGAGCCTGGTCGTCCACGCCGCGAGCTCGATCGGATCGGAATCCTGCAGCACATACTGGTATTGCGAAGCGCTGATGATGGAATCGACCGTCAGGTCCTGCACCGGCTGCATGTGCAGCGAGATCCCGGTGACTTGGGCGGTCTCCTGCGTCAGCCGCCTGATGATGGCGCTGGCGTCGGCCTGGCGCTCGTCGCGCGGCTTCAGGTTGATCAGCATATGGCCGCTGTTGGCGGTCATGTTCTGGCCGTCGACGCCGATGAAGGACGACAGGCTCGCCACGTCCGGATCCTTCAGGATCGCGTCGGCCAGCGCCTGCTGATGCGCCGCCATGTCGGCATAGGAGGCCGAGCCCGCCGCTTGCGTGATCGCCGAGATGGCGCCGGTATCCTGCACCGGGAAGAAGCCTTTCGGGATGGCGATGTAGAGATAGACGGTTAGCGCGAGCGTCGCGACCGCCACCAGCAGGGTCAGCGCCTGGCGGTCGAGCACCCAGCGCAGCGCGGCGGCGTAACCGTTGGCGATCGCATCGAAGGCGCCTTCGCTCCAGCGCGCCAGCGCGCCCGGCCGGCGCTCGGCCGGTGGCTTCAACAGCCTTGCGCACATCATCGGCACCAGGGTCAGCGAGACGATGGCCGAGATGACGATGGCAATGGCCAAGGTGATGGCGAATTCGTGGAACAGGCGGCCGACCACGTCGCCCATGAACAGAAGCGGGATCAGCACCGCGATCAGCGAGACGGTGAGCGAGATGATGGTGAAACCGATCTGGGCCGAGCCTTCGAGCGCGGCGGTCACCGGGTCGTCGCCATGCTCGATGAAGCGCGAGATGTTCTCGATCATGACGATGGCGTCGTCGATGACGAAGCCGGAAGCGATCGTCAGCGCCATCAGCGACAGATTGTCGAGGCTGAAGCCCCACAGATACATGACCGCGAAAGTGCCGACCAGGGACAGCGGCACCGAGAGGCTCGGGATGATCGTCGCCGGGATGTTGCGCAGGAACAGGAAGGTGACGAGCACGACCAGCAGCGCGGCCATCGCCAGCTCGAACTCGACGTCGTCGACCGAGGCGCGGATGGTGGTGGTGCGGTCGGTCAGCGGCTCGACGGAGAGTGCCGCCGGCAGGCCGGCGCGCAACTGCGGCAGCAGCGCCTTCACGCCATCTACGACGCGGATGACGTTGGCGCCCGGCTGGCGCTGGATGTTGAGGATGATCGCCGGCGTGCGGTTTTCCCAGGCGCCGAGCCTGGAGTTCTCGGGCCCTTCGATGATGTCGGCCACCTCGCCCAGCCGCACCGGCGCGCCGTTGCGATAGGCGATCACCATGTCGGCATAGGTCTTGGGATCGGCGACCTGGTCGTTGGCGTTGATGGTGTAGGAGCGCGCCGGCCCGTCGAAGCTGCCCTTGGGCGTGTTAACGTTGAGGGTGCCGATGGTGGTGCGCAGGTCGTCGATGTTGAGGCCCATGCCGGCCAGCGCCTTGAGCTTGACCTGCACGCGCACGGCCGGCCGCTCGCCGCCGGAGATCGAGACCAGGCCGACGCCCGGAAGCTGCGAGATCTTCTGCGCCAGCCGCGTCTCGGCATAGTTCTCGACCTGCGTCAGTGGCAGCGTCTTGGAGGTGATCGCCAAGGTCAGGATCGGTGCGTCGGCCGGGTTGACCTTGGCGTAGATCGGCGGCGCCGGCAGGTCGGCAGGCAAAAGATTGCCCGATGCGTTGATCGCCGCCTGCACCTCCTGCTCGGCGATGTCGAGGCTGAGGTCGAGGCTGAAGCGCAGCGTGATCACCGAGGCGCCGGCGGAGGAGCCCGACGACATCTGCTCCAGTCCCGGCATCTGACCGAACTGCCGCTCGAGCGGCGCGGTCACCGAAGTGGTCATCACCTCCGGGCTGGCGCCGGGATAGAAGGTCTGCACCTGGATCGTCGGGTAGTCGACCTCAGGCAAAGCCGAGAGCGGCAGGAACAGATAGGCGATCATGCCGACGATCAGGATGGTGGCCATGATCAGCGTGGTCGCCACCGGCCGCAGGATGAACGGCCGCGACGGATTCAGCCAGCCGGAAACCAGGCCGCTCGGCGTGTTCATTGGCTTGCGCCGCTGTCGCCGCCATTGTCGCCAGCGCCGGCATTGCCGCCGCCGTCGCGGCGATGGTGGCGGTGATGCTTGCGGCCGGCAGCATCGCCCGATGCGTCCGTGCCCTCGCCCGCCTGGCCGCCTTGGCCGGTGGAGGCTGCGGAAGCGTTGCCCGAACTGGCAGCGTGCGTGTTGCCGGAGTTGGCCGGCGGCGTGCCGGCAGCCGGGCTGCCTGTCCCAACCGCTTGCGGCTGCGCGGGCGCGGCGCCGGCGGCCGGCACTGTCCCCGAAGCTGGCGCGGCGCTATTGTCGGGCACGGTGACCTTGGCGCCGTCCTTCAGCCTATCGACCCCGTCGACCACGACCTTGGCGCCAGGCGCCAGACCGGAGAGCAACTGCGTGACGGTGGCGCTGCCCGGGCCGAGCGCAACGGTCTTCACCGAGACGGTGCTGTCGTCGTTGAGCTGATAGACGAAGGTGCCTGGCGCGCCGTGCTGGATAGCGGCGTTGGGCAGCACGCTGACCCCGGTCAAGGTGCGCACAAGCAGATGCACGTTGACGAACTGGTTGGGGTAGAGCACGCCATCGGTGTTGGGGAAGACGGCGCGCAGCTTCACCGTGCCGGTGGTCGGATCGATCTGGTTGTCGATCGTCTGCAGCGTGCCTTCGGCGATCTGTTTGGTATCGTTGCGGTCGAACAGAACGGCCTTGAGCCCGGCATTGCCATGCGTCTGTTCCAGCACTTGCGCCAGGCTGTCCTCGGGCAGCGAGAACAGCACCGAGATCGGCTGCATCTCGGCAATCACCGCAATGCCGGTGGCGTCGCCCGGCGTGACGTAGTTGCCCTGGTCAATAAGGCGCAGGCCGATGCGGCCGTCGGCGGGCGCCGTGATATGGCTGTTGGCGATGTTGACCTGCACGGCCTCGATCTGCGCCTGGTCGGACACGACGGTGCCCTCGTCAGACTGGACGGTGGCGCGCTGCAGGTCGACGGCCTGCTGCGTGATGGCGTTGGAGGTGAGCTTCAAATCGCGGTCGAGGTCGAGCTTGGCATCGGCAAGCAGCGCCTGGTCATGCTCCAATTGGCCCTGCCACTGATGCAGCGAGGCGTTCAGCGTGCGGTCGTCGATCTGGGCGAGGAAGTCGCCCTTCTTTACATTCTGGCCTTCGGTGAAGCCGATCTGGGTGATCTGGCCGCTGACCTGCGCGCGCACCGTAACCGTCGAGAGCGGCGTCACGGTGCCCAGCGCCTCGAGCACGATCGGGATATCGGCCTGCGTCACCGGCGCCACGGCGACCGGCTGCGCCAGATCGCCACCGCGGAAACGGCCGCCGCCGCGGTGGCCGCCTTGCTGCTGAACCTGAACGGGATGCAGCCAGAACGCGGCGCCTGCCGCCGCCAGGACGAGAAGCAGCGCGACGATCCAGCCGCGCCGCGAGCGGCGCGCGACCGCCGGCCGGACCTCGGTCGCGTCTCTGTCGGGGAGCATGTGCTCGCTGCGGGCCAGAGGCTCGCTCAGCGGCATTGGCTCGGTGCGGCGCTTGCGCCGGCTGACGACTTCGTCGTCCACTTCTGTCACCTACTTCATCAAGCCGCATCAGGGAGGTTCGCCGCGCGGAGCCGCCCGCCGAACCGTCGCCGATCGCGCCGTCAACATGCTCGAGGCAGGTCATAGGGGCGCGATCTTGCCCGAAGCATAGGCTCGCGGATTTTGCCGCGCAATTCCGACGCACATTAAATTCCTGTAAGAAATTGAATGGGTTAGGACCAAAAAATAGCCTTCAATTCCCGAGAAAAGACGCGATTTCGGGACGAAAATCGGAGGCGGCGGACAATGCCGTCCATCGCTTTAGACAAATGGCCACAAGGCCTTAAGAGGCGAGACCGGGGGTGGCCGAAAGCGGCACGCTCCCGCGCCGGACCTGGCCCGCAATCACCTCAGGATTGCCGGAGGGATACTCGCGAAGGTGTGAAGTCCGCCAACCGCGCAGGCAAGAGATGTGGCTTTGGAACCAAGCCCGCGCGTTAGCGTTGCCTCACATAACGACAATTTGGAGATCGTCATGCTGCGAGGCGGATTGCTTTGGCTTATCGGGATTCCGTTGCCCATCATCATCATTCTCTGGCTGCTGGGCTACCTGCACTAGAGCGTTTCACCGTTTCACGGAAACGGCGAACCGCTCTATTCCTTTGTTTGTACGCAATTCCGGACGGAAAACCGCCCACACTTTTCCTGGAATTGTTCTAGCAGCATCCCACCCACGTCCAGGCGGGCGCGGAAGGCGAAGGCACAATCTACTTGCCGTCCTTCTTCCGCCGGCTCGGCAGGGCTTCGATCTCTTCGGCGGACAAGTCCTTCACCTTGTTCCAGAAGCGCGATTTCGCCGAGTTGAGCAGGCCATCCGGATCGAGCCGTTTCTTCCACGCCAGATGCTTGAAATCCGGCTTCATGCTGCCGCCCTCGACATAAGGCACATGCGGGCTTGAGGTGCCCAGGCCATGCGCCTCGTAGACGGCCGTGATTTCCGCCAGGCGCATGTCGGTGGTGTAGCGCAGGATCGGCAGGTCGAAGGCGACCAGCCTGCCGTCGAGCAACGCGAATTCGTGATGCATCAGCACTTCGTCGCCAAAGGTTTCTTGCAGCGGGTCGATCAGGGCGCTGTCGAGCGGCGCGGGGTACGTCACCTGCAGGTTGGTGACGGTGCGGTCCTGTTTCAGCGCCTGCAGCGTGGTGTGGTTGTAGGAGAACTCGGACAGCGCCGGCAGGCCGGAAGCCGCGATACCTTCCGCATCGAGGTTGATCTCGACGGTGCCGCCATGGTCGCGCAGCGCATCGCGAACCGCTGCCGCATCCGGCTCGGCGACGATGACGATGGCGAGGTCGCGCCCTCGCCGCGCAATTTCTCCCAGCTTGGCGATCGAGGCCGCGATGCGGCCGTCGACCGTGGTCAGCAGCTTGAGGTTCAGCGCGCGCGCGTTGCCGAGCGCCATGCCAGCCTCGAAAGCCTGCCGATAAGTGTCGAACGAAGCGATGATGTTGCGCCAGCGCGGCGACGCGACAGTGCCGAGCGTCACTTCTGTGATGACGCCGTTCAGCCCCCAGGCATGATGGATGGCGAGGATTTCGGGGCCGGTGAAGACGTGGCGTTTCGGCTCTTTCTCCATCGACAGCACCGCGATCGCCTGGATGTTGCGGCCATCGCGCAGCATGCCGTGGCGGATCGAGCCGATGCCGCCGGAGCCGCCGGCGATGAAGCCGCCTATTGTGGCGATGGCTTCGGTCGAGGGCACGATCGGCAATTCGCGGCCGTGGCGCGCGAGTGCTGCGTTGATGTCGCCAATGCGGGCGCCGGCTTCGGCGCGCACAGTGCCGGGGCCGATCTCCAGCACACGCGAGATGCCGGTCATGTCGACGATCAGCCCGCCATCCATCGGCACGGCCTGGCCGTAATTGCCGGTGCCGCCGCCACGGATGACGACCGGCACATGCCACTCCGCCGCCACTGAAAGGCAGCGCGCCAGCTCGTCCACCGTTGCGGGTGCCGCGACGAGATCGCCGAAACAGGACGACAGCTCGCGGCTGAGGATCGGGCTGTACCAGAAGAAATCGCGCGAACGCTTCTTGACGATCGAGGGGGTGTCGAAGGTCTCGATGCCGTCAAGCGCCTTGGCGAAGGCCTGCCAGTCGATGTCGGTTTTGCCGGAGATGGACATGGGTCGCCTCGCCTACCGTCGGCTCGTGGTGAAACGAGCACGGGCCAGTGGGCGTCCGCAATAGTCACTGCAGCTTGGATGAGTCCGGCTTTCGTCGAGCATCTCGCTTCTCCGCTGGTCGCGCCGCGACCGGTCGAATTGCGGCTCGTTTCTTGAAAGCCCTGTGCCATGGGGTGGCGCGACTGTCGTTGAGCCTGCGCCATCTGTCAACCGCCTGCCGGCGCTTGACAAAGCCGCCTGCCTGTTGGACGTTTCTTCTTACCATGGCACCGGGTTCGAGCCGCTTTCTCCGACCGGCAAGGCGTCGGAACGAAACGGACCCGCGATGCCAGGCAATCCAGAAATCCCTACCGACATCGAGCAAGGCCAGCGCCTGATGGCGTACGCGTGCGTGTCGGCGAATTCGATTGCGGCATGCCGGTTCCCAAGCATCGCAAGGATCGCAAGATGAGTGAGACCGTCCCCGCCATCGACATCGCGCCGCTGTTCGGCCCGCCCTCGCTCGCCCGCGACGAGGCCGACCGCCAGATCTTCACTGCTGCCTCCGGCATAGGCTTCATGACCGCGCGCGGCTTTCCTGGCGCCGAGCTTCTGACGCGCGAGCGGCGCGGCGAACTCCTGAAGATTTTTGAGCTGCCGGATGCGGAAAAGCAGAAGCTGCTGCGCTGGAATTTCGATCCGTCGAAATCGAACTACTATCGTGGCTGGTTCCCGTTGCAACCGACTGCCGTGTCCTACAAGGAAGGCATCGACATGGGGCCGGACATCGCCCATGCCGATGCCGAATTCGCGGCCGACGATCCGCTGCTCGAACGCACGCCACTGCCGGCCGAAGGCGATGTTCCAGGATGGAAGGCGGCGGCAGCGCATTACTACCGCTCGATGGAAAAGGTCGGTGCGGCGCTGATGGCCTCGATCGCGCGCAGCCTCGGGCTCGAGGACGACATTTTCGACGGCCATTTCCAGGGCGGCATCTCGACGCTCAGGCTGATCCGCTATCCGCTGCGCACCGAGGATGGCGCGGTCGACCTGTCGAAGCCTGAATATTCGGTCATGCACAAGGGCGAGCGGCGGCTGGTCATCGGCCGCGAGCACGCCGATTCCGGCTTCGTGACGCTGTTGGCGCAGGACGGGGTCGAAGGTCTGCAGGCCAAGAGCCATGCCGGCGAATGGATCGACGTGCCGCCCGCCGACGGCACGCTGGCGGTGAATTTCGGGCAGTTGCTGGAGCGCTGGACGGGCGGCGTGGTGCAGGCGACGCGCCACCGGGTGATCGCGCCGAAGACGGCGCGCTATTCCATCCCCTTCTTCTACGAGCCGCGCGTCGACGCCGAGATCGCGCCGCTGCCGATCAAGGGCTTCAGCGACTTCGCGCCCTTCCTCTATGGCGACTATCTCTGGGAGTCGGCGACCAATTTCGTCGAGATGGCCGGCGTGAAGAACCTGCGAAAGCCAAGGCGACCGGCGGCCGCCTGATCCTGATCAACCAACAAGGGGGACGAACAATGAGCACAGACATGCGCAAGCTGCCTTCCATCCTCGGCGGATGGGAGGCGGCCGTGAGGCGAGGCAGGGTCGATCGTCGCGAGTTCCTTGCCGTGGCGAGCGCGCTCGGCGCCTCCACCGCTGTGGCTTACGCCATCGCCGGCCTTGCCGCGCCGACCGAGGCGCGAGCCGACGAGCCGAAGCGCGGCGGCGTGCTGAAAGTGGCCATGCTGGTGCCGGGGCTGAAGGACCCGCGCACGTTCGATTCCTCCGATCTCGGCAATATCGGCCGGCAGTTCCTCGAGCCGCTGGTGCGCTACACCGAAACCTTCACCTTCAAGCCGATGCTTGCCGAGCGCTGGGAGGTGAATGACGACGCCACCCGCTACACGCTGCATCTGCGCAAGGACGCAACCTGGAACAATGGCGATGCCTTCGGCGCCGACGACGTGATCTTCAACTTCACCCGCTGGTGCGATACAGCGGCCGCCGGCAACTCGATGGCGCGGCGCTTCGCCGGCCTCACCGAGGGCGACAGCGGCAAGCTGCGCGCCGGCGCGATCGAGAAGGTCGACGACCATACGGTCGTGCTCAACCTTTCGGCGCCGGACGTCACCGTGATCCCCAATCTCGCCGACTATCCGGCGCTCCTCGTGCATCGCGATTTCGACGCCGGCGGCGGCGATCTCGCCAAGCATCCGATCGGCACCGGCGCCTTCGAATTGGTGTCGCTTGATGTCGGCCAGCGGGCCGTGTTCAAGCGCCGCGCCAACGGCAAATGGTGGGGCGGCGAAGCGCTGCTCGACGGCATCGAGATGATCGACTACGGCGTCGATCCGAACGCGCTGGTCAGCGCTTTCGAGGCCGGCGAGGTCCACACCAATCTCGACAGCAATGGTGACTTCATCGCGGTGTTCGACGGCATGGGCCTGACCAAAAGCGAGATCCTGTCGGCCTCGACCGTGGTCGCCCGCGCCAATGCGACGACCGCGCCCTATACGGACGAGCGCGTGCGGCGCGCATTGCAGCTTGCCGTCGACAATTCGGTGGTGCTGAAGCTCGGCCTCGCCGGCGCCGGCGAGGTGGCGGAAAACCACCATGTCTGCCGCATCCATCCCGACTATGCCGAACTGCCGCCGATCAAGCGCGACCTCGACGAGGCCAAGCGCCTGATGAGCGAGGCCGGGCAGATGGACTACGAGCACGAGTTGTTCTCGATCGATGACGACTACCGCAAGAACACCGCCGACGCGATCGCCTCGCAGCTGCGCGAAGCCGGCTTCAAGGTGAAGCGCACCGTGCTGCCTGCCTCGACCTACTGGAATGGCTGGGCGAAGTTTCCCTATTCGACCACCAACTGGGCGATGCGGCCGCTGGGCGTCCAGGTGCTGGCGCTCGCCTACCGCTCGGGCGAGGCGTGGAACGAGAGCGGCTTCGCCTCGAAGGAATTCGACGCCAAGCTCGACGAGGCGCTGAAGACCGCCGATGTCGAGAAGCGCAAGGCGGTGATGAAGGATGTCGAGACGATCCTGCAGCAGTCCGGCGTGATCATCCAGCCTTACTGGATGAAGCTCTATTGCCACTCGGCCAAGCAGGTGATGAACCGCCACGCGCATCCGACCTACGAATTAGACTTCACCGACGTGTGGCTCGCGGCTTAAGGCAGGTTCAGCTAGCCCCGGTCAACTCGACGGCTGTCCGCACGCGGGCGAGCACCTCGCTCAGCATATCGTGCATGGCCTTGCGCGCCCTGGCGGCGTCGCCGGCCTCGATCGCCTTCAGCACCTTGCCATGCGCCTCGAGGTCGCCGACCGGGTGACCGAACAGCGCGTTGGTGGTCGGCACACTGTATTGCAACGCGGTGTGGATCAGCGCCGAGAGCGGCAGGAAGAACCGGTTGCCGGTGGCGGCAAGCACGGCTTCATGGAAGGCTGCATCCGACGACACCGGATCGCCCTGGCCGGAGGATGCGGCGCGCATCGCCTCGAAGGCCTCGCGGATGGCGGCGATATCCTCGGGATTGTTGCGGCCCGCGGCAAGCGCTGCCGCCTCGCATTCGAAGGCCAGACGCACCTCCAGAAGCTCGGTGATGAAATGGCGTGGCGTCGCGCTCTCGCGCAGCCATCCCAGCACCGACGGGTCGAGGAAGTTCCAGTCCTTCAGCGGGCGGATGCGCGAGCCGCGCCGCGGGCGGGTCAGCAGCAGGCCCTTGGCCGACAGGATCTTCACCGCTTCGCGGGCGGCACTGCGGCTGGCGCCGAAGCGGGCGCATATCTCCTCCTCGCCGAGCAAAGTCGCGCCGGGGGGAAACAACCCGCCAAGAATCTCGCGGCCGAGGATGTTGGTTATCTCATCTGTTACCGACGAGGTCTGAGTACCTGCCATGGTCCCGCCCGTTTGAGTCTTCACGCAGTGTTACACGTGCGGATCGATACCGCACCGACTAATTATCGGCGCTGCGGTCGCCGGTCAGCCGCGCGAAGATCAGCGCCAGCAGGATGATGGCGCCGTAGACGGCGTCGATCCAGAAGCTCGGCACCTGCGACAGCGTCAGCACATTCTGCAAGACGCCAAGCAAAAGCACGCCGGTCAGCGCGCCGATCAGCCGCCCTCGCCCGCCATTCAGGTTGACGCCGCCGATCACCGAAGCGGCAAAGACGTAGAAGATCATGTTCTGGCCCTGGCTCGACACGACAGAGGCGATGCGGCCGGAAAGCATCAGCCCAGCGAGCGCGGCGAGCAGGCCAGCGACGATGTAGGTGCCCCAGACGATGCGGTCGACCTGGATGCCGGCGACGCGGGCCGCTTCCGGGTTGCCGCCGATGGCGTAGAGCGCTCGGCCGAGGCGGTGGTAGCGCAGCACGATGCCGAAGACGAGATAGAGCAGCGCCGCGATCCAGATCGAGGCCGGCACGCCGGCCCATTTGGCGTTGCCGAGATAAAGGAAGGAATCCGGCAGGTCGAACAAGGTCGTGCCGTTGGTGAGGCCGAGCGTCATGCCGCGCAGCAGGATCAGGATCGACAGCGTGACGATGAAGGGCGACAGCCGCATCGTCACCACCAGGAAGCCGTTGATCGCGCCGACCGCGGCCCCCGTGACGAAAACCAGCGCGATCGCCAGCGCCGGGTTGAGGCCGATGCCGGAACCGCCAAGCGACGGGTCGGTGGCGATCAGCCAGGCGCCGAGCATCGGCGCGAAGCCGACGATCGATTCCAGCGACAGGTCGATCTTGGCCAGAAGCAGGATCAGCGTCTCGGCGATGACCAGGATCGACAGCTCGGACGACTGCTGCAGGATGTTCACGATGTTGTCGGCGGTGAGGAAGGCCGGGTTGTTCAGCCAGCCGACGAAGCCGATCAGGATCAGCGCCGGGATCAGCGTCAGCTCGCGCAGGCCAAGGCCGGCAAGGCGCGTCCTGAAATTCTGCTGGTTGACGGCCACTGCGCTCACGCTTCCACTCCCTCGATTGCCGCGATCAATTCGCGCTCGTTCCAGCCGGCGGCGAATTCGCGCACGATGCGGCCCTTGAAGACGACCAGGACGCGCTGGCAGTTGCGCAGCTCGTCGACCTCGTCGGAGACGACCAGCGCCGCGGTGCCGCCTGCCTGCGCTTTCGCCACGATGTCGAAGATCGCTTCCTTGGCGGCGACGTCGACGCCTTGCGTCGGGTAGACCAGCACCAGCGCGCGCGGGCTGGAGGCGAGCGCGCGGCCCATCACCACCTTCTGCTGGTTGCCGCCGCTGAGCTCGACCACAGGCTGGCGCGGCGAGCTCGCCACCACCGAAAGCGCGTCGTAGAGCCGGCGCGCCGCCGCGTTCATCCTGCCCGGCGCGATCCAGCCGAAGCGGCCAAGCGTTCCCTGGACCGTCAGCGTCAGGTTTTCCGCCACCGAAAGCTGCGGCAGGATCCCACGGCCGCGCCTGTCGCGCGGCACATAGCTGACGCCGAGCCTTTGCGCGGCCGGCACATTGCCGAAGCCGAGCGGCTTGCCGGCGACATGGACCTCGCCGGATTTCGGTTTGACGAGGCCGACGATCGCTTCGGCGACTTGTTCCTTGCCGGAGCCGCCAAGACCGGCAAGGCCGACCTGCTCGCCGGCCGCGACGGTGAACGAAATGTCCCCGAAGACGCCGGGCAGGTTCAGGCCTTCGACGGTCAGCGCCGGCGTCGCCGCCTTGTCCAGCACCGGCGCCGGACGCGCGGCGCGCGCGATCTCGGCGCCGACCATCGCTTCGACGATTTTCGGCTTCGGCAGGTCGGCGACGGCGGCGTCCGGCACGATGACGCGGCCGTCGCGCAGCACGGTGACGCTGTCGCAGATCTCGTAGATCTCCTGCAGATGATGCGAGATGTAGAGCAGCGTGACGCCGTCGCGCTTCAGGCGGCGGATGCGCTCGAAGAGCCGCGCCACCTCCTTCGATTCCAGCGCCGCCGTCGGCTCGTCGAAAATGATGAAGCGCGAACCCTTGGCGAGCGCCCGCGCGATCTCGACCACTTGGCGCTGCTCGACGCGCAGATCGGAGGCGCGGGCGTCGACATCGATGCCGAGCTCCCATTCCTCGCAGATACGGCGCGCTTCGACGCGCAGCCTCGACCAGTTCACCCAGCGCGAGGATCCCGGATAGGCGTTGGCGAACAGGTTTTCCGCCACCGTCATGGTCGGCACCAGCGTGGAGCGCTGGTAGACGCAGGCGACCTTGTTGCGCCATTCCTCGCTGGTGCGCCTTGCGGGTGCTGCGACATCGCCAAACAGCACGCTGCCGCTGCTCGGTTCGGCGAGTCCGGTGAGAATGCTCACCAGCGTCGACTTGCCGGCGCCGTTGCGGCCGACGAGGCCACGCGCGACGCCTTGCGGAATTTTCAGCGAAATGTCGTGCAGCACCTGAACCGCCCCGAAGAGCTTGTTCACATGCCTGACTTCGACGGCGGCTGGCTGCATGTTGGACCCGACAAAAAAGACCGGAGCGCTACCACCAGGGATGAGGATAGCGCTCCGTAAGCTGCGGAGAATGCCTATTTGGCGGCGTTGCCCCAGAGCGCGGGATCGCTCGCATTGGCGGCGGTCACGACGGGCGCGGGCAGCAGGTCCTGCAGGCTGCCGTCCTGCTTGACGATCTCGCTGTCGTGGTCGGTCGGGCCGGCCTTGAACTTCTTCCCGGCAACGGCGGCCTGCAGGTAATAGAGGCCGTATTTGACGTAGAGGTCGACCGGCTGCGATATGACGGTGTCGACATAGCCGTCACGCACCTGCTTCAGCGCGCCCGGCGTGCCGTCGATGGTGACGAGGAAGATATGCTTGTCCTCGCCGACCTTGCTCATCTTGTTGGCGCTCTTGAGCACGCTCAGCACGCCGGCCAGCATGACGGAGTCGCTCTGCATGTAGATGGCACCGAGATCGGGCGTCGACGACACGATGGTCTGCGCGGCGGCGACCGCCTTCTCCGTCTTCCAGTTGGTCGGCTGGGCATTGACCTTGATGCCCTTGAACTGCGACTTCATGCAGTCCTCGAAACCTTTGGTGCGCTCGCGTCCCGCGGTGGTGGCGAGATCGCCCTGCAGTTCCAGCACCACGCCCTTGCCGCCCAGCGCCTTGCCGATCGCCTCGCAGGCGGCCTTGCCCATCTGGACGCTGTTGGAGCGCACCACCATGAACACCTTGCCGCCGGCGACGCCGTTGTCGATCGACACGACCGGCACTTTCTTGCCGGCCGCGAAGGCGACGGCGGGCTCGACCGCCTTGCTGTCGGTCGGCACGACGATGATGCCCTTGGCGCCGGCGGCGATCAGATTGTGGATGTCGGTGACCTGGCGGCCGGCATCGCCGTTGGCGTTGGCGACGGGCAGCGTCTTCAGCCCGGCTTTCTTCGCCGCATCGATCGTCATGTTGACCTCGATGCTCTGGAACGGGTCGGTGAGATAGCCGGCCGAATAGCCCATGGTGAAGCTGTCGTCGGCCAAAGCCGGCGCGGCAAAGAGCATTGAGGCGCCGAGCAGCGCCCATTTCCTCGAAATCATTGTCCTTCCTCCCAAGCAGCGGTTGTCAGCTTAATCTGCTTAATCTGATTTATCAGATGAATCGAGTTGAAACAAGCCGGGCTTTCCTGCTAGCTGTGGGGAACGAAATCTCGGAGAGCCGGTTTGTCGCCAACATCCTCCATGCGCGCGGTGGTGCTGCGCCAGCCGCTCGACCTCCATGTGGAGGAGCGGTCCGCCCCCTCGCCCGGCCCCGGCGAGGTACTGGTGCGCATTGCGCGCGGCGGCATCTGCGGCTCTGACCTGCACTATTTCCGCCATGGCGGCTTCGGCACTGCCCGCATGAAGGAACCGATGATCCTCGGCCACGAGATCGCCGGCCGCGTCGAGGCGCTCGGCGCGGGCGTTTCCGGGCCAGCGGTGGGCACGGCAGTCGCCGTCAATCCAGCCAACCCCTGCGGCGCCTGCGACTTCTGCAGGACCGGACAGCCGATCCATTGCCTCGACATGCGCTTCCTGGGGTCGGCGATGCGCACGCCGCATGTGCAGGGCGGCTTTGCCGAGCATCTCGTGTGCCGCGCCGAAAACGCCGTGCCGCTGCCGAAGGGCTCCGACCCTACCGCCGGCGCCTTTGCCGAGCCTCTTGCCGTGACGCTGCATGCCGTCGCCCAGGCGCCGGTCTATGGCAGCCGGGTGCTGATCATGGGTGCCGGGCCGATCGGAACGCTCCTGGTGCTCGCGGCGCGCTTCGCCGGCGCGCGCGAAATCGTCGTCACCGACGTGCAGGACAAGCCGCTGCAATATGCCGCCAAGGTCGGCGCCGACCGCACCGTCAATGTCGCTACGAATGCCGAGGCGATGGACTTCTATGCCGCCAACAAGGGATATTTCGACGTCGTCTTCGAGGCCGCCGGCCAGGGCGCCACGGTGGCCAGCGCATTGCAGTTCATTAAGCCGCGCGGCACCTTGGTGACCGTCGGTCAGGGCGCGACGGCGGAGCTTTCGATTTCGATGATCGTCACCAAGGAAATCCAGGTGAAGGGCAGCTTCCGTTTCGACACGGAATTCGCCCTCGCGGTCGACCTGATCGGCTCCGGCCGGATCGACGTCGCGCCGCTGCTCAGCAACACTTTGCCGTTGGCCGAAGCGCGAAAAGCCTTCGAGCTGGCCAGCGACAAATCGCAATCGATGAAGGTGCAAATTGCGTTCGACTGATTATCTCGGCCGTCTCTTCGGCCTCGAAGGCAGGCATGCCTTCGTCACCGGCGCCAGCCGCGGGCTGGGCCTCGCCTTCGCGGAGGCGCTGGCCGCCGCCGGCGCGCGCGTCACCATCGGCGGCCGCAAGGCCGACGAGCTCAAGGCCGCCGCCGACCGGCTGCGCGCCGAGAGCTACACGGTGGCGGAAGCCGTGATCGACGTCACCGACACGCAATCGGTCGACGCTGCCATCGCGGCTTCGGAAGCCGGCACCGGGCCGATCGACATCCTGGTCAACAATGCCGGCATCCAGCGCCGCGCGCCGCTCGAGACCTTTTCCGACGCCGACTGGGATGCCCTGATGGCGACCAATCTCGACGGCGTGTTCAAGGTAAGCCGCGCCGCGGTCAAGGGCATGATCCAGCGCCGCAAGGGCGTCATCATCAACGTCTCCTCGGTGCAAAGCGCGCTCGCCCGCCCCTCGATCGCGCCCTACGCGGCGAGCAAGGGGGCGATCACCATGCTGACCAAGTCGATGGCCGGCGAATGGGGCCAGCATGGCATACGCGTCAACGCCATCGCGCCCGGCTACTTCAAGACCGAGTTGAACGCCGCTCTGGTCGCCGACGAGAAATTCTCCAGCTGGCTCACCGGCCGCACGCCGATGCGGCGCTGGGGCGATGTCGAGGAATTGGCGGGCGCCGCGGTGTTCCTGGCGTCAGACGCCGCGAGCTTCGTAACGGGGCAGACGCTGCTGGTGGATGGCGGCATTACCAGCGTGTTGTAGCGCCCTCACCTCGACTCCCACGTCACATCCGCCGGCATGCTGTGCTCCAGCACAAGGTCGACATTGGGCAGGTCGTTGCCGCGAACCTTGGCGACCGCATACTCATCCGGGTAGCTCAGGTCCGTCCAGCGCTTCAGCAGCCTTCGCTCGAGCTCGGCGCGCGGCGCGGTGAGGAAGACCGACAGGTCGAACAGGCGGGCAAGGCCGGACCACGGCGCGCGGTCGAGCAACAGGTAATTGCCCTCGACGATGACATAGCGGGTCGTTGGCGCGATCAGCCTTGCGCCGGCGCGTGACAGGTCGAGCGGGCGGTCGAAGGTCGGCACCGCGACGCTTTGCGTGCTGTCGCGCACGCGCCGCAAGGTCAGCTCGAAATTGTCGAAGTCGAAGGTCTGCGGCGCGCCCTTGCGCTGGCGCAGGCCGAGCTGGTCGAGCACCGCATTGTCATAGTGGAAGCCGTCCATCGGCAGGATTTCGGCGCCCTCCGAAGCGAGCTCGGTCTGCAGCCGTTCCGAGATGGACGATTTGCCCGCGGCGGGCGGCCCGGCAATGGCGATCATGGTGCGCACGCCGCCAGAATCGGTCGCAAGGATGCGCGAGACGAGATCGTTCCAGTCGCTCATGGTCGGTCCTCGGGCCTTGGCCGGTTGCGATGATGAAAAGGGTTTGACCAGCGCCGCCTCGCCAAGGCGGTCAACTCGGCGCTGCGCCCGCAGGGAGTGTCGGGCGGCGACGCTGGTCAAAGCGGTGAGGTCAATCGCCCGCAATCCAGCGGATGATGTTGCCCATCAGCCGGCCATAGAGCGGCCATGCGAGGAAATCCTGCGACAGCCAATGCGGGCCGATGTCGGTCGTCCAGGCGGCGGTGCGGCCCTTGCCAAGCTCGCGTACCGAAAGCAGCGGCCAGTCCGCGCCGCGATAGTGGCAGGAGGCGAGCAGCCGCGAGCTGCCGTCGCGGCGGAAATCGGTCTTGTTCATGCCGAGGACCGGCGGCAGCGGCCCCTCGATGCCGGCAAGGATCGGATGCGATGCCTGAAGGATGGAGGGCTGCAGCCCTTGCGGCACTTCCAGCCCGTCGCTGAAAGGCAGGCAGCGCACCGGCAACACATCCTCCACCGGCGTGTCGTGGAAGCGCGCCGTGCCGAACATGCCCTGGAAGCCCATATAGCCGCCGGCCAGCATCAGCCCGCCGCCGCCCTCGACATAGGCTTTCAGAACGTCGAGGCGATTGACGCCGACGCGGCCGGCGCGCGCCTCGGGCGTCACCAACAGGCTCAGCGCGCCGACATCGGAGATCACCACCGCCTTGCAGGGCGCCAGCGCTTCGAGGTCGTAAGGGAATTCGGCCGGGCAGCGCTCGCCGCCGATCTGGGTGACCGAAATGCCTTCGGCGGCCAGGGCCGCGTTGAAGGCGGTGGCGCCGTTGACATAGGCGGCGCTGGTCAGCACCTCGGCGCCGGAAGCCACCGATGTCGTGGCCGAAAAGGTTTCGCCCGCAAGCAGGATCTTCATTGCGCACCCGTGCTGTCGATCGAGAGAATGCGGCGGGCGCCGCGGCGCCCGCCGGGTTTAGGGGATCAGAACTTGAACTCGGCCAGATTTTCCGGTGTCACGATCTTGGCCGGGCCGAGCACCAGCTCGCCGCCGGCGCCGATCGTGTATTCGCCGAGACGGCCGGCCTTGAACTTCTCGCCTTCCTTGCCGGTGATCTTGCACTGCGCCAGCGCCTGAGCGGTCTGGTAGGTCAGGTAGCCAAGATCGGAGACGTTCCACCAGATGTCCTGGGCCGAGCCGTCCTTGATGTATTTCGAGATCAGCGTGGCCGGCGCCAGGCCCGTCAGCTTGACCTTGCCCATCAGGCCGGCTTCTTCCAGCGCGCGCGCCGCGGCCGGCAGGCCGATGCCGGCGGGAACGATGATCGCCTTCAGATCGGGGAAGGCCTGGACGAGCGCCAGCGCCTGCTGCTGGTTGACCTGCTCGCTTTCCTCGCCATAGGCGACCTGCACCAGCTTCATCTTCGAAAATTTCGGCTCGGCCGCCATCTTCTTCTTCATGAAGTCGATCCAGGCGTTCTGGTTGGTGGCCGTCGGCGTCGACGACAGGATGGCGAAGTCGCCCTCGCCGCCCATCAGATTATAGGCGCTTTCCAGCATCATCTCGGCAAGGCTGTCGCCCTTGGCCTGGTTGACGAAGATCGCGCGGGCATCGCCTGCGACATCGGAATCGTAGGACACGACCTTCACGCCCTGCTGCGCCGCGCGCTTCAGCGCCGGCGCGACGGCGTTGGCATCATTGGCCGAGATCGCGATGACGCCGACCTTCTGCGTGACCAGGCTGTTGATGAAATCGATCTGCGCTTCCGCAGTGGCCTGCGAGGGCGCGACCTGGATCGCCTTGCCGCCGATCTCCTTGGCGGCCTCCTCCGCGCCCTGCTGGGCGACCTTGAAATAGGGATCGGTATCGAGCTTGGGCAGGAAGCCGACGGTCACCGGCTCCTTGGCGCATTCGTCGGCGTAGGCCAGCGAAGCAGGGGCAAGCAGAACCGAGGTTGCGAGCAGAGCTAGTCGAAACGCTTTCATTGTTACTCCTCCATCAGACTCCGGGCTTCGAAAAGGGGCCCGAGATCACCCCTTGGTCTCGCGCAAGGCGCGCGATCTTGAGAGACGCTCCTCCAAAGAGCGCCAGTAATTGCCGACCAGCAGCGAGCCGATCAGAAGCAGGCCGATGATCATCCCTTGCGCGTCGCCGCCGATCTGGTTGAGCGCGAGCACGTTGCGGATGATGGCGATCAGCACCAGCGCCAGCATGACGCCGGTCAGCTTGCCCTTGCCGCCGAAGACGCTGACGCCGCCGAGCAGCACGATGGTGATGACGTCGAGCTCCATGCCGAGCGCGTTGTTGGCGCGCGCATTGGCAAGGCGGGCCGTGTAGACGATGCCGGCAATGGCTGCGACGACGCCCGAGACGACGAAGAGCGAAAGCACCATGCGGCGCGTGTTGATGCCGGAGTAGCGCGCGACTTCGGGGCTGCCGCCCAGCGCGTAAAGCCGCTTGCCGGTCGCGGTCTTCTGCAGGACGATCGCGAAGACCGGCGCCAGCAGCACGAAGGGCACGATGGTCCAGGGGATCTGCGTTCCCGGCAGATTGTTTATGCCGAAATCGACGATCTCGGGCGGCAGGATGTTGACCGAGCCGGTGCCAAGCAGGATGTAGCCGATGCCGCGATAGAGCGCCATCGTGCCCAGCGTCACCACCAACGACTGCAGGCCGAGCGCCGACACCAGAAAGCCGTTGAAGGCGCCGAGCAAGGCGCCGAAGAGCAGAGTCAGCGGGATCGCGGCGAAGGTGGGCGTGCCGGCCTGGACAGCCAGGCCGAAGATCACCGAGGTCAGGGCCAGCACCGAGGCGATCGAAAGGTCGATCTCGCGGCAGATGATGAGCAGCGTCATCGGCAGGATCAGCAGCGCCTTTTCCGACGCGCTGGCGGCAAGCTGCGAGAGGTTGAAGCCGGAGACGAAGTTCGGCACGAAGATCGCGGCGTAGAGGAAGACGGCGAGACAGGCGGCTGCCAGCAACAGATCCCAGAAGTCGATCGAGCGGAGGAACTTCGTCATCTCATCCTCGCCTGTCTTGCCTGCTCGGCGCGCCGCACGATGAAGGTGTCGATGCCGATAGCGACGAGGATCACCAGGCCGTAGACGCCCTGCAGCCACAGCGGATCGACGCGAACCAGGGTCAGCCCGTTCTTGATGACCAGCAGCGTAAGCGACCCAAGCACGATGCCGAGAAGCGTGCCGGAGCCGCCGCGGATGGCGACGCCGCCGACCACGGCGGAGGCGATGACAGTCAGCTCGAAGCCGAGCGCGACGCGGGCGTCGATGGTGGCGTAGCGCGAGGCCCACAGCGCGCCGCACAGGCCGCCGAGCAGCCCAGCCAGCCCGAAGGCCATCAGGATGCGCCGGTCGACAGGAATGCCGATGAGACGCGCGCCGTCGGGATTCGAGCCGGTGGCGAACAGCTCGCGCCCGATCGCCGTGCGGTAGAGCAGCACATAGCCGGCGCCGAGGATAACAATGGCGATGGCGACGATCAGCGGCACGCCAGCGAGCTTCAGCCCGGTCATGTCGAGCCATCTCTGCGTCACCTCGTCGGCGCTGACCTGGTCGCCGGCGGCCCAGATCGAATTGAAGCCGCGGAAGATCGACATCGAGGCGAGCGTGACGACGATCGCCGGGATCTTTCCCCGGGTGACGACGAGGCCGTTGATGAGCCCGCAGACCGTGCCGACAGCGCAGGCGGTCGCGAGGCCAATGGCGATGTCGAGGCCGGGATAGGCCTGCACCATGCTGGCCGCCATATAGGCCGACAGGCCGATCACGGAGGCGATGGAGAGATCGATGTTGCGGGTGATCAGCACCAGCATCTGGGCCAGGGCCGCAACCACCAGCAGCGCCGCGTCCATCGAGACCGCGGTCAGGTTCGCGGCGCTGACCATGCGCGGGTTGATGATGGTGACGGGAATGGCCACCACGAGCATCGCGGCAAGCAGGCCGAACTCGCGGCGCTTGAGGATATTTGCCGGGCCTTTGCTTGCCTCATCGAGCGCGGCTTGCGCGGCCTCTGTCGGCGCGCCGGTCTGCTCGACGGTGCGGGTCGCCGCCTCGAGCACCTTTTCCTGGGTCGCTTCGCCGCTCGCGAATTCGGCCGTGCGATGGCCCTCGCGCAGCACGACGATGCGGTCGCATATGCCGATGAGCTCGGGCATTTCGGAAGAGATCAAAAGGATCGCCATGCCCTGCGCGGCAAGGTCGGCGATCATGGCATGCACCTCGGCCTTGGTGCCGACGTCGATGCCCTGCGTCGGCTCGTCGAGGATCAGGACGCGCGGCTCGGTGCGCAGCCATTTGGCCAGCACCACCTTCTGCTGGTTGCCGCCGGACAGTTCCTTGACCGGCTGGCCGTAGCCGGCGAAGCGCAGCTTCATGCGCTTCAGCCAATCGGCGACGAGACCGATGGCACGGTCGGTGCCGTAGAGGCCGAAGCGAGATGCCTTGTCCAGCACCGGCAGCACGGCGTTGTCGAGTACGCCGAAATCCATCACCAGGCTCTGGCCCATGCGGTCTTCCGAGACATAGGCGATGCGCGCGTCCATGGCGTCGCGCGCGGAAACAAAGCGCACCGGCTTGCCGTCGATGAGGATCTGGCCGGCGTCCGGCTGGTCGATGCCGAACAGCACGCGCGCGATCTCGGTGCGGCCGCTGCCTACGAGGCCGCCGAGGCCGACCACTTCGCCGGCATGGAGCTTGAGGTCGATATTGGCGAAGGCGCCGGCGCGCGACAGCCCGCTTCCCTCCAGCACCAGCGCGCCGGGTTTTTCGCGGCGGTCCGGATAGAGATCGCTGACCTCGCGGCCGACCATCATGGAGATCGCCGCGGCGCGACCAAGCTCGGCCTTCGGCTTGACGCCGACAAGGCGGCCATCGCGCAACACCGCGATGCGGTCGGCGATGCGGAAGATCTCGTCCATGCGATGGCCGACGAACATCATCGCCACGCCGTGCGACTTGAGATCGGCGACGACGGCGAAAAGCCGCTCCACCTCACGCTGCGAGAGCGCGGCCGTCGGTTCGTCCATGATCAGCACGCGCGCATCGAGCGAGAGCGCGCGGGCGATCTCGACCAGCTGCTGCTCGGAGGTGCGCAAGGCGCCGAGCCTGGTGTCGGCCGGCACGGCAAGGCCGACGGTCGCCAGCACTTTCCGCGCGCCGACGAGCATGGCGGCGTTATCGATGCCGCCGAAACGGTCGCGCGGCATGTGACCGAGATAGATATTCTCCGCGACCGACAGGTCGGGAAACAGGCCCGGATGCTGGTGCATGACCGCGATGCCGGCGGCCTGGGCGTCATGCGGGGAACGGAAGCTGGCTGCCTTGCCGTCGACCTCGACATGGCCGTCCGTCGGCGCGTGCACACCGGCCAGCAGCTTCACGCAAGTGCTCTTGCCGGCGCCGTTCTCGCCGAGCAGCGCCAGCACCTCGCCCGAGCGCAGGTCGAAGGAAACGTCCTTCAGCGTGATGGTGCCGCCAAAGGCCTTGGTGGCGCCGACCAGCGCCACTGGGGCAACTGCCCCTGCCGTCGTCGCGACGGCTTCGCCATGCGTGCCCTGCTGCAGCACGGTTCCTCCCCGGTCGTAGTTATTTTTTCAGTTTGCTATATTAAATGCGCCAAAGCCGCAACCGGAAAATTGACTTCCTGGTGCGCAACGCGCAGTGTCGCGCCGTGCTCACCCGTGGTCCGGCATCGTTGCGGCCGTGATTGCAGATGGAGCCGGCCGCGCTTGCGGCAAGACCTGGGAGATGGCGTTTTGTCCGGAAAAGGCAGCAATTCGGTCAAGGTTCGGCACTACAACGAACGTTTCGTGCTCGACGCCATCCGCCGCCTGAAGGAGGCGTCCAAGTCGGATCTGGCGCGTGCCGCCCATCTCACCCCCGCCGCCGTCGCCGACATCGTCGATGGGCTGGAGTCCGCCGGTTTCGTAAAGCAAGTGGGAAAAAGGTTCGGGCAGCGCGGATCGCCTTCGATCCTCTACCGTCTGGCGCCAGAGCGCATCTACAGCGTCGGCATCAAGATCGGCCGGCGCGCGCTGGAAGCGGTGCTGGTCGACTTCGCCGGCGAGGTGCGGGCGCGTGCATCGCACGAATACCGCTATCCGGACCCGGATCTGGTGCGCAAGGCCGGCAACACTTCGCTTTCCAATTTCGAGGCGCTGGTCGACGGCCTCGACGATGCCTCGATCGTCGGCGTCGGCATCGCCTCGCCCTATTTCCTCGGCGGCTGGAGCGAGGAGCTGGGTTTTCCGGACGATCTCGGCGATCGTTGGGAAGCGATCGACCTCATGACCTTCTTCGCAACGCCGCCGAAGGTTCCGGTGTTCATCGAGAACGACGCCACCTCGGCGGCGTTGGCCGAGCTCGTGCAAGGCGCCGGCGCGCGCTTCCACGATTTCATGCATATCTCGATCGACACCTTCGTCGGCGGCGGCTTGGTGCAGGGCGGCAAGGTGCATACCGGCCCGCACGGCAACAGCGCCGCGCTCGGCCCGCTGCCAGTCTCGCCGTCAAGCCTCGATTCGGTGGTGGCCAAGCCCGCGCGCTACCAGAGCCTGCTGCACCGCGCCTCGATCTATGTGCTGGTCAATCATCTCAAATCGCGCGGCATCGAGATCGTCCGCGTGCGCGAGCTCGACCCGATGCCGCCCGGCGCGCGCGAGCCGCTGTTCGAATGGATCGAGGATTGCGCCAATGCGCTGGTCGAGGCGATCATCGCCATCACCTCGGTCATCGACATCGAGGCGATCGTGCTGGACTCGATCCTGCCGCGCTCGATCCATCTCGAATTGCTGGCGAAGGTGCAGAACCAGTTCAACCGGGTCAGCGCCATCGGCATCGTCGCGCCGGAAATCGTGCCCGGACAGTTCGGCCCGGAGGCCTCGCCGATCGGCGCTGCGATGCTGCCCTTCTCGGCGTTGCTCGCGCCCGACAGCAGCGTGCTGATGATCGGCAAGGACCGGACGAAGCTCTTGGGCAGCCTCTCGGCGCTCGCCGGCCAGGGCTGAAAGGCAAGGGTCAGTCCGCGCGGGACCGCTGGTAGACCTGAGCGATGATTTCATGCACGGCCAAAGCGCTGTCGCCACGCGGCAATGGACGTCCGGAAGCGATGTCGTCGATGAAAGACGAGACGCATTGCTTCCACGCAGCCGTCAGGTCGGCATGATCGCCGGCCACCGCCATGGGTCGAGAATTCAGATCGGCGTCGAAATAGCGTAAGGGTGCCTGGTCGCCATTGGCTTCGGGCCAGTAATCCAGCCCTCCTTGGTCACCGACGACGCGCACGCGGTTTTCGTCGGGGCCGGCATAGGCCCAGGCCACATCGCATCTGATCTCGACACCCTTGTCCGAGCGCAGGGAAAGGCTCGCCCGATCCTCGACGTCGAACTGCGTTGCAGGCGCCTCGACCGGCTGATGCGGGCTCCAGTCGCCAAGTCCTTTGCCAAGGGGACCGAAGCTGCGCCAGATCCGCGAATCGGCCACGGCCGCGTTGGCGCTCCCGGACAGCCACAATGCCAGGTCGATGACATGCGGACCAAGGTCTGCCAGCACGCCGCCCCCCGCCGTCTGCTTGCGGGTGAACCAGGTTCCGAAGCCGGGAATACCGGCTCGGCGCAACATGCGCACCTCGACCGTCTGGACATTGCCGATGCGGCCGGCCTCGATGGTCTCCTTGATGAACCGCATGGACGGCCGGTGGCGCTGTGGCAGGTTGATGGCGAAGCCGATGCCGGCAGCCGAGGCGCCATCCACCATGGCCCGGGCATCCTCGAGCGAGGTCGCGAGCGGCTTTTCCATCAGGATGTGCAGCCGCGCCTTGATCGCGGCTTCGGCCGCCTGGCGATGCAGGAAATTCGGCAAGGCGACGGTCACGGCATCGAGGCCATCGACGTTCACCGCGCCTTCGATGGTCTCGGCAACCGCCGGAATCCCGAACTCGGCGGCCAACTTACCGGCGGTCTCTCTGTTACGGCCGTAGATCGCCGCCACGTCGACCCTGGCATCGCCGAGCAAGGCGGGAAGATGGGCACGGCGCACGATCATTCCGGTGCCGAGCACGGCAAGCCTGAGCTTCTTCACTGCGCTATCCCTGAAAAAGGGCCGGCGGGAATTCCCGCCGGCCTGTCTGTTCTTTGCGGATCAGTTCTTGCCGCAGGTGTCGGCCATGTCGGGCGTGCACTTGACGAAGCCGGTGTCGATATAGGGCGGCACGGTCTTGCCCTGCTTCAGGTCGTGCAGCGCCTCGATCGACTTGTAACCCATATTGTAAGGGCTCTGGCCGACGAGGTAGTGGGCGAGCCCGTCCTTGAGCAGCGGCAGCTGCGGTGCGAAGGCGTCGCCGAAGGAGATGACGAGATCCTTGGAATCGACGCGGTCCTTCACGCGCCCGACCGCCTGCCTGTAGGCCGACGGCGCGTACTGCGCCCAGCCGCCGACGGCGACGAAGGCGTCGAGCTTGGGATTGGCGACCAGCACGTCGTTCATCTGCTGGGCGGCGAGGCTGATGTTGTCATTATTGTAGATTGGGCAGCCGTCGACTTCGGTCCAGCCGTTCTCGCCGGCAAGACGCTTCACCGGCTTGTCCTTCGAGACGTTGGCCAGCGTGTCGCGAATGCCCTGGACGCGCAGGTCGAGGTTGAGCGAGCCGGCCGTGCCGGTCTGGATGCAGACCGTGCCGCCCTTCGGCTTGTATTCGACGACTTTCTTCGCCAACTCGACGCCGAAATTGTAATTGTCGGTGCCGATGAAGGTTGAGCGCAGGCCGGCGTCTTCCTGCAGCAGGTCGCCGTCGAAGGTCACGATCGGGATGCCGGCGGCCTTCGCCTTTTCCAGCAGCCGGGCCACGGACTTCGGATTGGTCGCGGAGACCGCGATGCCGTCGACGCCCTTGGTCAGCACGTCGTTGATGACCTGAAGCTGCTGGGCCTCGTTCACCTCCGACGGACCGATATAGTAGCATTCGACGCCGAGGTCCTTGGCGGCCTTCTCGCAGCCCTCCTTGACCGGGGCGCTGAAGACGTCGTTCACCGTCTTGACGATCACCGCATAGGTCTCGGCCGAAGCCGGAGCGGCCGTCGTGCCGGCGGCAAGCGCTGCCGCGATCGCGGTTGCGGCGAGCCGCAACGTCAGTCTGTTGATGATGCCTGTCATGATGTTTTCTCCTCTCTTTTGATGTCTTGTCTGCACGAATTGCGCGATCCTTCCCGGACATGGTCTGCGGACCAGGCGCATGGGCCTGGTCTGTCCGGGGCGGTGCTAGGCGCGGGTGGAGCGGAACCGTTCAAGCAGTACCGCGAACAGGATGAAGAGGCCGACGAAGGTGCCCTGCCAGAACGGGTTCACGCCGGCGAGCAGCAGCGCGTTGCGGATCACTTCGATCAGCACCGAGCCGATGACGGCGCCGAAGGAGGTGCCGAAGCCGCCGAGCAGGTTGGCGCCGCCGATGACGGTCGCGGCGATGACCTGCAGCTCCTGGCCCTGGCCGAGCGCGTTGGTGGCGGCGCCCATCCAGCCGACGAGGAAGATGGCGGTCATGCCGGTCATGGCGCCGAGCAGCGCATAGGCCGAAACCTTGACGCGATCGACCGGAATGCCAGAGAGGCGCGCGGCATTTTCATTGCCGCCGATGGCGCGCACGTAGCGGCCCCATTTGGTCATCGACAAGAGCCACTGCATGACGACGGCCGAGACGATCACCGCCCACAGCACGTTCGGCACGCCGAGGAAGGAGCCGCTGCCCAGCGCCAGCAGCGTGTCGCCGGCTTTGCCGAAATCGTAGACCACCTGGTTGTTGGTGACGACCAGCGTCTGCGAACGCACCAGGCTCATCATGCCGAGCGTGACGATGAAGGGCGGCAGCTTCAGATACGAGACCAGCGCGCCGTTGACGATGCCGACGAACGCGCCGACGAGAAGCACGAACAGCACGACGACGGCGAAGGGATAGCCGCTGGCGCAGAACAGGCCGAGCAGCACGCCGGTCAGGCCGAGCGTGGAACCGACGGAGATATCGATGCCGCCGGTCATGATCACCGGCGTCATGCCGATCGCCATCAACGCCGTGAAGCAAAAGTTCTGCAGGATGTTGGCCATGTTGGCGCCGGTGAGGAAGCGCGGGGCGATCATGCCCACCACGGCGCCGATGATCAGCACCGCGACGACGATCCAGAATTCCTGGCTGCGCAGCAGCTCGCCGAGCTTGCTGCGTTCCGACAGGTTGAAGACCGAATCCAAATTGCTGGCGTCCGGAGACTTGTTCATCTCATCCTCCCCTGTTGCCTCAAGCCGCGGCCTTGGCGCCGACGATCAAGGCGGTGATTTCCTCGGGCGAGCTGGTCGAAGCGAGCTTGTTGGCGACCAGATGGCCGCGCCGCAGCACCATGATGCGCTCGCACACGCCGAACACGTCGGGCATGCGGTGCGAGATCAGGATGACGGCGACGCCGCGCTCCTTGAGGCGCTTGATCAGCGCCAGCACCTCGGCGACCTGGCGCACCGAGATCGCGGCGGTCGGCTCGTCCATCAGCACCAGCTTGGCGTCGGCCAGGCGGGTGCGGGCAATCGCGACCGCCTGGCGCTGGCCGCCCGACATGCGCTTGACCACATCGCGCGGCCGCGTCTCCGACTGCAGCTCGCGGAACAGCTCGGCGGCGCGCTCGCGCATCTTGCGATGGTCGAGGAATTTGAACGGGCCGACCGAGCGCATGATCTCGCGGCCGAGGAAGACGTTGGCGGCCGCGCTCAGATTGTCGCAGAGCGCCAGGTCCTGGTAGACGATCTCGATGCCGGCGCGGCGGGCATCGGACGGCTGACTGAACTGCACCTCCTTGCCGTCGAAGATCATCTTGCCGGACGAGGCCGGGAAGTTGCCGGCGATCATCTTGACCAGCGTCGACTTGCCGGCGCCGTTGTCGCCCATCAGGCCGACGATCTCGCCGGGCTCGATCTTGAATGACACCTCCTCGACGGCGTGGATGGCGCCGAACTGGCGCGAGATGTTCTTCAGCTCCAACAGGCTCATGGCAGGGACTCCCGTTCTTGCTTCGCTTGAGATGCCGGCGTCGATCGAGCCGCGGCGTAGTCGTCGGCGGCCTTGAGGCCGCCATAGAGGACGGCGCGCCAGCCGAGCCCGGCCCAGCGCAAATCCATCGGGCGGCCCGTCTCGGCGAAGGGCGCCCGCAGCGCCACCAGTTGCTCCAGCTGCCGGCGCGGGAATGCGTCGATCGCGCAGACCCCTCCCCCGAGCACGATCGTGGCCGGGGAAAACAGAGCCACCGCCGTGCCGATAGCGAGCGCCTGATCGCGCACGAACCGGTCGACGTCCGCGCGAAGCTCGGGGATGCGCCGGGACTGAACAAATATCTCGGTGACGGGAACGCCGTGCCTGGCGGCGATCACTTCCAGGGCGCGGCCGGAGACGTAGGTTTCCAGGCAGTCGGTGCGTAGTCCTTCGAGCGTCCTGCCCTCATTGCCGAAAGGCATATGACCGATTTCCAGCGCCCAGCCGCCACCGCGAAAAGCCTCGCCGCCTTGCAGGAAGGCGCCGCCCACGCCGGTGCCGAAGAACAGGCCGAGCACGCTGTCTGCGCCTTTCGCAGCGCCGGCGATCACCTCGCCCGCCAGCACCAATACGGAGTCGCGTTCGATGATGACCGGGAAGCCAAGCAGCGCGCCGAGTTCGCTCGCCAGATGGTGGCCGTTGAGCTCGGGCACATTGCCCGCGAAGAGCACGCGGTCGCCGTCGGTATCGATGAAGCCTGGAACGGTCGAGACCATCAGTTCGGGGGTGAGGCCCGCCTCGGCGCAGAACTCCTTGACGAGCTTGGCGAAGCTGCCGACGGGATCGGCATTGCGCAGCAAGGCGGACGGGAAGAGCCGCTCGCCGGCCTGCGGGACACGATCCACGACCATGCCGCATTTGACCGAGGTGCCGCCGACATCGACGACCAGGATCGAGCGGATCGAGGCGCGTGTCATCGGTCGCCTCCCCTGTCCGAAAGGAAGCCTGCCAGGGCGTCGCGGAACTCGGCGACATAGGCGGCGCGGTCGATCGTCTTCGACGTGATCTCGGCCAGCCGGCTGCCCGGGATGAGGCTTGCCAGCTCGCGCGCATAGGCCAGCGGGTGGACGTAATCCTGGTCGTTGCCGATGATGAGAGCCGGCTGCCGGATGGCCTCGATCCGGGCGCGGCTCACGCCTGGCCAATCGAGCGGGATGCGCGACAGAAGCGCGATGGTGGTGTCGGGCCGCGGGCGCTTGAAGAAACCGATGAGCGAGGCCGCGTTGTCCGGCGAGGCCGCAAGGACCTCGAGGAATTCCGGCGAGGCGCGAAAACGCTCCGCGCCTTCTTCGGCGCCGTATTGTTCGAGATATTGCGCCGCGACATGATAGCCATGCTGGCGCTCGATGGAGGGGCCATCCACCCATGCCGGCCGCGCCAGCACCAGCTTTGCCACGCGTGGGGCGTTGAAGCTTGCCAGCCTCAGCGCGATCGCCGCGCCCAATGAGATGCCGCCGACCGTCGCCTGTTCGACGCCGAGATGGTCGAGCAGGGCCAAGGCATCCTCGGCGAATTGCGCGATCGACAGGCGCAAGGGATCGCCAAGCTCGGAGGCGCCATGGCCCCGGCACATCAGCGTGACGCGTTGCAGGGCGGCGTCTTGCGGGAACACCTCGACCGGCTGGTCGAGAGGCGCGCCGAGCCCGTGCTGCCACAGCACCGGCTGTCCTTTGCCCCCGACATCGAAGGTCAGCGCGCAGCCGTCGGCGGTGGTGAAGGTGCCGGCGGTCACGACACGTCCTCGAGAAGCGCGCGCAGGGCGGCGCCCGATGCGGCCGCATCCTTGTGCTCGAAGCCATGCGCGACGACCGCCTGGTCGTAGCCGCAGGAGCGCAAGAGCCGCAGGAAACGGTGGAGGTCGACAGCGCCGGCGCCGGTGGCGACAACCTTGCCGGCCCGGTCGATTTCCTTGGCATGCGCCAGGATGATGTGCTCGCCGAGCAGGTCCACCGCCTCTTCCATGACGCGGGCCTGGTCGCTCAGCCTGTCGCCGACGAGATTGGCGGCATCGAGGATGATGCCGAGGCGCGGGTTCCCGACCTCGTCGAGGATCCGCCGCGCCAGGCCGGCGTCGGCGACGACGTTGCCGGGTTCGGGCTCGATGCCGAGCCGCACGTCGTGCCTCTCGGCAAGCTCGAGCGCGACGTCGAGCTCGGCGCGCATGTCGGCCCAGGCGGCCGGCGAGGCGTTGTCGGGGTGGGCTGCCCACATGTCGTCGGCGTTGCGCGAGCCGGTGCACAGCGTCACGATCGGCGCGCCGAGCAGCGGCGCGGCGGCGACCACATTGGCGAAGCGTGCACGGGCCGTACGGCGCACCGCAGAATCCGGATGGGCCATGTTGTAGGTGCCGGAAAGGCCGGCAATTGCCAGGCCTCGGCTGCGAGCGGCTTCGGCAAAGGCCGTCAGTTCGTCGGCAGGAACGCTGTCCGGAAGGCTGGCCAGTCCGAGGCATGACAGGTTGAACTGCATGCCCTCATAGCCGTCCTGCCCGATCGCCGAGAGCAGCTCGTTGGCAGGGCCGAGTGGATAGGTCCGGGCAAAGATCGCGGGATACATCAGACCGGTCCCGAGGCGTCCGACAGATCGACGGGCTTGCCGCTGCGGACCGACTGGCCGATCGCCACCATGGCGCGGATTGAGGCGACGCCGTCCTCGATCGAGGCGCCATTCATCGGCACGCCGGTGAGCACGACGTCGGCAAAGCCTTCGAGCTGGCGGCGGTAGAAATGGCCGTCGGCGCCAAGCACGCGCTCCGAGGAGGCGCTGCTCTCGCGAAAAATGTCGACCTCGCTCGACTTGTAGTACCAGGGATTGAAGATCTTGCCGATGGCGCTGCCGTTCTCGCCGTAGAGCTGGAAGCCTTCGTGCCAGTCCATCCGGATCGGCAGCGTCAGATCGAGATGGCCGAGCGCGCCGCTCTCGAACTCGGTGTCGACGAACCAGCAATGGGCACCGAAGCGTTCGAGCAGGCGCGCCTGGACCGACTTGATCGGCCCGGCCAGATAGCGCGCGAGATCGACGAGATGGCTGCCATGCGCCAGCATGAAATAGCGCTGGCGGTAGGCCTTCTGGTCCCCGGCCGGCTTCAAGGCATGGGCGCCGGTCCTTGGCACCGGCTGCACCGCGTCGGTCATGGTGTAGCGATGGGTGGAATCGCAGTACCAGGCCTTCAGTGCCAGCAGAGAGCCCATCTCGCCGGTGGCGAACTCATGCGCGGCCTGGATGCCCGGATCGAAGCGCAGCATATGGCCGATCTGCAGCACCAGGCCGGTGCGCTCGACATGGGTCTTCAGTTCCTCCGCCTCCTCGACCGACATGGCGATCGGCTTTTCGCAGAGAACGTGCTTGCCGGCCGAAAGCGCCTTGATCGCCGCCGGAACGTGGAAGGCATCGGAGATGCCGATGACGATCGCCTCGATCTCCGGATCTGCGAGCATGCGGTCAAAATCGTCGTAGATGCTGATCGCGTCGTAGAAGGAGCCGAACCGCCGCGCCAGATCGGCATCGGCGTCGCACACGGCCTGCAGGACGACGTTCCTGCCCTTCTGCGCCGATTCCAGATGCGCGAACTGGGATATCGGCCCGCAGCCGAGGATACCGATACGCAGACAACGGGCGTCTTTCTTGACGGGCACAGGCTCGCTCCCTGATATTTGTTTTTGTCTTATACAAAAACAAATATCACAAACCGCTGCGCGTCAATATGGTTCATGGGAAATTTCGGCGATTGCTCACCTTATTTTGGTGAATTGGCGCAAACGCTGGGGATTGGCTGAAGCTTCCAATCTTCGTCATTCCCGGGCGGAGCAGCCGCGAAGCGGCGTCGCGGAGACCCTGGAATCCATTCCATGACCTTGATCGAATACGCAGCGGAGCAGAATTCTGCACCGCAGCAGCGCTCACAGGTAACGGAATGGATCCTCGGGTCTGCGCGCGTCGCTTCGCTCCTTGCTCTGCCCGTGGATGACGACTCCGCGGGCGTTTCGGCCAATCTCCAGGCATGCCACCTACCAACGCGGACATCGCAGACCGGGTGCTGCGGAACTACAGCGTGTTGGTTTCGAGGTCCGGGAGAGCGAAAAGCGTGTCGCGGATGGTGGCGGCCGCGCCGATCGCGGCGCCATCGGCGCCGAACTGCGCCACCCTGATCTCGGGCATCGCGAAGCCCGCCAGAAGCCGCCGCTTGATGTCGGCCTGGATGCGCCGGCTGAGCTTGGGATAGAGGCCGGCCAGCGGACCGCCAAGCACGATGCGGCCGGGATCGAGCAGATGAATGGCGTTGACGAGGCCGGCTGAAAGGCCGCTGACCCAGGCGTCGAGCACGGCGTCTACTGCCTTGTCGCCGACATTGGCAAGCAGCATCTGGACGCCGTCGGCCACCGGCTGGCCCTCTTCGAACAGCCGCGTGAAGAGCTTCGCGCCGGCGAGCATCTCGAACGTATCGACGCGCCCGGCGGCGGAAACGATGGTGTGGCCGATTTCGCCGGAGTAGCCGTGCCCGCCCATCACGACGCGGCCGTCATCGATGATGGCGCCGCCGATGCCCTCGGCCAGGAGAACGACCAGCATGCTCCCGGCCTTGGCCGTGGCGGAGGCAGCGAGCTCGGCATTGGCGAAGGCGAAGGCGTCGTTGCAGACCATGACCGACCAGTCGGCCGGCGACCTGGCCGTCAGTTCCGACTGCAGCGGATAGTTGCGCCATTCCAGGAACGGCGCATGCACCACGCTGCCGTCGCGGCCGACCAAGCCTGGCACCGAAATGCCGATGCCTTCCACCTTCTCCTGCAGAGCGGGATTTTCGTTCAGCAGCCTTTCAATCAGGGAGAGCAGCCTTGCCGCTATATGCCCGGCGTCGCGGTAGCGCGGGCCGGTCGGCTCGACAATCCGGCTGACGACGTTCATCTGCAGGTCGAGCAGCACTCCGGTCAAGGAACGCGTGCCGACATCCACCCCGACAAAATACGCGCCCGAAGGGTTGAGCGACACGCCCACGCCCGGACGGCCTTTGCGCGATTCGGGGGACATTTCGGCGCTCTCGACGACCAGGCCGGCATCGAGCAGCACGCGCATGGCGTTGCCGGTCGTCGCTCTCGTCAGGCCCAGTTGCCGGGCCATGTCGGCACGCGAGAGCTGCCGGCCGTTTTGCAGCAGTCTCAGGCAACGCCTGGCGTTGATGTGGCGCAGTAGGCTTGTCGTGTTCAAGGCGACGTCTTCGGTTTGGGACCCGAGCAAATAGCATCCGGCGCCAGCAATCCAAAGAGGTTTCCGTGCCGCCTCAAACCGGCAGGCTCGTCTCTCCCACCGACAGATGCTGCTCGATGGGCGGATCGATCTTGGTGTCCTTGACGAGACCGGCCAGCACCCTGTCCACCGACAGCCTGCCGGAACCGGCCAGCGCCAGGATGAACATGCCGCCGGCGATCGCAAGGTCCTTTTCGAAATGCAGCAATTCGTTCTGGCTGGCGAAGTTGGTGTGGAAGAGGCCAGCCGTCATCAGGCAGAACAGGCCGAGGCCGAGCGCGCCGAGCCGCGCCAGGATGCCAAGCGCCACCGACAAGCCCGCGCCAAGCTGCAGCGCGATGGTGGCGAGAAGCAGCGGCGTGCCGACGCCGAGCGCGGCCATCGCCTTCTGAGCCCCTTCGAAATGGGTCGCCAGCTGCAGACCCTCATGCACGAAGATCAGGGACAGCAACAGCCGGCCGGCAAGCAGGACGACGTCCCTGGCGTGAAGTTTCTCGGCAAGTTCGATCGGTGTCATCGTCGGGCTCCAATCTGTGGAAACAGGTATCTTGGAAATGAGCGGGGGCGCCACGCGTCCGCATGGATGCGCGCCCGCGCGCTCGAGGTTGAAAGGTCGGAGCCGGCGCGAGGGAGAGGAACGCCGGCTCCGGTTTTCGGGCGCTACCGCCGTGGCGCCCAAAAGTCGGTACCCATGGGGGGCAAGGTCAGTGCCAAGCCCCCTCTCCGGCCGCTTCGCGACCACCTCTCCCCACTTTGGGGGGCGAGGAAACGGGCGGTGTTACTTCGTCACCTTGGTGTCGATGGCCTGCTTGAGGTCGGAAAGCTCCTCGCAGCCAGCCGGGCAGAGTTTCTGCAGTGAGGCGAGCTGTTCGTTGGCCTTGGCCATGTCGCCGGTCTCGACATAGAGCTCGCCCAGATATTCATGCGCGGCCTTGTGGTCGGGCTGAAGCTCCAGCGCCTTGGTGTAGTAGGTCAGCGAGGTCTGGTAGTCGCCGGTCTTGCGCAGCGTGAAGCCGAGCAGGTTGTAGACGTCGGCCTGCTGGGTGTCCTGCGCGAGATCGCGCAGGTCTGCCAGCGCGCCCTTGTAGTCCTTGGCCTCGATCTTGGCCTTCACAGCCGTCAGGTCCGGCGCGTCGGCGCCTTCGATGTCGTCCACCGCATAGGCCGGAACGGCAATGGCGATAGGGGCCGCGGTCAGCACGGCGATGGCGCCGAGCACCGCGAAAAGTGCGTGTTTCATGGGAGTTGTCGCTTTCTGCTCAGGATCCGATTTGAGATCAGATCTGCATTGGGGTGAAGGCGTAGGCGTTGCCGTCCTTGACGAAGCTGCCTGTGCCGGGGAACGGGAAGTGCGAGCCGCAGATGCGGACATTGTCGGCGATCACCTGGTCGATAATCCGGTGGCGCGTGGCAATCGCCATCGGTCCGTCCTGGTCGTAGCTGCCCTGCCATTCGGGATGCGGGGCGAGCAGCGCCGGCACGTACATGGTGTCGGCCGAGACGAGGAACTGCTCGGGGCCGGCATCGACATGGTAGACGGAATGGCCAGGCGTGTGGCCGGGCGCCGCCATGAGGCGGATGCCGGGCACCACTTCCGCACCGTCGTCGACCAACTTCCAGTTCTTCCATTTCGGGAAGTTCTCGGCGATGCGCTTGCCCGCCGGCTTGCGGCCCTCGGGCAGCTTGGCGAGGCGGCTCGGATCGGTCCACCAATTATACTCGGTGGCGTTGACGATGAGCTCGGCATTCGGGAACACCGGATTGTTGGTGCCCTTCTCCATCAGGCCCCAGACATGGTCCGGATGGAAATGAGAGATCATGATGGTGTCGATCGCCTTGTAGTCGATGCCGGCGGCCTTCATGTTGGCAGGCAGATGCGTGGCGTTGGCCTGCCACTGGCCGACGCCGGAGCCGGCGTCCATCATGATGGTGCGGCCGTTCATCTGGAGCACCACGACAGTGAGCGGGATCGGCATGAACTCGGTGGTCTGCCCCGCCTTTGCGAGCGCGGCCTTGGTGTCGTCGACCGACACGTCCTTGATGAAAGCCGGGTCGTGGGGCTTGCGCCAGATGCCGTCATAGACGGCGGTGACCTCGAGCGAGCCGACCTTGTATTTGTAGAAGCCGACCAGCGGTTCGATCGGGGTTTCGGCGTGAGCCGCGGGGGCGAATTCCAGCTTCCCGGCAATGCCGAAGGCGGCAGCGGCGGCGGCGGATCCGAGCATCATGCGGCGTGTCATGTTGAACATCAGTAATCTCCTCTTGTGGCTTCAAATTTGCTTCAGGTTCCAGGCGGTAGTCCAATGGCTTGCCGCATGTCGTTGTCCCAAAACCGCTGCGCACTTTTGGGCGACGTGCAGGGAATGGCGGAGGGCCCGGTGCGACCCTCCGCCGGCTGCGGAAACCGGAGCCGGCCGGTCCGACTGAAGACCGGCCGGCGCCGGGGAGATCGGGTCGTCTGGTCGTTGAGCCCGGGCGAGGCGTGCCTTCCTCGCACAGGATCAGGACCTTCGGTCCCGCCCTCCTGGGCGAGGACCTTTCGGTCCCGCCGGCTCAGCGACCCCAAATGCCCTGGCCGGGCTCTTCCGCAGCAATCCTGGCCGCCGGCTTCACGTCGTGGCGGTCCATGTCCGGCTTCGCGATGGAAGCGGTGGTGGTGGTGTCGATGGCGACGGCCTGCTCGCCGCCATTCGTCCAGGGGAAGCGATCGCTGCCGGCAAAGGCGCTGCCGGTGGCAACGAGGATGGCGAGAGCGGCGAAGACGGTTCTGTTCATATGCGTAGTCCTCCGGGTTGGTTGATGCGTGCCTTGGGAGGATGGCCTCGCTACACAGCAAGACCCGGAAGGCCCGGGCTTTATTCCCGGGGCGCGGAAGAATTTTTTGGGGATGCGTTAAATCGGGGCTGAGGCCGCCTGGCGCCGGCCGTCATCGAACTGTCACACCCAACCGGGTGGCGCATGCTAGAAACTGCATGGCCGCCCCCGCGACCCGACCGCATCAAGAGCCGGCGACGCCGCCATGAACATTGCCCTGCCTGCCGAAGGCACAGACCTGTCGCCCTACCTGCCGGACGAGCACGGGCTGTTCTTCATCTACTATTTCAAGGAAGACGGTTGCCGCACCAAGGATCCCGCCGAGGCGCACTGGACCTGGCGCAGCTACCAGATCACCGACATGCGCGCCCGCAAGGAGATCGGCGCCGAGCTGGCTTTGCCGGCACCGGTGCGCGATGCCTTCCTGTCGCCCAGCCATGGCTGCCAGATCGATTTCGAGGACGACTTCCTCTATGGCGACCTGCCCGACCTCAGGCACGACTTCGCCGAGGCGCGCGGGCTCACGCATTTCCGCTTCGCCTTCAACGACAGGATGCTGATCGGCGCCCGCAAGCAGCCGCTGGAATCGGTCGACAAGATCCGCAAGCTGGTGGAGGGCGGCACGCGAAAATTCCGCACGCCGTCCGAGCTGATCGAGGCGGTGATGGGCCAGTCGCTCGACGGCATGGCGGCCGAGCTCGACAAGATGGGCGACACGCTCGACGGCATCGAGGATCGCATCGTGTGCGATGCATGGCACAATGAGCGCCAGGCGCTGGTCGACGCGCGCCGGCAGCTGGTGCTGATCCACCGGCAGATGGCGACGCTCACCAACCTCTTCCGCCACCTCGACCATTCGCATCGCAACGAGCTGCCCGACCCGATCAACGACATGGCTACGCGACTTTCGCACCGGGCGCACACGCTGCATCACGACGGCGAGCAGTTGCAGGCGCGCACGCGGCTGTTGCAGGACGAGCTGATGGCGAAGCTGACCGAGCAGTCGAACCAACTGCTCTACATCCTCTCCGTCATGACAGCGGTGCTGCTGCCGATGACCATCATCTCCGGCCTGTTCGGCATGAATGTCGGCGGGTTGCCGCTGGTCGACACGCCGCACGGCTTCTGGGTGGTGACGGCGATTTCGGTCGTCATCGCCGGCATTGTTTATAAGATCGTGCGGCGGCTGGGGCGCGTCTGAAGCAATCGGACTACGCGGTGGCCCGCAGATCCTCGACGACGGTGCCGGCGGCCTGGACTTCGGCTTCGTGGCCGGGTTCGCGCCACGTCTCGGCAAGCCCGGCCGCGTACCACTCACGCATGGCCGGCAGGTCGAGCAGCCGCCGCGGATAGGCACTCGCTTCGCCTTCGAAAGTCAGGCCATAGGATTGCGCCCTGAATGCGATGGGTGCGAAGAAGGCATCGACGGCGCCAAAACGGTCGCCGGCCAGGAACGGCCCGCCGAAACGCGCAAGGCCATCGTTCCACAAGTCTCCCATGCGGAAGATGTCATGCCTCAGCGCGCCGGACATCGGCAATGGCTCGACCCGCACGCCACAGCTCATCGGGCAGAGATTGCGCAGCGCGGTGAAGCTCGAATGCATCTCGGCGGCGGCAGAGCGCGCCCAGGCGCGCGCCTTGGCCTGCGACGGCCAGACGTCTTGATGGCGTTCGGCAAGGTATTCGGTGATCGAGAACGAATCCCAAACCGCCCAGCCGTCATCGACAAGGCAGGGCACGCGGCCATTGGGCGAGAACGACCGGTAGAGGACGAAACTCGGTCCGGCCGGGAACGGCGTCAGCCGCTCCTCGAAGGGAATGTCGAGGGCGCGCATCAGCAGCCATGGCCGCAGCGACCAAGACGAATAGTTCTTGTTGCCGATATGCAGAACGTACATCGGACGTCCTCTTGCCTATCTTGCCGCAGGGGCCGTCCGAACCTCGCGCCCCCTGAACATCGACCAGCTGTAGACGGCGAGCGCGGCCCAGATCAGCGCGAAGGCAATCGCTTGCGTCGTGCCGAACGGCTCATCGAAGATCAGCACGGCGATCAGGAACACCATGGTCGGCGCGATATATTGCATGATGCCGATGGTGGACAGGCGCAGCAGCCTGGCGCCGAAGGCAAAGAGCAGCAGCGGCACCGCGGTGACCGGGCCGCAGCCGATCAGCAATGCGGTGTCGGCACCGGTGCTGGAAATGAGATGATCCTGGCCGGTGGCGATCAGGTAGACGATGTAGCAAAGCGCCGGCACCGACAGCAGCAGCACTTCGAGCAGGAAACCCTGGCTCGGGCCGATCGGCAGCGTCTTGCGGAAGAAGCCGTAGGCGGCGAACGAGAAGGCAAGCGCCAGAGACACCCAGGGGAGCTTGCCGGCCTCGACGGTGAGCACCGCCACCGCGACCGCCGCCAGCGCCACCGCGACGATCTGCAGCCGGTCGAGCCGCTCGCCGAGCAGCACCGCCCCGACGACGATGACGACGAGCGGGTTGATGTAGTAGCCGAGCGCCGTCTCGACGGTGCGGTCCACGGCGATCGCCCAGACATAGATGCCCCAGTTGACCGAGATCAGCATCGCCGTCAGCGCGGCCATGGCCAGGCTTTTGGGCGAGCGGATCGCCGCCTTGAAGTCGGCTGTGCGGCCGGCCCAGATGAGCACCGCCGCGGCGATCGGCACCGACCAGACGACGCGGTTGGCGATCACCTCGGCAAGCGGCAGATGCGCCACCGCCTTCATGTAGAAAGGCAAGAGCCCCCAGAGGAAATAGGCCCCAAGCGCCAAAAGGAAGCCGCGGCGACCCTTGGCATCCTCATCGAGATCGGCTGTAGCGGTGACCATGGCTCAACGCTATGGCCCAGCGGACCGTCCAAGACCATCACAAAATTATGATGGATCAACGGACTTTTCGTGATGGTTCAAGGCTTGCGCACGGTCTCCTCGCCCCACGCAGTGGGGAGAGGTGGCCCGGTGAAAGCCGGGTCGGAGAGGGTCAGCGCGGCGGCTGACAATTTGCCGCCAAGGACAAAGCTGGTTTGTGACCGGCCTCGCGCTCTCTCTTGAATCGGCTCTGACTTCGCGTAGGTCGCCCCCCGCTCCGTCTCGGCTTCGCCGGGTGTCCAGCCGATAGATGGGTAACAGTTTGAACCGGATACATGGGTTACAGTTTTCCCCCTGAGTTGCTGTCCGCC
>NZ_VFUA01000047.1 GCF_006440735.1 Mesorhizobium sp. B2-7-1 | reverse complement strand
AATACATGACCGCTCCAGACTTGCGCCGCCGCCGCTATTTTGCCTCTTGCCCAAGAGGGGCCGTCCATACATGACGATGGGCGGGACGTTCCGGCCAATCTCCAACGCTGCGATTGCCGACTCGGATTACACGCTGCCAGCGCTGGCGAGTTCGATTTTTAGGCCGGTGCAGACCCTAAACTCTTGTAGCAGCCCCCCGCTTTCACCACATTTTCCCGCGGCAGGCCGTTGCAACGATGCACGCGGCCGCCAAGGAGCGACTGATGACGCAAGGCACCGGTTTCGATTTCTTCGGCTTCGGCGACAAACTCGCCGGCGAAGGCGAGGTCCGCGAGAAATTCTGGCGCACCGCCAAGAAGGCGGCGCGGCAGATCCCGTTCATGGACGAGGTCGTCGCCGCCTATTACTGCGCCCTGGACAAGGACACGCCGCTGCGCGCCAAGGCCACCCTGCTCGGTGCGCTCGGCTATTTCGTCCTGCCGTTCGATTTCATTCCCGACTTTATCGTCGGCCTCGGTTACACCGATGACCTTGCCGTGCTGACCGCCGCTATCACCGCCGTCAGCGCCCATATCACGCCTGCCCACAGGCAGGCCGCCAGGGACGCGCTTGCCGACAAGGGCTGACGGCGGCTCGCCCCACACCCGCAAATCAGCACGTGCGAAAAGACAAACTCTTGCCGTTTTCGTGGCATCCAACTCCGCGCCGGGACGTCGCGCCCGCCTCAATCCACAGTGGCGGCGCGGATGGTGGCGGTTTCCTGGGGTGAGTTCCTTTTCTTCGAGGACAATTCACCGTTTGGTAACCCTGATTAAATCAAAATGAAGCGACGGCAGGACGCCATGCGGCCCGCCTCCGCACCACTTGGAATACGGGAAGAACAATGCGCGGATTGATTGCTATAGTTTCCAGCCTGGTCCTGGTGGCCTCGGCAGTGCCGGTTTTGGCGCAGCAGGCGACCAAGATCGGCCAGCACAATGCCTGGGGCACCTACAGCTATCAGTCGGCAGCCGGCAAGGTCTGCTACGTGCTGACCGTGCCCACCGACAAGCAGCCGACGACGCTCGACCATGGCGACATGTTCTTCTTCGTCAGCCAGCGGCCCGGGCAGCAGGTCTCTTACGAGCCGCAGTTCATCGCCGGCTACAACTTCCAGGAAGGCTCGAAGGCCACCGTCACCATCGACAAGAAGAGCTTCTCGATGTTTACCCGCGGCAAGTCGGCCTGGGTCGAGAACGCCGCGGAAGAGCCGGTGCTGATCGCCGCCATGAAGACCGGCTCCGACATGAAGGTGCAGGCCAAGTCCGGTCGCGGCAACCCCACCTCCTACGTCTTCTCGCTGAAGGGCATCTCGGCCGCGCTGGCCTCGATCGCCAAGTGCAAATAGGCTGAGGCCCGTTGGCGGCGGACGGCAACATCGACCGCGCCATCAGGCAAATGGTGATGGACCGATGGCAGAAGACGGCCATGGTCCTCGCAAAGACCGAAGACGCGCTTCGCAAGGCGGGCGAAAGGTTTCCTGGGACGACATCGCCGAGCGGCTGGAAGCTCTCGATGCGCGGGGCGATGTTGAAAGCCAGGGAGATCTGACCCTCTGGCGCAACAGCGAGGTCCGCCTCCCACAGGCAAAAGCGGAAGAACGATAGGCCGGCCTCGCGCGTCCCTTCGGCGGCGCATATCAGCGCAACCGCATTGTCGTGGTTGCCAGCCATGTCGGCGACAATGACGAAGGCCGGACCACCAGGTCCGGCCTTTTTTGCCATTCGGCTTTGTCCCGGCGGTCGATTCCACGCGCCGGCGTTCGCCTGCAGCCCTGCGTCCGGAAAAAATTGCACGGCGGGACGGAATAGTTTCCGGCCGAGACCGGTAGATAGGGCAAAAGAGGGAGAACGCTCTTTGAAGTGGTCGCCATAGACAAGGCCACCTCGAAAACAGGGAGCGGCAGCAAGCACTGGCGTCTTCAGGGCTTGCAGTCGGGAGGAGCACGCTCCCATCCGGCCCAGCGGTTGCCAGTCCCTGTCCCTGACCGCTGGGCCGCCTTTCACGCCGGCTCCGGCCGGGCAGCGCAGGCAAGGTAGGCCCGGCTTGCGTCAATGCAGCATGAAGACGGGCGGCTTGAAACGGGCAACATGAGACGGGCGGCATGAGATGGGATGAAAGCCAAGTTCGACGTCATACCGCATCTGGAGGATTTGTGGCGTTACGGCAGGGTGCTCACCGGCAATGATTCCGACGCCGACGACCTGGTGCAGGAAGCTCTCGCCCGAGCGCTGTCGATGGCCGGCAGCTACGATGCCTCCCGGCCGCTGCTGCCCTGGCTGATCAGGATTGTCCGCAACACGTTCTTCACCGGCGCCAGCCGGGCCGACGCCGACAGGCGGCGCCTTGCATCCATCGCCGACATGTCGGAGGCTGCCTCGCAGCCGCCGCAGGAGCACAGCGCCGAGCTCTCCAACGTCAGCAGGGCTCTCGCCCGGATGCCGACCGACCAGGCCGAAATACTCCATCTCGTCGGCGTACTGGGCTTCACCTATGCCGAGGCCGCCGAACTGCTGGGCGTGCCGACGGGAACCGTGATGTCCCGCCTCAGCCGGGCTCGAACAGCCTTGAAGAACAATATGGAAAACATGGACAGCGCAGCTTCCCGTCGTTTGAAGATCATAGGAGGGCGTGATGTGGTCTGATGATCGCGTTTCCGAACAGGACATCGGCCGTTTGCTGGACGGCGAATTGTCGCCGTCGCAGCGATCCGAGCTGCAGGCCCGGCTTGCCCACGAGCCCGAACTGGCGGCGGCGGTGTTTGCCCACGCGCAGCGCATGGAGGCGCTGCGCGATTCCCAGCCGCGGCGATTGTTCCCGCCCGGCGCCACCGTCGACAAGGCGAAACAGCTGGAACAGGCGCTTCGCCGCAGGCGGATGTTTGCCATGCTCAGGCTTCAGGTTGCCGCCGTCGCGCTGGTCGCGATCGGATGGTCGGCCAACTCGCTCACCGTGCCGCTTCGCCAGGGCGGCAAGACGGCTGATGAAACCTTCATCCTGGCCGCGCGCGATGCGCTGCGCGTCGCGCAGCTCAACGCGGGCCCCGAAAAGGGCGTCGAGCTCAAGCAGGACAAGATCCAGCGGCTGGTTGGCGCCGTCAACGTCAGCATGCCGACGCTGCCCTCGTCATGGGCCGTCAAGGATGTCCAGGTGCAGCCCTGGAACGGACAGCAGAGCCTGGTCGTGACGGCCGATACGCCAAGCGTCGGGCGTATCACGCTCGTGGCGGCGCCGATGAATGGCGAGGACGCCGTTCCGCCGACGCCTGCCACCGACGGCCGCGTGCCGACGGTCTACTGGCAGTCTGGGGGGACGGCCTACGCGCTGATGGGATCGGCCGCGCCGGATCGGCTCGAGGTGGAAGCAAAGCAGATCGAGGTCGCCACGCGCCGCAGCGTTGCGACCAAGATAAGAGGCTGATCGCGGCCGCCGCTGGCTGCACGGAAGGGAAAAGAATGCACCCGACGTTGGAGTTCACGATCCGCCGATGCCGCATGCCGTCGGAAAAGTCCACGCGATGAACCTCCTGTCGTTTGAAAGGAGATACTATCCGTCCAGCTGCCCGGTTTGCGCCGGAGTGTCCCTGGAAGCCGAGATCACGCTGCGCAAGTTGGAATTCCAATGCGCCGCCTGCGGCGCATTCGAGATCACCTCGGCGGCTCGCGCCGCAATGAAAGGCCTGTCACGGGAGCACCGCCAATTGTGGCTGTCGCAGGCGCGGTTGCGGGCTTTCACCGTCCCTTTGATCGCCTGCGCGAACGAGACGCTGTCTCAGGTCGCCGGCCCCCCGGGTGACCCGGGAAGGTGACCCGGGAAGCGTTGCGCGCGGGCGCTTCCCAACGGCCCGGCATCTCGGCTTGGGGTTGCCGGGCCGTTTTCGCAAAAAGAGGAAACAAACCGGCTCCGACCCTGGAGCCTATCCAGCTGGAGCAATTCCAGGAAAAGTGTGAGCGGTTTTCCGTTCGGAATTGCGTCAAAACAAGGAGATAGGGCGTCTCGCCGTTTCCGTGAAACGGTGAAACGCACTAGGAACCGGGCGATCGCCATGCGCAGATTGGAAGACTACGAGGAAATCGCACTGATCGGTTATCCCTGCGATGGGGAATACATCGCCATGATGACGAATGGCGGGCAGCAGAACTGGCTGCTCGGCGGCGAGCTGTGCGGGTGGAACGGCGCCATCCCCGCCGATCAGGCCGCTGCCTTGCCCAGATATTATCCGCCGGGGTCGCGCCTCGTCCTGGCGACGATCGAAGGCGACAGCCTCGTTGCGATCCGGGATTGCAACATCGATGCAAAGCCGGGCGAAGCGGAAGCCGGTCCGGCCGAAGAAGCGCGGCGCGCCGATTTCCGCGCCGCGGCGATGCTGCGCGATTCGGCGTCCATGGCGTTCGACCCGGCCACCGAAGTGGTGCTGTCGGGGATCGCGGCGCGCATGAAGCTCGGACGCATGGAGGTGATCCGCATGGCGCTTCGCGAGTGGCTGGCGATGCGTGAAGCCGCGCGCTTCCCTCCCGACGAAGGCGCGCCATATGGTTCGGAAACGCCGAACCGTTTCGGCTGACCGGATCGCGCTTCAAGTTACCGCCAGGCAGTCATGTCCCAGGAACCTCCCACCGACAGGTCCGCTCTCGATCTCTATGAGCCGATCGATGTGCTGAAACCCGTCGCCCCCGATCTGTGGATCGTCGACGGGCCACGGATCGGCTTCGGCGTCGGACCGTTTGAATTTCCCTTCACCACCCGCATGACGGTCATACGGCTTCGCAATGGCGACCTGATCCTGCATTCACCCGTGGCGCTTGCGCCCGCGCTCCGGTCCGCGGTCGAGCTTCTGGGGCCGGTCCGCTTCCTGGTCGCTCCGAACTCGCTTCACTACTGGTGGCTGCCCGACTGGAAGGGCGCTTTTCCCGACGCGGAAGTTCTCGCCGTGCGCGGCCTGCAGGAACGGGCGAAGCGTCAAATCGCGGTGGACCGGCTGCTGGTCGCGGACAACTCGCCCTGGCCCGCCGAGGTCGACCTGTTGGTCGTACGCGGCGACGTCCTCACCGAGGCCGCCCTGTTTCATCGCGCCTCGCGAACGCTGATCCTCACCGACCTGATCGAGAACTTCGAGCCAGGGCGGATTCACAGCTGGTTTTTGCGCTTGCTCGTCAGGCTCGCAGGTGCTGCCGATCCGGACGGCAAGGCGCCGCTCGACATGCGGCTGAGCTTCTTTCGCCGCCGTCGGGCCTTGCGGGCCGCGGTTCGCCAGATGCTCGCCTGGCAGCCGGAACGCGTCATAATCGCCCATGGCCGGTGGTATGACAAGGACGGCGCCGCCGAGCTCCGGCGCGCATTCCGCTGGGTCCTGTGAGGATCCCCGTCGGCCTGCTATGCCTTGACGGTGTCGCCCGGCTCTGCCCTGCGCCGCCGGATCGCCTCGGCGATGAAGACCCGCGACAGCGCATGATAGAGCGGTTCGTTGGAGACGAGCCTTGCCGTGCCGTAGCCCAGCACCGCCGCGCACATCAGCGCGATCACGTTGTCGTGGTTGCCGGTCATTTCGAGGATGATGACGAAGGCCGTCATCGGCGCCTGCACGACGCCCGCGAAATAACCGGCCATGCCGAGCAGCGCCGCCGTGCCGGTGGCCGTGCCGAAGACCAGGCCGAGCGTGCTGCCCAGCCCAGCGCCCACCGCCAACGAAGGCGCGAAGAGGCCGCCTGGAATCCCCGATACCATCGACAATAGGCCGGCCGCGAATTTCTCGACGAAGAAGAAGGCCGGCAGCGGCGCGCCTTCGATCGCGCCGCGCGCCTGCGCATAGCCGGTGCCGAAGGTCAGCCCGCCGGACGCGACGCCGATCACCGCGACGGCGAGCCCGCAGACAGCCGCCACGGCCAGCGCGCGCGGCAATGGCTGCAGCGCGTTCCAGCGCCGGATGCGGCGCATGATTTTCAGTGCCAGCAGCGAGAATAGCGCGCCAACGCCGCCGCCGATGATGCCGCAGGCGAGCACCAGCGGCCAGTCGGTGGCGAAGGCGACCGTGTCCTTGGCGACGCCGAAATAGGTGTAGTTGCCGAGCAGGCCCAGCGAGGCGAGGCCGGCCAGGATCACCGCCGTCAGCACCAGCCCGTTGGTGCGCGACTCATAGGAGCGGCCCATCTCCTCGATGGCGAAGACGATGCCGGCGAGCGGCGTGTTGAAGGCGGCGGCGATGCCGGCGGCGGAGCCGGCCAGGATCAGGCCGCGTGCCTGCGCCATGCCGCCCCAGCGCGCCGCCTGCAGCATCACGGAAGCGCCGACCTGCACGGTCGGGCCCTCGCGGCCGATCGAGGCGCCGCAGGCGAGGCCGACGATGGTGAGCGCGATCTTGCCCACCACCAGCCGGAGCGACAGGATACGGCTGCGGTCGTCCTCCTCGCGCAGATGGCGCGCCGCGATTGCCTGCGGAATGCCGCTGCCTTGCGATCCCGGGAAGAAGGAATGGGCAAGCCAGGCGCAAAGGACGAAACCGAGCGGCGTCACCACAAGCGGCAGATAGAAGCGCCAGCCGCCGTCATTGCCCGTCACGACATGGAACAGGGCCTGCGCGCGGTCGGCGAGCAGGGCGAACAGAACGCTGATCAGGCCGATCGAGATGGCTCCGGCCCAGAAGACGAGGCGCGGCTGCCAGACGCGCCGCGACACCCACATGGCGTGTGAACGCCGCAGCATGCGGTATTTTCGCGATATGCCGGCCATGACCGTCCTCTTGATGGTTGACACGGCCTAGCACACTCGCCAGGCCGATCAACCCGCGAGGGCGGGCCTGACGCTATGCCAGCAAGGTCGAGGAACAGCACTCGAGGATCACGGCTGGAAGGCTCGGCAGAGATGTTGCCGGATGGCGGATAGCCCGCCGGCATACCGGCCGGCGGGAGGTCGGCACGCAAGATCGGCGAGGTCACATCGCCATTTTTTCACATTCGGCCTGGGCCTTCTTGGTCGACGTGTCGATCATGTAGGCTTTGCCCTTGGCGTCGGTGATCATCATCATGCAATGCTTGATCGGCTTGGCCATCTTCATCATGTCGGCGCTCATCTTGGCGTCCGGCATCATCGTGCCCATGTGACCGTCCGGCATGATCGCGGTGACTTGCCCGCCCTTCATCATGGTCATGGCGCCCATCGTGTCCTCGGCAAAGGCCTGCGAGGCGGAAAGGCCGACGAGGCCGGCAATAAGAACGAACTTGATCGAGTGCATCTTAACAACTCCCATTGTTGAGGGGCATGGTCGCCCTCTTCAGGTTCGCGGATGCGCTTCGATTGGTTACGCCAACACGAACATGTGATCGATTTTCGGCAGACGATGGCGGTAGCCGATCGCGTTCCGCCCCTGGCACAGGCGGACGGGGCTCAAGATTTGTTGACCTCTGTGCCAGCCGAAATCGCTATCGCTTGGCATCGATCGGGACATAAAGCAGTCAGGTGCGGTGGGGGGCCGGGCCGGCTGGGCTGCACGACATCGACGCCGGCTTGATCGCGGATGGCTCACAGCGGGCCACCGCTGCCTGCGCGACGGAACTGGCGGACAATTGGAACAGCATCTCTTTGCGACCGAGCGCGACCCGCGTCTCAAGCTGATCATCCCGGCCATCGTCGCCATCGCCTTCCTGATGGAACAGCTCGATTCCACCATCCTCACCACCGCTATCCCGGCCATCGCGCAAAGCCTCGACACCACACCGGTCCGGCTCAATCTGGCGATCACCACCTACATCCTGACCCTGGCGGTGTTCATTCCCGTCAGCGGCTGGTTCGCCGACCGGTTCGGCGCCCGCAAGATCTTCGCGCTGGCGCTTTTCACCTTCACCCTGGGCTCGGTCCTGTGCGGCGTGGCCGACAGCGTCGGCATGCTTTTGGCCATGCGCGCGCTGCAGGGTCTGGGCGGCGCCATGATGACGCCGGTCGGGCGGCTGATCCTGTTGCGCTCCTTTCCGCGCAGCGGGCTGATCACCGCCATGACCTACATGACCTTGCCGGCGATCATCGGCCCCGTCATCGGGCCGCTGCTCGGCGGCCTCCTGACCACCTATGCCTCCTGGCGCTGGATCTTCTACGTCAACGTGCCGTTCGGCCTCATCGGCATTTTCGCCGCCTTACGCTTCGTCGACGATTTCCGCGGCGAGGAGGCGCAGCCTTTCGACTTCGCCGGCTTCCTGATGGTGGGGGCCGGCGCCGCGCTGCTGCAATTCGGCCTGGAGAATATCGGCAGGCCGGTCATTTCGCCGCTGGCGACCGTGCTGTTGCTGGCCGCATCGGTCCTGCTCCTGCTCGCCTTCGGCCGCTATGCGCGCCGCGTCGCGGCGCCCGCGGTGGATCTGACGTTGTTTCGCTTCCGCTCCTTCTGGGTCGGCACGCTCGCCGGCGGCCTGTGCCGCATCGGCCTCAACGGCGCGCCGTTCCTGTTGCCGTTGATGCTGCAGGTCGGCTTCGGCATGAGCCCGGTCACGTCTGGATCGCTGACCTTCGTCGGCAGCTTCGGCGCCTTGCTGATGCGGCCGCTGCTGTCGTTTTTCCTGCGGCGCTTCGGCTTCAAGGCCGTGCTGAGCGGCAGCGCGGTGGTCGGCGCTGTTGCCGTGGCGGGATTCTCGCTGCTCAATGCCGACACGCCGCATTGGGCGATCGGCCTCTACGTCTTTTTCTTCGGCATCGTCCGCTCGGCGCAGTTCATGTCCTCCAACACGCTGTCCTATGCCGACCTGCCGGGCGAGAAGCTCAGCCGCGCCACCAGCCTGGGCGGCGTCCTGCAGCAGCTCAGCGTCTCGCTCGGCGTCTCGATCGCCGCCATGGTGCTCGGCCTCGTCTCCGGCGAGGTCCATGCGCCGACGGCGGACCAGTTCCATTGGGCATTCCTGCTGACGGCGGTGATCCCGCTGCTTTCCATTCCGGGGTTTTTCTTCCTGCATCCGGAAGACGGTGCGCAGGTCAGCGGCCATCGCCATAAGGCGGATACGCAAGGGTAAGGCTGCGCCGCCTCTCCCTTCTCCCCTTGCGGGAGAAGGTGGCTCGGCGCGCAGCGCCGAGACGGATGAGGGGTGCTCCAGGGAACGCCAGCGCCTCACTCCGCTGGAACACCCCTCATCCGTCGCCTTCGGCGACACCTTCTCCCACAAAGGGGAGAAGGAAAGGCCGGCGCATGACTCCGCGGCCAAGCTGTGCTATGCGCCGCGCTTCCTATCCGGCCGATGCTGAAATCGGCCGCAAATCGCTTATATTGGCGCCACCATGACCGTTTCGCTTGATCTTACCGCCGAAGGCGCCCGCGACGCCTTGCGCGCCCGTACCACCGAGAAGCCGTCGCTGGTCGGCCTGACCCGCGCCGAGCTCGGCGAAGCGCTTGTCGGCGCCGGCATCGTGCCCGAGCGCCAGGCCAAGATGCGCGCCCAGCAGCTCTGGCACTGGATGTATGTGCGCGGCGTCTCCGACTTCGCGCATATGTTCAACATCTCCAAGGACCTGCGCGCCGAGCTCGACAGGCACTTCACGGTCGCGCGGCCGGAAATCGTCGAGGAGCAGATCTCCGCCGACGGCACGCGCAAATGGCTGTTCCGCTTTCCGCCGCGCGGCGCCGGCCGTCCCGTCGAGATCGAGACCGTCTATATCCCCGAGGAAGGCCGCGGCACGCTCTGCATCTCCTCGCAGGTCGGCTGCACGCTGACCTGCTCCTTCTGCCACACCGGCACGCAGAAGCTGGTGCGCAACCTCACCGCCGAGGAGATCCTGGCGCAGCTGCTCACCGCGCGCGATCGTCTCGGCGACTTCCCCGACCGCGACACGCCGGACGGCGCCATCGTGCCGGCCGAGGGGCGCAAGGTGTCCAACATCGTCATGATGGGCATGGGCGAGCCGCTCTATAATTTCGAGGCGGTGAAGAAGGCGCTGCTGATCGCCTCCGACGGCGACGGGCTTTCCTTGTCGAAAAGACGCATCACGCTGTCGACCTCGGGCGTGGTGCCGGAGATCGCCCGCACCGGCGAGGAGATCGGCGTTATGCTGGCGATCTCGTTGCACGCAACCAATGACGACCTGCGCGACCTGCTCGTGCCGATCAACAAGAAGTTCCCGCTCAAGGAGCTGATCGCCGCCTGCAAGGCCTATCCGGGCCTCTCCAACGCCAAGCGCATCACCTTCGAATATGTGATGCTGAAGGACGTCAACGATTCCCTCGAGGACGCCAAGGCGCTGGTCAAGCTGCTCAAGGGCATTCCAGCCAAGATCAATTTGATCCCGTTCAACCCCTGGCCCGGCACCAACTACCAGTGCTCGGACTGGGAGACGATCGAGAAGTTTGCCGACTACATCAACAATGCCGGCTATGCTTCGCCGATCCGCACCCCGCGCGGCCGCGACATCCTGGCCGCCTGCGGCCAGTTGAAGTCGGAGTCCGAGCGCATGCGCAAGGTTGATCGGCTGGCGTTGGAAGCCATGATGATCGCGGGGCACGGCGAGGCGTGAGGCTGATCAGGCGGTTGGTGGCCGCTGTCATCGGTTATGCAGCGGCGTCGCTCGTCATGCCCCTTCTTTTCCTTTTGTATGAAGGCGCTTCGTCTTTTTGGCGCAGCGGCAGCTATTTCTTCGATCTGGGGGACCAGGTGACGGCCTTGATCGTCGGCGCATGGGTCGCCGCCGTCTATGGCGCTTTGCCAGCGTTGCCGCTGATTGCGTTGTCTGAGTTTTCTGGACGGCGAGGATTGAGATTTTCGATCCTCGCTGGCGCCCTGGTAGGTGCCACCATGTTTGCGATCATGCAGTTCCATCCGTTGACGCAAGCACCACCTGGCCTCGATATGCTGATAGCATTAACAGCGGCAGGCAGCCTGTGTGGCGTTGTCTATCAGCTAGTCGCAGGTCGACTTCTCCCGACCGCCGGATAGCATCAAGATGGCTCGTTTCATCGCCTATCTCGTCCGCTTTGCCGCCATCCTGGTCGGCTATGTCGTCGCCTCGCTGGCGGCGAGCGCCTTCCTCAACGTCCTGGTCCTGGCGCATCTGGGCTACATGCCGGCCAATCCCGAGCCGGCGGCCACCGCCTCGCTCTATTTCTCGGTTCCGTTCGTGGCGCTGTTCGTCGCCTATTTCGCCTTCATGCCTGCGGCTGTCGTCATTTTGATCGCCGAGCTGCTCGGCCGCCGCGACTGGCTGTTCTACGCGCTCGGCGGCGCCGTCATCGCCGTCGTCTTCCTTGGCTTCGTGCACAACATAGGCGACGCCAATTTCGACGTCACCGAAACCAATGCCAGGCTGGCCGTGATCGGCGCGGGCATGGTCGGCGGCATCTTCTACTGGCTCTGCGCTGGCCGCTGGGCCGGAAGCTGGCGCCGCGCGCCGCTGCTCGATGCCGAGCCCTGAACGCTACTTCGCCTGCGCCGTCAGGATCTTGAGCGCGAAGGCGGAGAACACGCCGGCGAACAAATAATCGACCACGCGCGTGACGCGCGGACTTGCCTTCATCGCCGCCGAGAACTTCTCCGCCGCCAGCACCATCGGCACCGTCACCGGTATCGACAGCACGATGAACATCATACCGAGGAAGAACAGTTTTCCGGACGCGTTCGGATCGTGCGCGGAGACGAATTGCGGCAGGAAGGTCATGAAGAACAGGATGATCTTGGGATTGAGCAGGTTGACGCCGAGCCCGGCCATCCAGCTGCGGAACAGGGACACTTGCGGTCCGGTCCTCTTCTCCGGCGAGAAGGCCGAGCCATTCGTCACCGCCTGCCAGGCCAGGAACACCAGATAGCCTGCGCCGAAGATCTTCAAGACGAAGAAGGCCATTGGCGAAGCGACGATCAGCGCCGAGACGCCGACCGCCACCAGCGTGGTGTGGATCAGCGTGCCGAAGAGCGCCCCGGTCAACGAGGCAAAGCCGGGAGCGCGGCCCTGGCTCAGTGTCCGCGAGACGAACAGCGTCATGTCCGGTCCCGGCGTGATCGCCAGGATGAAAGTGGCGATGGCGAACTGGATGAGCGTCGAAGTGTCGGGAATGAAGGACATGGGCCGCCTCGGGATGGGTCGCGCAGCCTATAACGCGGCCGTTTTTGCGTCGCCAGCGGCTGCCCGGGCAATCATCTGGCCCAGCCTGTGCCGTCGGCAGGCCTCTGTTCGTCTCTTGCGCGGCCCGGAAAGGCCGTGATACCTCGCCCGCGAAGTTATTTTCCCGCGGAACCGCCAAAGATGTCCAAGATCAAGAACGTCAAGAAAGTCGTGCTCGCCTATTCCGGTGGCCTCGACACCTCCATCATCCTGAAATGGCTGCAGACCGAGCTCGGCGCCGAGGTCGTCACCTTCACCGCCGATCTCGGCCAGGGCGGCGAGCTGGAGCCGGCCCGCAAGAAGGCCGAGATGATGGGCATCAAGGACATCCGCATCGTCGACGTGCGCGAGGAGTTCGTCGCCGACTTCGTCTTCCCGATGTTCCGCGCCAACACCGTCTATGAAGGCACCTACCTGCTCGGCACCTCGATCGCCCGACCGCTGATCTCCAAGCATCTCGTCGAGATCGCCAAGGAGACCGGCGCCGACGCGATCGCCCATGGCGCCACCGGCAAGGGCAACGACCAGGTCCGCTTCGAATTGTCGGCTTACGCGCTCAACCCCGACATCAAGGTCATCGCGCCCTGGCGCGACTGGTCGTTCAAGTCGCGCACCGATCTGATCAATTTCGCCGAGCAGCACCAGATCCCGGTGGCGAAGGACAAGCGCGGCGAGGCGCCCTTCTCGGTCGACGCGAACCTTTTGCACTCCTCGTCCGAGGGCAAGGTGCTGGAGGACCCGTGGAGCGAGCCGCCGGAATTCGTGCATCAGCGCACCGTCTCGCCGATGGACGCGCCGGACGCCGTCACCGAAATCGAGATCGAGTTCCTGAAGGGCGATCCGATCGCGCTCAACGGCAAGAAGCTGTCGCCGGCCACAATGCTGGCGGCGCTCAACGACCTCGGCCGCGACAACGGCATCGGCCGCCTCGACCTGGTCGAGAACCGCTTCGTCGGCATGAAGTCGCGCGGCGTCTACGAGACCCCCGGCGGCACTATCCTGATCGCCGCCCACCGCGCGATCGAATCGATCACGCTCGACCGGGGCGCCGCGCACCTCAAGGACGAGTTCATGCCGCGCTACGCCGAGCTCATCTATAACGGCTTCTGGTTCGCGCCCGAGCGCGTCATGCTGCAGGCGATGATCGACAAGAGCCAGGAAGACGTCGAAGGCACGGTGCGGCTGAAGCTCTACAAGGGCAATGTCATCGTCACCGGCCGCAAGTCGAAGAAGACGCTCTATTCGGATGCGCTGGTCACCTTCGAGGATGATCGCGGCGCCTACGACCAGAAGGACGCCGAGGGCTTTATCCGGCTGAATGGATTGCGGCTGCGCACACTGGCGGCGAGAAACCGTCGCTGAAGCTGCCGATCTTCCCCGCAGATGCCCGGCAGGGCAGAGGGGGTGAAGGGTCGCGGTCTCTTTCACTTCGTCATTCCAGGGTCTGCGCGCGTCGCTTCGCTCCTTGCTCCGCCCTAGAATGATGAAGATATGTTGCAGCTTCCCGCTCGGGACCCCTATCGCCTTCGGCGACACTTCGCCCGGGGGGATTAGCGATTTCCCGGCTTTCGCCGATCTCCGATTCCAACAAAAAGCCCGGCGCCTGGCCGGGCTGTTCTGCCGAGTAGAATCTCAGAATCAGTTGGCGTCGATCGCCTCGGCGATTTGGGCGATGGCCTGCTGGTAGACGCTCGCGGAGTTCCAGCCGGCGATCGCGCCCATATTTGCCTCGGCGCCGGCACCCGCCCGCCAGCCATGCCCCTTGAGGTAGTTGGCGGTCGACTCGAGCGCCGTGTTGCGGTCGCGCAGGTTTCCGCTGCCGACGCCGTATTTCAGCACGTTGCCGGGCAGGAACTGGGTGTGGCCGATCTCGCCATGCATGGCGCCGACCGAGGAAGCGCTCAGCGCCCCGCGATCGACCAGCTTGAGCGCGGCGATGGCGTGAGGCTTGAAGTAGTCAGGGCGGCGGCAGTCATAGGCCAGCGTCAGGATGGCCGACACTGTGTTCTGGTTGCCCATCGAGGCGCCGAAGCCGGTTTCCATGCCCCAGATGGCGAGCAGCACGCCCGGCGGCACGCCATAGGTCCGCTCGATATTGGCGAACATCGCCGCGTTCGCCTTCTTCAGCGCCCTGCCTCTCGAGATGATGGTGGACGCGCCGCGGCGCTTCATGAAGGCCTCCACCGAGCCGCTGAAAGCCTTGTGGATGGCGCGGTCGGCGGCGATCGTCCTTGTCGCGTAGGTTGCCCCGGCCAGCGCCGAAAGGCCCCTCTGGCCGACGCCGTTGGCCTTGGCCTCGGCGGCAAAGTCCTGCTTCCAGGCGTCGAAGCCTGCGCCGTTCTTGCCGCAGCTGGCCGCGGCTTCGGCGCCCGTCGCCAGCCCAAGCATCGCCACCACCGCCGCGGCGGCCACGAAAATCCTTCCTTTGGCAAAAAATGCCATATCCGTCTCCTGGTTGCCTTGAATCACGTCCCGGTTGTGAATTTGCCAGCGAAATGCCGGGTTGTCACCGCCCCCGCGGGGGACGTGACACCCGACACTGGCGAAAGAAGGGCAATTTGCTACGATCGGGCATCAGGTGTGGCGGGCTTGCCTCATGAAAGACGTTGATGTCGTGATCATTGGCGCCGGTTCGGCGGAGCTTGCCGCGGCGAAGACCGCAGCTTGCGGCGAAATAGTCTCGGAACGCCGGATGTCGGGAGGCGTTAGAGCCAAGTCCACATTCACGGTCCGATCCTGCGGGTTGATCACCCATGAAGCTGTTCGACTGTCCCAATTGCGGCCATCGCCTCTATTTCGAGAATGCCCAGTGCCTGAATTGTTCCAGCCTGGTGCTCTACGACCCGGAGCAGGCGAACTTCGTGCTCAGTGGCAAGGGCGGCGTTTTTCCGTGCGGCAATGCCGATGAGTGCGCCTGCAACTGGCGGACCGAGGCTGGCCGGACTTTCTGCCGCGCCTGCGCCCTCAATCAGGTGATTCCCGACCTTTCCATCGACGGCAATCGCCGGCGCTGGATTCGGGTCGAAGCGGCGAAGAAACGCGCAATCTATTCGCTGCTCGCCTTCGGCCTGCCGGTGACGCCCAAGAGCGGCCCGGGCGACGAGGTTGGGCTTGCCTTCGACTTCCTTGCCGACCCGATCGGCGCCGGTCCTGGCGGCGAGCGCATCCTGACCGGCCATGACAACGGCTTGATCACGCTCAACGTTGCCGAGGCTGATTCCGCCGAGCGCGAAAGACGACGCGTCGAGATGGGCGAGAACTACCGCACCCTGCTCGGCCATTTCCGACATGAGCTCGGCCATTATTATTGGGATCGGTTGATCCGTGACGATCCCACGCGGCTTTCGGCCTTCCGCGCGCTCTTCGGCGACGAGCAGGCCGATTATGAGCAGGCATTGAAGGCCTATTACGCCAAAGGCGCGCCGCCCGACTGGCAGCAACGCCACATCTCGGCCTATGCGACCTCGCATCCGTGGGAGGACTGGGCCGAGACCTTCGCGCATCATCTTCACATCACCGACACGCTGGAAATGGTGCATGCGCTGAATTTTCCGCTGGGACAGCTGGAGACCGTGGATGCCGATGCCATCCCGCGCCGCGACACCGGCGGGCACCTGCAGCCGGCCCCCGCCGATCCCGACCCGGCGCCGGAGCCGTTCGGAAAGATCCTTGCGCGCTGGCTGGTGCTGTCGGAAGCCTCCAACTCGATCAACCGCTGCATGGGCCTGCCGGACCTCTATCCCTTCGTGATTTCCGAGATGACGGCGCGGAAATTGAGCTTCGTGCACGATCTTTTGACAGGCGCGTCGAAGAGAACCTGGAACAATTCGTGAGCGGGCGACAAGGACTTTAGCCGGAACGCATAAGCCTCTGTTTCGTTTCCGAGCCCGAGGGAGCGTTGAAAACGGAGAGAAAAATCATGAAACGCGTGTTGTTTCCGGCGCTTGCCGGTGCGCTGCTCACCATCTCGGGCGCCGCCTTTGCCGACACCCCCGTCCAGGCCGTGGCCGACTTGAACGTGCGGGCCGGCCCCGGTCCGCAATATCCGGTCATCGGCGTGCTGGCGGCCGGCCAGTCGGCCACCCTCAGCGGCTGCATCGAAGGCAGCAAATGGTGCACGATCGCCGAGGCCGGCGGCAAGGGTTGGGTCTATTCCGACTATGTGACGGGCGATTTCGGCGGCAGCCGCGTCGTCGTGACCCGCCGCCCGGCCGATGCCGGCATCGCGCTCGTGGCGCCGCCGACCGATGACGTCTACACCACGGACACCTACACCGGCGCCATCGTTTCGGGCGACGACGGCGACGCCATTGAGTCGATCGGCAGGCCGCCGGCCGAGGTCGGCACCTATGTCAGCGAGCACCGGGTCGATCCGGTCTATCTCGACGGCGAGGTGGTGACCGGCGCCACGCTGCCCGACACGGTCGAGCTGCGCGAGATCCCGGATTACCGGTATCGCTATGTCTATGTGAACAACCAGCCGGCGCTGGTCGATCCGGGCACCCGGCGCATCGTCTATGTGATGCGCTGATCGGGGCTTGATCAAAAAGAGCGGCCGCCTGCGATGGCGGCCGTTTTGCTTGCGCGCTGATGGTTCAGGCTTGCGTCTGATCAAGCTGCCCCATCACATGCGTTCGAGATTGGCCGAGGCTATCCAACGTCGTCATTCCAGGGCGAAGCAGGAGCGAAGCTCCGTCGCGAAGACCCTGGAATCCATGCCATGACCTCAGCCGAAGGGTGCAACGGAGCCGAATTCTGGGCCGTTGGCATCGCTCAGATGTAACGGCATGGATCCTATGGTCTGCGCCGCGTCGCTTCGCTCCTTGCTTCGCCATAGGATGACGAACTTCGGACGTCGCGCCGCATTTTGCACTTGAAGCGTCCAATTTCAGCCGCCAACCTTGACAGCGTAATCGCGCGGTAACCACCGATCTCCTAGACCGATGCGGTGGAAAACCTTCGGCAGGGGAGTCGCGTGACGATCGAGAATGCCGCCTTCGAGCGCTATCGCCGCTCGCCGAACGAAAAGACCACCTTGCCGCGCCTGTTCCTCGGGGCGGCGATCGTCGTCGCCTTCTGGATGGCGATGACCGCCTTGGTGCTGTTTGCCGGCACCTATGCCTATATCGTCTGGCGTCTCCCCGGTCCCTCGACCGGGCAGTACATGCAGGACTTCCTGGCATCGCCCATCGGCATCCTGAGCGCGCTGACCTCCTTTGCCGGCATCTGGATCGGGCTGTGGGTGGCGATGCGTTTCGTGCATGGCGAACCGCTGTCGGCGCTGTTCGGCGTCAGTCGCCGCATCGCCGGCGGGGATTTCCTCAAGGGCCTGGTCGCGGTGCTGATCACCTCGCTGTTCTCCGAGGTGCTGCTCTATTGGCTGCAGCCGGAGATCGCGCGCGGACCGATCGCCTTTTCGTCCTGGCTGCTCTTCCTGGTGCCGATCGCACTGCTCGCCTTCCTGCAGACCTCGTCGGAAGAGATGCTGTTTCGCGGTTATGTGCTGCGCGGCCTCGCCTATCGCTTCAAGAGCCCGCTGGTCTGGGCAGTGTTGCCGGGCCTGCTGTTCACGTCGCTGCACTGGAATTCGGCCTCGACTTTGGCCATCAATGCCAGCGTCTTCATCTCGATCGGCATCTTTGCCCTGTTGCTGACGCTGCTTGTCTATGTCACCGGCAATCTCGGCGCCGGTTTCGGCGCCCATCTCGGCAACAACCTGACCGGCTTCCTGCTGATCTCGCACCAGGAGGGCTATAATGGCTTTGCCCTGCTCAACGCCAAGCCGCTCGAAGGGCCCGGCTGGACCGGCCTGGACGCTGTGCTGATCGCCGCGATCGGCATCGTCAGCACGCTTTTGACGATGCTGCTGCTCTTGCATCGGCGTTCGCCGCTCAGGGTCGGCACGAACAGGCAAAGCCCGCTGTAGACGCCTCAAATCGTGGCGTTTTGGCCCGAATTTGGGCATTGTTTTTTGATGCATGTCGTTGCCGCAAAACCGCTGCGCACTTTTGCGCGACATGCATTAGCCTTGACTCCGCTGCCGATTTCCTGTCTAGACCCCCTCGAATTCCGCGACGAGTTTTCTTTCGCGAAAGCCGACCAGGACGCCGAAGCCTCTTTGAGGCAAGAGCTGTAAAGAGATCCCGGAGGCCAACACCCGGCAGCGCAATGCGCCCCCGGGTGCTTTTTGGCTTTGCGCTTTTGCTTGGCGACCCGGCGCGAACGCACTACCTCTCGGTCGAACCCACCGAGATCAAGGACCGCAGATGTTTGAATCCCTCCAGGAGCGTCTTGGCTCCATCCTGAACGGCCTTACCGGCCGCGGCGCGCTGTCCGAGGCGGATGTCTCGGCAGCACTGCGCGAGGTTCGCCGCGCGCTGCTCGAGGCCGACGTCGCGCTGGAAGTGGTTCGCTCCTTCACCGACAAGGTGCGCGAGAAGGCGGTCGGCGCCGCGGTGCTGAAGTCGATCAAGCCCGGACAGATGGTCGTCAAGATCGTCCATGACGAGCTGGTCGACATGCTCGGCGCCGAGGGCGTCGCCATCGACCTCAACGCGCCGGCGCCCGTCGTCGTCATGATGGTCGGCCTGCAGGGCTCCGGCAAGACGACCACCTCGGCCAAGATCGCCAAGCGGCTGACCGAGCGTCAGAACAAGAAGGTCCTGATGGCCTCGCTCGACACGCGGCGTCCCGCCGCGCAGGAGCAGTTGCGCCAGCTCGGCGAGCAGACCAAGGTGGCGACGCTGCCGATCATCGCCGGCCAGAGCCCGGTCGACATCGCCAAGCGCGCCGTGCAGGCGGCCAGGCTCGGCGGCCACGACGTCGTCATCCTCGACACCGCCGGCCGCACCCATATCGACGAGCCGCTGATGGTCGAGATGGCCGACATCAAGAAGGTGTCGAGCCCGCACGAAATCCTGCTGGTCGCCGACTCGCTGACCGGCCAGGACGCCGTGAACCTGGCGAAAAGCTTCGACGAACGCGTCGGCATCACCGGCCTCGTGCTCACCCGCATGGACGGCGACGGCCGCGGCGGCGCAGCCCTTTCGATGCGCGCCGTCACCGGCAAGCCGATCAAGCTGATCGGCACCGGCGAGAAGATGGACGGGCTGGAGGAATTCCATCCCAAGCGCATCGCCGACCGCATCCTCGGCATGGGCGACATCGTCTCGCTCGTCGAGAAGGCCGCCGAGACCATCGACGCCGAGCAGGCGGCGGCAATGGCGAAAAAGATGCAGTCGGGCAAGTTCGACTTGAACGACCTCGCCCAGCAGCTTCAGCAGATGTCGAAAATGGGCGGCATGGGCGGCATCATGGGCATGATGCCCGGCATGGGCAAGATGAAGGACCAGCTCGCCGCCGCCGGCCTCGACGACAAGATGTTCGGCCGCCAGCTCGCCATCATCTCCTCGATGACCAAGGCCGAGCGCGCCAATCCCGACATGCTGAAGCATTCGCGCAAGAAGCGCATCGCCGCCGGCTCCGGCACGGACGCGGCCGAGATCAACAAGCTGTTGAAGATGCATCGCGGCATGGCCGACATGATGAAGGCGATGGGCGGCAAGGGCAAAGGCGGCGGCCTCATGCGCGGCATGATGGGCGGCCTCGCCTCGAAAATGGGCCTTGGCGGCATGATGCCTGGTGGTATGGGCGGTGGCATGCCGGACCTTTCCAAGATGGATCCGAAGCAGCTCGAGGCCTTGCAGAAGCAGGCGCAGACCGCCGGTCTCGGCAAAGGCCTGCCCGGCGGACTTCCCGGCGGCGGACTGCCGGGCTTGCCCGGCGGCGGACTGCCGGGCTTGCCCGGCGGCATGAAGCTTCCGGGCCTTCCAGGCCTCGGCGGCGGCGGGCTGCCCGGTCTTGGAAAGAAGAAGTGAGGGGGCGATGAACGAGGAGAAAGACATGGCCGATGCACGCGCCATCCTGGCTGGCTACCGCGCTTCGATCGACAACATCGACGCCGCCCTCATCCATATGCTGGCCGAGCGCTTCCGCTGCACCAAGGCGGTCGGCGTCCTGAAGGCCGAGCATGGCCTGCCGCCCGCCGACCCGTCGCGCGAGCAGCAGCAGATCGCCCGCCTTCGCCAGCTGGCGAAGGATGCGAACCTCGATCCGGATTTCGCGGAGAAGTTCCTGAACTTCGTCGTCCGTGAAGTCATCCGTCATCACGAACAGATCGCCGCGAACAACGGCGTGACGAAAGCCGGCTGAAGCCCAGCCAAGACCTAATCAACGAAATCAGAGCTTTTAGGAGAAAAGAATGGCACTGAAGATCAGACTGGCCCGTGCGGGCTCGAAGAAGCGTCCTTACTACCACGTCGTCGTCGCTGACGCCCGTTCGCCGCGCGACGGCCGTTTCATCGAGTCGCTGGGTTCGTGGAACCCGCTGCTGCCGAAGGACGGCGAGCGCGTCAAGGTCGACGCCGATCGCGTCAAGCATTGGCTGTCGCACGGCGCACAGCCGACCGACCGCGTTCTGCGCTTCCTCGACGAGGCAGGCCTTGCCAAGCGCGAAGCCCGCTCGAACCCGAACAAGGCCCTGCCCGGCAAGAAGGCGCAGGAACGCTCGGCCCTCTTGAAGAAGGCCCAGGAAGACGCCGCCGCCGCTGCCGCCGCAGCGACTGCCGCGCCGGCCGAAGCCGCCACCGCCGAGTAATCGGGGTCTTTCCTGGAGTATAAAAACGGCGGGCAAATGCCCGCCGCTTTTCTTTGGATAAGCCCGATTCTCAGTAGCCGGACGGGCAGCGCGCCACATAGACGCGGCCGTAGCGGTCGCGGTAGCGGCACTGGCCGCTTTCGCTGGCATGGCCGATCAATGCGCCGGCGACCGCGCCGACCGCGCCGCCGACCACCGCGCCCTGCACCGGATTGCCCGCCACCGCGGCACCGACCGCCGCACCGCCCAGGCCGCCAATCGCGGCGCCCTTTTCCGTTTGCGAGCAGGCGCCCAAGGCCATGGTCAGCACCAGAATGGTGATTGCTTTCTTCATCGCTGTTCCTCTCTCACGCGCCGTCTCGCCGCCGTGGTCTAAACTCACAGACGGCTAATTTGATCCCTGGAACAACGAAGATTGGCCGGCGCGGCGCCGGCCAAAGCCCAGATACGTGCTATCAGGCACTTGAAATCACAAGGTTTTCACCGCTCTGTAGCGCGTCTGAGATTGTCGAGCCCAGCCTCGAAATCCTTGCCGATGAGGTTGTCGAAATTCATGAACAGGCCCATCAGCTTGGCGATTAACGGCCTCGCGCCGCGCATTGCCCAGGTGACCGTCGTGCCGTTGCCGGACGGCGCAAGCGAGAAGTCGACGCTGTTGTTGGCCCTGAACGGCTTTTCGAAATCGAGCTTCAGCGCGACCTGCGACGACGGCACCGAACCGGTGATCTCCATGCGGCCCTTGCCGGCCTTGGAATTGCCTTCCCAGGTATAGGCCGCGCCCTTGCCGCTTTCGGTGCCGGAAAGCGTGCGCTTCATCTGAGGATCGAGCTTTTCGAAGGGCGACCATTCCGGCCAGCGCCTGAAATCGTTGATCAGCGGGAAGATCGCTTCGGCCGGCGCCTTGATGCTGGCGGAACGGCTGACGACGAAATCGTTCGGCCGGGTCGCGGCATAGATCAGCACGGCGGCGATGATGACGGCGAGGATGATGAGGATGGTGGTGAGCATCGTGGTTTCCTCCGCTTATCGGCTGAACGGGATCAGCTGCCGCACTCTTGCGTCGCGCAGATAGAGCCCGCCCCACAGGATAACAGCGAGATAGACGCCGAACAGCGTGTGCGAGAAGAGCGGGTTGCCGATCCGCACATGGGTCGAAATCGCGCCGCCCATATAGGCGGTGAGCAGGATGGCGCCGAGCACCGAGGTTCGCGGGATGGCATAAAGCGCGGTCGAGATCAGGCCGATGATGCCGAGGAGCCGCGCGACATTGGCGTCGGCCGGCCAGCCGAGCTCGGCCATCGTCTGGGTGACGATTTCGAGCGGCGGCAGCTTGATGACGCCGTCGAAGATCATGAACAGGACGACGACGGCGCTGAGCGCGCGCCCGGTCCACAAGGCGCCCTTTGAAGCAGGCACGGCTTCGGAAATGCTCATGGATGTTCCCTCCAAGGTTTCGAATGCCGGCCATCTGCCGGTTCGAGCCAAGGACGAGCCATGTGGCACCGATCCTACACGGGGCCGAGTCTTTTTGGCGCCGGCTGAACCGCGCCTTGGGCTACGAGAAGTAAAATTTGTCGGCCGCGATCATCTTCGGCGGGGTCTCGTCCAGCGCCTCGAACACGGAAATCTCGCAGACGCGGCAGAGCCCATCCAGCGCAAGGTCGTTGGCCTCGATGCCGAATGGGTCCTCGAGCTCCTCCGACAGCGCATCGAGGCCGAAGAACGTATAGGCGATCAGCGCCGTGAACAGCGGCGTCGCCCAGCCCGTGGTCGAGATCAAGCCGATCGGCAGGAGCAGGCAGACGACATAGGCCGTGCGATGCACCAGAAGCGTATAGGCGAAGGGCAGGGGCGTGCCGGCAATCCGCTCGCAGCCGGCCTGGATGGCGGCGATCGCGGCCAGCCTTTCGTCGAGGATGCGGAAGCCGATCGGGTCGAGCGCGCCCGCCTCGCGCCGCGCATTGGCGCGCCGGCCCATGCGGCGGACCATGTCGTCGGCCGGGTTGGTGCGCGCGGTGGCCTTGTCGACCTCGTCGCCGATGAAGGCGCGGGCGTCCTCTTTGCCGTCGATCCGGCGCAATTGCCCGCGCAGCAGATGGCAGAAGGCAAGCGCCTCCATCAACAGCGCGCGCTGCTCGGCGCGGGCGCCGATCAGGCTGGTGGTGGCGCGCGCCAGGTTGCGGATCTCGAAGACCAGCGCGCCCCATAGCTTGCGCGCCTCCCACCAGCGGTCATAGGCGGCGTTGTTGCGGAACGACAGATAGATCGACAGCGTCACGCCGACGAGCCCGAAGGGCGCGATGCTGAAGGCGCTGAGATCGAGCTGAAAGTGCCGCGCCAGGAGCAGGATGATCACCGAATAGATGGCAAAGCCAAAAATCTGCGGCAGGATGCGCGGCACCACCGAGCCGCGCATGATGAAGAACAGCTGCAGGAATGTCGGGCGCGGGCGGACGATCATCGGGCGAACCTTTGCTAACCGTTATGTCTCTACGGCGATAACGGACCTGCGGCTCGGCCGCCAGCGACATCGTCATGTCGTCCAGGCGCCGGACCGTTGACGTTTCGAGTGGGACTGTCGAGAACGTCGCGCAGCGCCAGACGAAGGGGAGCGGACATGACCGGCGAGACCAACCTGCAAAAGCTGCTCGCGTCGATGATGCCGCAACTGCTTGCCGGCACCTACGTCTTCGCCACGCTGGCCCGGATGCGCCGACGCCGGCGGGGCTCGATCCCGTCATGCAGTTTCGCGAGCATGAAGGCCTGACGTTGATCGTGACGGAGGACGAGGCGAAGGCCGCCGGCCTCGTTGGCACCTTCCGCTGCCGGATGATCACGCTTGACGTCCATTCCTCGCTCGAAGCCGTTGGCTTCCTCGCCGCCATCACCGCGAAGCTCGCGGCGGCCGGCATGGGCGTCAATCCGGTCTCGGCCTTCTATCACGACCATCTGTTCGTGCCGGCGGAGCGGGCGGAGGAGGCGCTGGCCATCTTGCGGAAGCTGGCAGCGGAGAGCGGCGGCTTGGCTCAGCGCCCGAGCACGTAAGATAGGCTCAACCTGAAGGGCAGGAGCGGTCTTCCCCTTCTCCCCTTGTGGGAGAAGGTGTCGCCGAAGGCGACGGATGAGGCGACGGATGAGGGGTGCTCCAGGGAAAACCAGCGCCTCACTCCGCTGGAACACCCCTCATCCGTCTCGGCGCTGCGCGCCGATCCACCTTCTCCCACAAGGGGAGAAGGCAAAGGCGCCCCGGCCAAAGGCCGAGCCCGCGACCGCGGGCCGCCGGTCGTCCGGCGCGCCCGCGCAGGGCCCGCCGCGGCAGCGGCGATACGGCCCGTGAGCGAGATTAAGCCGCCTTCTTCTTCGGCTGGATCAGGCCGCGCTCGACCAGGAGCTCGGCGATCTGCACGGCGTTCAGCGCCGCGCCCTTGCGCAAATTGTCGGAGACGACCCACATCGACAGGCCGTTGTCGATGGTCGAGTCCTCGCGGATGCGCGAGATGAAGGTGGCGTCCTCGCCGGCCGATTCCAGCGGCGTGATGTAGCCGCCATCCTCGCGCTTATCGAGCACCTGGCAGCCCGGCGCCTCGCGCAGGATGTCGCGCGCCTCGTCGGCGGTGATCGGCTTCTCGAACTCGATGTTGACCGCTTCCGAATGGCCGATGAACACCGGCACGCGCACGCAGGTCGCCGTCAGCTTGATCTTGGGATCGAGCATCTTCTTGGTTTCGGCGACCATCTTCCACTCTTCCTTGGTGGAGCCGTCGTCGAGGAAGACGTCGATATGCGGAATGACGTTGAAGGCGATGCGCTTGGTGAACTTCTTGACCTCGACGCCGTCGGCGACGAACACGGCGCGGGTCTGGGTAAAGAGCTCATCCATGCCTTCCTTGCCGGCGCCGGACACCGACTGGTAGGTGGCGACGACGACGCGCTTGATGGTGGCGACGTCATGCAGCGGCTTCAGCGCCACGACCAGCTGCGCCGTCGAACAGTTCGGGTTGGCGATGATGTTCTTGCGGGTAAACAGCGAGATCGCGTCCGGGTTCACCTCCGGCACGATCAGCGGCACGTCCTGATCGTAGCGGAAGGCCGACGAATTATCGATGACGACGCAGCCCTGCTTGCCGATCTTGGGCGACCATTCCTTGGAAACGTTGCCGCCTGCCGACATGACGCAGATGTCGGTGTCGGAGAAATCATACTGGTCGAGCGACTTGACCTTCAGCGTCTTGTCGCCGAACGACACTTCGGTGCCCTGGCTGCGCCGCGAGGCCAGCGCCACCACTTCGCTTACCGGAAAGCCGCGCTCTTCCAGTATGTTGAGCATTTCGCGGCCCACATTGCCCGTGGCGCCGACTACCGCAACCTTGAAACTCATCTGATATCTCCTGTCCCTCTCCGCTTGGTTGTTGGAGAAAACCCGCTGGCCTCATGCGGGTTTCGTCCCCCGGGCCGGACCCGGGAGAGGGTGGTTAGGCCAAGGGAATCACACCGTTTTGGTGGTGGTTTTCTTGGCCGTAGTTTTGCTGGAACCCAGAATCTTGCTGGAACGGACGGACGCGCCGAAGCGCCCGGCCCAATGGTTCGCATTGAGGCTGGGGGCATCGAATGCAAGGAGAGCCATCAAAAGGCCGCGCATCGAACAACGATCCCGTTCGACGCGGGCTTTTACGCGGTTTGGGAAAAGAGTCAATTGGCGCCGCTTTCCCTTCTCCCCTTGCGGGGGAAGGTGGCCGCGAAGCGGCCGGATGAGGAGTGCTCCAGCCGGCCTCTCACTCCGCTGGAACACCCCTTGTGTGTCTGGAATCGTGCATTGATGAGGGATGCCACGGACCAGGTGTCTGCCTGATCCGTGGCGGCGGTCGAGAGCCCGTCACCCCTCAGGTAGCCTAAACCGTGGATGAGCTGGGGCCCGACCGCCTTCTTTTGTGAACCCGAACAGTTGCAAGGGGCAAGCCCCCGCACACAAGGAAGGGACCGAGGAGATGGCTGCACAGACGGTTCAGGATGTCGGCATCGACGTTGCCAAGCGGTGGCTCGATGTGGCCGTGTTCCAGACGCAGGAACAAGCACGTTTTGACAATGACAAGGAGGGATGGGCCAAGCTGATCAAGTGGCTGAAAGGTCGCAACGTGCGCGCCATCGGCATGGAACCGAGTGGAGGTTATGAGCGCGGCGTGGCCAAGGCGCTGCGCAAGGCGGGTTTACCGGCCAGGAACGTCAATCCGCACAAGCTGCGCCACTATGCCCGTGCCCTTGGCCGGCTGGCCAAGAACGATCGCATCGATGCCCTGCTGATTGCGCGCTATACCGCCGAACTGCCGACCCGGCCGGTGCGGTGTGACCCAATCGCCGAGCAACTGGCCGATCTGGTCGTGGCCCGCAGGCAGCTCAGCGACGACAAGGTCAGCCTGGCCAATCAGCTCGAACAGCTACGCGAGCCGACGGTCAAGCGCATCTTCACCCAGCGTCTGCGCCGCATTGAGCTCGACATCGCACTGCTGGCCAAGCGCATGGCCGATCTCGTCGCCAGCCAGCCGGCGCTCGCGGCCACAGACCGCTTGATCCAGTCCTTCCATGGTGCCGGTCCGGTGTTCAGCCATACCGTGCTGGCCTTGGCACCGGAGATAGGCCAGGCGTCGCGGCGCGAGATTGCAGCCCTTGCAGGCCTGGCCCCATACGACTTCGACAGCGGCACCTTCAAAGGCCGCCGCATGATCTGGGGCGGTCGTCATCCCCTGCGCAGGGTGGTCTATATGGCGGCCCTCACCGCCAGTCGCTCAAATCCCATCCTCAAGGCCTTCTACCAGCGTCTCATTGCCAACGGCAAGGAGCCCAAGGTCGCTCTCGTCGCAGTGGCACGAAAGATCCTGACCATCCTTAGCGCAATGATCCGAAACAACGAAACCTTGGAATCCAAACAGGGCCTGACGAACACAGTTGCTCATCCGTCTCGACGCTGGCGCGCCGATCCACCTCCTCCACAAGGGGAGAAGGGAAAGGCGGTGCCGCCTGCACTGTACAATGGCGGCCGCAAGAAGTACGAACGCGCAAATAGGCTTTGGCTTGGCGCAGTGCCGGCCTTGTGCTCCACGACGAGCACAGAACTCCGAATTCCGAAAGAACAAGATGTCCAGTTTCGAAACCATCGTGCCTGCGCTCGCCGAGGCGCTGCGAAATCGCGGCTATGTCGAGCTGACGCCGGTGCAGAAAGCGGTGCTGGAGCCTGAGCTCGGCGAAGCCGACGCGCTGGTTTCGGCGCAGACCGGCTCCGGCAAGACCGTCGCCTTCGGCCTTGCCGTGGCGCCGACGCTTCTGGGCGGCGCTCAGCGTTTCGCCGCCGCCGGCGCGCCGCTGGGGCTGGTGGTGGCGCCGACGCGCGAGCTGGCGCTGCAGGTGCGGCGCGAGCTCGAATGGCTCTACGAGCTGACCGGCGCGCAGATCGCCTCCTGCGTCGGTGGCATGGACATGCGCACCGAGCGGCGGGCGCTGGAACGCGGCGCCCATATCGTCGTCGCCACGCCCGGCCGGCTGCGCGACCACATCACGCGGCAATCGCTCGACATGTCGGCGATCAGGGCCGTGGTGCTGGACGAGGCCGACGAGATGCTCGATCTCGGTTTTCGCGAAGATCTCGAATTCATCCTCGACGCAGCACCCGCCGAGCGCCGCACGCTGATGTTCTCGGCCACCGTGCCACGCGCCATCGCCACGCTCGCGCAGGGCTATCAGCGCGATGCGGTGCGCATCTCGGCAACCGGCGAGGAAAAGCAGCATCTCGACATCGAATACCGGGCGCTGAACGTCGCCCAGGCGGACCGCGAGAACGCCATCATCAACGTGCTGCGCTACTATGAAGCGAAGAATGCCCTGGTGTTCTGCAACACGCGGGCGGCCGTCAATCACCTGACGGCGCGCTTCAACAACCGCAATTTCTCCGTGGTCGCGCTGTCCGGCGAGCTCAGCCAGAACGAGCGCAGCCATGCGCTGCAGGCGATGCGCGACGGCCGCGCCCGGGTCTGCATCGCCACGGACGTCGCGGCGCGCGGCATCGACCTGCCCAATCTCGATCTCGTCGTTCATGCCGATCTGCCGACCAATCCGGAGACGCTGCTGCATCGCAGTGGGCGCACGGGCCGCGCCGGACGAAAAGGCGTCAGCGCGCTGATCGTGCCGAACAATGCCCGCAGGCGCACCGAACGGCTCCTGCAGAACGCCAAGCTGACCGCGACCTGGGCAAGCCCGCCCTCGGCCGACGACGTGCTGCGCCGCGACGACGAGCGCATCCTTGCCGACCCGGCCTTCGACGAGCCGGTGCGCGAGGAAGAACGCGGCTTCATCGATGTGCTGCTGGAAAAGCATGGGGCCGAGCAGGTGGCCGCGGCCTTCGTGCGGCTCTGCCGCTCCAGCCGCTCGGCGCCGGAAGACCTGCTCGAAGTCGCGCCTTTCGCACCGTCGCGCGAAAAATTCGCACGCAGCGACGAAGTCCCCAGCCGCCGCGACGATTTCGGCGACAGCGTCTGGTTCTCGCTTTCGGTCGGCCGCCGGCAGAATGCCGAGCCGCGCTGGCTGATCCCGATGCTGTGCCGCACCGCGGGCATGTCCAAGCGCGAGATCGGCGCCATCAAGATGCAGCCGGAGGAAACCTTCGTGCAGATCGCCGCCGACTGGGCCGACCGGTTCGTCGCCGCGATCGGCCCCGACCGCAAGCTGCAGGGAAACATCGCGGTCAGGCGCATCGACGGCACGCCGGACCTGTCGCGCGCCGGCTACCAGGCGGCGAAACCGGAGAAGAAGCCGCATCGCGGCAAGGGCGCTTTCGACCCGAGCACTCCCAGATTCGAAAAGCGGGCGCCGGGCGAGCGTCCGTCTGCCGGGGCGCCGGACTCAAAACCCTGGGCGAAAAAACCCGGCAAGGCGAAATTCGACAAGCCAAAGTTCGACAAGCCGGCAAAGCACAAAAAGCAGAAGAAGCGGCCAGCGTAGGATCGCGACGGAAGTTGTAAGCCGACCCGCGGTGAGGGCCGGGTAAATCGCCGACCTCGGAGATTGGCCGAGGCGTCCGAAGGCGCGGGTGCGCAATTGCCACTGAGTCGAGACCGGCTACCTCGACGATGCCGGGATCACCCCAGGAACTTGGCGATGATGGCTTCGCCCATTTCGGTGGTGCCGACTTCCTTCATGCCCGCGGAAAAAATGTCCTTGGTGCGCAGGCCGTCGTCGAGCACGGCGGCGATCGCCGCCTCGAGCTTGTCGGCTTCCGCCACCATGCCGAAGGAATAGCGCAGGCACATGGCGAAGGACGCGATCATGGCGATCGGGTTGGCGATGCCCTTGCCGGCGATGTCGGGCGCCGAGCCGTGCACCGGCTCGTAGAGCGCCTTGCGCTTCTTGGTCTTGGCATCCGGCGCGCCGAGCGAGGCCGACGGCAGCATGCCGATCGAGCCGGTGAGCATGGCGGCGATGTCGGAGAGCATGTCGCCGAACAGATTGTCGGTGACGATGACGTCGAACTGCTTCGGCCAGCGCACCAGCTGCATGCCGCCGGCGTCGGCCAGCATGTGGTCGAGCTTGACGTCGGCGTAGCGCGCCTTGTGCGTCTGGCTGACGACCTCGTTCCACAGCACGCCCGACTTCATGACGTTGCGCTTTTCCATCGAGGTGACCTGGTTGCGGCGCGTGCGCGCCAGCTCGAAGGCGACGCCCGAGATGCGCTCGATCTCGAACGTGTCGTAGACCTGGGTGTCGATGCCGCGCTTCTGGCCGTTGCCGAGATCGATGATCTGCTTCGGCTCGCCGAAATAGACGCCGCCGGTGAGCTCGCGCACGATCAAAATGTCGAGGCCCTCGACCACTTCCTGCTTGAGCGAGGAGGAGGCGGCCAGCGCCGGGTAGCAGATCGCGGGCCGCAGATTGGCGAACAGCTCCATGTCCTTGCGCAGGCGCAAAAGCCCAGCCTCGGGGCGCACCTCGTAAGGCACGGCATCCCATTTCGGCCCGCCGACGGCGCCGAACAGCACGGCATCCGAGGCAACAGCCTTCGCCATGTCGGCGTCGGAGATCGCCGCGCCATGCGCGTCATAGGCGCAGCCGCCGACAAGGCCTTCGTCGGTGGCGAAGCTGCTGCCGAGCTTGTCGTTCATGGCCTTGATCAGCTTCTTCACCTCGGCCATGGCCTCGGGGCCGATGCCGTCGCCGGCGAGCAGGAAGAGATTTTTCGAAGCCATGGAGAACCGTCCCGGGAGAGAAATTGAACCGGCGCCTTGCTAAACGCCAAGTGGGCCGTGCGCAAGGGGACGAGCGCCGAGATCCTTCACACCCCTCTCTGGCCTGCCGGCCAGAGGGGGGTGCTGTCCCGCCAGCGTCTCGCCTACCGATGCGCCAGGATATTCACCAGCCTGCCGAAAGGATCGCGCACGTAGAAGCGCCGCACGCCCCAGGGCTCGTCGGCCGGGCCCTATTCGATGGCGAAGCCGGCGGTCTTCATACCAGCGAGCGTCGCGTCGACATCGTCGACCTCGATCGAAAGGTCCGGCACCGGGGTATCCGATCCGCCCTCGGCCATGAAGCTCACCTGCACCCGCATGCTTTCATCGGAGCCGTAGGTGGCGATCCAGCCTTGATCCATGAGGATGTCGAGGCCAAGCACGTCCTGATAGAAGCGCTTCGCCGCCGCGATATCCTTGGTGGCGATGTTGGCTACGATGCGCCGAACCGTCATCGCTGCGGCCCCTATGCCGTGCGCCGCAGCGCGGTCACCTCGATCTCGATCTTCATCTCCGGCTTGTTGAGCTGGCACACGATCATCGTCGCCGCCGGGCGGATGTCGCCGAACGCCTCGCCGAGGATCGGGAAGACCACGTCAACATAGGCCTGGTCGGTGATGTAGTAGTGCGCCCGCACCACATCGGCTATGTCGAAGCCGCCGTCGGCGAGCGCCTTGGCGATGGTGGCGAGGCAATTGCGCGTCTGCGCCTCGACCGTTTCGGGGATGGTCATGGTGGCATAGTCGTAGCCGGTCGTGCCGGAGACGAAGCACCAGTCGCCCTGCACCACCGCGCGCGAATAGCCGGCGGTCTTCTCGAAGGGGGAGCCTGTGGAGATGAGCTTGCGCATGCGGGCCTCGCATTGGTTGTTTCGACCATTCTGAACCACGCGGACAATCCAGTCGTGAGCCAGACACCGCGACGCTGGCGGGACAGCGCCCCCCTCTGCCCTACCGGGCATCTCCCCCACGAGGGGGGAGATCAGACGTCGCGTCGGCTTTCGCCAATCATCAGCGTCGTAGAATGAGCGGAGCGCCGAAACAGCCAATCTCCCCCCATGTGGGGGAGATGTCCGGCAGGACAGAGGGGGCGCGAAGGAACGCGGCCGAGCAACAGAGGCTCGGCTAATTCCCCGACCCTTGCGCGTCGTCATAGGCCTTCTTGATATCGGCCGGCCAGTCCTTCAGCGGCGGCCAGGCCTGCGGCTGGTCATTGTCGCCGCGGCGGGCGAAATAGACTTTCTGCTTGGCCGGGTCGATGGCCATGAAGCCGTCATTGCCGCCGCAGTCATGCGGCACGCAGCCGGTGGCGTAGAAGGCGCCCGATGCGATCTTTTCGGTGTCGCCGCCGCTCACCAGCAGGCTGGTCGCCATGTCGGGCATGTCGTCGCCGAGCAGCGCCTTGGCCGCCTTGTAGACCGCTTCGTTATGGAAGGCGTCGACGATGTAGCCGTATTTCGACGCATCGACGTCCTTCCAGTCGGTGCCGGGTTCGGGCGTGTAGGTCAGATCACCTGATGTCGTCAGCCCGTCGGTCGGCGACCACTGGAGCGCCGGCTTGGTTTCTCCCGGCAGCAGATAGGGCACGAAATAGATGGCGTCGTCGGAGACCGAAGCCGGTGGCGCGCCGCATTCGTCCTGCTCGACCGTCGTGGTCTGGATCGCGCCGTCCTTCGGCTTCCAGACGATGACCTTAGCCGGCCCGCATTGATTGCCGCCGTCGCCGACATCGACCAACGCGACGTTGACGTCGCCGATCTTCACGATCTTGTCGAAAGAGACGTCGTAATTGCTGGCGAGTTGCTTGCCATCATAGGACAGCACCTTCTCGCCGTCCTGCTCCGGCTGCGTGATGGTGAGCTGGCCGCCTTCGAAGGGGATGGGCGCCTGCTTGTCGTCATCCGACGCGGCCTGGTCGCCGGCCGATCCCTGGTCGGTCGCGCCTTGATCTGTCGCCGGCTGGTCGGACGCCGCGGGCGCCGGCTGCTTGGCCGGCGCGGTGGTCTGCGCATTGGCGCCGACCGTGGCGAGAAGGATTATTGCCGCCGAAACGCCGGCGGCGGCCAGAAGTGAGCGTGCCATGACTGTCCCTCCATTCAGCCGCGACGAACCCGGCCTGCGATGGCCGGGTTATGCTTTCGGGCCGCTCAGGCCCAGGGGCGCTGCTCGGCGTTCTTCTTCTCGAAGGACGCGATGGCGCCGGCCTTTTCCATGGTCAGCCCGATGTCGTCCAGGCCGTTGAGCAGGCAGTGGCGCTTGAAGTCGTCGAGGTCGAAATTGACCACGCCGCCATCCGGCCCGCGGATCTCCTTGGCCTCCAGGTCGATCGACAGCGTCGCGTTGGAGCCGCGCGAGGCGTCGTCCATCAGCTTGTCGAGGTCTTCCGGGCTGACCGTGATCGGCAGGATGCCGTTCTTGAAGCAGTTGTTGTAGAAGATGTCGGCGAACGAGGTCGAGATCACGCAGCGTATGCCGAAATCGAGCAGCGCCCAGGGCGCATGCTCGCGGCTCGAGCCGCAGCCGAAATTGTCGCCGGCGACCAGGATCTGCGCCTTGCGGTAGGCAGGCTTGTTGAGCACGAAATCCGGGTTCTCCGAACCGTCCTCATTGTAGCGCATCTCGGCGAACAGGCCGGTGCCGAGCCCGGTGCGCTTGATCGTCTTGAGATAATCCTTCGGGATGATCATGTCGGTGTCGACATTGACGATCGGCATGGGCGCGGCGACGCCGGTGAGCTTGTTGAATTTATCCATGGTGCTTGCCCGTCTTCTTCTTGGCTTGCGGGGGAATTTGCGGGACGGTTTACACAAAGCCGGCGGCAAATGAAAGGCAACTGTTCGTGCACTGCCCTTGGGCCAAAGGCGGGCATGCCTCGAAAACGGCTTCGAAATCCTGGCCGGCCGGTGCAGTCTGCGGCCATGGCCGATTCTTCCAAAGTGCTTTACGCAAGCGAACCCTTGCTCGATGTCGCCGAGTTCCGCCGCGTGCTGGTCGAATCCGGCCTCGGCAAGGTAAGGCCGGTCGACGACGAGGCCCGGCTGCAAACCATGCTGGACAACGCCAATCTCGTGCTGACCGCGCGGCTCGACCGGCCGGACAGGCAACTGGTCGGCGTCGCGCGCGGCATGACCGACTTCTCCTGGGTCTGCTACATTTCCGACCTCGCCGTCTCCAAGGCCGCGCAAGGGCTCGGCGTCGGCAAGGGCCTGATGGACGAGGCGCAGCGGCAGCTCGGGCCTTCGGTCGCCATCAGCCTGATCTCGATGCCCGACGCCGTCGGTTTTTATGAGCGCATCGGCATGATGCGCATGATCGACGCCTTCTGGTTCTCCCGCAAAAGCTGAGAGGTCATTCACCGGCAAGTGATTGCCTGTCCCGCCGCACCACTTGACATGCAACCAAATGGTTGCATATTAGAGCCATGAGCATGGATGCTGTCTTTCGCGCCTTGGCCGACCCGACCCGCCGGCAATTGCTGGACAGTCTGCATGCCCGGAACGGGCAGACGCTCAACGCGCTCTGCGAGCACATGGATATGACGCGCCAGGCGGTGACCAAGCATTTGGCGATCCTCGAGGAGGCCAACCTCGTCACCACCATGCGCCGGGGCCGAGAGAAGGAGCACTACCTCAACCCCGTTCCGATCAACGAGATCGCCGAGCGCTGGATCGGCAAGTTCGAGCGGGGGCGGCTTGCTGCCCTCAGCGACCTGAAGCAACGCCTTGAAAGGGAAGAGCCGTGAGCGAGAACAGCTTTGTCTATGTCACCTATATCCGCACGACGCCGGAAAAACTCTGGGAAGCGCTGACCGATCCGGAATTCAACCGTCAGTTCTTCCTCTGCTCCCATCAGGAGAGCGACTGGAAGGTCGGCTCGAGCTGGAAGCTGGTCTTCCCCGATGGACGTGTCGCCGACTCGGGCGAAGTCCTCGAGATCGACCCGCCGCGGCGCCTGGTCATCAAATGGCGCAACGAATGGATGCCCGAGGTGAAGGAGGACGGCTACACGCGCTGCACCTTCACCATCGAGCCAGACGGCGAATTGATGAAGCTCGCCGTCATCCACGAGGCCGATGGCCCGCACAGGCTTATCCCGAACGTCGCCAAGGGCTGGCCGCTGGTGCTGGCGAGCCTGAAGAGCCTGCTCGAAACCGGCAAGGGTTTCGAGCGCCCGCCGTCAAAGGGATGAATATTCGTTTCGGATGCGAGACAATTATTGGCAAAGGTGGGTTCGATGCTTTACTTGTCCTTGCCGCAAGCGATGGCGAATGCTGACACGGTCATGGCCTCAGCCGAGCTTCCTGCCTCGCCGGACGAGGTTGTCGCGGCGCTGGTCACCGGGGAGGTCGAACGCTGGTGGGGCTCCGCCGACACTTACCGGATGACAAGCTGGAACGCCGATCTTCGCCTCGGTGGAAGCTGGAGCGTTGTCGTACGGTCGGCTGACGGTAGACACCTCCCCGCCAGCGGAGAGTTTCTCGAGATCGAGATGCCGCGCCGGATCGTGCAGACGCGGCGCTACGACTGGGACCATCCGACGCTTGGCCGCAAGGAAACCACAGCGGCTTACCTGCTTGAGCCGATCGGCGACAGCACGCGGCTCACCATCTGCCACGGCGGCTTCGCGGGTTTCCCGGACGCCGCGGCCGAACATGCCGAAGGCTGGGCGCGGGTGCTTGGGTGGCTGCAGGGGTATTTGGGCGCGCGCAGCCCGATTTGAGGTCAGATGGAAATCAGGCGATCCTGGATCCCGCCCAGATAGGTTTTCCAGATATGGTCCGACAACTGGCGACGGTAGTCCGCATTTGTCGCGCGCGAGCGGTAAGACGCGCCGCCGACATGAAAAAGGACCTCGTCATATACCTCGTAGTCAGCGGTTTTCCCCCCGACGCTTACCGCGACGTGATTTAATCGGGCCATCTCGAATTCCCCGACGGGGTGCTTCGAATACAATACTGGCCAGTTGCCGCCTCCGGTGTCCATTCCGATGTCGAGCCGATTTCTGAAATCGAGCTTCGCATGCTCGACAGCAGCGAAATTGTAGAAGCACAGGCCGGCCCAGTAGTACCAGCAAGACTCGTCCTTGGCTTCCTTGTACAGATAGCTGGACCTGGCATGCCGCGGCATCCCGTAACCGATCTTTCGTCCGACGCGCTGCGCGATATCGATCGGTCCGACCGGGAAGCAATCGTGATCGATGAACCCGAACATGTCAGGTTTGAGGTGCTTGACGATGTTGTGGAAGATCCAGGTCTGGGAGACGCCATGTGATCTGGAAGGGTTCGTTTCGAAATTCCTGGGGAGCCTGAAGTACGCGACCCCGCGCTGCGCGCAGATTGCCTCGATCGAAGCCCGCGCATCCTGCTTCGGTGAATTGTCGATCACCACGAGCCTTGTGCCGGTCGGGAATGCCTGCCAGGCTTTGGTGAGCACGTCTACGATCCAAGGCGTGTTGAACGCGATGGTGAAGCAATAATTCCGCTCGGGTTTTCCGCTCAGATCCCTGGCGAACGCACGGCCTTTAGGCGCGGCGCTTCCCAAAAACTGACGATAGAGGATCTCGTGGCGAAGGCCCAAAAGCAATTGGACCCCGCTTGTGCGCCGAAAATTTTCGATAGCCTTTCTAAGCAATGTTTTCCCCGAGCGCCGATAGGCTCAGAGTAATATGACGCGGCCAGCAAGAAGCAACGGCTTTTGTCGGTTGGATCGCATATCGCCGACCGGTTTCCCGCTCAAATCACATTCAGTTCCCTGAACGCCCTTCCTGCCGCCACTCTCTCATATCCAAACGCCGTGCAGTCGATGGTCCGGTACCCGCCATGCATGATGAGCTCGGCGATCGACTTGCCGACCGCCGGCGCCTGCTGCAGGCCGTGGCCGGAGAAACCGTTGGCGAACAGGAAGTTCCCGACTTCCGGATGCGGTCCGATGACCCCGTTCTGGTCGAGCGTGTTGTAGTCGTAATGCCCGACCCAGGCGCGCGTCGGCTTGATCGCCTCGAAGGCCGGGATGCGGGTGGCCAAAGTCGGCCAGACCACCTCTTCGAACAGCGGCCAGTTGACGTCGAAATCCTTCGGATCGGGCGCGACATCGCCTTCTTCGGGCTCGGCGCCGCCGGTCAGGTAGACCGAGCCCTCCGGCCGCACATAGATGCCCGACGGATCGACCAGGAGCGGCATGTCGGCATATTTCTCGCGCGCCTCGAAGACGAAGACGTTGCGCTTGCGTGGCTCGACCGGCAGCGCCAGCCCGGCAAAAGCCGCCACCTTGCCGGCGTTCGGGCCGGCGGCGTTGACGACGATGCCGGCTTCCAGCGTCTCGCCATTGTCGAGCGAAACACCGGTAACGCGATTGCCGTCGCGCGAAATGCCGGTGGCGGAAGCCGCGATGAAATCGATCTTCTTGTCGCGCAAGGCCTTGCGGAACAGCGTCAGCAGCGCGTGCGCGTCGAACCAGCCCTCGCCGCTGCGGCCAAAGGCGCCTGCGGAAATATCTTCGACCGACAGCCATGGGAAGCGGCGCGCCAGCTGCCCGGCGTCCTCCAGCGCGATATCGGCGCCCTCGGCAACCTGCGTCTCGTGATTGGCCTTGAGGATCGGCAGGCCGGCCTCGCCGGCGAGGATAAGGTAGCCGCCCTCGCGGAAACCGATATCGGCGTCGGCGCCGAACGTCTCCTTCAGCCGGCGGAACAATTTTAGGGTGAACTGCGACAGGCGGATGTTTTCAGGAATGGAAAATTGCTGGCGGATCGAGGCCAGGGACAGGGTCGTCGCCGCGTGGGAAAACTGCGGATCGCGTTCGATCAGCGCGATCGAGCCGGTAAAGCCTTCCTCGCGCAAATAGTAGGCGACCGAGGATCCGACGATGGCTCCGCCGATGATGACGATGTCGTAGCGCATTTTTTCTCCGATCCAGAGCGATTCCGGGGAAAGTGCCTGCCCGGAATGGCGTAGAAAGCCATCGCGCGTTCACGCAACCGGCAAATCGATCTCGAAGCGCGTGCCGCGTTCGGAGTCAACCAGCCTGATCGTGCCATCATGCGCTTTCAGGAGGGCCAGCACGATGCCGAGCCCCATGCCGGTGCCGCCGGACTCGCGCCGCGTGGTGAAGAACGGCTCGAATATCCTGGCGCGGTTGGCGGCCGAGATCCCATCGCCATCGTCGCCGATCCGGACCGATGCGCGCTCACCATCGGCTGAGGCATGGATCGCCACCTGCCGGGCGCCGTGCCGCGCCGAATTGTCGATGAGGTTGGCGAGCACGATGCCGAGATTCTCGGCCGAGATGCCGAACCTGATATCGCCGCCGCCCTCAAGCCGCGCTTCCAGCCTGGTGTCGATCGGCAATGACGCCAACGCCGCATGAAGCGTCGCGCTTTCGCCACTCGGTTCCAGGTTTTCGGCGCGCGCCAGGTCGAGCAGCCGGCGCACCAGGAGATTGAGCCGCCCGGCATCGGTGACGATGTTGTTGGAGAAACGCTTGCGCTCGGCCTCGTCCATCGCGCCGCCGGAATCCCTGAGCAGCTCCGCCGCGCCCTGGATCGCCGTCAGCGGCGATTTCAGCTCATGCGAGACATGGGTGGCGAAGGTCTGGATAGAGTCGGAACGCGCCTGCAGCTTGGTCGCCATGTCGAGGAAAGCCGTCGACAGCGCCGCCATCTCGCGCGTGCCGTGATGGTCGAGCGGCCTGATCGCGTCGCGGTCGCCGGCGGCGATGCGCTTCGTCCGGTCGATCAGCGCATAGATCGGCCGGCTGACGGTGCGGATGAACACCAGCGCGATCAAGAGCGTGCCGCCGAGGATGGCGATGCCCGCCAACGTCACCTTGCCGCGCTCGCCATAGAGGTGCTTGACGATGTTGTTCGGCGTTCGCGACAGATAGACCACGCCGGCGACCCGGCCGTCGAGCTCGACCGGCATGGCGACGAAGACGCGCACCTTGGTGCCACGGCTCACCGAATAGAGCGGCGGCGTCGGCTGGTCGGGGATGCGCAGCCTGAGCGCGCTGGCGTAGGCGCCGGAAAGCGCGGTCCGCACCTCCCCGATCTCGCCGAGCGACTGGCCGACCTCGTCGCCGCCGGCAATCACCACGCCGCGCGGATCGAGCAGCCGGAAGCCGGCGAGCGTCGTTTTCTGCGTCTCGTCGAGAACGCCGTCGAGCCGCGCGCCGATTGCGGCGAAGGCGGGATCGGGCGCGGCGGGGAGAGCCGCCGGTCGCGACGGCATGACATCGTCGGAGGCAAGGTCGAGGCGCGGCTCGATCGGATCGTACGGGTAATTGTTGTCCCTCGTCGGATCGGCCGATATCGGTGAACCCAGTTTTTCCTGGGGAATGCCGGCGTCGCGCACCTGTTGGGCATAGACGGCGGCGACCACCGCGCCTTGCGCGATAAGCTCGCCCTCGGTCTGGCGGATCAGCTGGTTCTCATAGAGCCGGAAGAAAAACAGCCCGACCAGCGGCAGGGCCATGACCACGATCAGGATGGCGATGACGACGGTGGCGAGCCGCGGCCGCCATCTTTCCTTGCTCAACCACCGCATCGGCCGAGCCGAAAGCCGACGCCATGCACGGTGGCGATCGCATCCGCGCAGCCGACCGCCGCCAGCTTGGCCCGCACATTGCGGATATGGCTGTCGACCGTACGTTCGGAGACATGGATGTTCGAGGCATAGGCATTGGCCATCACCGCGTCACGGCCAAGCACGTGCTGCGGCCGGGCGAGGAAGCCTTTCAGGATCGCGAACTCGATCGCCGTCAAGGTGAGCGGCCTGCCGTCGAAGCTCGCTTCATGGCTTGCCGGCACAAGCATGAGCTTGCCATGCGCGAACTCACGGTCGTCGGCTTCTTCTTCGACGACGGCCGGCCGCGCGCGGCGCAGGATGACATTGACGCGGGCGACCAGCTCGCGCGGGCTGAACGGCTTGGTCACATAGTCGTCGCCGCCCATCTCCAGCCCGAGCACCCGGTCGATCTCCTCGTCGCGCGCGGACAAAAACAGCACCGGCACGTCGGATTTTTGCCTCAGCCTGCGGCAGACTTCCAGCCCGTCCATCTCCGGCATGCCGATGTCGAGCACGATGAGGTCGGGCGCGCCGCGCTCGACCGCCTGGAGTGCTGCGGCGCCGTCGGCGACGGCGGCCGTCTTCATGCCGGCCTTTTCCAACGCGAAGCAGATGATCTCGCGGATATGCGGGTCGTCGTCGGCGACGAGGATGTTGTGCGGCATGGAATCAGCGGCCCGGCGCGTAGGGTTCGGTGACGGCAGGATTAGCAAGCGGGCCGTGCTTGTCGAGAGCGCGCAGCAGCCGCCAGTCGCGAAAGCTCCAGGCGCGCCAGTCTTTCTGCTCCGTGCGGTAGTGGAATTCGGCCATCGCGTCGGGCCCGTCGCCGACCGCGCGATCGGGGAATGTTTTCTTCTGATGCTCGAAATAGCGCCCGAGAGCCGGCAAGGCGTTCGGACCGAGCGAGCGAGTATGCCAGATGTCGAGGGGGACGCCCTTTCCGGTCATTTCCAGGGAATGGTCGACATTGAAGTTGGCGATCATGGCTGCGAAGTTGACGAAGCAGCAGGCATAAAGCGTCGCCGATAATGTCACAAGATTGGCGGAGAGCAGCCATTCGCTGGATTTTTGCAGCGCGATGCGGGCGATGATGAGTGCCAGACCCACCGCCACCAGCCCCATCCAGATGAAGGCGGCGATGCGCAGATAGGTGAGCGCATAGATGCCGATATAGAGATCGAGCCGCAGCATCGAGGAGATCACCAGGACGATGTTCTGCGCCACCCAGAGATAGACCAGCCCGCGGATCAGCGGATCCCGCGACGTCTCGCCGCCCGAGCGCAGCGCCACCAGCACGAAGCCGGCGGCAAGCAGCGCGGTGGCGACCAGCGGATAGGCGCCGCGATGCGCATAGGCCGCGTAAGTCATCCCGTCGGGTAGCGCGACGCCGGCCCAGAGATAGGCGGCGTCGAGCGCGGTCTGCACGGCAAACAGCGCGTTGAAGACGATCAGCGCGCGCAAGATGGCAGGCTTGCCGAAGAGGATATCCTCGGCGGATGTCCTGGCCGGTCTGGCCACGGGTGCGGAGGGCAGGACGCGCCTGATGCGCGAGACGAAGCGTGGCAGGCGCGGGCGCAGGAACGCCCAGACGCCGGCCAGCATGATCAGCCAGAAGATAAGCCGCGCGATCTCGATCTTTTCGATGAGCGCGTAGAGGTCGATCAGCGACAGCCAGTGCTCGATGATCGGATTGGCGGCGCCGAACAGCGCCAGGAAGACGACGCCCAGCGTCAAGGGCATGATCCAGACGACAATGGCCGTAAGCTGAAGCCGCCGCTGCCCGAGCTCGCGCGCCGCCTTGCGCCAGCGGAAGAAGTCGCGCGCGAAGCGGAAGGGCGCAGCAAGCAGGAACAGGCCGAGCTGGCGGGCTATTCGTTCCTTGCGCAGCCGTCCGGTCAGCGTCAGCGCGAAGATCGCAAGTGCCGCGACAGCGACCAGGACCGAAAGCGGACTGACATTTTCGACCAGCGGCAGCAGCGCCGCGAACAGCGCAGCTGGTTTGAGCCACACCCGGACGTCGTTCAGTGCGGTCGGATGCATGGCGACGACAGCCGCGGCAAGCACGATGGCGAAGATGAAGACGGTGATCCCGGCCGGCTGGCCATAGAAAAGAAAATCGGCCAGCGCCACCAGAGCGACCGCGGCGCCGACGCGGCGGCAGTAGCTCGGGACAGGCGATGTCTTCATCGCCGGAGCCGTCATGGTCATCGTCGTCATCGCTGGGCCTTCCTGGCTGCTGCCGTGCCGCCGCAAGCCGGCCGTGCTCCGAAGGGAAGCACTGTCGCCGTGACGCGCCGTCTTTGCGGCTCGACGAGCCACCAGCCTTCGTTGCGGAGCCGGCGCGGCAGCGACCATCGGAATGTGTGAGGCGTTTGCATGGCGGCTTTGTCGCCGGCCGGTGCGGAAAGCGCGCGGCGGATTGGAGGAGGTTTTCCGCAACGATTTGCAGATTTGGTGCAGGGAAGCCCGGCGCCGGCGTCCTCTTCCCTGCCGAGCACCTCCCCTTGCGGCCTCTAAGGGGGAGATCAATCCGCGCCTTGCCTCGCCCGCCATCACCCGGCATAGATCGGCCATGACCGTCGACACCTACCGCCCGCGCCGATCGGTGCTTTACATTCCCGCCTCGAACGACAAGGCGCTCGCCAAGATCGGCTCGCTCACCTGCGACGCCGTCATCATCGACCTCGAGGACGCCGTCCTGCCCGCCGACAAGAAGGCGGCGCGCGACAAGGTCGCCGGCATTCTCGCCGGGCGCGAGAAACGCCGCGAGATGGTGGTGCGCATCAACCCGCTGACCAGCGAATGGGGCGCCGACGATCTCCTGGCCGTGGCCAAGGCCGAGCCCGACGGCATTCTCCTGCCCAAGATCGGCACGCCGCGCGACATCCTCGAGGCCGGCGACCTGCTCGACGACAATTTCGCGCCGGACAGCGTGGAACTATGGGCGATGGTCGAGACGCCCAAGGCGCTGCTCAACATCGGCGCGATCGCCGAACTTGGCCGCGATCCGGCGTCGCGCCTCGCTTGTTTCGTTGCCGGAACGAATGATCTGGTGAAGGCGACCGGCATTCTGGCGACGCCCGACCGGCGTTATCTGATGCCTTGGCTGATGCAGCTGGTGCTCGCGGCGCGGGCCGGCGGCCTCGACATCATCGACGGCGTCGCCAATGATTTTCGCGACCTCGATGCTTTTGCCGGCGAATGCACGGAAGCCGCCGCCATGGGTTTCGACGGCAAGTCGCTGATCCATCCCGCCCAGATCGAGCCGGCGAACCGCGCCTTTTCGCCGTCGCCCGAGAGGCTGGCCGCGGCCCGCGCGATCAGGGATGCGTTCGCGCGGCCCGAAAATGCCGGCAAGGGCGTGATTGCGATGGATGGCCGCATGGTCGAGCGGCTGCATCTGGCCGAAGCCGAGAAACTTCTGGCGAAGGCCGAGGTCATCGGCGCATGATGCGGCGGGCTCGAAACGATTTTTCAGGACCGGCTTTCCGCCCGGTCGCGACAGGATAGGCTAATGAAACTCTACCGCTTCCTCACCGGACCGGACGACGCCACCTTCTGCCACAAGGTGACGGCAGCGCTGAACAAGGGCTGGCACCTGTTCGGCTCGCCGACCTATGCCTATGACAAGAAGACCAAGTCGATGCGCTGCGGCCAGGCCGTGGTGAAGGATGTCGAAGGCCAGGAATATACAGCTGATACCAAGCTGAGCGACTGGTAGGTTCCACTCGTCATCCTGGGGCGTAGCGACGCGCGGACCTAGGATGACGAGGCTGCCTGCGAGCGCATAAACTCCACGAAACCCCGCACCGCGTCGCGCATCGCCGGGCGGTTCGCAGTCAGGATCGCCTCCATCTCAGGCGGCTTCTTGCCCAGCAGCGCGATCTCCAGCGCCCTATCCTCATACATCGCGAACGACATCGTCCGCATGATCTCGGCAAGCGCCGCGCGCGCATAGAGCGAGCGGGACGAGGCATGCACCAGCATCGCCGGCTTGCCGACGGCGGCGTCGCGCGAGACCAGCCAATCGAGCGCGTTCTTCATGCCGCCGGGCACGCCATGCGCATATTCCGGGCAGGAGACGATGACGCTGTTGGCGCGGGTCACCGCCTCGATAAGCCGAGCCGCTTGCGGCGGCGTGCGCTCGCCCTCGTCGTCGGGGTTGAAGATCGGCAAGCGGCCGAGGCCGTCATAGATCTGGACGCGGCAGTCCGCAGGCGCGTTGGCGGCCAAAGCGGCAAGCAGGGCCGAATTGGTCGAGGCGGCGCGCAGGCTGCCCGATATGGCGATGATGTCGATCAAGGGAGAGCCGGACGAAAGAGTTGAGTCGTCCGCGAAGCCTACCACATGGTCTGGCGGTAATCGTCGTCCAGCTCGCGGTCGATGTCGCCGGCGCTTTCGCTAAGCGCCAGCTGGTCGCGGATGATCTGGCCGAGCGTCGGCAGGGTCGCGCGGTCGTACCAGGTCTCCGGTTTCCACAGATCGGAGCGCATGAAGGCCTTGGCGCAATGCATGTAGGCGGCCTTGACCGTCACCACGATCACGCTCTGCGGCTCCCTGCCGTCGACGGCCAGGCGTTCGCGCAAGGTCGGGTCGACGGTGATGCGGGCATCGCCATTGACACGCAGCGTCTCGTTCATGCCGGGGATGAGGAAGAGCAGCCCGATCGACGGGTTGCGGATGATGTTTTCCAGCGTGTCCAACCGGTTGTTGCCGGGGCGGTCGGGAATGGCGATGGTGGCGTTGTCGAGGATGGCGGTGAAGCCGGGCCTGTCGCCCTTGGGTGTCACGTCGGCATTGCCGGCGCCGTCGGAGGAGCCGATCAGCACGAACGGGCTCTTGCCGATGAAGGAACGGCAATGGCCGTCGAGGCTTTTCAGTTCCTTGCGGATCGAGCCGTCGGTCGGCCGGGGCGTCTTGTAGATCGTCCTCAGCTCGTCATGCGTGGTGACGAATTCCATACTGCCCCCCTCTTGCTCCGGCGCAATTCCGGACGGACGTTGCGGCGAAGTCGCCGAACCCAACCGGCAGCCACTTTTCCTGGAATTGCCTTAATTCCCGGCCTTCTCTTCCTTGGCTTTATCCTCCAGCGAGTGGCGCATGATCAACGGCATCTGGCTGAAGGTGAACAGCAAGGTGATCGGGATCGTGCCCCAGACCTTGAAATATAGCCAGGTCGCTTCCGAGAAGTTGCGCCACATGACTTCGTTGAGCACGGCCAGGAAGAGGAAGAACAGCCCCCAGCGGAAGGTCAGCTTGCGCCAGCCTTCGGCGTCGAGCTGGAAGGCGGAATCGAAGACGTAGCCAAGCAGCGACCGGCCGAACAGCAGCCCGCCGAGCAGGGTTACGCCGAACAGCGAATTGATGATCGTCGGCTTCATGAAGGCGAAGGTCTTGTCCTGCAGGTAAAGCGCGAGCGCGCCGAAGACGAAGACGACGATGGCCGACACCAGCGGCATCAGCGGCAGGCTACGCGTCAGCAGCCAGGAGGCGCTGAGCGACAGCGCGGTGGCGACCATGAAGAAGGCGGTGGCGATCAGGATCGGCTCGCCGAGATGGGTGAGCACCGGGAATTTCTCGGCCAGCCACTCGCCGCGGATGGTGGTGAAGAAGAACACCAGGCCGGGACCGAGCTCGAGCAGGAATTTCAAGCCGGGATTGATCGGCTTGCGGCGTGGATCGGACGGGTCGCGCTCGATGATGTTCATAAAAACCCTTCTTGCGCATGATCTGGCCGAAAAGCAGGCGGCCTCCCAAGATCATGCCTTTGTTCAGGCGACGCCTGCGATCGCTCTCGCGAATTCGCTGGCGGAAAACGGTTCGAGGTCGTCGACCTGTTCGCCGACGCCGATGAAATAGACCGGCAGCCGGTGCTTGGCGGCGATCGCCACCAGAATACCGCCGCGCGCCGTGCCGTCCAGCTTGGTCATCACCAGGCCGTTGACGCCGGCGACGTTGCGGAAGATCTCGACCTGGTTCAGCGCGTTCTGGCCGGTGGTGGCGTCGACCGTCTGCAGCACCGTGTGCGGCGCTTCCGGATCGAGCTTGCCGAGCACACGCACGATCTTCTCCAGCTCGGCCATCAGCTCGGTCTTGTTCTGCAGGCGGCCGGCGGTGTCGATGATCAAAACGTCCGAGCCTGCCTCCTTGGCCTTCTCGAACGCGTCATAGGCGAGGCCCGCCGCATCGGCGCCGAGTTTCGAGGCGACGACCGGCGATTTCGTGCGCTCGCCCCAGATCTTCAGCTGCTCGATCGCGGCGGCGCGGAACGTGTCGCCGGCGGCCAGCATCACCTTGAGGCCGCCGTCGGTGAGTTTTGCCGCCAGTTTGCCGATGGTGGTGGTCTTGCCGGTGCCGTTGACGCCGACGACCAGGATGACATGCGGCTTGTGGCTGAGGTCGAGCTCGAGCGGCCTGGCGACCGGCGTCAGCACTTTCTCCACCTCCGCGGCCATCACGGCGCGGACTTCCGCATCGGAGACGTCGCGGCCGTAGCGGCTGGAAGCGAGCGAGTCGGTGACGCGCAGCGCCGTCTCCACGCCGAGATCGGCGCGGATCAGCACGTCCTCCAGGTCCTGCAGCGTCTCGTCGTCCAATTTGCGCTTGGTGAAGACGCCAGCAATGTTGCCGGAGAGCTCGCGCGAGGAGCGGGCGAGCCCGTCGCGCATGCGCTGGAACCAGGAGCGCCGCGGCGCCGGCTCCGGCGCCCTTACCGGCTCGGCCTTCTGCTCGACCTTTTTTGAAACCGTCACCTTGCCGGCGGCAGGGGTGGGGCTTGGCGCCGGCGGCACGGCCTCCGGCTCCGGTGCGATCTCGGCAAGGATCGGCTGCGGCTCGACCGGCGCTGGCTGTCGAATGGGAGACGCGATTTCCGCGTCAGCTTCGGCGGATGGTTCTATAGAAGGCGTCGCCGCTGGCGGCACCTCGATCGGCGCAGGTGTCTCGGCGGGAACCTCGCTCGGCGGCGTCGGTACTTCTGCCGGTGCCGGCTCGGGCTGCGGTTCAGGGCGCGAAGGCTCGATGTCCGGTTGCGCCGGCGCGGGTGCGGGCACTTCCTGCGGAGCAGGTTCGGGCTCGGGTGAAGGCTCAGGTTGTGCCGGTGGCACTTCCTCCGGCACCGGCGGCTCGGGTGTCTGAGGCGCCGGTTGCGGCTCTTCTTCCGGTTCAGGCTGCGGCAGCGGTTCAGGCTCGGGGGGAACGATCGGCTCCGGCGCCGGCGGAATGGTCGGCACGG
>NZ_VFUA01000046.1 GCF_006440735.1 Mesorhizobium sp. B2-7-1 | reverse complement strand
ATTTGTCACAGAGACTTCCTTGGAAAAGCCGGGTTCGTCCCGGCTTTTCTGTTAGGAAAGCTGCATGGACGGCGACAAACGCCGCGCTTGCGGTTTCCACCGGCGTCAAATGATCTAGATTGCGGGTGGGCAGCGCAGTTCCAGGAAAGCGGGAACCGGTTTTCCGCCCGGAATTGCGTCGAAACAAGCAATAGAGCGGCCGCCGTTTCCGTGAAACGACGAGCGCTCCGGGGCTCGCGACGAGGAGAACGCATGAAGGTTGGCCGCTTCCGCACGCTTTTCGCATCGGCATTCGCGCTCGCCTTCGCCGTCAGCCTGCAGGCCGGTTTCGCCGATGAGTGGCGCACGACATCGTCGCTGATCGGACCTTCAAAGTACGGCGACAATTTCCAGCGCTACGACTACGTCAACCCGGATGCGCCCAAGGGCGGCACGTTGAACAATGTCGTCGTCGGCACCTTCGACAGCTTCAACCCCTATATCGTTCAGGGATCGCCGGCTGCCGGTTTCGCCCAGTTCGGTGGCGGGCTGCTCTACGACACGCTGTTGGACCAGGCGACCGACGAGGGCAGCACGTACCACCCGCTGATCGCCGAGGCCTACAAATACCCGGCGGACTATTCCTCGGTCACCTTCCGGCTCGACCGGCGCGCGAAATGGCATGACGGCCAGCCGATCACTGCCGACGACGTGATCTGGTCGTTCCAGGTGCTGAAGGCCAACAGCCCGATGTACAATCGTTATTTCGAGAATGTCACCGACGCCGTCGCGGTCTCGGACCGCGAGGTCGAATTCCATTTCAACCAGAAGGGCAACCGCGAGTTGCCTAGGATCCTCGGCGACCTCGTTGTGCTGCCGAAGCACTGGTGGGACGGCACCGATGCCAACAGCAAGAAGCGCGACATCACCAAATCGACGCTGGAACCGCCGCTGGGCTCCGCCGCCTACAAGATCGCCAGCTTCAAGCCCGGTTCGGAGATCGTCTGGCAGCGCGTGCCCGACTATTGGGGTGCAAAGCTGCCGGTGAAGATCGGCCGCGAGAATTTCGACACCCAGCGCTTCACCTACATACTGGACGACAACGCCGCCTGGCAGGCCTTCACAAAGGGCGGGCTGGACGACATCAAGCCGGAAAACAGCTCTCGGCGATGGAATACGGCCTACAATTTTCCGGCGGTGAGCGCCGGCGACGTGGTCAAGCAGGTGTTCAAGACAACCTCGCCGGAACCCATGCAGGCCTTCATACTCAACCAGAGACGGCCGCTGTTCCAGGACCGCCTCGTGCGCGAGGCTCTGACGCTTCCGTTCGATTTCGAAACGATGAACCGCACGCTGTTCTACAACTCGAACACGCGCACCCATAGCTATTTCCAGGGCACGGAACTGGCATCGAGCGGAGTGCCGCAAGGCAAGGAACTCGAAATCCTGGAGAAGTATCGCGACAAGCTGCCGCCTGAATTGTTCACCCAGGAATTCAAGCTGCCGGTCTATGATTCGCCGCAGGCGGAGCGGAAATACCTGAAGCAGGCGGTCGACCTCTTTGCCCAGGCCGGCTGGGTGATCAAGGGCGGCAAGATGGTGAATGCCAAGACCGGCGCGCCGTTCAAATTCGAGATCCTTGGCTGGAACGACACCGATCAAGTGATCTCCAGCCCCTGGATCGCCAATCTGCGCAAGATCGGCGTCGACGCCAATCTGCGCATTATCGACCAGACGCAGTACATCAACCGCGTCAACAATTTCGACTATGAGGTCATCACCAGCCAGTTGCAGCAATCGGAATCGCCCGGCAACGAGCAACGCGATTTCTGGAGTTCGAAGGCCGCCGATACGCCCGGATCGCGCAATTATTCCGGGATAAAGAATCCGGTCGTCGATGCTCTCGTGGATCGCATCATCTTCGCCACCGATCGCGACGACCTGGTCGCCACGACCCACGCGCTCGACCGTATCCTTCTGTGGAACTACTACGTCGTTCCGCAATATTATCGCGCGGTGGTGTGGCTGGCCTATTGGAACAAGTTCGGCATGCCTGAAAAGCAGCCCACTTACCGCGGCGCTGATATCGATTCGTGGTGGATCGACACGGCCAAGGAAAAGGCGCTGGCCGCCAAATACAAGGGCCTCAATTGATGGGGCTGCGGACTTTGCTTCCTCGCCGCGACTTCCTGGCGCTCGGTGCCGCAGCCGCAGCCTCGGCGCTGCTGCCCGGCCGGGCCTTTGCCGACACCCCGACCGGCGTCAAGCTGCACGGCCTGTCGGCCTTCGGCGACCTCAAATACAAGCCCGATTTCACGCATTTCGACTTTGTCGATGTCGATGCGCCGCAAGGCGGCACCTTCAACTTCTCGCCGCCCAATTGGGGCGCGAACCAGAGCCCGCAGACCTTCAACACGCTGAATTCGTTCGTCCCCAAGGGCGATTCCCCGCAGCGCATGGAGATGTGCTTCGACACGCTGATGGCGAGAGCGCTCGACGAGCCGGACGCGGTTTACGGGCTGATCGCCGAGAACGTGACGATTTCGGACGACCGCAACAGCTTCACCTTCTCGCTGCGCCCGCAGGCACGTTTCCACGACGGTTCTGCGCTAACAGCCGAAGACGCCGCCTTCACCTTCAAGCTGCTGAAGGACAAGGGGCATCCCGACTACGCGCTGTCGCTCACCCACCTCGATGACGCGGTCCCCGTCGACCCTCACACGCTGCAGCTCAAATTCTCGGGCAAGCAATCGGCGCGCACGGTCCTGAACGTGGTCGGTTTCCCTATCCTTTCGAAGGCCTTCTTTACGGCCAACCCGTTCGATTCCTCCCAGCTCAATCCGCCGCTCGGCTCGAGCGCCTACAAGGTCGGGCGCTGGTCGGCGGGCGCCTGGATCGAATATGAGCGCGTGGCCGACTACTGGGGCAACGACCTGCCGGTCAATCGCGGCCAGAACAATTTCGGGCGTATCCGCATCGAATTCTACCAGGATCGCACCGCCGGCTTCGAGGCCTTCAAGAAGGGCGAGATCCTCTACCGCGAGGAATTCACCTCGCGCGTCTGGGCAACGGCCTACGACTTTCCGGCCTTCACCGCCGGCAAAGTGATCAAGCATGAGTTCCCGGCCGAAACCACGCCTTCCATGCAGGCCACCGCAGTCAACCAGCGGCGTGAGCAATTCAAGGATCCGCGCGTGCGGCAAGCGATCGCGCTCTGCTTCGATTTCGAATGGACGCGTCGCAACTTCTTCTATGGTTCCTATGAGCGCTCGCAGTCCTGCTTCGAAAAATCCGACTTCAGGGCTGAGGGCATGCCAACGCCGCAGGAGCTGGCGCTGCTGGAACCGCTGCGCGACAAGCTGCCGCCGGAGACCTTCGGCGAAGCAGTGACGCAACCGCCGTCGGACGGGTCCGGACGAGACCGCAAGCAACTGAGCGCGGCACTGAAATTGCTCGGTGAGGCCGGCTGGAAACGCTCCGGCGATTTCGTGGTCAATGACAAGGGCGGGCGGCTGACCGCCGAATTCCTGGTCGACGACGAGACCTTCGTGCAGGTCTATTCGCCCTGGGTCGCCAACATGAAGGCCATCGGCATCGATGCCTCGATCCGCCTGGTGGATTCAGCCCAATATCAGCTCAGGCAATCGACGTTCGATTTCGACCTGCTCTCGGCCGCCTTCAATTTCAGCGCCACGCCGACCCGCGACGACCTCGAGATTTTCTTCCACTCGCGCAGTGCCGCCATATCGGGCTCTCGCAACCTGTCGGGCATTGCCAGCCCGGCCGTCGATGCGCTGATCGACGCCGTCGGCGCCGCCAAGGACCGCGAAAGCCTGACCACCGCCATGCGCGCGTTGGACCGGGCCTTGCGCGCGGGGCGCGATTGGATTCCAAGTTGGTATCTGGCGAATCACCGAAGCGCCTATTGGGACATGTTCGGCTTTCCCGAGCAGAAACCCGATTTCGGCTTTCCGGTCGAAGCGCTGTGGTGGGTCGACAAGGGCAAGGCGGCAAAGATTGGCAAAGCCTGACATGAACGTTCGCGCGGGACCGGCTGCCTGATGGGCGCCTATATTCTGCGCCGCATTCTTCTCATGATCCCGACGCTGTTCGGCATCATGGCGATTTCCTTCGCGGTCATTCAGTTCGCGCCTGGCGGTCCGGTCGAGCAGGTGATCGCCAGGCTGACCAACCAGGGCGGCAACGATCGTCTCGGCAGCGGCGGCGGCGACGCCGGCGGCAGCAATTTCGACGTTGCCGGCGATGTCGGCTCGAAATATCGCGGCGCGCAGGGACTCGATCCCGAGTTCATCAAGAAGCTGGAAAAGCAGTTCGGCTTCGACAAGCCGCCGCTCGAACGCTTCGGCATGATGCTGTGGAACTATAGCCGCTTCGATTTCGGCGACAGCTATTTCCGCGATATCTCGGTGCTGAACCTGATCCTGGAGAAGATGCCCGTTTCCATCTCCATCGGCCTGTGGATCACGCTTCTGTCCTACCTGATCTCGATCCCGCTCGGCATCCGCAAGGCGGTGAAGGATGGCTCGACCTTCGACGTATGGACCAGCGGCGTCGTCATCGTCGGCTATGCCATTCCCGGCTTCCTGTTCGGCATCATGCTCATGGTGCTGTTCGCGGGCGGTTCGTTCTGGGACTGGTTTCCGCTGCGCGGCATCGTTTCGGACAATTGGGACCAACTGTCCTGGCCGGGCAAGATCGCCGACTATGTCTGGCACATGACGCTGCCGCTGACGGCGCTCGTGCTCTCGGCTTTCGCGACGACCACCCTGCTGACCAAGAACTCGTTCCTCGAGGAAATTCGCAAGCAATATGTCGTGACGGCGCGCGCCAAGGGCCTGTCGGAGCGCAAGGTGCTGTACGGTCACGTCTTCCGCAACGCCATGCTGATCGTGATCGCCGGTTTTCCCGGCGCCTTCATCTCGGCCTTCTTCACCGGCTCGCTGCTGATCGAGAACATCTTCTCGCTCGACGGCCTCGGCCTGCTCGGCTTCAAGTCGGTGATCGACCGCGACTATCCGGTGGTGTTCGCCACGCTCTACATCTTCTCGCTGCTTGGGCTGTTCGTCGGCCTTCTGTCCGACCTCATCTACACCTGGGTCGATCCGCGCATCGACTTCGAGCGGAGAGACATCTGATGGCCGAGGCCGCGATCGAAAGCGCGCCGGCGCGGCCCCGCAGGCCATTTCTGTCGCCGCTCAACCAGAGGCGGTTGCAGAATTTCAAGGCCAACCGGCGCGGTTACTGGTCGCTCTGGATCTTCCTGCTGCTGTTCGTGCTGTCGCTGTTTTCCGAGCTGATCGCCAACGACAAGCCGATCATCGCCTCATACAAGGGCGAGATCCTGTTTCCGGTCCTGGTCGCCTATCCGGAGGAGAAGTTCGGCGGCTTTTATGCCGTCACCGACTATCGCGATCCCGTGATCCAGGACGAGATCAACTCCAATGGCTGGATGATCTGGCCGCCGGTCCGTTATTCCTACCAGACGGTCAACAACGCCATTCCGGAACCGGCGCCGGCAAAACCATCCTGGCTTTACGACAAGAGCAAGCGTTGCAGCCAGTATCCGAAGGGTGAGGCCGACGAGAACTGCGCCATCGGCAACTGGAACTGGCTGGGCACGGACGACCAGGCGCGCGATGTGCTGGCGCGCGTGCTCTACGGCTTCCGCATCTCGGTTCTGTTCGGCCTGATCCTGACGCTCGGCTCATCGCTGATCGGCGTCGCGGCCGGCGCGGTGCAAGGCTATTTCGGCGGTTGGACCGACCTGCTCTTCCAGCGCTTCATCGAAATCTGGTCGGCGATCCCGGTGCTCTACCTCCTGCTTATCGTCTCGGCCATCCTGCCGCCCGGCTTCTTCATCCTGCTCGGCCTGATGCTGCTGTTCTCCTGGGTGGCGCTGGTCGGCGTGGTGCGGGCCGAGTTCCTGCGCGCCCGCAACTTCGAATATGTCAACGCGGCGCGGGCGCTCGGCGTGCCCAACCTCACCATCATGTTCCGGCACCTGTTGCCGAACGCCATGGTGGCGACGCTGACCTTCCTGCCCTTCCTGCTCTCAGGCTCGATCTCGACGCTGACCTCACTCGACTATCTCGGCTTCGGCCTGCCGCCCGGCTCGGCCTCGCTCGGCGAACTGCTGAAACAGGCGCAGCGCAACCTCAACGCCCCGTGGCTCGGCATTTCCGGCTTCATCGTGATTTCGCTGATGCTGTCCCTGCTGGTCTTCATCGGCGAGGCGACACGCGACGCCTTCGATCCGCGCAAGACGTTCAAATGAGCGAAGCCCTGCTGTCCGTCCAAGATCTGAGCGTCGCCTTCGCGCAGGGCGGCAAGCAATCGATCGCCGTCGACCATGTCTCATTCGACATCGCCAAGGGCGAGACGGTTGCCCTGGTTGGCGAATCCGGCTCCGGCAAATCGGTATCGGCGCTGTCGGTGCTGAAGCTCCTGCCCTATCCCGCCGCCAGCCACCCCTCGGGCAAAATCCTGTTCGGCGGCGCCGACCTGCTCGCCATGAACGAGAAGGCTTTGCGCGGCGTGCGCGGCAACAAGATCACCATGATCTTCCAGGAGCCGATGACCTCGCTCAACCCGCTGCACACGATCGAGCAGCAGATCGTCGAGGTGTTGCAACTGCACCAGGGCATGCGCGATGCTCCGGCCCGCGCGCGCACGCTGGAGCTGCTCAACGAAGTCGGCATCCGCGATCCGCAAAAGCGCCTCGACGCCTATCCGCACCAGCTCTCCGGCGGCCAGCGCCAGCGCGTCATGATCGCCATGGCGCTGGCCAACGAGCCGGAGCTTCTGATCGCCGACGAGCCGACGACCGCTCTCGACGTCACCGTGCAGGCGCAGATCCTCGAGCTGCTCGCCAAGCTGAAAAGCCGCAAGGGCATGTCGCTGCTGTTCATCACGCATGATCTCGGCATCGTGCGCAGGATCGCCGACCGCGTCTGCGTCATGACCAAGGGCAAGATCGTCGAGAGCGGCCCGACCAAAGAGATATTCGCCAACCCGCGGCACGACTACACCAAGCATCTGCTGGCAGCCGAACCGAAGGGCAAGCCGCCCACCGCCGACCCGGGCGCCAAATCCGTCATGACCGGCAAGGACATCAAGGTCTGGTTCCCGATCAAACGCGGCTTCTTCCGCAAGACCGTCGACCACGTGAAGGCGGTCGACGGCATCGACGTCACCGTGCGCGCCGGCCAGACGCTCGGCGTCGTCGGCGAATCCGGCTCGGGCAAGACGACGCTCGGGCTGGCGCTCGCCCGGATGATCTCCTCGACCGGCACGATCAATTTCAACGGACGCGACATCAACCAGCTCTCCTTCAGCGCCATGCGGCCGCTGCGGCGCGAATTGCAGATCGTGTTCCAGGATCCGTTCGGATCGCTCAGCCCGCGCCTGTCGGTCTCCGAGATCATCGAGGAAGGGCTGAAGATCCACGAGCCGAAGCTCTCGGCCGACGAGCGCGACGACAAGGTGGTCGCCGTGCTGAAGGAGGTCGGCCTCGACCCCGAAACGCGCCACCGCTACCCGCACGAGTTTTCCGGAGGCCAGCGCCAGCGCGTCGCCATCGCCCGCGCCATGGTGCTCAATCCGCGCTTCGTCATGCTCGACGAGCCGACCTCGGCGCTGGACATGAGCGTGCAGGCGCAGGTGGTCGACCTCTTGCGCGGCCTGCAGGCCAAGCACAATCTCGCCTACCTCTTCATCAGCCACGACCTCAAAGTCGTCCGTGCCCTTGCCAATGACGTCATCGTCATGCGCAATGGCCAGATCGTCGAGGCGGGACCTTCCGAGCAGATTTTCAGCAGCCCGCAAACCGACTATACGCGGGCGCTGATGGCGGCGGCCTTCAAGATCGAGACCGCACCGACCGGCGTGGTCAGTGAGTAACAGCAACCGCACTGGCAAAACAGGGAAGAAAAATCCGAGAATGGAAAAAGGCAAAATCCTGCTTGCCCTCACGGGCATCCACCCGCAGCGCTGGCATGAATTGCTCTCGGCCGAGCGCGAGGTCGTGCTGGAGCCGAACGGCGCCAACGATCCGTCGATCACCTATGCGGTGGTGTGGAAGCAGAAGCCCAACCTTCTCAAGTCGCTGCCCAATCTGCGTGCCATTTTTTCGATCGGCGCCGGCGTCGACCATGTCTTTGCCGATCCCGGCCTGCCCGACGTGCCGATCGCCAAGATCGTCGCCGACAATCTCACCCAGCACATGGTCGAATATGTCGTCTGGCGCGTGCTCGACCACCATCGCCAGGCCTCGCTTTACCGGGGCCAGCAGCAAAAGAAGATCTGGCACGAGCCGCCGCAACGGGTGGCCGGGGACATCTCCGTCGGCATCATGGGGCTTGGCAGTCTTGGCCGCGCCGCGGCTTCGGCGCTGTTGTCGCTCGGCTTCGCCGTCAACGGCTGGTCGCGTAGCGAGCGGCCGATGCAGGGCGTTTCGACCTATTGCGGCGAGGCGGGGCTGATCCCGTTCCTCAACGCCACCGACATCCTGGTCGTGCTCTTGCCGCTGACGCCGCAAACCCGCGGCATCGTCAATTACGGGCTGCTCAAGGAATTGCGCCGGCGCAACGGCCTCGGTGGCGCCGTGCTGATCAATGCCGGTCGCGGACGCCTGCAAAAGGACGCCGACATCGTGCGCGCGCTGGACGACGGCACGCTGAAGGAAGCGAGCCTCGACGTGTTCGAAGTCGAGCCGCTGCCGAAGACCAGCCCGTTGTGGAGCCATCCGAAAGTGTTCGTCACGCCGCATGCGGCGGCGACGTCGGATCCCGCCCATCTTGTGCCGATCATGCTGCGCCAGATGGCCGCCTTCGAGCGCGGCGAAAAGCTCGAAAACCTGGTCGACCGCGAAGCGGGTTATTGAACCACCCCAAACGGTGCACCGCTCCAGACGTCAGCGGTCCAGCGCCATGCTTTCCAGCTTCTTCGAGTGCTGCACACCCGCCAGGTCCATCACATGCTCCCGGCGGGCGCGCTGAAGGTCGGCCGGCGGTTTGCCGTCGACCATCCGCGCAATGTCTTCAACGATCAGGCGGCCCATGAGTTGCCGGCCGCCAGACACAGCCGCGGCGCGATGCGGCGAAAGGATGACGTTGGGCATGCCGCGCAAGGGATGATCCGCCGCCAGCGGCTCAACCGGGAACACATCTATCGCGGCGCGGATACGCCTTGCCCGTACCGCCTCGACCAGGGCATCGAAATCGATGAGGTGCGCGCGACTGACAAGGACGAGCAATGCGTTGCGCTGAAGCCTGGCGATGGTCGCCGCGTCGACGAGACCCTTGTTGGTCCTGGTCGGCGCCGCCGTCACGAACAGCACGCGACTGCTGCTTGCGACCTCTTCCAGAGACACGAGCCTGACGCCAAATTGCTTGGCGACCGAGGGGTCGAGCCAGGGGTCATAGGCGGAGATCTTTGGCGAGAACGGCGCCAGGAGCCGGCTGCATTCCTTGGCAATGGCGCCGAAGCCGACGAACCCGATCGTCTGTTCGAACAGGGTGAAGTCGGTTGCCGGATTGTCATTGAGCCAGTGCTCGCCGCCGGTGCGAAACAGCTCGTGTTCTTCCACCAGCCCTCGCGCTCCGGAGAGCGCCATGGCCACCGCCATCTCGGCGACTGAGCCACGCATACCCGGACCGGTTGCCAGTACTTCGATGCCGCGATCGAAGCAGGCGCCGTAATCAATGGTGTCGGGAAAGGCGCCATAAAGCTCTATCACTGCCTTGAGTTTGGCCGCGCGCTTGATCTGAGCCGCATCGAGCGTCGGCAAGGCAGAAAGATAGAACGTCATGTCGGCAAGGTTTTCATCCAAGACATGACCCGGCATGGGCTCGTTCTTTGCCCAAACAAGATCGCAGAGCCCGCCGAGCCGCTCCAGATCGGCCCGCGTGAACAATTCGTCAAGCTGCCGCCATTGTGGATCAAGCACCGCAACGGGTTTGTTCATGTCGATATCCTCCCTTGGAATTCAACAGTTGACGCGATCTTCGCGCACCATCCCGCGCTGGCGCGCACCCTGCCGCCAGCGGCTCACGACTTTGCCCCGGTGATCAACGCCACCAGTTCCTCGCCCGAGGTCTCGCTCGTGCGGCGATGACCAACGACGTGGCCGTTGCGCATGATCCATATTTCGTTCGACAGCCGCATCACCTGATCGAAATTGTGGCTGATCAGAAGGAACGTCCGTCCCTGTTGCCGCAGGCGGTCGATAAGGCTCTCGACTTCGAGCCGTTCCCGCACGCCAAGCGCGGCTGTCGGCTCGTCCATGATGGTGAGCTTGGCGTTCCAGCCTACCGCACGGCTGATCGCGACAGCCTGACGCTGGCCGCCGGACAGTTGACGCACGCGAGCGTTGATGGTCGGTATGTTGATCTGCAGGCCGGCCAGCATGGTCCTCGCCTGAGCGGCCATGGCGCGCTTGCGAGTGATCCGCAGCGGCCCACCCCAGGTAAGTTCGCGGCCGAGGAAGAGATTCTGCCAGATCGTCAGGTCGTCGACGAGCGCCAAATCCTGGAACAGCGTCTCGACACCGGCCCGCCTTGCATCGTCCGGACTACGCAGCAGCGTCGGCTGGCCATCGAAGAATATCTCGCCGGAGGTCGGTTGATGTACTCCGGTCAGTATCTTGACCAGGGTCGATTTTCCTGCGCCGTTGTCGCCTACGATAGCAGCGACCTTGCCTTCCTCGACGGAAATGCTGACGCCGTCGAGCGCGACGACCGAGCCGAAATGCTTGTGGACATTCCGCACTTCCAGCATCTTGCGCTCCACCGGAGCTACGGCCGCGCCATGATCCGAAGCAGGTTCGATCGTCATTTTTGGAACCGGTAAGCGATGGCGAACAAGATGACGACCATGCCTGTGACGATCGGCTGGTAGAAAACGCCGACGCCAAGCAGGGTCATCAGGTTCAAGAGCGCGGTCAGGACGAGGGCGCCCACCACCGGACCGATGATCGTGCCACGGCCGCCGAAGAGACTCGTTCCACCCAGCACCGATGCCGCTATCGAGTTCAGCAGATACGAACTGCCGATAGCGGGCTCGGCCGATCCGATGCGCGCGGTGAGCATGACGCCGGCGATGCCGGCGAGCAAGCCGCTGATGGCGAAAGCCGTGATCTTGATCCTCGCGACCTTGAGGCCGAGATTACGGCTGCCTTCGTGGTTGCCGCCTACCGCGAACAGATGCGTGCCCAGTTGCGTATGAAACAGAAGCAGGTGGGCAATGGCGGCGACAGCGGCCGCGAGCAGCGTTATGTTGGGAACCGGCCCTATGCTGCCGCTGGCCAACCCGGTCAGCAACGGCGAAATAACGCCAACGGGCCGACCATTCGAAAGCACCAGCGCACAGCCCGATGCGATGCTGAGCATCCCCAGCGTCGCTATGAAATCGCTGATCTTGCCCTTCGAAATGACGACGCCGCTGATGATACCGAACACCATGCTGGTGACGAGAGCCATGACGATCCCGATCGGCACGCCCCATTTCTGGGTGACCGAGATGCCGATCATCACACAGGATATCTGCACCAGCGATCCGACCGAAAGGTCGATGCCGGCGGTGATGATGACGAAAGTCTGGCCGATCGCCACCACGACCAGAATCGAACAGGCGACGAGGATCGAGGTGACGTTTCCAGCTGTCAGGAACAGCGGCGAAGCCAAGGCTCCGACCGCCATGAGCACCAGCAGCGCCAAGACGATCGCCCAATCGAGCACGCCGCTCGACCTGAGAGCCCGCCCGATGCTGCTCACCGCCGGCCGGCCGGCCGTCTCTGTTTGTGCTTGCAAGCTCACGTACCCGGCCTACTTGATCAGCTTGGCAATCGGGCTGGAGTATTCGAACCATGGTTGCGGCGAAGAGGCCTTGGCGGCGGCAATGTTCTCGGACGTGATCAACGCTTGCGGCGCAACGGTGGTCGCGTCGATTGCAGCGCCCTGCGAGGCCGCAAGGCAGGCTTCGACCTCGATCTGGCCCATCAGGTAGGGGAACTGCGCCGCGGTGCCAGTCATCTGTCCCGCTTCGATGGAATTGAGCGCGTCGTCGATGGCGTCCGTGCCGAACACCAGCACCTTGCCGGCCAGGCCCGCATTGTTGACGGCCTGCTGGACGCCCAAGGCCATGCCGTCGTTGGCGGCATAGAAACCTTTCAGATCGGGGTGGGCGCGAAGGATCGCATCGGCGGCGTTCAAGGCCTTCTCGCGATCCCAATCGGCCGCCTGCTCCTGGACGATTTCGAGGCCGCCGGCACCGGAGCGAAATCCTTCCAGCCTCTGGATGCTGGCCGGATGACCCGCCAGACCGCCGATCAGCGCAACCTTTCCGGTGCCGCCGAGGCGCTTGACCATTTCCTCGGCCACGGCCTTGCCGGCGTCGGTATGGCGCACGGTGACATAGGTCGCCAGCTTGACACCGGCGGCGGCGAGCGCGTCGGCGTCGAACGCGTCACCGGCGACGATCGGGATGTTCTTCTTGGCCGCCGTCACAAGAGGTTGGATCAGGTTGCTGTTGCTGATCGGCGCCACGATAAAGCAATTGAAATCCTGGCCGACCATCGTCTGGACCATGTTGGTCTGTTCATCGATGGCCGATTCATCGGTGCCAGCCTGAACCGTGACGGCGGCGTCGATCTCCTTTGCCTTTGCCTCGATGCCTTGTTGCGTGGCCAGCCAATAAGGATTGGCAAGCGTCTTGAGCACAACGGCGATCTTCAGGTTCTTGCCCGGCAGGTCGGCCGCCCATGCCTGACCGACAAGCGTCAGCGACAGCATTGACCCTACAAGCAGGCTTTGCATCGAGACTTTGACCGACATGTCCTATTCCTCCCATTGTGACGGTCCGCTGTGCTGGGTCCGTCCGGACCGGCACAAAAGCGTGGAAGCGCGCGCTTCTTGAACGGCGCATATTCCTTCCGGAGATCAAGATAGAGGCCGCCCCGCCGCCAACAATCAGCAACTCCATCAGATCGCATCAAACGGCACCAACTGTCTGGCGCCGGTCGTGCGCTGTCGGATGGCTGGCTTCGAGCGCGGTGGATAGTTCGACTGTCCGGGCGACCGCGAGGCGGGTTGTCAGCTGGCCTTATCTCGCCAGGTCCCAGTCTCGGAAGCACTGCTTGATCGCCCGCAGCGAAGACAGCTGCAGCTTCGGCAGATCGAACTCTTCGAACATCGCCCGGTATTTCTTGCGGTTTCGCGGCTGGACCACGGCGATGTGGTGGATCATGTCCCATTTGACGCTGTCGCGCCCGCCTTGCAGAGCGCCGAGCCTGTCCTTTTCGAACAGCGTTCGCCTGAAATAGCGCAGAAGACTCGAAGCCGTGGAGATATCCAGCAGGATCAGGCCTGTCGCCCGCCGGAGACGCTGCGGCATGCAAACCGAGTAATTTCCGTCCATCACCCAGCGCTCGCCGGCGATGGCTATATCGTGCAGGGCAATGAATTCGTCCCTTGGACGCTGCTCCCAATCCGTGTTGGGCCGGTGAAAGAGCTGATCGAGGTGAACGGCTTCAAGGCCGCGCTTGCGCGCGATCGCGTTGGCGAGGGTGGACTTGCCGCTGTTGGACGGTCCCAGGATACAGATGCGGTCGCCGATATCCGAGAGATTCATCGGTTGGTCTTTCAAGCGCGATCAAACGCGCGGCGATCCGGCCGAGCGTCAAACGGAATACCGAATGTCGGATACTCAGGAAGGTTTCGAGCCGGGCAGCCCGAACGTCTCCTTCTTCTTCGGCTTGCCGCAGTCGCGACGGTCGATCGAACGGTTCATGGCGTCGATCTCGCCGCTCGCCTTGTTGCTGTCGCGCGAGGCCTTGGAGCGCGTGTCCGGCATGAACGGGCCGAAGCCCATCGCCGGATTGGAGAAGCCGGGCTTGGCCGTGACCGGCAGATTGTTCTGCTGCGCCAGCTGATTGCGCTGCGCCAGCAATTGGTCGCAAGGCACGTCGTCATATTGCAATGAGGATTGGACATCCTCGTCCTGGCGCTCGGCCATCGACGTGCCGCCGACGCAGCCGGCGACCGTCAGGCAGGACGCCACCACAACCATGGTCCAGCGCATGGATCCCTCCTTGGGGTAACTCCGGGAAAGGGCTTTCCGTTCGGAATTGCGCAAAACACTTGGGTCACCGCCCCGCGCTACCCCGACCATGCCATTCAGGCTTTTTCGCAGCAAGGTCCGGCTCATGCGGCTGACGGAATCCTTGCCTCGGCAGCTGCGGCGCGGTGGCCGGCCACGATCGCCAGGCCCTCGACCGGATCGCGCCGATCGTGCCGGATGACCATGCTTTCCAGCGACAGGACCGCAAGCCCATTGGCGCAAAGCACGCGCCGCGCATAGGCCTCGGAATGAGCGTAACGCCGTGACGGCAAAAGGGCGAAATCGCCGCCGCCGGCAAGCGTCTCGAGCGAGAACGTGAATAGGCCGTCCTCGGCGAGCATCCCGGCCACCGCGCCGACGATATGTTCGAGGGCGCCCAGATAGATGAACACGTCGGCCGCGACCACGAGGTCGGCTCTGTCTCCGATGTAGGAGAAATGCTGAAGGTCGGCCTTGACCAACCGGTCGTAGATACCCTTGGCCTTCGCCTTTCTCAGCATGGCCGCCGAGATGTCGTAGCCCTCCAGCCTGTCGACGAAAGGGCGCAGCCTTTCGCCCATCAGGCCGGTGCCGCAGCCAAGATCCAAGGCCAGCCGAAACCGGCCGGGCCTTGCCTTGCCGACGGCGTGCCCGAGAAAATCCGGCAGCCCGTAGCCAAGCTTCTTGACAAGCGAGTCCTCGAAACTGTCGGCGTAGTGGTCGAACAAGGTCTCGACAAAGGCGCTGGGCGGCGCCGCCGCGGCGGGCGCCCTGCCGATCAGTTGAAGCTTGAGCGCGGCGCCGAGGCGGTCCGCGGGATCCAGCTTCAGCGCGGTGGCCCAGGCTCTGGCGGCCTGGTCGAGCAGGCCGGCCGCTTCCTGCATCTCGCCGAGGCGAAACCAGCCCACGGCCCATCGCGGCGCCAGCTCCAGCGCGCCGAGCAAAAGCTCCGCCGCCTGCGCGGGCTCACCCGAGGCGAGCAGCGTCTCGGCGAAATCGGCGCGACGGTCGGCGTTCAAATCGCCCGACGAGGCCTGGAGCGGTTTCATCTCTTGAAGGATCCCACCGGCGAGGCGGGCCGGCGGGCGGGTTTAGGATGAGTCAGCAGTCTCTTGCAACAGGCTTCCCGCGGCAAATTTAGCCACTATGTTCAAAGCCATGCGCGCCAGCGACCTGCTCAAATCCCGGCCGGAAGGCCTTTATTGCCCGCCCGGCGATTTCTTCATCGATCCGGTGCGGCCCGTCGAGCGGGCGCTGATCACGCACGGCCATTCCGACCATGCGCGATCCGGCCACCAGTCGGTGCTTGCGACGCAAGAGACGCTCGATATCATGGGACTGCGCTATGGCGAGGATTTCGCCGGAACGACGCAGGCGGCCGCGCTTGGCGAAACGCTCGACATCAACGGTGTCGCCGTCACCTTCCACCCGGCCGGGCATGTGCTGGGCTCGGCGCAGATCTGTGTCGAGCATCGGGGCATGCGCATCGTCGCTTCCGGCGACTACAAGCGCCAGAAGGACGCCACCTGTCTGCCGTTCGAGCCTGTCCGGTGCGATGTCTTCATCACCGAGGCGACTTTCGGCCTGCCGGTGTTCCGCCATCCGCCGGATCATGAGGAGATCGCCCGCGTGCTCAAATCGGCGGCGCAATTTCCCGAACGCTCGCATCTGATCGGCGCCTATGCGCTCGGCAAGGCGCAGCGCGTGATGCGGCTGCTGCGCGATGCCGGCTACGACAGGCCGATCTATATCCATGGCGCTCTGACCAAGCTCAGCGAATACTATCAGAGCCAGGGCATCGAGCTCGGCCGGCTGGAGCCTGGGACTGTGGAAAGCGGAGCCAAGGCCGATTTCGCCGGTGCGATCGTGGTCGGGCCGCCCTCGGCCTTCGCCGACCGCTGGGCGCGGCGTTTTCCCGACCCGATCTCCTGCTTCGCCTCGGGCTGGATGCGCATCCGCCAGCGCGCCAAGCAAGGCGGCGTCGAGCTGCCGCTGATCATTTCCGACCACGCCGACTGGGACGAGCTGATCATCACGATCAAGGAAACCGGCGCGGAGGAAATCTGGGTCACGCACGGCCGCGAGGAGGCGCTGGTGCGCTGGTGCGAGCTGGAGGGGATTGCCGCGCGGCCGCTGCATCTGGTGGGGTATGAGGACGAGGGCGATTGATGCAATACCGTTCGCCAATCGCCACCGTCGAGTTCTATGGCCCCCCTCTCTGGCCTGCCGGCCATCTCCCCCTCAAGGGGGGAGATCGGATGTCGCACCGGCTTTCGCCAATCTCCACCGTCGCGGGAGATGCGCCGGCACTGAAGCTGCCAATCTCCCCCCTTGAGGGGGAGATGGCCGGCAGGCCAGAGAGGGGGGCCTCGCGCCGGCCTTCGCTATTGCCCAGGCGCACCCAGCCATGAACCGTTTCGCCGAACTCCTGGACCGCCTCGTGCTGACGCCGTCGCGCAACGGCAAGCTGACACTGCTGACCGACTATTTCCGCAGCGTCGAGGACCCCGATCGCGGGCTGGCGCTGGCGGCCATCACCGGCGATCTCAACATCGCGGCGGTGAAGCCGGCGATGCTGCGCGCGCTGGTGGTCGAGCGCATGGACCCGGTGCTGTTCGGCTATTCCTACGACTATGTCGGCGACCTCGCCGAAACCGTGTCGCTGGTCTGGCCGCAGCCCCAAGGACATATTCCCAATCACGTGCCGACGTTGGGCGAGGTGGTCGGCAGGCTGCAGGCGGCGAGCCGCTCCGACGGGCCCAAGGTGCTGGCGCGGCTGCTCGATGACGCCAGCATCTCGGCGCGCTTCGCCATCATCAAGCTGGTCACCGGCGGCTTGCGCATCGGCGTGTCGGCGCGGCTCGCCAAGCAGGCGCTGGCCTACCTCGGCCAGGTCGACGTCGCCGAGATCGAGGAGCTGTGGCACGGGCTGGCGCCGCCTTACACCGAGTTGTTCGCCTGGCTGGAAGGCCGGGCGGAGAAGCCGAGGAGTGCCGCACTTGCGCTGTTCCGGCCGGTGATGCTTTCCAACGCCGTCGACGACGGCGATCTCGAAAAGCTCGACCCGGCCGATTACGCGGCGGAATGGAAGTGGGACGGCATCCGCGTGCAAGCGGTGTGCGAAGGTGGCGTCCGCAGGCTCTATTCGCGCACCGGCGACGACGTGTCCGGCGCCTTCCCGGACCTCGCCGCGGCGATGAATTTCGAGGCGGCGCTCGACGGCGAGCTTTTGGTCGGCGACCCGCGTGAGGCGACGGGCACGTTTTCGGACCTGCAGCAGCGGCTCAACCGCAAGAGCGTCTCGCCGAAGATCCAGCAGCAATATCCGGCCTTCATGCGCTGCTACGACGCGCTGCAGATCGACGGCGAGGATCTGCGCGCGCTGCCCTTCGCCGAGCGCCGCAAGCGGCTCCAGACCTTCGTCGAGACCCTCGACCCAAGCCGCTTCGACCTCTCGCCTTTTGTCGCGTTCTCCGAGTGGAAGACGCTGGAGCGGCTGCGCCAGGCGCCGCCGCATCCGATCATCGAAGGGGTGATGCTGAAGCGCTGGAATTCGCCCTATCTCGCCGGCCGGCCGAAAGGCCCATGGTTCAAATGGAAGCGCGATCCGCACACCATCGACGCGGTGCTGATGTATGCGCAGCGCGGCCACGGCAAGCGCTCCAGCTTCTATTCCGACTACACATTCGGCGTCTGGTCCGGGCCTGAGGGTTCGGAAGAGCTGGTCCCCGTCGGCAAGGCCTATTTCGGCTTCACCGACGAGGAGTTGAGAGAGATCGACAAATATGTGCGCGACAACACGATCGAGCGTTTCGGGCCGGTGCGCTCGGTGCGCGCCGATCGCAGGAACGGCCTGGTGCTGGAGGTGGCGTTCGAAGGCCTCAACCGCTCGACCCGCCATAAATCGGGCGTGGCGATGCGCTTTCCCCGCATCTCGCGGCTGCGCTGGGACAAGCCGGCCGCGGAAGCCGACCGCATCGAGACGCTGCAGGCGCTGCTTGATTAGCTGACAACCCGCCTCCGGCGGTGCGATCACTCCGCGATCGAAACGCGTATCTCGTAGATATCGACGGACTTGCCCTTCTGGTCGAAGTCGGAGTTGACGGCGATGGTGCCGGCGGCGCCCGGATGCTTGTCCGGAAACTGCACGTCGAACAGATATTCGTTGCGCTCGTGGCCGACCGCGTAGCGCTTGCGGCCGCAATCGCCGAGATCGGCGAAATTGCAGTCGACCGAAATCTGCGTTTCCTTGCCCTCTTCCGAGCGGGCGACGATGTCGAACATGGCATGTTTGCCGGCAAGCTTCTCCAGCACGCCCTGGCCCACATCGAAGGCGATGGCCGAGCCCGACGCGCCCGAGCGTATGCGCAGGAACTGGCCGGTATCGTCCTTCATGACCGAGGCGGCGGCGTCGGACGGCGCGCTGACATGGGTCGGGTCGGCGGGCGAGAAGACGTTGATCCAGTTCTTCGACTGGTCCGCCTCGCCCGGCTTCTGCGGCGAGCCGGGCTCGGCCGGCTGCGAGGAATCCTCGTCATCCAGCGTCGGCGTCGGTTCCGGCGGGCCGGTGTTGAGCTCGGCCGCCGTCTTGAAGACACCGGTCTGCTTGGCGAAATAGAGGCCGATGCCGGCGGCCGCGAGCAATGTCGCGACGACGAAGATCGCGGTCAGCGGCAGGCGCCGGCCCCTGATCCGGCGCTCGTCGCGGTCGGGCGCGACCTGGGCGCCGTTGCCGACCGGTGAACCCGGCGAATCATCGAGCGACGGCGCATCGGGAAGCGCCGTCTCGTCCGGCATGATGTCGGGCACGCGCGGCAGCACGCGCGAACGCGGCTGGTCCGAAGCATCGGGCTGAACCGGGCCGTCGACGGTGATCGAGGGCGACGGCGCGGTTTGCGACGGCGGCAATGGCGCATCGACCGATGGCGCGGCCGATACGGCCGGCGCTTCGACGCGGGGATCCGGCACGCCGTTGCCGGCCGGCGCGACGTTTTCCGGCGGCAGCGTCACATCGGGGACGGCCTGCAGGAACTCCGATTCGATCTCGGCGATCTTGGCCTGGACCGCCTTGCGGCGGCTGATGGCGGCCTCGACCGTGACGTTCGGATTGGCCTGCAGGACGCGGTCGAGCGCTGCAAAGGCCGATCGATAGACCTTCTCGCGGAACGCCCGGTCCTCGGCATTGCCTTTCTCGAAGGCATTGCGGATCGCTTTCTCGATGGGGTCCAAGCGAGCTCCCTCTGCGCGTTCGCTCACGGTTGTCTGATCGTCAGCCGCGGACGACCAATCGATCAACGCGAGCGGCTGCCTTGCCGGCCAAAGCCATTTCGGCATTTTTTGTTGAAGAATCAACATTTTTCGTCACCGCCGGCGCGGCCGCTCCGGCCAGCCCGGTGCAAAGGACGGCCGGCCCGCATACCGCCGTGGGCCGTACACGCGCCCGATGCGCGGTAACCGTAGATCGGAATTGCCGCCGGCGAGGCCGGAATTCACCGCTGCCCATCTTGAATTAGCGAGCGGTTGAGTCTATCACCCAGCCCATTCTGGAAGCCTGACGCTTCCCGGGCCGCTTTAGCTCAGTTGGTAGAGCACATCATTCGTAATGATGGGGTCGCGTGTTCGAGTCACGCAAGCGGCACCAAATTTCTCCACGAGAACCAGACCATTGCTCAAGGCCGAGCGCTTGGGCGGCTTGCCCGCAAATCATCGGCAATGGGGCAGGTGATAAAGGATCACCGCCGGGCCAATCTTCCCTTACGGAATAAGGGGCTATATCTTTTATCCTTTCGGACCAATGCGTCCGGCAGGATGGACCTCGGTCGATTGTGGGCTAGCGGGCAATCAGACAGTCTCGCGATCGCGCCGGCTGATAACCCCAAGCCCCCCGCCCATCGGTCGGTGCATGCCCGGCTTGCGGACCTCAAAATCCTAACCACAAAAAGCGAGCCGGGCTTCCATCCGCCTGCCCGTGCAGAGACGCGAATTGCCGGAAATGCAATGAGGAGCTGGACGGTCTATCACGTCGATTTCGAAGCGGGAGTCAACAGCCCGCGTCTGACTGAAATCGGAAGCGTTGAAGCAGATGATCTCTTGGCAGCGGTGATGAAGGCACAGGCGTTGTGGCCCGATGAAAAGTCCATGACAGTCCGCCCGGCCGGAGACGACGGTCGATCGGTGCAGCCGCCTGCTCCCCGGCGCGACACCGATTGAACCCGGGAGCGATCGGGCCGCTGCTTCGGCCCCAAAGCCTCGGCATGATCAGGCCACGCCTTCAGTGTTATCCGGCGTGTCACGCAAGCGGCACCCGTTTTCCACGCCTTCCCGCCCTGCACCACTTCACATGCGCATCTCGGCCATTGTCGGGAATCGATGTTGGTGGGAAACTCCCTTTGTCAGCATGGGAGGTCGAAATGCCCAACAGTTTCAAGACCGGAGACGTCGTCAGGCTGAAATCCGGAGGCCCGGAAATGACAATCAGCGACGGCGCGGCGTCCGGCATGTATCTGTGCCACTGGTTCAACCGCGAAGGCGACGTCTGGACCCCGCAGCATGCCGGCTTCAAGCCGGACCAGCTGGTGGCTGTCGACCAGCCGAGATAGCCGTCGCTTTCCGTCCTTCGGGGACGATCCGGTCCGGCCGGGCCGGATTCCGGGGAACTTTGCCCGGCGGAAAAGGACCGACGGATTTTGCTCTGCCTTGCGTTTAACGGCTGAAGCGCGGCCGCCAATGGCCGCGCCCAACCGGAGACGAGAGCATGATCCGCCACACGATATTCGTCGTTGCCCTTGGTTTGCAGACCGCGGCCGCGGTCGCCCAGACGACGACGCCGACCCCCGCGCCAGCCCAGGCGGCGCCGAGCAGCTCGGCTCCTGTTGCGGCCAAGTCCGACCTCACCAAGTCTGACCTCGCAAAGTCCGGCCTCACCCTGGAAAAGTTCGAGGCGCGCCGGGAAAAGGCGTTCATGCGGGCCGACACCGATAATGACGGCAAGGTCAGCCTGGCCGAGTGGACCGCTTTCCAGACAGCGCGCAAGGCCAAGGGCGATCCGGCCAAATCCTTCGCGCGCATGGACGCCAACAAGGACGGCTTCGTCGACAAGGGCGAGCTCGACGCCTTCCTCGCCAAGCGCTTCGCCAAGCTCGACAAGAACGGCGACGGCGTGCTCGGCGCCGACGAGAGGCCGGGCCACAAATCCGCTCCCAATCAGGAGCAATGACCAAGAGGTTATGGCGCATAATGATAGTCGCGAGCGCCCCTGTTGATGGGCGCCGATCCGGACGAGGAACTGGTGCGCCGCATCGGCGCCGGCGACCCCGCCGCCGTGCAGGCGATGGTGGCGCGCAAGCTGCCGCGCATCCTGGCCCTGGCCGCAAGGATGCTCGGCGACGCGGCGGAGGCCGAGGACGTCGCCCAGGAGACTTTCGTGCGCATCTGGCGCCACGCCTCGGGCTGGCGCCAGGGGCACGCGCGCTTCGACACCTGGATCCACCGCGTCGCGCTCAACCTCTGCTACGACCGGCTGCGACGCCGGCGCGAATGGACGATGGACGAGCTGCCGGAGGTGGCCGATGAAGCGCCGCTTCCCGATGCAATGCCGGGCGACGAAGAGCGCAGGGTCGGCCAGGCCTTGCTGCGCATCGCGCCGCGCCAGCGCGAGGCGATCGTGCTGGTGTATTATCAGGAGCTGTCCAACATCGAGGCCGCCGGCGCCATGCAGGTCAGCGTCGATGCGCTGGAAAGCCTGCTCGCGCGGGGTCGTCGTTCGTTGCAGGCCATGCTCGCGGGAGATGGCGATGACTGAGACCCCGAACGGATTGCGAATTCCCAGGACTGCGGCGTGGGGGGCCACGTCAAAATGGTGGAAGGGGGACAGACATGGCTGAGAAACCTTTGGAAGGGCCGATGGATGCCGGGCGCTTCGCCGCGCTGGCGGATGCCTATGGCGGTGCGTTGCATCGCTGGCCAGCGGCCGAGCAGGCGACCGCGATGCTGTTTGCCGATACCGACGAGGGCCGCGCCATCCTGAGGCGCGCAGAATGGCTCGATGCCATGCTCGACCGGCATCGCGTCGAAACACCCAGCCCGGCGCTGCATCGCGCGATCGTCGCCCGGGCCGCGACCGAGGTCAGGCAGGAGCGCCGCCGCCGGTTCTGGTGGCTGGGCTTCGGGCTTGCGGGTGTCGGCCTGGCCGGCGCCGTGGCCGGGCTGGCGCTGGTGACCGTCGTTGCCCCGAACGCTCCCTCCGACCACTATGTGATGGACGCCAATGCGACGTCGTTCGGCGATGCCGGTCCCGACGCCGACCAGGCCGAGGAGGACCTATGAACCCCCGTCTCGTCGCGGCATCGCTGGTGCTGAATGTTTTTCTGATCGGCGCGGTGGCCGGCGGAGCCGGCTGGCTGATCGGCAAATCCAATCCGGGCTTTTCGCTGGAATCGGCGGGTGGTCGGCTGCCCGCCGCCGACCGCAAGATCTTCCGCCAGGCGCTGCGCGAGGTGCGCCGCGAGTCCCGCGACGTGATCCTCGACGGACAGGCCGCGCGGCGCGAGGCGGCGAACCTGCTGCAGCAGCCCACCCTCGACAGCAACGCGCTTGCCGCCGCGCTCGAGCGCGCGCGCAATGCTGACGTCACCGTGCGCACCCGGCTCGAGCAACGCATCATCGAGTTCGCCGCGTCGAGCTCGCCGGAAGATCGTCAACTGCTCGCGGATGCGCTGTTGCGGCGCGCCGGCAAGCAGCCGCCGGCAAAAAAGTCGCCATAGGCGGCGACGGAACGAGCGGACACGCCCCGTTCAAGGAAAAGAGGGACAGGCCTGCCATCGATGCCGGCAGGTTCTCTTCAACCTCGAAACTTTCGGGAGTATCCCATGAATAGTCTGACGAAATATTCGCTCGCGGCCGCGCTCGCCATCGGCGGAACGGCCGCCGCAAGCGCCGCCTCGGCGATGCCGATCGCACCGGTTGCGCCCGCGCCGGCAATGATAGAGCACGTCGCCTGGGGCTGCGGTCCGGGCTGGCATCCCAATTACTGGGGCCGCTGCGTCCCCAATCGCCGCGTGGTCTATCCCGGCTATTATTACTGGGGCGGACCGCGCGTCTATGTCGGCCCGGTCTGGCATCCTTACCATCGCTGGCACCACTGGCGCCGCTGGTGACGGCCCGCTCATGACGCCGGTGCTGCGGCCGGCGTCGTGAGCGCCCTTCCCGATCCATGCAACATGCCGGCCGAGGCGTCGGTTCGGAACGGAGGCTTCATTGGCCGCACCGGTTTCAAAGTTCGTGTCGCCAGATCCCACGCTGGTGACGCTCCATCGCTTCGGCCTTGGCGCAAAACCAGGCGACGAGCTCGGCAAGATCGCCGCCGATCCGCGCGGCTGCCTCAAGGCCGAGCTCAAGCAGCAGGACATCGCGCTCATTTCCGCCGACGAACCGAAGAATGCCGGATTGCTGGACAGCACTGCGGCGATCCAGGCCAGCATGACGGCGGCCATGGAGCGCAAGGCGGCGCGGGACGAGAAGGCGGCGGCAGCGATGCAGCCGACAGCCGCGGAAGACCCGGCCGGCCCGGCCGGGACGAAAGCCAAACCCGCCGTGCCGCGTGTCGAGGCCGATATCTACCGCGACGAAGCGCAGGCCCGTTTCGACAAGGCGCTCGCCGCGACGCCGGGCTTCGTGGAACGGCTGGTCGGCTTCTGGTCGAACCATTTCTGCGTTTCCGTCGCCAAGGCGCCTGTCGTGCGGGCCTGCGCCGGCGCCTTCGAGCGCGAGGCGATCCGCCCCTTCGTGCTCGGCCGCTTCGCCGATATGCTTTTGGCCGTCGAGCACCATCCGGCCATGCTGTTCTATCTCGACAACCAGCAGTCCATCGGCCCCGATTCCAGAGCCGGCAAGCGGCGCGGCCGCGGCCTCAACGAGAACCTCGCCCGCGAGATCCTGGAACTGCACACGCTGGGCGTCGGCAGCGGCTATGCCCAAGCCGACGTCACCAGCTTCGCCGGCATGCTGACCGGCTGGACGATGGCCGGACGCGAGGGGCGGCTGGGCGAGCCAGGAAGCTTCGTCTTCAACGCCAATGCGCATCAGCCGGGCCAGGCCGTGCTGCTCGGCAAGACCTATCCCGGCGGCGGCATGGGTCAGGCCGAAGCCGCGCTCAACGACATTGCCCGCCATCCGGCCACCGCGCAGCATATCGCCACCAAGCTTGCGCGCCATTTCATCGCGGACGATCCGCCGCCGGCGGCTGTCGCCCGCCTGGCCACGGTCTTCACCAAGACCGACGGCGACCTGCGCTCGATCGCCTTGACGCTGATCGACATGCCTGAAGCCTGGTCGACGCCGCTCACGAAGCTGCGCTCGCCCTTGGACTATGTCCTCGCGCTGCGGCGGGCGGTCGGCGCTACCGCCGGCAACGAACCGCAACGGTCGCTTCGCTGGCTGAGCGTGCTTGGCGAACCGCTATGGCAGCCGCCGGGGCCGAACGGCTTTTCCGACCGGACGGATGCATGGGCTTCCGCCGAGGGCCTCAAGACGCGGCTGGACATCGCCTGGCAGGCCGCGAAGCAAGCGGACGACATCGACGATCCCGACGACGCGCTGGCCTCGCTGATCGGCCCGTCCGTCTCGGCCGAGACACGGCAGGCGATTTCGCGGGCGGAGTCCAAGCAGCAGGGCCTGGCGCTGCTGCTGATGGCGCCCGAATTCCAGCGCCGGTAATTCCGGCGACGGTGATCTAGCAATGGAGATGCGGCCATGAGCCTGCTTTGCGAAACCCCCAACCTGTCCCGCCGCGCGGTGCTGATGACCGGAGGCGCGCTGTTCGCCTGGGCCTATCTGCCGCGCTTTGCCCGCGCGGCCGACAATCGCGACCCGCGCCTGATCGTCATCGTGCTGCGCGGCGCCCTGGACGGGCTGTCGACGGTCGGACCGGTCGGCGACCCCGACTATGCCGGCCTGCATGGCGACATCGCGCTTTCGCTCTCAGGCGCCAACCCGGCATTGCCGCTCGACGGTTTCTTTGCCGTCAACCCGGCAATGCCGGTGTTTGCCCGCCTGTTCAAGGCGAGGCAGGCAGCCGTGGTGCACGCGGCCGCGACCGGCTACCGCGACCGCTCGCATTTCGACGGCCAGGACGTGCTGGAAAGCGGCCTGCCCGGTCCCGGCAACGCGACCACCGGCTGGCTCAACCGGGCTTTGGCCAGCCTGCCGGCGGGCGACAGGATCGCGAAGGCCGGCGGGCTGGCGATCGGGCCCTCGACGCCGCTGGTGATCCGCGGCGCAGCGCCCGTGCTCGGCTGGGCGCCACAGGCCTTGCCGACGCCCGGCGACGCGCTCGCCGAGCGTGTGCTCGATCTCTACAACCATCGCGATCCGGTGCTGGCGGCGGCACTGCAGAAAGGCCTCGACGCCGACCGCATGGCGACGGGCGACGCGCTCGACGGCAAGACGATGAAGCTCAAGGGCGGCCTCGACAACGCCGCCGGCATGCGGCAGTCGGCGCAGGGCGCGGCGCGGCTGATGGCGGCCGATGACGGGCCGCGCATTGCAGCTTTGGCCTTCGACGGCTGGGACACGCATGTCAACGAAGGCGGCGCCACCGGCCGGCTCGCCAATCTGCTCGGCGGCCTCGACGGCGCCTTCGAGGAATTCGAGAAGGGGCTGGGCGAGCGCTGGAAGGACACTGCGGTCGTCGCCATCACCGAGTTCGGCCGCACGGCGCGCATCAACGGCACGGTCGGCACCGACCACGGCACCGGCACGGTGGTGCTTCTGGCCGGCGGCGCGATCAAGGGCGGCCGCGTCATCGCCGACTGGCCGGGACTGAAGCCGGCGCAGCTCTACGAAAGCCGAGATCTCGCGCCGACCAGCGATGTGCGCGCGGTGCTGAAGGGGCTGTTGGCCGACCAGTTCGGGCTGTCGGCGGCGGTGCTCGGCGACAAGGTGTTTCCGGAGTCTGCCGCGGTGAAGCCGATGCGGGATCTGGTGGCGTGAGTCCTGAGTTTGCCCATCGGGGACAGGTGCGGCGTCGGCTGTCATTCGTCATTCCAGGGCGGAGCAAGGAGCGAAGCGACGCGCGCAGACCCTAGAATCCATTCCGTGACGTTGAGGCGTCGCCGCGGTGCAGAATTCTGCTCCGCGGGACTCTACGATTAGGTAACGGAATGGATCCTCGGGTCTCCGCGTCCGCTGCGCCCGTGGATGACGAAGCCGAGGGGCTTCGGCCAATCACGAACGTTCCGCGAAGCTCAACGAAATGAACCCTCGCGGGAAACTCAGCAGAAAAGCCCGCGCCGTTGCCGGCGCGGGCATCGATCCCCTCGACGGAGCATCAGCTCCAGAAACCGGGGTGCCAGCGGCCGTGATACCAGAAGCCGGGGTGCCAATGGCGCACATGCATCGGGCGGATGATCACCCGGCCGTTCGGCACGCATCTGCCCCAGCGGTTCATGTGCCAGCCGGGACCGCAGCGCCAGCCGACGCTCTCGACCGGCAGCGGTGCGGCACCCGGCTTGACGAGCGGCATGGCCTCAGAGCCGGCGCCGGACAGCACCAATGTACCTGCGGCCAGGGCGATAGGCAGAAAGTATTTCGTGAACATGCGTTGTCTCCGTAATTCATCCCTACCTCCGTGAAACGGAGGGCAGGACCGAATTCCGTCGGAGGGGCGCCGATCACATCTTCGTTAAATCGGTTCGCCGCACAGCTTCGAGCGGCGCGGCTTGGCACGGTATGGCAAGCCCTTAATTCCTCATGGCGAATTGATCCATATCAATGAGGCGGGACGCGCCCCGCACTAGTGTCGGCAGGAACCGATCGACAGAAATTCGCGAGGCCGAAGGCCGGCTGAAACAGGAGATCATAACGATGATGATCCGCACGCTCTCCACCCTGGAATGCACGAAAATGCTGGCGGCCAACCGGACCGGACATCTGGCCTGCGCGAAGGACGGGCAACCCTATGTCGTGCCCTTCAACTACGCCTATGCCGACAGCCACCTCTACGCCTTCTCGCTGCTGGGCAAGAAGGTCGACTGGATGCGGGAGAATCCCCTGGTGTGCGCCCAGGTGCAGGAACATACCCAAGGGCGCGGCTGGCGGAGCGTGATCGTCGAGGGCCGCTATGAAGAATTGCCGGACCGTGTCGGCCACAAGGTGCAGCGCGACCGTGCATGGGCAGTGCTGAGCAAGCACACCGACTGGTGGGAGCCCGGCGCGCTCAAGCCCGTCACGCCTCCCCTGGCGGACAGCCTGCCGCATGTCTTTCTCCGGATCCTTGTCGAGCAGGTCTCGGGACGGGAAGCAACGGAATAGCCAAGTCCGCGGGAGCAACTCGAGCATCTGCGGAGCCGGGCTATGCGCCGAGCGTCGCTATCGTCTTCAGCGCGCCGTCCAGCATGTCGCCCTTTTCGTCCTTCAGCGCCGCCTCGCGCAGGCGGCGGATCCAGTCGGCGGCATCGTCGCGGCCTTTGAGCATCGACAGCGCCGACAGCACGCGGTCGAATTTCGATTGGGCGCGGGCATGGGTGTCGCTGTAGCCCTTGATCAGCCGGCGGCAGTTCAGGATCTCGGTGGCCAAAGCGTAGTCCTGGCGCGCGTGGCTGAGCGCCAGTTCGTACCAGCGCCGCAGATGCTCGGCCTCTATCCTGTGGCGCAGCAGAGCGCGGCGCCAGCGGCGCAGGCCGCCGATGAACCAGAGCATGGCGAAGCCGGTGAAACTGTCGGTGCGGATGTGGCGGCCGCGATTGATACGGCGGTCGAGGAAGGCGGCGAGTTTTGGCCGGCTCTCGATGTAGCTCCCGAGCCCCGCCGGCAGCGTGCCGCAGAATTCCTCGATGCGCGGATGGAAATATTCGGTGACCTGCAGGACCGAGCCTTGCTTGACGCCGACCTCCTTGCGCACGCGCTTGTCTCGCGTCGAGCGTGTCTTCAAATCGGCGACGCGGATCATGTCGTCGTAGCACATCGCGTTGGCCAGGTGCTTTGCGGCGGCGATCGACAGCGCGTAGCCGCGCTCCGCATTGTCGAGCGCCACCGCTCTGTCCAGCCGGTCGAGATATTCGCCGCCATAGGCGATGTCCTGGTAATCGACCACCTTCTTCAGCCCGCGTTCGGCCATGTCGCGCAGCGGTTCCGGCAGCGCCGCGACGCGGACGGCAAGGGCCTGCCAGCCCTTAAGGAGGGTTTCCGGTCCGCTGACCTTCGCCGTCGACTTGGGTTCGGCAGCGGCAGGCTTCGCTGACTTATCGTCAGCCGGCGCGGCCGCAGTCCCGCGCGCGCGATCGCAGGCTGCGCCGAAGGCGGCGAGGCTGGCTTTCACACCACGGCCGCCGGCGCCGATCGCCTGCTCGTAGCTTTCGCGGGTGAAGGGCAGCGCGTCGGAGCCGGCCAGCGCGCCGAGCAGGCTGGCCGAGATCATGGTGCCGTTCTCGGCGGCGATCTTTTCCATGTCGAAGGCGATGAAGCGCTTTGAGGCAGCCTGCGCCGTCGCATGCACCTTTTCCGACGAGGCGCGGCCGTCGCCCGGCTCGATCTTTTCCGAGACGGCGGCGATGCGGTGCGAAGAGGTGATCAGCGTGGTGCGCTCGGGCGTGACGAAGCCGCGGATGATGGCGCGACCGGCTTCCATCAGCTCGGCGGCGATCAATATGTCGACGTCGCCTTGCGAAGGCGACAGCGCGAAGACCGGCAGCCGGCCGGTGTCGCGGGCCATCTCGATGTAATAGATCGTGGCGCCGGTGCGCTGGGCGACGCCGGCCACGGAGGTCGATTGCGCGATGTAGCCGTTGCGCTCGGCGACGTTGGTGATCCAGTCGGCAAGCACGCCGCCGCCCTGACCACCGACGGCGAGCACGGCGAGTTTTATCACCCGCTCGTCATCAGAAGCGCCCGCCTTCGGGCGCAGCGCTGCGTTGTGGTCAAGCATCGGCGAACATCAAACGGCGGCTCTCGCGGCGGCGCTGCAGAAGGCCGATCACGGCACGGCGCGCGCTTTCCAGGAAACGGTCCCAGCGGCCGGGATTGTGGACGACGTCGGCGCGGTAGAAGGACGGGCAGAGCACGGCGGCATCCGCCACCTCGCCGCAATTGCCGCAGCCGACGCAGTTCTGATCGATCGCGGCGACCGGATCGTCGCGCAGCGGATCGTCGAGCGACTTCACCGACAGCGACGGGCAGCCGGACAGCCGCATGCAGGCGTGGTCGCCAGTGCAGATGTCCTCGTCGACGCCGAATTTCGGCTTCACAACGCGCTCGCCGCCCTTGATCGCCTTGTCGACCAGCGGCTTCTCGCGGCGCTGCCGGTTGAGCATGCATTCGGACGAGGCGACGATGACCTTCGGGCCCTTCTCCTCGGTGGTCAGCGCCTCGCGCAAAGTGGCCTGCATCTTGCCGACATCATAAGTGCGGTCGATGTGGCGCAGCCATTTGACGCCCATGCCCTTCACCGCCTCGTCGATCGGATGCTTGGTCGACTTGGTGCGGTTGTTGGCGCGCGAGGAGAGGATGTCCTGGCCGCCGGTGGCGGCCGAGTAGAAATTGTCGACGATGACGATGACGCCGTCATTCCGGTTGAAGACGGCGTTGCCGATCGAGGAGGTCAGGCCGTTGTGCCAGAAGCCGCCGTCGCCGACGAAGGAGATCGAGCGACGCTTGGCTTCCGGCGAATTGAACGCCGAAGCCGAGGCTGGCCCCAGCCCGTAGCCCATGGTGGTGGCGCCGAGCTCGAAGGGCGGCATGATCGAGAACAGGTGGCAGCCGATGTCGGAGGCGATGTGGTGCTTGCCGAGCTCCTGCTCAACCAGCTTCGTCGCGGCGAAGATCGGCCGCTCGGGGCAGCCGATGCAGAAGCCCGGCGGACGTCCAGGCACGACATTGATGAGATCGGCGGTGTCGACGCCCTCGCCCGTTTTGTTCGGCGCGCGCACCTCGCCCGGCAGCAGATGCGGCGCGTTCGCCCGCAGGAACGAGCCGATGCCGTCGAGCATCACCTGCCCGGTGTATTCGCCGGCCATCGGCAGATGCTCCTTGCCGACCAGTTTGGTGCCGCGCCCGGCCTTGTGCAGCATCGCGGCAAAGGCCTGCTCGATATAGTTGGGCTGGCCTTCCTCGACGACCAGCACCGCCTGCTTGCCCTCGCAGAAGGACAGGAACTCATCGTCCACCAGCGGGTAGACGGCGTTCAGCACATAAAGCGGCACGTCGGTGTCGCCATAGGTGTCGGCAAGGCCAAGCCGCTGCAGCGCGCGGATGACGGAATTGTACATGCCGCCCTGCATGACGATGCCGACCGAGCCGTGGTCCGGCCCGAACATCTCGTTGATCTTGCGGCTCTTGATGAAATCGACCGCCGCCGGCCAGCGCTTGGCGACCTTCTCCTTCTCATGCAGGAAGGAGGCGGGCGGCAGCACGATGCGGCCGGTGTCGCGGCGCGGCGAGGCTAGCGCGTCGGCGACCGACATAGGCGGGCGCTTGTTGTCCTTGGCGGTGAAGTGGCCGTGAACGTGGCAGCAGCGGATACGCACCTGCAGCATGACCGGCGTGTTCGAGACCTCCGACAGCTCGAAACCGTCCTCGACCGCCTTGACGATGGAAGGCAGGTTCGGGCGCGGGTCGAGGAGCCAGACCTGGCTCTTCATGGCAAAGGCATGGCTGCGCTCCTGCATGATGGAGGAGCCCTCGCCATAGTCCTCGCCAACGATGATCAGCGCGCCGCCGGTGACGCCGCCGGACGCCAGATTGGCGAGCGCGTCGGAAGCGACATTGGTGCCGACCGTCGACTTGAAGGTGGCCGCCCCGCGGATCGGATAATGCACGGACGCCGCCAGCATCGCGGTTGCAGTCGCTTCCGAAGCGCTCGCCTCGAAATGCACGCCGAGCTCGCCCAGGATGTCCTGCGCGTCGGCCAGAACGTCCATCAGATGGCTGATCGGCGCGCCCTGGTAGCCGCCGACATAGCCGACACCGCATTGCAGCAGCGCCTTGGTGATGGCGAGGATGCCCTCGCCGGCGAATTCCTCGCCGGCGCCTAGCCTCAGCTTTTCGACTTCCTTGGCAAAAGACCGTTCGGCCATCTCTGCCTCCTTCCGTTGCCGCTCGCCCGTCGCCGGGGCGGCGCGTACATTTAGATCTCGTGCTTGCGGATGTTGTTCAGCATTTTCTGCAGCGTCGCGATGAGCGCGGCATATTCAGCGTCGTCGACACCGTCGAACATCGCCTCGAAAGCGTCGTGCATGGCCGGCCAGGCGCGCGTGAACAGCGCGCGGCCGTCATCGGTCAGGAACACATGGCGGAAGCGGCTGTCGGTGACGCCCTGCTCGCGCCGAACCAGGCCCTGGCCTTCCAGCGTGTCGAGAGTGCGGCTCAAGGTCGATTGCTCGATCACCGTATAGACCGAGAGATCGTTGACGGTGACGCCGTCGGTGACCGAGAGCACGGCGAGCGTGCGCACCTGCGGAATAGTCAGGCCCTGCTTGCGGAAGTCGTCGCGCAGCGTGGCGTTGTAGCGGCCCATGATGCGGTTCATCAGATAGGGCGCGAATTGCTGCAGGCCGATCTGGCCGAGGGTCGAGATGCGCTGGCGCCTTTCCGCGAGCTTCTGTTCCATCACAGCCTCCCCGCCAACAGGAAGCCGGAGCCGCCGCCGAGGCCGGCGCCCGGATGGGTCGAGGCGCCGATATGATAGAGGCCCTTGATGCCGGTCTCGTGGTTGCGGCTCGCCTTGAACGGCCGCCACAGGAAAGACTGGTCGATGGCGGACGAGCCGCCATAGGGATCGCCGCCGACCAGGTTGATGTTCATCGCTTCCAGATCGGCCGGCGAATAGGCGCGACGCGCGACCACGCTCTCGCGAAAACCGTCGATGTGGTTGGCGAGGATCGCCTCGACGCGGTCGGCATAGGCTTCGCGCAGCGCGTCGTTCCAGCGGCCGTCGGCGGGTGCCTCGAGCTTGCCGGCGGCATCGCCCTTGATCAAGCGCGGCGCCTCGGGCAGCTGCAGCCAGAGGATCGCCTTGCCATCGGGGCAGCGCGACGGGTCGAGCGCATGCGGCTGGCCGACGCAGATGGTCGGCACTTCCGGCAGCAGGCCGCGCACCGCCTCGTTGCAGGCTTTCGAGACGCCGTCGAGCCCCGGCGTCAGATGCAGCAGCGCCACCTTGTCGAGGCCCTCGCCGCGCCAGGCCGGCGGCTTGTCCAGCGCATAGTGGATCTGGAAGTTGCCCTTGCCGTAGCGATAGGACTGCGTGGCTTTTATTGCCACCTCCGGCGCATTCTTGCCGAGCAGGCGGCCATAGAGCTGCGTCGGCGTGACCGAGCAGATGACGCTCTTCCCCGCCGTCAGCGTTTCACAGGAGGCCAGACGCACGCCGGTGGCGCGACCGCCGGCCTGGACGACCGAGGCGACATCGGCGTTGACGCGGATCTCGCCGCCGCGCTCCTTGATCAGGCCCTCGAAGGCGGCGAGCAGGTTCCTGGCGCCGCCCTTGACGATCGGCGCGCCGGCGGCCTCCAGCGCGAAGGCGATGACCTTGGCGATCTGGCCGGAGAAGGCGTCTTCCGGGCCGAGCCCGGCATGCAGCACCCAGGGCGCCCAGAGCGCGCGGACGAGGTCGGAATTGTAAGTCGTTTCCAGCCAGCCGCGCGCGGGCGCCAGCGCCTCGCCCATGAAGGCGGCGAGCTCGCGCGGGCCGCGCCGCCAGGCCTCGCCGGCGATGAGCTTCGTCGTCGGATAGGACCAGAGCGCGCCGCCGAGCAGGCCGAACAGCAGCCCGGCATTGCGCTCGATGCCGCCGACATCGCCGCCATGGTGATCGCCGTCACTGGGCGCGATCCGGTTGAGCGCCGCGATGTTGGCGGCGCGGTCGGTGGTGAGCACGGCATGGCTGCCGTCCGGTCGTAGCACGCCGGTCGGCGTCGCCGTGTGGCAGAACTCCAACCCATGCCGCGCAAGGTCCTTGCCGAGCGCGGCAAAGGCCGGCGAGGTGATGAACAGCACGAAGGTCGTGGCCATCACGTCATGGACGAAGCCCGGCACTGTCGCCTCCTCGGTGCGCATGCAGCCACCGATGCGGTCATTGCGCTCGAGCACGAGCACCTTGGCGCCCTTGGCGCCAAGCATCGCCGCGCATACCAGGGCGTTGATGCCGCTGCCGACGATGATGTGATCGACGTCGCTCATCGTCGTGGCCCTGGCTTTAACCCCGAGGCACCAGCGCCAGCGCTCGGATCGGGCTGCCGGTGCCGTGCTCGATCTTGAGCGGGGCGGCGATCAGGATCGCGCCCTTCGGCGGCAGCTGGTCGAGATTGCACAGGCTGGCCAGCCCGTAGCGGTTGGCCTTGTGCATCAGCGTATGCGCCGGGAATGGCGGCTCCATGCCGCCGGCCTTGCCGGCATCGGTGCCGATCGTCTCCGAGCCCCAGCCCTTGATGTCCTTGGAGATCAGGAACTGGATGGCCTCGGCCGTCGGGCCGGGCGTGTGGGGGCCGGTTTCGTTGGCGTTGAGGAATTCGGCTTCCGAGCCGTTGCGCTTGTACCAGTCGGTGCGCATCACCACCCACTCGCCGGGATTGATGGCGCCGTGCTTTGCTTCCCAGGCCTTGATATGGTCGACGGTGAGCAGGAAATCGTGATCGGCGGCAGACTCCACTGAGCAGTCGATGACGTTGACCGGGCCGACGAAATTCTGTGCCGGAATGGTGTCGGTGGCGCCGTCCGGATAGTCCTTGCCGGTGATCCAGTGCTGCGGCGCGTCGAAATGCGTGCCCGAATGCTCGCCGAGCTTCAGCCAGTTCCAGGCCCACCACGGACCGTTCTTGTCGTATTTGGAAATCTGATGGATCTCGACCTTCGGCGTGTCGACGGCGAGTTCCGGCGGCAGCTTGATCAACGGCGTATCGGGGCCGAGCGGCGCCGACAGATCGACCACCTTGATGGCGCCCGAGAGCAGCTGGCCGGCGACCTCGCCGAGGAGTTTCTGCGTGTCCATGGTCTTTCGTTCCCTCTTGTGTCGGTGATCATCAAGGCTCGTTGCGGCCCTTAATATACCTACTAGACGAAAACATATGCATCTGCAATTATCTTTAAGCATAAAGCATTTTCGGGGTGGGGGCGTGAGCGAGTTCGACGCCATCTTTGTCGGGGCGGGCCACAACAGTCTGGCATGCGCCGCGCATTTGGCGCTCAAAGGCTGGAAAATAGCGGTTTTCGAACGCAGCGAGGCAATCGGCGGCGCGGTGCGGACGGCCGAATACACGCTCCCCGGCTTCCGGCACGATTTCGGCGCGATGAATTTGAGCCTCTTCGCCGGCTCCGCCTTCCACCGGAAATATGCAAATGAATTGAAAGGCCATGGGTTGGAATTCGCGCCCGTGACCGACTGTTTCGCCAGCGCCTTCCCGGACGGCAAATGGTTCGGGGTCAGCAACGACCTCGAAAAGACTGCGTCGCGGCTTGCCGCCTTCTCCGCCGCCGATGCCGCAACATGGCGGCGGCTGGTCGGCGCCTTTCCGGGCGAGGCCGAGCACCTGTTCCGCCTGCTGGGTTCGTCGATGAGCGCAAGGGCGCTGGCCGGCACGGGCTGGAACCTGTGGCGCAAGAAGGGCATCGCCGGCGCGCTCGATACGGCTCGATTGCTGCTGTCGTCGCCGCGCGCGTGGCTCGAGGAAAATTTCGAAACGCCGCATGTGCGCACGACGCTCGCGGCCTGGGGCATGCATCTCGACTTCTCGCCCGACATCGCCGGGGGTGCTGTGTTCCCCTATCTGGAATCGATGGCCAACCAGAGTTTCGGCATGGTGCTGGGCAAAGGCGGCGCCGACACCATCATCCGCGCGCTGGCCGGCATGGTGACGGCAGCCGGCGGTCAGATCACGACCGGTGCGGAAATCGCCGAGATCACGGTTTCCGCCGGCAAGGCGACCGGGGTCAGGCTGGCATCCGGCGAAATCCATGTCGCGACCAGGGCCGTCATTGCCGGCGTCGCACCGAAAGCGCTGCCGGGCAAGCTGCTGCCCAATGGCTCGGGCGACGCCGGCTTCGACACGGCGATGAAGAAATTCCGTCATGCGCCAGGCACGATGATGATCCATCTGGCGATGGACGACCTGCCCGACTGGAACGCCGGCGCCGAGCTTCGCCAATTCGCCTATGTGCATCTGGCGCCGTCGCTCGACGCCATGTCGCGCGTCTACCAGCAGGCGATCGCGGGCCTGCTGCCCGACCAGCCCGTGCTGGTCGTCGGCCAGCCGACAACCGTCGATCCGTCGCGGGCGCCGCAAGGCAAGCATGTGCTGTGGGTGCAGGTGCGCATGCTGCCGGCCGAGATCCTCGGCGATGCCGCGGGCAAGATCGCGCCGGCTCACTGGGACGCCGTCAAGGACACCTATGCCGAGCGGGTGCTCGACATCATCGAGAGCTATGCGCCGGGATTACGCAAAAAAATCCTCGGCCGCGCGGTGTTGTCGCCGCTCGACCTCGAACGCGAGAACCCGAACCTCGTCGGCGGCGACCAGATTTGCGGCAGTCATCATCTGGCGCAGAATTTCCTCTTCCGTCCGGCGCGCGGCTTCGCGCGCTGGAACACGCCGGTCTCGAACCTTTACCTCACCGGCGCCGCGACATGGCCCGGCGCTGGCACGGGCGCCGGCTCCGGCTACATGCTCGCCCAACAGCTGGGAGGGAATTAGAGCATGATCCCGAAAGGTGGGAACCGGTTTTCGGAGAAAGATCATGCTCCAACAAAGAGCTGGAATTCCGGGATGGACAAGGCGCGGTTGCCCACCACCGAATGAAAAACGCCGCGCGGACAAATGACAATCAACAAGGGGAACGACCATGACCATCAACAGACGTGACTTGCTTGGATACAGCGCTGCGGCGCTGGGTGCTGCCACGCTTGGCCTGCCGAGGGCGGCAAAGGCGGCGGACGAGCTCACCATCGCCTACAACGTCAACCTGCCCTCCTGGGACCCGACGACCGGCCCCTCGGCCGTCAACCCGACCATCCAGGGCCTCTATCAGTCGGTGTTCGACCAGATCATCGGGCAAAAGCCGGATCTCTCCTTCACGCCTGGACTGCTTACCGAATGGGGTTGGAACGACGACCGCACCAAGGTGACGATGACGGTGCGCGAGGGTGTGAAATGGCATGACGGCTCGCCCTTCACGCCTGAGGACGTCGTGTGGTCGCTGACCCGCGCCGGCGACGAGAAGACCGGCAACCCGATCCAGTTCGTCTGGAAGAACGTCAACGATTTCAAGATCGACGGCAACAAGATCACCGGCGACGTCGTGCAGTTCGACCCGGTCTATTTCAAATGGATGTCGTTCCTGACCGGCTACATTCTGCCCAAGGCCTATTACGAGAAGGTCGGCGCCGAAGGTTTCGAGAAGGCGCCGATCGGCACCGGGCCTTATATGGTCGACAAGTTCGAGCGCAACGCCTTCCTGCGACTCAAGGCCAATCCGAATTATTGGGGCACGAAGCCGGCCTTCGAGAATGTGACGATCAAGTTCGTCACCGACGCGGCAAGCCGCGTCGCCGAGATCGAATCCGGCTCCTCGCAGGTGACGCTCGAAATTCCTTACGAGGAGTATGACCGGCTGATCGCCAAGGACGGGCTGGCCGGCTCGATCAAGAACGTCTCCGACATCGGCATGATCTTCTTCAACAACAAGGACGCCATGCTGGACAAGAACGTCCGCCAGGCGGCGGTGATGGCGGTGGACAAAGAGCTGCTGGTCAAGCGCCTGCTGCGCGGCTATGGCCAGCCGATCGATACGCTGGAGACGCCGGAATACGCGGCCTTCGATCCGTCGGTCAAGGTCGAGCACAATCCGGACAAGGCCAAGGAACTGCTTGCCGCCTCCGGCTATTCGACCAAGAAGCCGGCCAAGTTCACCATCCAGACGACCAAGGGCTTCAAGCCCAAGGACTACGAGATGGTGCAGGCGATCGTCGGCATGTGGCGCAAGGTCGGCATCGAGGCCGAGATCGAGGTCTACGAGATCGCCAAGCACTACGAGCTCAGGGCCGCGCACAAGCTGGCGCCGGCCGCCTTCTACAACTGGGGCAATTCGATCGGCGACCCGACAACCTCGACGGGCTTCGCCATGTTCGGACCCTCGCCGCACTCGTCCTGGAAGACGGACGACCTCGACGCCAAGATCGGCCCGCTGTGGGGCGAGAAGGACGAGGCCAAGCGCATCGCCGGCTGGAAGGCGGTCGACAAGTACATCGCCGAACAGGCCTATGTGCTGCCGCTGATCCAGTATGCGCAGCCGATCGTGCACTCGAAGAAGGTCAATGTCGTTCAGCATATCTCCGGCGCGCTGCTGCCGGCGCTGATGACCCCGGCCTGATCATCGGCCTTGTGCCCTGCCGGTCTTCGCCCGGCAGGGCCCCCTCATCCGGCCGCTTCGCGGCCACCTTCTCCCCGGTGGGGAGAAGAGACCAGCTCAGCCGCCTGCGACCTCTTCTCCCCCAGGGGAGAAGGTGGCCCGAAGGGCCGGATGAGGGGGAGTCCGTTCAAAGTGATTAGGGCGCATGCTGCTGCAGAGATTCCTCGTTCGTCTGTTGACGATGCTGGTGACGCTTTTCGGCGTCGCCATCGTCGTCTTCGTCGTCATCCGCGTGGCGCCCGGCGACCCGATCGCCATGATGCTGCCGCCCGGCGCCAGCGACGACGACATCGCGCGGTTGCGCGCGCTCTACGGACTGGACAAGAGCATCGTGCAGCAATTCTTCATCTGGCTCGGCGGCGTGCTGCATGGGAATTTCGGCACCTCGATCTCGCTGCGCCAGGACGTGCTCGGCCTTGTCTTCAACCGGCTGCCGGCGACGCTGGAGCTCGCGACATTCGCGCTGCTGATGGCGATCGCGATCGGGGTGCCCATGGCGATCCTCGGCGCGCGCAATCGCGGCACGGCCGTGGAAGCCGGCGTAGACATCGCCAGCGGCGCGACGCTCTCCATCCCCGATTTCCTGTGGGGCCTTGTGCTGATCCTGCTGTTCGGCGTGCTGGTGCCAGTCTTCGACATTTCCGGCCGGGTATCGCCACAGCTCGACCTGCCCTTCGTCACCCAATTCTATCTGGTCGAGAGCATCCTCAGGCTGCGCTTCGACCTCACCTGGGATCTGCTGAAACACATGCTGATGCCGGCCGTCGCGCTGGCGCTGCCCCTGGCCGCGATCATCGCCCAGTTGCTCAAACAGTCGCTGAAGGAAGTGCTCGACCTCGACTATGTGGTGCTCGCCCGTGTGAAAGGTTTTTCGGAAACGCAGGTCATCCTGCGCGAGGCGCTGAAGAACGCGGCGCTGCCGACGCTGACGCTGGTCGGCGTGCAGTTCACCTTCCTCATCGGCGGTACCGTCATCGTCGAGCGGCTGTTCTCCTACGAGGGCCTCGGCAACATGGCAATCGACGCCGTCATCAACCGTGACCTGCCGCTGATCCAGGGCATCGTGCTGGTGTTCGCGCTGCTTTTCGTGCTGATCAACCTTGCCGTAGACATGATGTATGCGCTGCTCAATCCGAGGCTGCGCCATGGATGAGGCGCGCATCTCGCGACGCGGCCTGGGCCCGCGGCTGTGGCTGGCCGGCGGCTGGCTTGTGCTGGCGCTGCTGGCGGCAATCTTCGCGCCATTGGTCGCGCCGCAGGACCCGCTGGCGCAGGACCTGATGCTGGAGCGGCTGCCGCCTTTCTGGCTGGACGGCGCCGAGCCCGGCTATTGGCTGGGCACCGACAGCCTCGGACGCGATCTGCTGTCGCGGCTGATCTTCGGCGGACGCATCGCCTTTATCGTCGCCTTTGCCGCGGCAACGTCGGCGTGCCTTCTCGGCTCGGCGCTGGGGCTGATCGCCGGCTATTTCGGCGGCTGGGCCGACCGCATCATCTCGCGCGTCGTCGACATCTGGATGGCGTTCCCGCCGGTGCTGTTCGCCATCCTTCTGGTCGCGGTGCTGGGCACCGGCCTGAGCTCCGTCATCCTCGCCATCGCGATCATCGACTGGACGCGCTTCTGCCGGGTGATCCGCGCCGAGGCGATGAGCCAGGCGCGCATGGATTATGTCGAGAGCGCGCGCATCGCCGGCTATGGCCGCATCGGCATCATGCTGCGCGAAGTGCTGCCCAATGTGCTGCCGTCGGTGGTGGCGCTTCTGTCGCTGGAGATGGGCATCGCCGTCATCGTCGAGGCGATCCTGTCCTTCGTCAACCTGTCGATCTCGACCGACGACCCGACCTGGGGCAGCATCATCGCCGAGGGCCGGCTGTCGATCCATCAGGCCTGGTGGGTGCTGGTGTTCCCGCTGATCACGCTGATCCTCACCGTGCTTTCCTTCAGCCAGTTCGGCGAGGCGCTGAAGGCGCGCTTCGATCCGGTGCTGCGATGAGCGCCAATATGGAGCCGTGCCTCGACATCCGCCGCTTGAGCGCCGTGCTGCCCAACGGCCAGCGCGTGCTGCGCTCGGTGTCGCTTGCCGTGCAGCCGGGCGAAGTGCGCGCGCTGGTCGGCGAAAGCGGCGCCGGCAAGACGATGATCGGCAAGGCGGTGCTCGGCGTGCTGCCGAAAAGCGTGCGCGTCGTCGAAGGCGATATGCTGGTCGAAGGCGAGGATCTCGGCCACCTCGATGCCAAGGCGCGGCGGACATTGATCGGCGCGCGCACGGCGCTGATCCCGCAGGACCCGCTCACCGCTCTCAACCCGTCGCGCCGGATCGGCGCGCAGATGACCGACCGGCTTGTGCGCATTCTCGGCTGGAGTGGCGAAAGGGCCGACACGCGCATCCGGCAGTTGCTCGACGAGGTGCAGATCCGCGATCCCGAGCGCGTGCTGAAAAGCTATCCGCATGAGCTCAGCGGCGGCATGCGCCAACGTGTGCTGATCGCGGCGGCCTTCGCGGCGGAGCCGAGGCTTATCGTCGCCGACGAGCCGACGACGGCGCTGGACGTCACAGTGCAGAAGCAGATCCTGCGGCTGATCGCGCAACTGCAGCGCGACCACGGCACGGCGATCCTGTTCGTGACCCACGATCTCGGCGTGGTCGCCAAGATCAGCCAGAAGGTCTCGGTGCTCTATGCCGGCAAGGTGGTCGAGGAGGCAGAGACCGCACGGCTCTTCGCGGCGCCGCAGCATCCCTACACGCGGGCGCTGATCGCGGCGACGCCGCGCTACACCGATCCCTACGCCTCGCTGAAACCGGTGGACGAGAGCGTGCTTGCCGGGCTGGCAGCCGAAATCGCCGCCGCCGACAAGGACTGGAGGCCCGGCCATGGCTGAGCCGCTGTTTTCCGTGCGCGGGCTGAAGGTGGCGCTGCCCGACATGACGCGCAAGCCGCTGATCGGCCGCGCGCCGCTGGCCGAAATCCTCAAAGGGCTCGACTTCGACCTGCCCAAGGGATCGGTGACCGGCATTGTCGGCGAATCCGGCTCCGGCAAGTCGACGCTCGGGCGCGCGCTGGTCAGGCTGCTCGAGCCGAGCGCCGGCGCAATCCGCTTCGAGGGACGCGACATCAGCCATCTTTCGGAAGCCGAGCTCAGACCGCTGCGCCGCGACCTGCAGATGATCTTCCAGGACCCGATGTCGTCGCTCAATCCCAGGCATACGATCTTCAACATCATCGCAGCCCCGTTGAGGCAGAACGGGCTTGGCGACCGGCTGAAGGCGCGCGTCGCTGAAGCCCTCCAGCGCGTCGGCCTGCCGCAGAGCTTCGCCAGCCGTTACCGCCACGAGCTTTCGGGCGGCCAGCGCCAGCGCGTCGGCATCGCAAGGGCGCTGGCGCTGTCGCCGAAATTCGTGCTGGCTGACGAGATCGTCTCGGGCCTCGACGTCTCGACGCAGGCGCAGATCCTGACGCTGCTCGAAAAGCTCGCGGCCGAGATGGGGCTGACGGTCGCCTTCATCAGCCACGACCTTTCGGTGATCCGGCGGCTCTGCCAACAGGTCATCGTCATGCGCGAAGGCAGGATCGTCGAGGCCAGCGCCACCGACGCGCTGTTCGACAATCCGAAGGAAACCTACACGCGCGACCTGCTCACCGCCATCCCGCTGCCGGAGATCGATCCGGACTGGCTGCAGCCCAAGGCATCGGCATGAAGTGAGTTTTTGATATCCGCATGCCGATCAGCGGGCCTCGGGCATGCGCAAGGACAAGTCGGCGCGCCAACGGAGGGTGACATGAAATACGCAATCCAGGCAGCGGTCTTCGCGGCCTCCTTGTGCGGCGCAATGGGAGCTGCTTCGGCGGATTCGATCCCCGGCATGCGCGGGCACGACCATACCGGCATCACCGTGCCCGACATGAAGCAGGCCGTCGACTTCTTCACCAATGTCGTCGGCTGCAAGAAGGCGATGGCGTTCGGACCGTTCGCCGACGACAAGGGCACCTTCATGCAGGACCTGCTCGGCGTCGACCCGAAGGCGGTGATCGAGGAGATAACCATCGTCCGCTGCGGCTATGGGTCGAACATCGAATTGTTCAAATACACCGCGCCCGACCAGAAGGACCTGACGCCGAAGAACAGCGATATCGGCGGCTTCCACATCGCCTTCTACGTCGACGACGTCGCCGCCGCGAAGACCTACCTCGAGGCCAAGGGCGTGAAGACCCGGATGGGACCGCTGCCGGTGAAGGAAGGCCCGGCCGCCGGCCAGACCATCCTCTATTTCCAGGCGCCCTGGGGGCTGCAGCTGGAGGCGATCAGCTACCCGGACGGGATGGCCTATGAAAAGGGCGCCGAGACGGTGCTGTGGAGTCCGAAGGATCCGACCAAGTGAAAAAACCAAACGTGCCGACGGCGGTCGTTCAATCATGAAACTTCAAGCTTGAAATAATCGCTCGACGGCGCGATACTGGCAATCGGAACCGCCGGCCCATCCGGCGCTTCCGGATGAAGAGGAGATCGCAAGACATGAAGGTTGCGGTTCTCGGCGGCGGACCGGCCGGACTCTACTTTGCCATCTCGCTGAAGCTGCGCGACGCCGCGCATGAGGTGACGGTCTATGAGCGCAACCGACCGGACGACACGTTCGGCTGGGGCGTGGTGCTGTCGGCGGAGACGCTGGAAAACCTGACCAGGAACGATCCGGTCAGCGCGGTCTGGATCAAGAAGCATTTCGCCTACTGGGACGACATCGCCGTCATCCATGACGGCGTGCGCACTGTCTCTTCCGGCCACGGCTTCTGCGGCATCGGCCGCAAGCGGCTCCTGGTCCTGCTGCAGCGGCGCGCCCGCGAGCTCGGCATCAGGATGATGTTCGAGACCGATATTTCCGACCCGAAACCCTTCATGGAAACGCATGACCTGGTGGTCGCGGCCGACGGGCTGAACTCGAAGTCGCGTGCGGCCTTCGCCGATGTCTTCAAGCCGGACATCGACACCCGCAAATGCAAGTTCGTGTGGCTGGGCACCACGCAGAAGTTCGACGACGCCTTCACCTTCATCTTCGAGAAGACGGAGCATGGCTGGGTGTGGGCGCATGCCTACCAGTTCGACAGCGAGACAGCGACCTTCATCGTCGAGTGCAGCGAAGAGACCTGGAACGCTTTCGGCTTCGGCCAGATGACGCAGCAGGAATCGATCGCGGTCTGCGAGCGCATCTTCGCCAAGCATCTCGGCGGCCAGGCGCTGATGACCAACGCCAACCACATCAGAGGTTCGGCCTGGATCAATTTCCCGCGCGTGCTGTGCGAGCGTTGGTCGTACAAGAACCTGGCGCTGATGGGCGATGCGGCGGCTTCGGCGCATTTCTCGATCGGCTCCGGCACCAAGCTCGCGCTGGAGAGCGCGGTGGCGCTGGCCGACTATGTCGAGTCGGAGCCTGACCTCGAAGCAGCCTTCCGCAAATATGAGGATGCGCGGCGCACCGAGGTGCTCAAGCTGCAATCGGCGGCGCGCAATTCGCTCGAATGGTTCGAGGAAGTCGAACGATATCTGGGTTTGGATCCAGTTCAGTTCAACTATTCGCTGCTCACCCGTTCGCAGCGCATCAGCCACGAGAATCTCCGCCTGCGCGACGCCGAATGGCTGGCGGCGGCCGAGGAATGGTTCCAGCGCAAGGCCGGCGCCGGCGGCAACATGTTGCGCCGCGCGCCGATGTTCGCGCCGTTCAAGCTGCGCGACATGACTTTAGCCAACCGCATCGTCGTTTCGCCGATGGCGCAGTACAAGGCCGTCGACGGCTGCCCGACCGACTGGCATTTTTCCCACTATGCCGAGCGCGCCAAGGGCGGCGCGGGGCTTCTTTATATCGAGATGACCTGCGTCAGCCCCGAGGGGCGCATCACGCCCGGATGCCCCGGCTTCTACAAGCCCGAGCATGAGGTCGCCTGGAAGCGGCTGGTCGATTTCGTCCATGCCGAGACCGAGGCCAAGATCTGCGCGCAGATCGGCCATTCCGGCGCCAAGGGCTCGACCAGGGTCGGCTGGGAGGGAACGGACGTGCCGCTCATCTCCGGCAACTGGCCGGTGATGGCGCCTTCGGCCGTGCCATGGTCGCCGAAGAATCAGGTGCCGAAGGCGATGGACCGCGCCGACATGGATATGGTCCGCGACCAGTTCGTCGCGTCGGCTCAGATGGCCGAGCGCTGCGGCTTCGACATGCTGGAGATCCACGCCGCGCACGGCTATCTGCTGTCGGCCTTCATCACGCCGCTGACCAACCGCCGCACCGACCAATATGGCGGCTCGCTGGAAAACCGCATGCGCTTTCCGCTGGAGATTTTCCACGCGGTGCGCGCGGTATGGCCGGCCGAAAAGCCGATCTCGATGCGCATCTCGGCCAATGACTGGGTCGGCATCGAGGGTGTGACCCCGGCCGACGCGGTCGAGATCGCAAAGCTGCTGCGCGAGGCCGGCGTCGATCTCTGCGACGTCTCCGCCGGACAGACCTCGATCGCGGCCAAGCCGGTCTATGGCCGAATGTTCCAGACGCCGTTCTCCGACCGCATCCGCAATGAGGTCGGCATGGCGACGATGGCGGTCGGCAACATCTACGAGCCCGACCACGCCAACTCGATCCTGATGGCCGGCCGCGCCGACCTGGTGGCGCTGGCCAGGCCGCATCTTGCCGATCCCTACTGGACGCTGCACGCGGCGGTGACGCTCGGCGACCGCGGCGTCAAATGGCCCGATCCCTATCTGCCGGGACGCGACCAGATCTACCGGCTGGCCGAGCGCGAAGCCGCCGCCGGGCTCAAAGTATGAGCGCCGTGCGCGAAATCGCCGGCAAGCACGCGCTGGTCACCGGCGGCGGTTCCGGCGTCGGCAAGGCCGTCGCGCTGACGCTCGCGGAAGCAGGCGTGGCCGTCACCATCTGCGGACGGCGCGAAGCGGCGCTGGCCGAGGTCGCGAAGGAAAGCGACCGGATCTTCCCCATTGCGGCGGATGTTACGAACGAGACCGAGATGGCGGCCCTCCACGAGAGGGCGGAAGCCGCGCACGGACCGTTCGACATCGTCATCGCCAATGCCGGCATGGCGGGCAGCGCGCCGGCGCACAAGACCGCGCTGGCCGACTGGCAACGCACGCTCGACGTCAACCTCACCGGCGCCTTCCTGACGGTGAAGCCGGCGCTGGCCGGCATGCAGGCGCGGAAGACAGGTCGGATCGTTTTCGTCGCTTCCACCGCCGGCCTGAAGGGCTATGCCTATGTCGCGCCTTACGTCGCCGCCAAGCATGGCGTCGTCGGGCTGATGCGGGCGCTGGCCGCCGAAACCGCCAAGTCAGGCGTGACGGTCAACGCCGTCTGCCCGGGCTTCGTCGAAACCGACATGCTTGAAGAGTCCATCGCGCGCATCGTCGAGAAGACCGGCCGCTCGGCGGAGGACGCCCGTGCAAGTCTTGCAACAACGAATCCGCAGGGGCGGTTCATCCAACCCGAAGAGGTCGCGTCGGCGGTGCTTTGGCTGTGCAGCGACGCCGCGCGATCGATCACCGGACAGGCGATCTCGGTCTCGGGAGGCGAGACATGGTAGCGGGACCGACCTCCACCGGCCCCGGCAAGGAGAGGCTGCGGCTCTGGATACGCCTGCTGCGCGCCTCGCGCACCATCGAGGCCGAGCTGCGCGAGCGGCTGAAGAAGGAATTCGACACCACGCTGCCGCGCTTCGACGTGATGGCGGCGCTCTACCGCTCGCCGGAAGGCATGCTGATGAGCGACCTGTCGCGCTTCCTGCTGGTGTCGAACGGCAATGTCACCGGCATCGTCGACCGGCTGGTTTCCGAAGGGCTCGTCACCCGCGCGCGCCGCAATGGCGACCGCCGCACCTCGATGGTGCGGCTGACCGCGGAAGGTTCGAAATCTTTCGCCGCGATCGCCGCCGCGCATGAGAATTGGGTCGGCGAGCTGCTCGGCACTGTCAGCGAGGACGAAGCAAGGCGGCTGACCGGCATGCTGAAATCGTTCCGCAGCAATTGGGAGGGACGCGAATGAGCGCCATGGCAAAGCTCAAGCCGAAGCATTTCCTCTGGGAGGTCGAACGCAGGGTCGCGAAAATCCGGCTCGACCGGCCGGAGCGCAAGAACCCGCTGACCTTCGACAGCTATGCGGAGTTGCGCGACACGTTTCGCGACCTCGTCTATGCCGAGGATGTCGACGCCGTGGTGTTCCTGCCCAATGGCGGCAATTTCTGCTCGGGCGGGGATGTCCACGACATCATCGGGCCGCTGGTCAAGATGGACATGAAGCAGTTGCTCGCCTTCACGCGCATGACCGGCGACTTCGTCAAGGCGATGCTCAATTGCGGCAAGCCGATCATTTCGGCGGTCGACGGCGTGGCTGTCGGCGCCGGCGCGATCATCGCCATGAGTTCCGACATCCGCATCGCGACGTCAGAGGCGAAGACGGCTTTCCTGTTCACCCGCGTCGGCCTCGCCGGCTGCGACATGGGAGCCTGCGCGATCCTGCCGCGCATCATCGGCCAGGGCCGCGCGGCCGAGCTGCTCTACACCGGCCGCACCATGAGCGCGGCGGAGGGCGAGCGCTGGGGGTTCTACAATCGGCTGGTGGATGCGGCAGCGCTCGAAGCCGATGCGCTCGACATGGCGGCGCGCATCGTCTCCGGTCCGACCTTCGCGCATGGCATCACCAAGACGCAGCTCAACCAGGAATGGTCGATGGGCCTCGACCAGGCGATCGAGGCGGAAGCGCAGGCCCAGGCGATCTGCATGCAGACCGGCGATTTCGAGCGGGCGTACAAGGCGTTCGTGGCCAAGGAAAAGCCGGTGTTCGAGGGGAACTAGGGATGATCGGTTTTCGCCCAGGCACCCCCCTCCGGCCTGCCGGCCATCTCCCCCGCAAGGGGGGAGATTGGACTGCCGCCATGCC
>NZ_VFUA01000045.1 GCF_006440735.1 Mesorhizobium sp. B2-7-1 | reverse complement strand
GCAACCGACCCAATTCTGATAAGCATCCTGCTCGCGGCGATCCGCCTCCAGGTTGCGATCGATAGGCGCCAGGCGAAACAGGACCGGGGCGCCTAACTGACCGGGCGCCTGCACGGCCTGCAGCTTTCGACCGCAGCATCAGGCACAAGACCGGTTGCGGAGTTCGGCCGCCAGTGCTTCAAGCGCCTCCACATCGGCCGCGTATTGCGCAGCGTGTGTTGGATATCGTTCCTGCTGCTGACGATAGAAGCGTATCCAATTCGGCAAATCGGCGATCGGGAACGTCCTTCGCCATATGCCTTTCTCCAGCGTGAATGTGCCCGCCGCCGAATCGTAAGTCGCTGTCACCTTCACGAGGGCGTTTATAGGTTCGCAGCCCCGAAACAAAAGTGGCGTTCTGATCGATCGTATTCTGTTTTCCTAATCGAGGTGGATGGCATGGCGTCCGACAGCTTCGTCATCCCCGGAGCTTCTCCGCCTCGCGTTCTAGCGTGCTCCGATCGTTGCAGCGCTGTTGGATCAGATCGCGGACCTGTTGGATCGTCAGCCCAACCTTGTTGGCGAAATGGCGCACTTCATAATCCTCATCCGCCGACACTCGGTCGCGGTCACGCGCGCTTGTTTTTGTCGTCTGCCATGGCTGTTCCTCCTCGTCAGGGAGAACAGCCGCCATCTGGGGAAAGTTCCACATTAGCTGACGCTGAGGGGACCGGAACGCAGTCGGCGGTTGGTCCCCACGGGTCTTAGCCGCTAGAAATCGTGGGAGCCCGTATCTTACGCCGATTGGCTGCGATTGGCTTTTCGTTGGAACCAGTCTGCCCCCAGCTGCGTTGCGACCGACTGGGGACTTTCCTATGGCCGAAACCGAGCAAGAGTTTGTCGAGCGCGCGCGGGCCCAGATGGAATTCAGGGTGCAATTCCTCACGCGGGAAACTGGGGTAACCGAAGCCCAAGCACGTGAGCTAATCGACCTGATTGGCAACGATGCAAACTCGCTGCTGCGCGAGGCCCGACTTCTCAGGAGGGTCTAGCGCGAGGACTTTATGCTGGGCGCTGGAGAGGATTTTCTCGCGGCCTGCGGCCGATCGGCAGGGTGAACGCTCCTGATGGTTATGCTAATCCGGTTTGAGATTCCGTCATAAATCAGGGCCGGCCGGCCTGCTTCCTCTCCGCGATAGTCCCATACTCCCGGCTGAAGCGATCGAACTCGTTGCCAAGGTTCCTTTGCGATCTCGGGGCAAGTTTCTTCCTCCGCGGCGTGCGCTTGTGGCGATTCAAAGAACCCAGGGGATATTGTCATCGCGCCCAATTGCGCTGTAGTCAGCCTATGATCGTCAAACTCGGTTGGTGGGCTAAATGAAACCGCTGGTCCTGATCTCTTCGAAGGACCCGGACTTCCTTCTGGTTTTCGGGCACATCCTTTCCGTGGCCGGCTTCGAAACGCGGCTAATCACGGCGGACAAGGAGATTGCGCGCGCCATCAGGACCGCAGCGCCGCTTGCCGTCATCCTGGACTGTCATCCGGGCGATCGCGCAATCGCCAAGCAATGCATAGCGCTGAAGTCATCCGAAGCGACAATGGCAACGCCCCTCGCAGGTTTGGTGGCGCCTCGTTCCGGCAAGCTGCACCTGGACCTCATCAAGGCTGGCGTCGACGAGATATTTTCAAGGCCGTTTGCTCCTGAACAACTTCTGACCTGGCTGCACGGCAAAGCCGGAATTTCGAAATCCTCGCGCGAGACTGAGTCGGGGGATTTGATGCAGGGCGATTTCCGACTGGAGCGACAGACTCACCGGACATTCTTCAAGCAAAAAGAAATCGCGATGCCACCGATCGAGTTCAAGCTTTTGCGCAGCCTTTTGGCGCAGCCTGGCAAGGTGTTCAGCCGCGAGGAACTGGTCGCGACTGCTTGGCCTGAACATGCAGCGGCAACCGACGTGCGGGGGGTCGACGTCCATATAGCCAGACTGCGCAAAAGACTTCGGGCTTCCGTGGGAAGCGATCTGATCCGGACCGTCCGCTCGGCCGGCTACGCGTTCGCGCCGGAGTGGTGACCTGCGCGGCGTTTCCGACACCGAATCCAATTTGCCGGATTGACGGGCATGCGCCGCGGGTGCCCGCGACCTCGACACGCCTCGGTCCTCAATGGCTCAGGATAGTATCCAGGAACAGCCGGGCGCGTGGGTGAGCGGCTCTAGAGAAAAAATCTTTGGAAGAGGAATGCTCTACAACGCGGCCTTCGTCCATGAAAACGATCTCGTCCGCGACTTCGCGCGCAAAACCCATTTCATGGGTCACGCAGACCATGGTCATGCCGCTTCCCGCCAGCGCTATCATGACGTCGAGCACTTCCTTGATCATTTCAGGATCGAGCGCCGAGGTGGGTTCATCGAACAGCATGATACGGGGGTTGAGGCAGAGAGCGCGTGCGATCGCCACTCGTTGTTGTTGACCACCCGAGAGCTGGGCGGGATAGCTCCGCGCCTTTTCGGGAATGCGCACCACCGTCAGGTGATGCATGGCGATCTCTTCGGCCTCGCGCGCCGATTTCAAGAGGACCCGGCGGAGCGCCAGGGTACAGTTGGCGAGCACCGTGAGGTGCGGAAAGAGATTGAAGCTCTGGAACACCATACCTGTCTGTCGGCGCGCCCTCGCGGTATCGCGGGCGTCGTTCCCGAGGGTTATCGCTTCGAGCTGAATCGTTCCCCTTTGGAAAGGCTCGAGACCGTTGATGCAGCGGATCAGCGTCGACTTGCCGGAGCCGGACGGCCCGCAAACGACGATGCGTGCGCCCGGACGCACCGTTAGATCGATGTTTTTCAAAACGTGTATGGCGCCGAACCACTTGTTGAGGCCCTCGATCCGCACAAGGGGGAGGGATTCAACGGCTGAGATTGGATGTGGGGCTTGAGCGAGCATCAGCGCCGTCCAGGTGCAAGCAGGCGCTGCTCGATGCGCTTCACACTGTAAGCAACAAGCAGCGCCAGGGCCAGAAACAGGATGCCGGCGACGGTCAGCGGCTCCGCGTAGCGATAGGTCTCGGAAGCGATATCGAAGGCGCGTCCGAGCATTTCCGGCACGGCCAGGACGGCGAGATAGGGCGTCGCCTTGAGGATCGATACCAGATAGTTGCCGAGCGGGGCGGCGATGTTGCGCAGCATCTGCGGTGCGATGACGAAAATGACCGTGTCGCGGGGGCTGAGCGACAAAGCCCTGGCTGCTTCCTGCTGGCCCTTCGGAATGGCATCGATGCCCGCCTTGAACACCTCCGCCAGATAACCGCTGTAGTACAGACTGAGCCCTAGTATGCCCACTGTCATGGCGCTAAGCCGGATGCCGTAGACGGGCAGGACGAAATAGAGAAAATAGAGCCAGGCCAGGACCGGCGTCGAGCGGATGAAGTCGATCAGGAAGCGAACCGCGAAACCAAGCGCACCGCCGCCGCGGCGGATCATCTCGAACATGAAGCCGATCGCCGATGCGCCAATGCAGCTCAAGACCGTGGCGAGGAGCGTCGCCCCGATCGCCCCGATGATCGTCGGGATGCTTGCGAGCGCGAAGTGGAAGTCAAATCCCACGAGAAAGCCCTTTTTCGGGATTGACGCGCACCTCGAGCCAACGGCCGGCAAGCGCAATCGGGTAACAGACCAAGAAGAAGGCAAGCAATAGCGCCGAATAGATTGCGACCGGATCGTATTCGGTCTGCGAGATTTCCTTTGCGCGGAAGGTCATGTCCGTCAGCGTGACCAACGAGACAAGGGAAGTCGCTTTGACGAGCTGAATAAGGTTGTTGACGAAGGTGGGGCTCATTGCGACCAACGCCTGCGGCAGCTCGATCAGGAGCAGGATCGCCGGTCGCGAAAGGCCGAGCGCCATGCCCGCCTCGCGTTGGCCGGCAGGAAGAGACTGCAGCCCGGCGCGCACCGCCTGGCTGGCATAGCCGCCGGTGTTGAGACCGAGAACCAACGCGCTGACGGTCATCGCCGAAAGCGTGACGCCGAGCACCGGCAGCACGTAGTAAAAGACGAAAAGCAGGACGACGACGGCCGAGCTGCGCCAGAATTCGATCACGGCGGTAACCAGAAATCGGGTCATGCCGACGGTCAGAAACTGCGCGACGCCGAAAACGATGGCGAAGGGGACCGCAAAGACCAGGGCGTAGGCCGTGACCTCTGCGGTGGTACCCAGCCCTTGTAGAATGCCAAACAAGATGTCGAGCATGCTCACGGGGCGCCACCGCCTTTTGCTGACGCGGGTGACGACGATGTCAGTATTGTTTCGGCGTGCCAGGGGAAAGCGGGTTTGCGCTGAGAAATCGCGCCCCGTGGACCGGACGTCATGGCAATCCTCCGCACCATGAAAATTTGATCGCCTGCACCGGCAGGCCATCGAGGTTGTCTCATAAACCCGGCGAGACTCGCGTGTCAATAAACATGTACATTTTATTGCGGGTATTCATATTATTCATATTCCGGACGTCGCGGCGAAGTCGTCAGTAGGTCTCCGTAGGGCGCCACGGTCTTTGGCGCCGCCGTTCGCCGGTCATTGCGCGCTACGCTACGATTGACAGCTGACACCGGTTGAATCTGAGCGCCCCAGACCTCTCTTGATCATCCCCGACCGGGAACCGCTCGACGAATTCCGATCCTACGGGGACAGGATGGCTATCTCGCACAACGATACCGAAGGACACGCGCGCAGCTCGCGCATGCTGCGCACCGCGCTCGGACCCGCCATCGCCCGGTTCCTCGACGATCCCGCGGTCGTTGAAGTGATGCTGAACCCGGATGGTCGGATTTGGGTGGATAGGCTCTCGGAAGGTTTGGCGGATACGGGGGAAATGCTCGCGCCTGCCGCCGGCGAGCGGATTGTGCGCCTGGTAGCCCATCATGTCGGGGCCGAGGTCCATTCCCGCTCCCCGCGCGTCTCGGCCGAGTTGCCGCAAACAGGCGAGCGTTTCGAAGGCCTGCTGCCGCCCGTGGTCACAGCACCCGCCTTCGCGATCCGCAAGCCCGCGGTCGCCGTCTTCACGCTCGATGACTATGTGACCGCGGGCATCATGAGTTCTGGCCAGGCCGCTATGTTGCGCGCCGCGGTTGCTGGCCGGGCAAATATCCTCGTGGCCGGCGGCACGTCGACTGGCAAGACGACGCTGACCAACGCGTTGCTCGCCGAAGTGGGCAAAGGAACGGACCGGGTTGTCATCATCGAGGACACCCGCGAGCTGCAATGCGCGGCTCCCAACCTCGTCGCAATGCGCACCAAGGATGGCGTTGCCACGCTTTCCGATCTGGTTCGCTCGTCGCTGCGCCTGCGGCCCGATCGCATTCCCATCGGCGAGGTGCGAGGTGCCGAAGCGCTGGACCTCGTGAAGGCATGGGGCACCGGGCATCCCGGCGGCATCGGCACCCTTCATGCTGGCTCCGGCATTGGCGCGCTGCGCCGCCTTGAGCAACTGATCCAGGAGGCCGTCGTCACTGTCCCGCGTTCGCTGATCGCCGACACGATCGGCCTTGTCGCCGTGCTCGCCGGACGCGGCGCCGCGCGACGGCTCGTCGAGCTGGTCAGGGTCGAGGGTCTAGGCCCCGATGGCGATTACCGCATTGCTGAAGCTACCCCGATCAACACAGGAGAAATTTCATGATCCGCCTGCTTGCGCGCGGCCACGGCAGCCTGGCTGCAGTCAGCGCCGCCATCGCCTTCAACCTCGTCGTCGCGCCGGTCGCTTACGCGTCGGGTTCCTCGATGCCGTGGGAACAGCCGCTCGAAAAGATCCTGCAGTCGGTCGAGGGACCCGTCTCCAAGATCATCGCCGTCATCATCATCATCGTCACCGGCCTGACGCTGGCCTTCGGCGACAGTTCGGGCGGCTTCAGGCGGCTGATCCAGATTGTTTTTGGCCTTTCGATTGCCTTTGCTGCGTCGAGTTTCTTCCTGTCGTTCTTCTCCTTCGGCGGCGGAGCGTTGATCTGATGACAACCGCTTTCGAACAGCTCGACGCGGTGCCGGGGTGGACGGTGCCCGTCCACCGGGCCTTGACCGAGCAAATCCTGCTCGGGGGCGCGCCGCGCGGGATCGCGATCCTGAATGGCACGCTGGCGGGCGCGGTCGGTCTTGGGCTGCGGCTCTGGCTGGTTGGTCTTCTCATATGGGCAATCGGACATTTCACGGCGGTATGGGCCGCGAGGCGCGATCCGCTTTTTTTCGAAGTCGGACGCCGGCACCTGCGGCTGCCCGGGCATCTGACGGTTTGAGAGCGCCGCTATGATGGGCCTTGCCGAATACCGCCGGACGGCTGCCCGACTTGCCGATTATCTGCCTTGGGCGGCACTGGTCGCGCCGGGCGTCGTGCTCAACAAGGACGGCAGCTTTCAGCGCACCGCGAGGTTTCGCGGGCCAGATCTCGACTCCGCCGTCGCGGCGGAGCTTGTCGCGGTGGCCGCGCGCATCAACAATGCCTTTCGCCGGCTCGGCTCGGGTTGGAGCATCTTCGTCGAGGCGCAGCGGCACGAAGCGGCTTCCTATCCCGAGAGCCAGTTCCCCGATGCGGCTTCCGGCCTCCTCGATGCCGAGCGCAAAGCCGACTTCGACGAGGAAGGGGTTCATTTCGTATCGAGCTACTTTCTCACATTCCTCTTCCTGTCGCCGCCCGAAGACGCCACGCGGGCCGAGGGATGGCTCTATGAGGGTCGCGGCCAGTCGGGCGCCGATCCGGGCGAGATCGTGCGCGCCTTTGTCGACCGGACCGAGCGCGTGCTGTCCCTGCTCGACGGGTTGATGCCTGAATGCCGCTGGCTCGATGACGGCGAGACGCTGACCTACCTGCATTCGACCATCTCGACCAAACGCCATCGGGTGCGCGTCCCAGAGACGCCGATCTATCTCGATGCGCTGCTGGCCGACGAGCCGCTCGCCGGCGGGCTCGAACCGCGGCTTGGCGACAAGCATCTTCGCGTGCTGACGATTGTCGGCTTCCCGACCGCCACGACACCCGGCCTGCTTGACGACCTCAATAGGCTGGCCTTCCCCTACCGCTGGTCGACCCGCGCGATCCTGCTCGACAAGGTCGACGCCGTCCGCCTTTTGACCAGGATACGGCGGCAGTGGTTCGCCAAGCGCAAGAGCATCGCCTCGATCCTGAAGGAGGTGATGACCAACGAGGCATCGGCACTCCTCGACACCGACGCCGCCAACAAGGCGGCCGACGCGGACACGGCGCTGCAGGAGCTCGGCGCCGACATGGCTGGCATGGCCTATGTCACCGCGACCTTCACGGTTTGGGATTGTGACCCCCGCGTGGCCGACGAGAAGCTGCGCCTCGTCGAAAAGGTCGTCCAGGGCCGCGACTTCACGGCGATCGTCGAGACCGTCAACGCCGTTGACGCCTGGCTCGGTTCCTTGCCTGGGCACGCCTATGCCAATGTCCGTCAGCCGCCGATCTCAACGCTCAATCTCGCCCACATGATCCCACTTTCTGCCGTGTGGGCGGGGCCGGAACGGGACGAGCATCTGGTCAGTCCTCCCTTGCTTTACGGCAAGACCGAAGGCTCGACCCCGTTCCGGCTGGTCCTTCATGTCGGCGATGTCGGGCACACGCTGGTCGTCGGCCCTACCGGCGCCGGCAAGTCGGTGCTGCTGGCGCTCATGGCGCTCCAATTCCGCCGCTACCGCAATGCTCAGATCTTCGCCTTCGACTTCGGCGGCTCGATCCGGGCGGCAACGCTCGCAATGGGCGGCGACTGGCACGATCTCGGAGGTCACCTCACCGAAGGCATGGACGCTTCCGTTTCACTCCAGCCGCTCGCGCGCATCCACGACACATACGAGCGGGCCTGGGCGGCTGACTGGATCGTCGCGATCCTGACGCGCGAGGGGGTCCAGATCACGCCGGACGCCAAGGAGCATATCTGGGCGGCGCTGACCTCGCTCGCCTCGGCTCCGGTCGAGGAGCGCACCATCACCGGGCTCAGCGTGCTTCTGCAAGCCAATGACCTGAAACAGGCGCTTCGTCCCTACTGTGTTGGCGGCCCTCACGGCCGGCTGCTCGACGCCGAGGCCGAGCACCTCGGCCAAGCATCCGTGCAGGCGTTCGAAATCGAGGGGCTGGTCGGCACGCCGGCGGCGCCGGCCGTGCTTTCCTATCTGTTTCATCGCATCGGCGACCGGCTCGACGGTCGCCCGACGCTACTCATCATCGACGAAGGCTGGCTTGCACTGGACGATGACGCGTTTGCCGGGCAGTTGCGCGAGTGGCTGAAGACGCTGCGCAAGAAGAATGCCAGCGTCGTCTTCGCCACCCAGTCACTCGCAGACATCGACAATTCGGCTATCGCGCCGGCGATCATCGAAAGCTGTCCGACCCGGCTGCTGTTGCCCAATGAACGCGCGATCGAGCCGCAAATTACCGCCATCTATCGCCGCTTCGGCCTGAACGACCGCCAGATCGAGCTCCTGGCGCGTGCGACGCCGAAGCGTGACTACTACTGCCAGTCCCGTCGCGGCAACCGGCTCTTCGAGCTCGGCCTGTCCGAGGTCGGGCTCGCACTTTGCGCCGCGTCCTCGAAGAGCGATCAGGCCCTGATCGGCGGCATCGTCGCCGAGCATGGCCGCGACGGCTTCCTGGCGGCCTGGCTGCGTGCACGCGACGTCGGCTGGGCCGCCGACCTCATTCCCAACCTCACTGTTCCCCAACCTGAAAAGGATCCCCAACCATGACTGTTCGTCAAAGCCGGCCGGGCGCCCTTCTTCTGGTCGCAGCGATGCTTGCCGCTCCGCTCGCGATCACGCCGATGATGACGGCCCCAGCCCATGCCTTCATCGTGTTCGATCCATCGAACTATTCCCAGAATGTCCTGACGGCCGCGCGTTCGCTGCAGCAGATCACCAACCAGATCACCTCGCTTCAGAACCAGGCCCAGATGCTGATCAACCAGGCGCGCAACCTGGCGAGCCTGCCGTTGTCCTCGCTGCAGCAACTGCAGCGGTCGGTGCAACGCACGCAACAGCTTCTCGGGCAGGCACAGAACATCGCCTTCGACGTCCAGCAGGTCGACAAGGCCTTTCAGCAGCAATATGGCGACGTCTCGCTTTCTGCTTCCGACCAGCAGCTCGTGACGGAGGCGCGCTCGCGCTGGCAAAACACGGTCGGCAGTCTTCAGGACGCCATGCGCGTCCAGGCGGGCGTCGTCGGAAACATTGAGACCAGCCGCGCGCAGATGTCGGCGCTGGTCGGCGCCAGCCAGTCTGCGACCGGTGCGCTGCAGGCGACGCAGGCCGGCAATCAATTGCTTGCGCTTCAGGGCCAGCAGCTTGCCGACCTGACCGCCGTGGTGGCCGCCAATGGTCGCGCCCAGGCGCTGACCGAAGCCGAACGCGCCGCTGCGGTCGACCAGGGCCGCGAGCAACGCCGCCGCTTCCTGACCCCTGGCTCCGGCTACCAGGCCGGCGACGTTCAGATGTTCAACCGCTGAGCTCATGGCCATGGACGGCAAAGCCCTCGCTCGCGTCGCGGCCGTCGTCTTCGTCGCGGTCGCCGTGACGGCGACCGCGCTCGAGATAAGCCGGAAGGGGGGAGAGTCGGTGGGGGAGGGGCCACACGCACCGGCCGCCGCGATGCCAAATCCGGCTCGCGATGGGCTGCGCCGCTGCCAGATCCTCGGCGAGGCCGCCCTGCGTGACGATGGATGCGCGCGACTGTGGGCCGAACAGCGCGATCGCTTCCTCGGTCTCGATAAGCCGTCGGGAAGTTCGACAAGCGAGCCGACCTTGTTGCAGTCGCCCGATACTGCCCTGCGCGAGGCCCGATAGATGGGCAATACCGGCGTCATCGACCAATTCCTGGCGACCTTCACCCGCTATATCGACAGCGGTTTCGGCCTGCTCGGCGGCGAGGTCGCCTTCGTCGCCACCACGCTGATCGTGATCGACGTAACGCTCGCCGCGCTTTTCTGGAGCTGGGGCGCCGATGACGACATCCTCGCGCGGCTGGTCAGGAAGACGCTGTTCGTCGGCGTCTTCGCCTATTTGATTTCGAACTGGAACAGCCTGGCGCAAATCGTCTTCGAGAGTTTCTCCGGCCTTGGCCTCAAGGCGAGTGGAACCGGCTTCTCGGCACAGGACCTGCTGCACCCCGGCAAGGTGGCGCAAACCGGACTCGACGCGGGACGTCCATTGCTTGAGGCGATCTCCGGGTTGATGGGCTACGTCTCCTTCTTCGAGAACTTCATCCAGATCGCTTGCCTGCTCTTTGCCTGGGCGCTCGTCCTGCTCGCCTTCTTCGTCCTGGCGGTGCAGCTCTTTGTGACGCTTATCGAATTCAAGCTGGCGACGCTGGCCGGCTTCGTGCTGATCCCCTTCGGCCTCTTTGGCAAGACGGCCTTCATGGCCGAACGAGTGCTCGGCAACGTCATCTCGTCCGGCATCAAGGTTCTGGTGCTTGCCGTGGTGATCGGCATCGGATCGACGCTCTTCGGCCAATTCACCCAAGGCTTCGGCGGCGAGAACCCAACCATCGACCAGGCCATGGCGATCGTGCTGGCGGCGCTGTCGCTGCTTGGCCTCGGCATCTTCGGTCCCGGCATCGCCAACGGCCTCGTCGCGGGTGGACCGCAGCTTGGCGCAGGTGCTGCCGTTGGCACTAGCCTTGCCGCGGGCGGCATGGCGCTCGCAAGCTACGGCGCGGCCGGCCTGGCGGCGCGAGGCGGGACAGCGGCATTTTCGGGGGCGGCGTCGGCCGCACGTGGCGGGGCGTCGCTCGCCGGCGGCAGCTCGGCTGCTTACACACTTGCCGCCGCCGGTCAGCCAGGCGCGGCAGGAATCGCCTCCGGCCTGGGCGGCATTGCGCGCGCTGGCGCTTTGGCGGCAGCCTCTCCACTCAAGCGCGCCGCTGCAAGCACCGGTCAATCGCTCAAGTCGAGTTTCGCCTCCGGCGCCAGTTCCGCCGCTGAAATCACCGGCGGTTCGTCGACGATGGGGACGATCGGGGGCGTTGCCGCGTCAGCCGCAGCTCCTGCGCCCGGCGCGGGCAAGCCGTCCGGCACCCAAGGACAGCCCGAATGGGCCAGACGCTTGCAGCGCTCTCATCGCCTGTCCCATGGCGCCCAGACTGCCGCCCACGCGGTGCGCGGCGGCGACAGCCATGGCGGCGGAGCTTCGATTTCTCTTTCTGAAGGCGAATGACCCATGAACATCTTTAGGCGCCCCGCCGTCCACTACGGCGAGATCCCTCGACCGGAGACACCCTATCAGAAGGCGGAGCAGATCTGGGACGAGCGCATCGGCTCCGCCCGCGTGCAGGCCCGGAACTGGCGCGCCATGGCGTTCGGATCGCTGATCCTGTCGGCGGGCCTTGCCGCCTCCCTCGTCTGGCAGTTGGCCCGCGGTACCGTCGTGCCCTGGGTCGTGCAGGTCGACAGGTTGGGCGAGGTCCAGGCGACCGCGCCCGCGATCGCCGGCTATAAGCCGACCGATCCGCAGATCGCCTGGCATCTTGCCCGATTCATCGAACAGGTGCGCTCGATTCCCGCTGACGCTGTCATCCTGCGCCAGGACTGGCTGCGCGCCTATGAATGGACGACCGACCAGGGCGCGGCGGCCCTCAATGACTATGCTCGTGCCAACGACCCTTTTTCCAGGGTCGGCAAGAGCCAAGTCGCGGTGGAGATTTCCTCGGTCATCCGGGCCTCCCCGAACTCCTTCCGCGTCGCCTGGAGCGAGCGCAAGTACGAGAACGGCCAGCTTTCGGGGACCGAGCGCTGGACGGCGATCCTGACGATCGTAATGCAGACGCCGAGCGATGCCGAACGGCTGCGCGCAAACCCGCTCGGCATCTATGTCAACGCCATCAACTGGTCGCGGGAGATGAGCCAATGAGCCTGAGTTTGCATGTTGTCGCCGCCAAGGTTCCCGCAAGATACCTGCTATCGGCGATGCTGGTCTCGGGAACGACGCTGCTCGCGAGTTGCGCCATGCCGCTGAAGAAGCCCCCGAAAATCAGCTATGATTCCTATGTTCCGCCTTTGCCGGCCGCTCCGGCCGCGGCGACGGACCAAAGGCCGAAACCGCTTCGCGTGCCACCAGGCTGGGCTCCCACGCGGGGCGGCGCCATCGCCCAAACGCCGGCCGCGCGCGTCGAGAACGCAAACGCGGCGGCGCGCGTGGAGCCGCGCCGGGAGGGTTACTACAACGCCATTCAGATCTATCCATGGAGCGAAGGCGCGCTCTACCAGGTCTATGCCGCCCCAGGCCAGATTACCGACATCGCGCTCGAGCCTGGCGAGAGCCTGACCGGCGACGGGCCGATCGCGGCCGGTGACACCGCGCGCTGGATCATCGGCGACACCGAAAGCGGGTCCGGCACTAGCCGACGTGTCCACGTCCTGGTGAAACCCTCGCGGGCCGACATCACGACGAACCTCATCATCGCCACGGACCGGCGCAGCTATATGCTTGAGCTGCGGTCAGGCGCCAAGCCATACATGCCCGCCGTCGCGTGGTCCTATCCGGCCCCGAAAGCGGGGATTCTGCAGACCGCCGCAACGACGCCGATCATACCGGACTTTAGGGCGCGCAACTATCGTTACGGCCTTACAGGCGACAGCCCGCCCTGGAAGCCGGTGAGCGCCTTTGACGACGGCCGCAGAGTCTATATCGCGTTCCCGCGCGGCATCGTTCAAGGCGAGATGCCACCGATTTTCGTCATCGGTCCAGACGGCGAAGCCGAAATCACCAACAGCCGCGTCTATCAGAACGTCCTGATCGTCGACCGCCTTTTCGGCGCGGCCGAACTACGTCTTGGCGCCGGCAAGCGGCAACAGACGGTAAGGATCGTCCGTATCGATGGCGGAAGAACCGATGGTCTGTGGCGCAAGCCAAGCGACTGGGCCGCGCCGGAGGTGCCGAACTCAGCGACGCGGGGAGCGCGGCAGCCATGAACGAGAAAGACATGCCCGTCGAACCCATGCGGCTTCGCGCCGAGGCGCCGCGCGTGACGCGTCTGTCGCGCAAGATGCTCGCGGGCCTCGGCTTCGTCGTCTCGCTCAGTGGTGGCGGTGCCCTGATTTACGCCCTGCAGGACGCTAACAGATTCAAGCAGGGCGAAGAGATCTACCCTACCTCAAATAGGCCGCCCGCCGATGGACTGGCAAGCCTGCCGCGCGACTATGCAGGTCCGGTCCTTGGGCCGCCGCTGCCGGGCGATCTGGGCAGGCCGATCCTCGATGCCCAAAACAACGGACAGACCCTGGTGCCACCTTCGATCGCAACCCCTGCGATTGACGAAGCCGAGCAACGCCGGCGGGCCGACGAGGAAGCCGCCAGAACCTCGCGCGTCTTCTTCCAGACTGCGCCAGGAGATGCCAGGACCGCCGAGGCGTCCGCCCCGGCCGGCAACGAGCTTGCCAGTCAGAACGGCCAGCCAAATGCGCAGGATCGCCAGCTTTCCTTCCTGTCCGCCGCCGCGGACCGGCGTACCGTGGCGCCAGATCACGTGGCGCCTCCGGCGTCACCTTATGTACTTCAAGCCGGCGCCGTGATCCCGGCGGCGCTGATTACAGGTATCCGGTCTGACCTGCCCGGGCAGATCAGCGCCCAGGTAACCGAAAATGTCTATGACAGTCCCACCGGCCGCTCGTTACTCATCCCGCAGGGCACTCGTGTCATCGGGCAATACGATAGCGGAATTGGTCCGGGACAGCGTCGCGTGCTGCTTGTCTGGAACAGGCTAATCTTTCCCGACGGACGCTCCATCGTTCTGGAGCGGCAGCCAGGCGCTGACCCGGGAGGCTATGCCGGCCTCGAGGACGGCGTCGATTATCACTGGGGCGAGCTGTTCAAGGCCGCGGCGTTGTCGACCGTCCTGAGCGTTGGCGGGCAGGCCGGTTCGTCGGACCAAGACAGCGAGATCGTGCGTGCTTTGCGCAGCGGCGCTTCCGATAGTGTAAGCCAGGTAGGCCAGCAGGTCGTTCAGCGGCAACTCGCTATAGCGCCGACGCTTACGATCCGACCAGGATTCCCCGTTCGGGTGCTCGTAACTCGGGACCTTGCCCTTGAGCCCTACGGAGGTTGACAGTGGCCAAGTTGAAACTCTCAACGATCGCCGACGACAAGCCAGTGAAGATTACGGTGGAATTGCCGGCGCCTCTGCATCGCGATTTGGTGAAATACGCAGAGATCCTTGGGCGCGAGACCGGTCAGCCATCTGCCGATCCATCGCGCTTGATCGCGCCGATGCTTGAACGGTTTATCGCAACGGACCGCGGCTTTGCCAAAGCAAAAAAGGACGACGCTTAGATAGAGCGTTCCTATGGCCGGTGATATCTTTCTGCATGACCTTCGCCCCGCGAACTTCTCTGAGAAACGCGAACTTCCCTGAGAAAAAGGCCGCGGGCCACGCATACCGGGATTTGGGCTCCGGTGTGTGAAAGGTTCGGCCGCCAGCCTTGGGCGGGAGGTGTCTCAATGGACGCGAGGGCATTAGGCGCGCCTGCACACGTTTCTAATTGCTATCATACGCAAAGGGATCGCGGCCAATTTCGTCGCCCGGCCCAAGCTGGCGGCTCGGATTCAAATAGCCGGCTATGTCATAGCCTTCGAACAGCCATTGTTGAAACTCCTCGTCATTCACCCGATCCAAAAAGCCGGCGAAGTATTGGGAGCACAGTTCATTGAGCAAATCCCGCAATTTCTGGGCCTGAGCTTTTGTGACGCCAGGTTTCAACGCGAGGCCGTATCGGATTCCGGGCAGCGACAGAATTGCTTGCCCTTCCAGATCGATGACGAACCGACCATTTTGTGTTTCGCGCATGCCGAAAAAAACGCCCGCGGCTTCGATGGGCACTACGTATCCCGGTTTTCGTGCCATGGTCCTGGCTCCTTTGTTGAGCCAATAGTGAACAAAATGAGAACACCGGAGTCAAGTGCCTCTTGAGCACCGTAGGAATATGCTCCTCTTTCAGGGATGCCTGGCGGCGGACCAGAGTACGAGATCGCCGCATTGCCAGAAGCCTTCGTCCAATATGACACCAAGGTCTAGGGCGACCACGGGTGCGCAGTTCTGCCATTTGGAAGTCACCTGGGATGTAATGATATCAAGGAAATGCGTCATCGGCGTATACCTGACGCGAATGCCACTTGTCAGCCTGCCCGCCCTGTTCCGTCTCGACGATGAAGCTTCCATTCCGACTGTGGGCCACCGAGGAGAACCGTGGCGTCTGGCAACCAGATGCCACTGCGGTTGCCGTTCAGTGGTGGAAAACGAGAGAGATCGAATTCCGCTGCGGGTGGTCAGGGCCACCTACGGAAGGAAACTGAAAAAGCTTACATCGCGTGATCGACGCGTCCTCGATCAGTGCAAAATGCGGCTCCCAAAGTTCTCCTCGCTTCAGCTACCGCAAAGGATGGAATATGTGTCCCCGTGTCCCCGCAACCACTTTCATCAAAAATCAATTGCCGTCCCGGTCTGATCGATCGGGGCGGTTTTTGGGTTTGGAGGGGTACGCGATCGCGGCGGCGCGCCAGAGGGTGCATCACCGCCGAGAGCCGCGCGAAACGAAGAGCGAGCAAGTTAAACTAGTGCGCCTCAGTCTAATCGGGGTCGACCGGTGCACGGTGATGAGAGAGGCAAAGTGGCCAGCCATTAATGGGGCACGGTCGCGATGACTTCTGTTCAAATGGCGCCAGCGCGAGTTTGCATGCCCTGCCAGAAGCGTTCGGCAATGGGGGAAAGTGTTCGGTCGCGCCGCCTCACCAGATAGTAGGGTTCGCTGCGGGCGGGCAGGTCGATAGGCAGCATCGTTGTGGTTCTGGTCCGGCTAAGTACGTTGGCCACCTCTGTCGAGAGCAGCGCTACTCCTGTGAAGGCAGTGATCTTCGGTCGTGCAGAGAGCAGCTAGCCACCGGCCGCAACGAAACCACTAGGGTCCTCTGTCGGTGACAGACGAACTCTCTCGTCTCTCGCTCCATCGATCCTCCTGCACGCTCAATAGCTCGGTCGCGCCATCGCTTTTCCTGCCTCGATCGTCACCTGTCGTTTGATTGAGCACAATGTTGGCATGAACGACCCACCCGCCTACGCAGCCTTTTTTGCGAAAGCCCACACCATCAGCGGATACTCTTCGTCGTTGCTCAAATCCCGCCACACCCCGTAGGCCCGCACCGGGCCGCCGATATGCGCCTTGGCGCATGCCTTGTTGCCCCAGCCGAACGCTTGCACGTCGCTTTCGCCGAAACCACCTTCGACCATTAGCTGCTTCAGCCCCGCGGGGGTCCAGCGGTTGTAGTCGTGCGGGCGCGCATGCACCCGGAACAGGAAAGGTGTAGCCACCATCGCCCAGCCACCGGGCTTGGTCATAGCGTGGATGTTGGCGGCGGCCGCCTGCGGCCGCCGTACATGCTCCAGCACCTGATCGGCGATGACGATGGAATATTGCTCGTCAGTGCGGTCCTTGCAGATGTCGAAGTCGGGGAAGTTGACCGAGCGGTAGTCGGGGCACAGCGCCCGCCAATAGCGGTTCCAGCCCGGCGATATCTCGATCACGTCGCGCGACTTGCGGTTGGCAGCCTCGAGGAAGACCGTAAAGGCTTCGATCTGGCGGATGCGCAGCCAGTTGCGGTTGTCATAGCGAAGCAGCCGCTTCACCGCGTGTTTGCCGCGATTCTTCAGGGCGCCAGCAAGGCTTGTCATTCTCGACCTCCTCCTGCCCGCCGCGGTGGGGTGTCTAGCACCGAGAAGTGCGGAAAAAATGACGGCACAGCTTTTCCTTCTGCCGCGCTTGTGTTGGCGAGCCCAAGGGCTTGCCGTGGGACCTATCAAAACGATTTCCACCGCATATGGTACGCAAACGCGCGGTCGCGCGATTTGCATGCCGTAAGGGATTTCAGGAATGTACGTAGGCCGTTCTTACAGGTTGCTGGATTTCGCGCTCTGGTCGCGGCGCAGCGTCATCTACATGGTCGTGGTGAGCGGGTTGGCGATCGCCGCCTACCGCCTTCCCGCGACCGCGGGTTTTTCCGATCGTGCTGGTGCTCGGCACCACGGTGTCGCTCGTCACCGGCTTCAAGAATTCGCAGGTCTTCACCCGCGCCAACGAGGCCCTGCAGGCCTTTTCGCAGATCACCGCCAGCAGCCGGATGCTGTCGGGCTTCTGCCGGGATTTCATGGATGCGGCCAACGCCCGGCAGTTGATCCACCGTCATCTTGCCTGGCTGACGGCGCTGCGCTTTTCGCTGCGGCGGCCGATGCCCTGGGAATCGCTGGCGAAAGCAGCCAACATCGAATTCCGGCGGCGCCGCTATCACATCCAGGAGGACAGGACGACGCTTGCCGAGGAGCTGCGCAGGCTGCTGGGCGAGGAAGCCGCAAGCATGCCGAAATCGCCGCAGCCGGCGATAGAACTTCTCGACAGGCAATTGGCCGAGGTCAACGGCTTGCTGAAGCGCTCAGCCGTCCCGGCCCAGGTCTACTCTGAGCTGATCAAGCTGATACGCGACTTCCAAGACCAGCAGGCGCGTTGCGATCGCATCAAGAACAATCCATATCCCCGGCAATACGCGATCGTGAGCTCGATGTTCATGATCATCTTCTGCACCTTGCTGCCCTTCGGCGTCGTTCCGGTCTTTGCCGACATGGCCAAGCTGGGCGGCGTGCTCGGCTGGATCTCGATCTGGCTGACCATACCGTTCAGTGCGCTGCTGGGCTGGGTCTACATGTCGCTGGACCTGGTAGGCGAAAGCAGCGCCAATCCTTTTGAAGGCAACGCCAACGACGTGCCGATCTCGCAAATCTGCCGCGACATCGAGATCGAGCTGCGGAGAGGGCTCGGTGAGACCAATCTTCCCGCGCCGCTGGCGCCAGTGAACAACATCGCGACGTGAACGAACGGGAGCTTCGCGAAACCGCGCCGCAACCATGATTTGCGACGCCGCTTTGGCCGCAGCCGTCGAGTAGCTTGCGGCCACGCTCCGCGGCCGACATGCTTGGAGTCGGCTGGAGGCCTGCAGCCTCACCAGCGCGCGACGTGCGCGCTGGTGCGATTTTAGGTTTCTCCTCGGCGGAGAACCCGGCAATGATCAATAGTTGCCGTTGTAGTAGCGGTCGTCACAGGGTGCCGTGTAGATTTGGCCGTAGCGGTCCTGGTAGCGACAGAGCTGGCGGCCGCGCGGCTCCTGCGGCGTGGTAGCTGAGCCAACGACAGCGCCGAGCAGCGCGCCGCTCGCCGCACCGATCACCGTGCTCTTGGTGTTGCCGCCGATCGCCTGTCCGACCAGCGCGCCGCCGGCGCCGCCGAGCAACGCGCCGGTTGTGGCCCGCTGCTGCCCCTCGGTCTGCGTCTCGCAGCCGGCAAGTGCTGCGGTCATGAGCACCGCCAGAATAGCCTTCTTGATAATCATCACTAGAACTCCTCTGAAGCCCCAGGGACTGGAAAACGGGGGCGGAATCGCCAAGTGCGGTCGCATTGCGGCGGAACGGCGGCGCGCTGGCTCACGAAGTGAATCACGGTTTCCCGGCAGTTGAACACCATGGTTGCCAAAGCGAAAACGTGGCCTTCATGCGGGTAAATATCCGCGCGGTCAGCTGATCTTCAACTGCACAGGATGAAAGCGCGTTCGGAATGGTCCGGGCCCGCCTCGATCTGTTCGATCGGGGTAGGTTTTGGAAACGGCGCGCGGTCCTTGATCATTCCTTCGATATGGAAAGCCAGGGCCTATTCCGCCAGATCACGCGCCTCGGCAACAGTTTCACCAGCCGTGACGACGCCCGGAAAGTCGGGAAAAGACACTCCGTAGTCGCCGGTCCGCTCTTTATGGATCAGCCCGACATATTGATGCATTCCAGTCCCCTTGCCGTAGGGCCATCGACCGCTACTTTAAAGTGCCGGCACGACGGTGCAAGACCATGGACAAGTTTGCAGAGGCTGGCAAACCGCCCCAGGGGAGGCGACGGGTTCGCGCCGCGCAGTACCTGCGAATGTCCACCGATGGCCAGACCTACTCTATCCAGAACCAGAGGGATGCAATCCGCAGTTATGCCGATGTCATGGGGTACGACATCGTTGCCACATATGAAGATCCCGGCCGAAGCGGGCTGCATATAGAAGGCCGGCCCGGCCTGAAGAAGCTGCTATTCGACGTTGAACATGGGCTCGTCGATTTTGAAACGGTCGTCATCTACGACGTGAGCCGATGGGGCCGTTTTCAAAACATCGATGAAAGCGCGTCCTACGAGTATCGATGCCAGATGGCTGGCGTTCGAATTGAGTTTTGCGCCGAGCAATTCGGGAATGACGGCACCGTGGGATCGGACGTGCTCAAGGCCATAAAGCGCAGCATGGCAGCAGAGTACAGCCGGAGTTTGTCGCAGAAGGTCTTTATGGGCCAGGTGCGGGTGGCCGGGATGGGGTTCCACGTAGGCGGCCTGCAGGGGCTCGGACTAAGGCGCCTGATGATTGACCAGTTTGGACGGCCGAAGGTCATCCTTGCTCGCAACGAACACAAAAGCCTTCAATCAGACCGGGTCATTATCGTACCGGGGCCACCGGAGGAGGTAGCAACTGTTCGATTGATCTTTCGCCTCTTTGTCGGGTCACGGAAAACTGAAACAGAAATCGCAAGATACCTGAATGACCGGGGGGTGGCGAACGACTTCGGCCGGCCATGGAAGTGCGGAAGCGTACGCCGTGTGCTCACCAACGAGAAATATATCGGCAACAACGTATGGAATCGTCGCTGCACCAAACTCAAAAGCAAGGTGGTATACAATCCTCCGGACCAGTGGGTCAGGGCAGACAACGCTTTTGAGCCGATCGTTAGCCGCAGGTTGTTCGAAAAGGCTCAGCAAATTGTCAAATCGCTGTACCTGCGTATGAGCGATGATGAGATGCTGGCGGCCCTGCGCAATCTCCACAACCGTCATGGAAAACTATCTCATGCAATCATTAAGGCAGCGCCCGAATGCCCATCGGGCTGGCGTTATAGATCACGTTTCGGAAGTGTGCTTGATGCCTACAGGCTGATCGGTTGCCTGCCGCCAAGGCAGGGTCACTTCATCGATCTCAAAAAACGTCTCGAAGTTATCCGTTACCGGGTAATGGAAGACCTGCAAGATGCGATCAAAAAAGTAGGTGGGCACGTCTCCTGCGACCCTGACACGGAGCTTATCCGGATCAATGACGAGTTCACCGTGGTGATCGCGATAGCGCGTTGCCGTGTTTCGCACAACGCATACCCCCGCTGGTCTTCAAAGGCTGCACGAGAGACCGCGGCGGATATCTTCGTTCTCATCAGAATGCATCCGGGCGATCTGGCCATTCGAGATTACCTGATCGCCCCAATGCATGAACTTGCCGAGATCAGCGGAAATTTCCATGTGAACAATGGAATGAAGCTGGATGCGTTTCTTTTCCAATCGTTGGATCCGCTTGTTGCGCTGGCTGAGAGAGCATTCGTAGGGAGCGCCACATGACGGTGCGCCGCGTAGTGTTAAGCCTGGAAGACGCCGATCGTGTTCTGCAGAACAGCCGGACCAGGCACGCTGCGCTGTTGGACAAGATGCACGAGCCCGGCAGGTGGTTTTCCGGCAGCATGCTGCTCAGGACCTACGAGGCTGAATGCGAAAGAACGCGCAAAATGACGGCCGAGGCGAAGACCCCTCGAAATCGGCTGGAGACCATAGCTGGAGCGTTGCGAAATCCGTTGAAGCAGGAACAGTTCCGTCGCCTGCTATCGGCCGAAGGCCTCGCGTTCGTGCCGAAGGCGCTGGCTGAGCGGGTCAGTCCCCAGCAACCTGCGCAAAGCGCGTGTCCACACACTGAACCGAAGCCGTTGGTCACCGGACTTTTGCCCGAGGTTCTGGATCTCTTGCAGGATTGGTCTGTGCCGCCCCAGGTCTTCGCATCTTTGCGCAAGATGGTACCGGAACGGCAGCTCAAAGCGGCAAAGCTGATGATCGCCCTGAAGCGGGCGAACTTCCACTATGCGCAGCTTCTCAGCACACTTACTCCCGTGTCGCAGTTGGCGGATCCGTCCAGGCCCAGAAAGAAATTTGCCGGCGTCACAGCCGATCAACTGGCTGCCATGGAAGCTGAGTTTGACATGCTGAATGAAGAATTCCTGCACTGCGCCAGCTTTCGCGGCATCTGGGCGTTAGAGCTGATGGCAGCGAGGTCCTATCTCGACCGCCTGATGGAGAACGTGCGGGTGGTTAGATACCTTGCGCAGAACTTCCCGGAGCAGCTCGCAGCGTTTCAAGCGATCCTGGATATTCCAATGGATCGGGAAGCTCTGGCGGGCCATCCGAAAAAAACCGGACGAAGGCACAAGCACCTTGTCTTTTGAGTGGTCGCCTCAAGCGCAAGATGCTGTCCCACCAGTCGTTCTCAATTGCCTCACAGCCCACCGACAAACAGTCAAGAAGGACCGAGCGCTGTCCGGCTGCGAGAGCGAGCGCGGCAATGATCTCAGCCTGGGAGGGGGCCTGCAACAGCTAGCACTTCGAGGCTCTCAATCTCTTGCATCACCTTTCCGGCGATCCCTTGCAGGTCGCCATACATGCCGACTGTCGACTCGATCACTCCCTGAATTTGCGCTTCTCGCTTGGCCCACAGTCGGGTGGTGGCTTTGCGCTCACGGGCAAGGTCATCCTGCATGTCGGAGAACTTCTCGACAATGGCCTCGATACGCTGCCTGAAGCGCGGCCCGGTCAAATATCCATAGACGAGCTCCATTTTTGAGGCCTGGCCGACCTGCACGAGTCGGGAATTACTCAACTCGATCAGCGACTGCCGTAGCATAACAGCGATTGGAATGGCGCACTTGGGATGGGCGACGTATACGCCATCGACCAGGTCGAATGTTTCGACCCCGGTGGGCAGGATCTCAGAAATAAGCAAAGCGATGTCAGCCTTTGCAGCCCGCTGGTCAGCTCGCAGCTTGGCGAGCCAGCCTTGACTCCAATTCTTGGTGCGCTTTGACTCCCAAAGTATGGCCCCGCATGGCTGACCGGCGGGACCGACGACCCGCTGAAGGACGTCACCACCAAACTCGCCCTTCGCCACTGGCTCGATTACATCAACCGGGAAGCGACTGCTGATTAGCCCTTCGAGTTCCAACTCCAGAGCTTCACCTTGCAACTGTTGGGATCCCTGTTCAGCGCGGCGCTTCAGATCCTCGATCTGGCGCTGCATGCCCGCGATCTGTTCCTCCTTCTCGACGATCTTCATCTTGAGACCGTCTTCAGCGTCAGACCTGGCCTTTGCACGAACAGCGTCCAGTCCCTCCTGGACCTTTCGCTCGATCGTGAGCGTCATTTCTCTCCGCTCGTCCTCTAGTGCGCGCTGCTTCGTCAGATACTCTGCTTGTTGCTTCTGCGCCTGTTCGAGCTTGTCATCGCGCGCTTTGAGCGTTTCCTCCAGCTCTGCCACCTTGCGGTCGCGTTCCTCCAGGTCGGCCGAGAGCAAACGTCTGGCCTTACGAGCCTCATCGGCGACAATGTGAGCTCGCTCCACCATGACCTTTTCGGCAACGAGACTTTCGACGCCTTCTTTGGCCACCGCAACTTCATGGCGCTGGCGCTCGAGTTCTTCCTCTCTGATGGCGATGGCTGCATTGGTCTGAGCGATGCGTTGCTCGTACTCCTCTCGCGTGGCAGCGATCAGGGGCCCCGCGAGAGATTCGTTAAGCTTGATGTCAGTCTTGCAACTGGGGCAGGTGATCGTCGGCTCGTTGAAGAGCTTGTCGCCGCGCAGAGTCTTGCTGACAGGTTGAATGGTCATTTGAGTTCGCCTCGGAAGAATCGGTTTCCCAAGGCACCAGTATAGGTTATGCGGCGCGGCTCGAACAGAACAAAGTAAGAACATTCACGGCCATCATCCGACTACGCTCAGACTATAGCCGCGACGATGAGTGTGGATTGTTGCCAGCGTGGCCCTATTGAAACGCGCTGGACCGGAGACCAATCTAACGCCATGCCTACCCACCGACAAATCGACCCGACCGCAAAACTGATGGCGGAGTGGCAGCTGTCTCCGTCTGCAACGCTTGGGTCGTCGGTTCGGGCGAGGGGCATTTTTCTCGAGGTCCGCTCTCGTCTGCCGGCGTCGCTGAAAAAGCTGCTCCACATCGAGTCGCGCGTGCTCACCTTACGCCTGCCAGAGGGCGTCGATGCCGATGTGCGAGCGGCTTCGGCGATAGTGTCCGAAGCCATGCACGACATCGAAGACTTGCTGGTGATCCCGCGCGAAGTCGAGGACATCCTGACGATCAAGCAGGTCGAACGGCACCGCTGGCTGAAGGACGGCCGCTTGCAAAGTGCCGGGACCAGAACGGTGAAACTTCGCGGCCGCGCCAGGAAAATCACCTTCCACGTGTTCGACCCGCGACAGATTGAAGATGTGCTCGATCGCGACCTGGTCACCGTCTGGCGTGAAGAGGACGCCGCGATGGCCGCCGAGAACCGGCGGCGCGCCTCCGCAAAGGCGGCCCTGAAGCGTGCGCAAAAAAGAGGCCGGCGCGCTGTCGACAAGCGCGATGAGGATGACGCCGGCTCTAAGCTGCGTGGCTGGGAGGATTTCGAGAGCGACGGCTTTCTGCGTTGACGGGCGGTAGCAGGCTCGTAGCCGCGATCAGGAACAGCTGGTCATGAATCCTCCGCCGGCGAGCGGTGTGGAGGTGCACATTCGCGGCCGGTTCGCGGTAGCGCTTTGCATCATGCTGTCGCCCGTGTCAGACAAACTTTTGCTGATCCTGTGAAGTTGCTCCCGATTGCTGGCGATACGGTTTTGATCGATCTGGAAAACGCACTGCGAATAGGCATCTGTCCCGGGCTTGAAACCGTAGGCGTGCTGACAAACTGAACCAATTTGCGACAACATCGGCCCTTGGGCCGGCTGCAGTTCCTGACATCCCGCAAGTACGAGAGGCGAAGACGCGAAAATCTTCGGGGTGATCGATCTTACGAGTAAAGTCGAAACCCGGATGGCCGCCTTAAGTTTGGGGCGTGCTATCCAATTCGTCGCCAATGCATCGGTGCTTGGCTACGACGTTCGTAGTGCGATAGTTCTCTATGGGTTGCCGGGAATGACAAGCCTGAGGAAGTGGGACTGCGATCGCCTCTGGGCCCAATTCGGCGGCGCCCTGCTCAAACCTACACGGCTACCCTGTACCGCTCGATCGCCTCCCAGTCGGCTTCGACTCCGAGTCCGGGGCCGGTTGGTACAAATATCGCGCCGTCACTCACGGCGAGCGGTGAAACGACAAGATCGTCGGTCATAAGATAGTTGGCTGTATAGAAATCGCTGCCGTATTTAATTGCAGGTGATGAGCACGCAAAATGCAGGCTTGCGGCGAGACCAATGCCGGACTCCCACATGGCACCAGCATAGCACGGAACTCCAGCAGCTTCGCACATACCAGCTACTTTCTTGGAACGCAAAAGTCCGCCCATCTTGGCAATCTTGATTGAAATAATATCTGCTGCTTGACGCTTGGCGACCTGGAAACCCTGATCCCAGCTTAGCACGCTTTCATCTGCCATTATTGGGGTGTCGAGCACGGCGCAGAGTGCCGCCATCGCATCGAGGTCGAAGCCTTTGAACGGCTGTTCGATGAAAGTTGGCTTGAAGGCCTCCAACTGCCTGCAGAGCCGCGTCATCTGCTCACGACGCCCACCCTGGTTGAAATCAATCCGAAGGTCGAAGTCGTCGCCGACGAGTTTTCGTAGGGCTTCGACGCGGATAAGCTCCTCGCGCTCGGGCAACACGCCGGTCTTGATTTTGAGAACTTTAAACCCCTGATCGAGAAGCCACCGGCTTTCCTCGAGATCGGCCTGGGTTTCTTGATTTGTTACGGAGTAGCTCAGGCTGATCCTGTCCCGCACAAGACCGCCCAGGAGCTGGTTGACGGGGCAGTCGAGAGCTTTGCCGACGATGTCGAAAACAGCCATTTCGACGCCGGTCTTGGCAAAGGATGAGCCGTAATGTGCGGCGTCCATCTTCAACAGGATCGCCTCGATGTTGAACGGGGTTTCACCTATGAGGGCTGGCGCTAGGTAGTTGTCGATCGTGGCCTTGATGGCGAATGCGTTCTCGGCAAAAACGGCCCATGGTGAGCATTCTCCGACGCCCGAAATCCCGGCATCGGTTTCGATTGCGACGATTACGGCGTCCACCGACACGAGATCACCGACGCCAAGTTTTCCGGGGTGCCTGATCGGCGGGCGGGTAATGATCGAAGTGATCGACGTTATCTTCATAGCGTGTGTCTCCGCATTGCGCCGGCTTGGGAAGGGCTTGAGCGCGGTTGGGAGAGTTTGATGCCGACATTTCGCGTCTGGACGTAGCCGTCTAGCGCTTCTTGGCCTTTTTCTCTGCCGTAGCCGGACTGTTTCACTCCACCGAACGGCGTCTCCACCCCGCCGACGAACCAACCGTTGATGTAAATCTGGCCTGCCCAGAGTTGGTCAGCCGTCCAGAGTGCGCGGTCGAGATCTTTTGTGAAAACGCCCGCGGCCAACCCCTGTTCGGTGCCGTTCGCAAGTTCGACGGCGTTCGAAGGATCGTCGAACGGCGTGACCGCAAGGACGGGCCCGAAGGTTTCCGTTTGGAAGAGCTCAGAGCTGGGTGCTACATCCGCAAACAGCGTCCCGGCCATGAAGTAGCCGCTGCGATCCCTTAGCGCGGAACCGCCTGTGACAACCCTGGCCCCTTGTGCGATTGCGTTTTCGCAGGCGCGCTCGACGTTGTCCCGCTGCTTTTTCGATATCAGTGGTGTGATGTCGCAATTATCGCGGCCTGGCCCGACGGACAGCCCCTCGACGCAAGACTTTACGCGCTCCAGAACCTCGTCAGCGATCTTGCTGTCGACCAGCAGACGGGAAAAGGCGTTGCAGTTCTGGCCGGCGTTGAGGAACGAACCGCTGCGCACCGCCTCGACAACACAATCGATGTCCGCGTCGGCATAAATGATACCGGCCGACTTGCCGCCCAGTTCCATGATGCAAGGCACGATCCTGTCGGCAGCGGTCTTGAGCACCGTTCTGCCGGTCGCCATCGAGCCGGTGAAGACGATGTGGCGAACATCGCGATGCTGGATAAGCGCCTGCCCGGTCGTGTGGCCATATCCGGTGAGAATGTTGACCGCTCCCGCTGGCAAGCCAGCAGTTTCGCATGCACGGGCAATCTCGAGGCCGGAGAGGGGCGCAAGATCTGGTGATTTGATCACCACCGAGTTGCCGGTCGCAATGGCGCAGGCCAGCGATCGTGCCGTTAGTTCCAGTGGGAAGTTCCAAGGCACAATCTGGGCCGAAACGCCGAACGGGCTTCTGAGGGTATAGTCGACAAGATGGGCCCCACGCGGAATCGAGCGGCCTTCGAGCTTGTCCGCCAGCCCTGCGTAATATCTGAGATAGCGAACAGCAGTGCCGACTTCTTCGCGCGCTACGTCGATGGCTTTGCCGGTATCCATGCAAACGGTCACCGCGATCTCTCCACCACGCGCCTCCAACGCGTCGGCGACGTGAAAGAGCAAGCGTCCCCGGTCATAGGGATGCATGTCGACAAGGATACGTTCGCGAAACACTCTGTGGGCCGCGGCAACCGCCAGGTCGACGTCCTCGACGCCTGCCTCGGCGACGAGCGACACGATTTTCCCAGTAGATGGGTCATCGACCTCGATCCGTCTGCCTGACGCGCAATCTTTCCATCCGCCATCGATGAAGCTTTTCAAAACGGCGCTGTCAGTCATAGGCGTGCTCTTTCGAGATCGCGTCTGCGATTTTTTCGGCCACCATGATGGTGGGAATGTTGGTGTTTGCCCGCGGACAAAACGGCATGACCGAGGCATCGGCGATGCGCAGACCCATAACGCCACGAACGCGTCCGGAAGAGTCGGTCACGGCGAGAGGATCCGAATCTGCGCCCATTCGGCAGGTTGATGTCGGATGCCAATTGCCCGTGACATTGCGCCGGACAAACGCCTCCAGACGATTGTCGTCGGCGGTAAGGCTGGCAATCGAATCGCCATCTGTAATGACATTCTTGATGAGGTTGCGCCGCAAGCCCCCTGAGGTATCCATGAGCGTGGCCAAGACGGACGTCAGGCCATAGTTTATTCGGTTGATCTTGCTGATCTGCTTGGCGCGACGGTTCCAAGCTGACGGAAACGCGTCAAGAGCTACCGCGGACAGCGGCTCGTGCTGGAGCAATCTCGCCAGGAAACGGAACCCTGCCTTCAGACGATCGATATCCCGCCGATCGCTTAACCAGTTGAAGTCTACCCCAGGCTCGACCATGTATGCGCGGTCCCTGAGCGTTACGGCGCCCGTGGAGTAGGCCCGGTTTACCCAGAGCTGGAGAGAACCAAGGCGCTTGCCGAGCGGGTGCCAGGCAGACTTGGCTACGGCGGATATGGCCATGTCAGTCGGAGGGCAGCCATCGACACCTGACGAGTATCGGGCATGCATCTGAATATGACCGGTGACATTGGGCGACATGCGGTTGGCTGGCAGCAGATAAGCCGACACCGCGATCGAAGGATGCTCCTGCAGGTTCTGACCGACGCCTGAAAGATCGGCGACCAGGGGGATGCCGAGTTTTGCCAATTGCTCCGATGGGCCGATACCGGACCGCATCAGGATTGCGGGTGAATGAATTGCGCCCGCGCAGACAATGACATTCGGCGCGCGATAGGACCGTCGGCCAGAAGCACCTTGGGTATCGACGCCCGTGACTGCGCGTCCGGCAAAGGTAAGGCGCTCGACCGTCGTGTCTGCAAGGATTGTGAGGTTCTTCCGGGAGCGAACCTGAGGTGTCAGATACGCGATTGCCGCCGAAACGCGACGTCCGTCGCGATTTGTCAGCGGCACAACGGAATAGCCATCTCCAAAAGTGCCGTTGAAGTCTGGCCTGAATGGAAGACCGGCTGCCTCGTAAGCCCGCGAAACCGCTTGAATGAAGCCGGACCACTCCGATTTCCGGACCCGCTTGATGGGCAACGGCCCGTCAGTGCCGTGATATTCGTTCGCAAAGTCCTGGTCGGCTTCAAGCCGCCGAAAATAGGGCAGAACGTCGTTCCAACCCCATCCCGAGGCACCGCTCGAGGCCCAACCGTCATAATCTTCGGGCCCGCCGCGATTGGCGACTTGCGCATTGATGCTCGAGCCGCCGCCCATGACACGGGCCTGCTCGTAATGGCTTGGCTTGCGGCCATCGCGGACTGGCGTCGCGTTGAGCGATGGCCATTGATAGGCCGGGTTGAAATAAGCGCGTGTTGGATTGCCGTCGAGGATATCGTCTGGAATTGCGTCGCCGGCTGTGTCTCGCCCGGCCTCGATCAAAAGGACGCGACTGCCATTTGCGGAGAGCCGGTTGGCCATGACACAGCCCGAAGAACCGCCGCCAACAATGATGTAGTCGAATGTCAAAAGCTCGCCCGCGCGCCTTATTTCGTTGCGCCAACCTAAGGCGCTTTGCCGCTAAAACCACGTCAATCATGCGGTCGCTCGCTATGAGTTTTTCTCATATCGCACCTTGCATCATTTTGTTACGCTGGCGAAAGCGTTGCGAGGAAGTGCCGAAATGATGCCGAGCGGGCAGGAGCGTAGCGAGTTGCTCGTGCAGGTTCCGTCGCTACGTTCCTTGCATATTTTCGAGGTTGCGGCGCGTCACTTGAACCTTGTGCGGGCGGCAGAGGAACTTGGGCTGACGCAGGGCGCGCTCAGCCGGCAGATCAAGTCGCTGGAGCAGTTCATCGGCGCACCGCTTTTCTTTCGCACACCGCGCGGGTTGCAGTTTACCGAGGCCGGCGATGCGCTTGCTGTGCATTGCCAACGCGCGTTCGCAGAGCTTCAAAGCGGCCTTTTGGCTGTGACCAATGTTCGGTCCCGGCAAACCTTGCTCGTCGCTATGGCGCGCTCCTATGGTTCGCGGGTTTTGAGCAAGATGATCGGCGAGTTTGCGCTTGCGCACCCATGGATCGACTTGACGATCGACGGTCACCGCCATCTTGCGGATCTCACCAAGGGGGAGGCCGACATTGCAATTAGGGTCGGCGATGGGAAGTGGCAGGATGTGATTGCCGAAAAGCTTGCCGACGAGCCTCTGTTCCCGGTGATTGCTCCCAAGCTGGCTGAGGAGTTGGGATCGTCGAGGTTCGAAGACGTCCTCGGTAGAGTCGCTTTCCTGCACTTTTCCGAGAAAACCTATTGGGAGGATTGGGCAAATGTCGCCAACGTCGTCCTGCCTCAGCGCCGGCCCAACATTCGCTTTTCTGAATCAGCGATGATGATAGAGGCGGCAGAAGCTGGCCAGGGTATCGCTATGGGCAGGAATTCGCTGGTTGAAGAGGCCTTAGCCAAAGGCCAGCTCATCAAGATGTCGGATGTCCAGCTCAACGACGGCATTGCGTACTTCTTGTGCTACACGCAGAGCAAGGCGCGCCGCGCGACGGTCAAAGCTCTCAGGAAATGGCTCGTGCAGTCAGGCTTGCTGCACGTCGCCGAGGTGCCTCACCCCATCTTCGCAAGTCTTTCGGACAATGAGCAGTTCGGGGCTCAGAGCTGAAGCACTTGACCAAGCTTCATTGCACGTGCGGCTTCGAAGATGGCTTTGGCGGTTCCGACATCCTCGACAGCGACGCCCATGTTCATGACCGCGATGGTGTCTTCCGGCCGTTTTCTGCCGTCGAGCAGACCGGCGGCCACGCTGCCCAATTCACCCTTGAATTTCGGGCTATCAACGAAATAGCCGTACGGCTTGATGTGCTCGATCTGCCCCAAGTCATCCGTAAGCAGATGGTCGATGGCGCGAAGGCCCGACGGCTTCCAGTAGCAGTCATAGTCGATCGCAACGGTGGTCAGGCCAGGCCGGACCCAATCCGCATCGGCCAGACGCTCCATGTCAGCCTGGATGCGGCCACAGGTGATAACAACAGATGTCTGAGCAAACACGGCGTACGGAGTGTTGACGATCCTTGCGGCGAGACCTGCAGCTTCAACGACCTTGGCAAATTTGCGCGAGGCATCACCATTGACGTCGTAAATGACGACGGACCCCAGCGAGGGCATGACGTGGCCAAGTGCCTCGAGGTGGCTCCGCGCCTGGACGCCGGCGCCAATGACGCCGAAGCTTTCCTCACCTGGATTGGCAAGATGCTTTATTGCCACTGCCGATGCTGCGGCAGTGCGCTGCTGGGTGATCCAGGTCGAATCCATCACGGAGGCGACGAGCCCGTCTTCGATTGAATTCAAGAAGAGCAGACCGGTGAGATAGGGAATTCCCTTGGCGGCGTTTTCTTCCGACCCGGACTGCCATTTCATGGCCGCATAGCCAAACTTTGGCACTAGGCTCGACATGCCGCCAAACCAGCGTGTGTTGTCGCGTTCCATCCAGTGCTTGGCCGGCATTTGCACCCGGTTATGCGCCTTCTCGATCAACGCCTCCTCGACAATTTCGATAATCCTCCGCATGTCGAGGTTCACCGCCTCGACCGCATCGCGATTAAGGAACAACGTGGAATGATTAAGTCCCATGGAAGAATTGCTCTCGGTCTGGATGAGATGGGGCCGGCGCCAACGGCGCCGGAAGCTGGCAGATTGTGGCTGTGCTATTCTATTTCGGTCGGGGTGCCCGAGACGAAATGATAGATAACGTAGCCGGGCTTGGTGTTGTCGCCCTTAGCGTCGAACGTGATGTCTCCAAGCACAGTGCTGACTGGCTTAGCTCTCAGAGCCTCTGAGACTTTCGCCGCGTCTTGATCTCCGGCTCGGGCAACACCTTGCGCTAGGGCCTCGATGATAGCGTAGGAGTAGATGGTCCAGCCGCTAGCACTCAGGTTCTTCGCCTTCATCCGGGTGGCGATTTCCTTGCCTGCTGCAGTCTTGGTGGCATCGGGTGGAAAGGTGAAGAAGACGTTCTCGGCGGCGGCGCCGGCGATGGAACCGAGCTCTGACGTGTTCAGTCCGTCACCGCCAACGATCGACAGCTTATAATTTGAATCCAGAGCCTGGCGCGCCATCAGTCCGGCTTCGGTGTGGTAGCCGCCGAAATAGACGGCCTCGACATTGGCTTGCTTGAGCTTCAAGACAACGGCCGAGTAATCCTTTTCACCAGGATTGATACTGTCATCGATCGCGATGTCGGCGTTGGCGGCTTTGAGAGCCGCCCGGGCCCCATCCACCAAGCCGACACCATAGGTCGACTTGTCGCTGAGCAACGCCACGTTTTTTCCTGCGAATTTTTTGAGAATGAAATCGGCGCCAGCAGGCCCCTGCTGATCGTCGCGTCCTCCAAATCGGAAGATATTCTGATAGCCGCGCTCGGTGATCTTCGGGTTGGACGAGACCGTCATCGCCGTAACGCCAGACTCATTGTAGAGATCAGATGCCGGCATTGTAGAGCCCGAGCAGAAGTGCCCGTCGACGAGCTTGATGCCGGCCGCCACGATTGCGTTGGCAACAGAAACCGCCTGCTTGGGATCGCAGGCATCGTCCTGTATCGAGAGGACTATTTTCTCGCCATTGATGCCACCCTTTGCGTTGATGTCTTCGGCGGCCTGCTTGGCTCCGTTGAAGATCTCGGAGCCGGGGGCAGCTAAGGGCCCTGTCACTGGGCCAGCCACGGCAATCACCACATCGGCGCGTGCCACCGATACCAATGGGAGAACCAATGTGAGCGCTAGCGCAGATGACCGCGCCCACGAATAGCTTCTTGCACTTGCGACCATTGTCAGCCCCTCTGTTTGTTTTGGTTAGTTCGACTAACACTGCCCGCTGCATGCTCAGCCGACCAATGACGATTTGGGCTCGTCGCTATGAGGGCGATGCATATCCGACGATCGACGATGCGCCGTTGAAGCGGATCCTCGACATTGCCCTCAGTGCTCGCCACAGGCGCACTGCGTCGGCCGGCCTGACCGTCAGCAAGGCCTCGCACAGGGCAAGGTAGAAGCCCTCGGCCTGCAGCAGCCGGCGCTCGAAGTCCAGCGACGGGCTGTCGACGCCGTCCAGCCACCGTTCCACCGCCGACGGAGTGGCGGTACGCCGCGCTGGCCCGTCCGCTGGACCTCGGTCCTGAATGAGCCTTCGCACGGCCAAGCCAACGGCGGCGAGACTATGCTCAAGGAAGTACCAGATGACGGCGGTCGAGTTTCCAGGACCGGGTTTCACGGCAGAGCAGTGGAACCAGATCAATGCGCTCGCCACCTCCCTGAGGCCGGGGCAGGGGCTGTGGCTGAGCGGCTCCGCCTCGACGACCTCTTCCAACTCCGGATACGGGTTCACGATTTTCGACGTCGATCAAGCTCCGTAACCAGATCGTTAGATAGGCGCCGCACGGACATCTGCCTGGTCAGCAATACCAACTTGGCGGTTTCCTCGAGCTCTTCAGCGGCGAAAACTGCATCGCGAAAACTGCGGCCTGATACGACTGGACCATGATTGGCCAAAAGCACTGCGGCGTGATCGGGAGCGAGGGTCTTCACGAGGATGCCCGTGTCGGTCGATCCAGGGTGGGTGTAGGGGATAAGCGGAACACGTCCGACCCGCATCACGACATAAGGCGTAATGGACGGGATCGTGTCCTCAGGATCGGTATCTTCGAGGCAGGACAACGCGGTAGCGTAGGTGGAGTGCAAATGCACGACACCACCCGCCTGGGGTCGGGCCTCGTAGAAAGCCAAGTGCAGCGGAATTTCCTTCGTCGGAGCATCTCCCGAGACAGCGACGCCGGCGGGATCAAGTTTCGACAGCCTGGCCGGTTCGAGATATCCCAGGCAGGAATTGGTCGGTGTCACGAGGAAGCCATCAGGAAGCCTGGCCGAAAGATTGCCTGAGGATCCGGCGGTGTAGCCGCGCTTGAACATCGAGTCGCCCCAGCGGCAAATCTCATCGCGAAGCTGCTGTTCTTCCAGTGTCATCGATGGCCGCCTTCCAGCATGCTAAGAGCGCGTTCGAAGAAATCGTCAGCGCCGAAATTACCCGACTTCAGCGCCAGCGATAGCCGCGGCGGGCCATCGAGAACCAGCGCGGGAACGCCGGTGTCGATCTCGGGTCCGATGCGCATCGGTCCTTGCCCCAGCGCGGAGGCAACCGCGCCTGACGTTTCGCCGCCGGCCACGATGATGCGGCGAAAGCCGGAGACCATCGCTTGCGTTGCCAACGAGGCGAAGAAATTCTCGAAGCGGCCGGCAAGGTCAGAGGCGCCATATCGTGCCTGGGCCGCCGACACGACCGCCGGATCCGCGGAGGAAAAGACCAGCGGGGCAGCGTCTTTGTGCTTTTCGATGAAGGCGAGTGACCGCTCCACGACGTCATGGCCATCCTTGCTCAATGCCTCTGCGTTCAACTCCAGGGAAGGGTGCTCTTCTCGGTAGATCGCAACCTGGCGCCGTGTCGCGGCCGAGCAACTGCCGGACAGAACCAGTGCCGGTCCGGGCGCTCCTTGGAAGCTCCCGGAGGCGCTGCCGGGACGCATGTCGAAATTTCCCGGCAGCGCCATGGCGATGCCCGAACCGCCAGTGACCAAACGATGGCAGGCTGCGGCTCGACCGAGTGTCAGCAGGTCGTCATCCAGGATGGCATCGGCGACGATCAGTCGCTCGCCCGCCGCTTCGGCGGCCGCGACCGCCTTTCCGAGGGCGTGCGAGCGAATTGTCGGCAGTGAAATGTGGCCAACCTTCAGCTCGGTCTGGCGTGCCAACCAGCGTCTTATGTCGGGATCCGTCATCGGCGTGAGCGGATGGTTTTCCATGCCGGACTCGTTGAGCAGCTTGTCCCACACGAAGAGATGACCCCGGTAGACGGTACGGCCATTTGCTGGAAAGGCGGGGCAGACAAGCGCCAGCGGCGCCTCCAGTTCATCGAGCAGCGCCGCCGCGACGGGGCCGATATTGCCTTGCGGCGTGGAATCGAAGGTCGAGCAGTATTTGAAGACGACCTGCTCGGCGCCGTTGGCCCTCAGCCAGCGGCACGCGGCGATCGATTGCGCGACGGCATCATCCGCGGCGATCGAGCGCGTCTTCAGTGAGATGACGGCCGCATCGATATCCGGTTGTGCCGGATGTCGGGGCGTGCCGATATACTGCAGCGTCCGTGCCCCGGCTTTCGCCAGAGTATTCGCAACATCGCTCGAGCCGGTGAAGTCATCACCGATGACGCCGATCCGCATGGCCGTCAATCGTGCGTGCGCTGCTGCCAGAAGGTGACGGCAAGCTGCTCCAGATGCGTGCGCATGGCTTGCTCGGCGCGGTCAGGATCGCGTGCGGCGATGCCTTCATAGATCGCCTTGTGCGCCTCGAAAGCCGTTTTTTCCTGACCCTTGGCGGCAAGTGTGACGGTGCGCTGTTCCTTCAGCCATTCCGAGATCTGGTCGTGCAGCGCGATGAAGACCGGATTTCGTGCCATCTTCGCCAGCTCGAAATGGAAGGCGATGTCGGTTGAGGTGAAGCGTTCGCGGTTGCCTATTGCCTTGCGGTTGGCTTCGAGCGCGGCGGCCAGTGCCTCAAGGTCCGTGGCTGTCGCGTGGCGGGCCGCCTCGCGCGCCAGCCCGACTTCGAAGAACAGGCGAGCGCCCTGAAAGTAGCGATGGCCCTCCTCGGTCGACAGCATCTGGCGGACCGCCGGCGCCATGCCGGTGAAGATGTGCGAGGCGGTCGGCATCAGCACCTTGGCTCGCGCGCCGTTGGTGAGCTCGACGAGCCCGGCCTTCTGCAGCGCGATCAGGGCCTCGCGGATCGCCGGGCGGCCGACGCCGAAGCGCATCTGCAGGTCGCGCTCGGGCGGCAGCTGGTCTCCGGGCTTCAGTTTGCCGGACAGGATTTGCGCCTCGAGATGCGAGGCCACGTGCTCGAAGAGCTTCTTGCGTTCTATGACGAGAGGGTCGACCATACACCTTTCATACCATCATACTTGACAACCATGCAACTGCTTGCAAGGATGACCGCAACATAAACCAAAACAAGGCTGGATCGGCGAACGGTTTCGTTCGCCGAAAGCGCGTTTCCGCAAGTGGTCGGAAGCGACGCTACGGCTTTGCCGAAAAACACCCCTAGCGGGTCAGGGAGCGAGGAAACATGCGGATCGCCATTTTGGGCGGCGGCGGCGCGATGGGCGGCATTTTTGGCGGATACCTCGCCCGCGCCGGCAATGACGTCACGTTGATCGATGTGTCGAAGCCTGCCGTGGCGGCAATCAACGACAATGGCCTGACGATCGAGGAGAAGGACGGCAGCCAGCCGGTCATCCGCGTTCCCGCAAGCATGGAGCCGTCCAAGGTCGGGCCCGTCGATCTCATCATCAACTTCGTCAAATGCTACCACACCGATGCCGCGGTCCGCGCAGCGGCGCCGATGATCTCGGGCGATACAGCGGTGCTCAGCCTGCAGAACGGTTGGGGCAACGCCCCTCGCATCGCCGGCATCGTCGGCGAAGACAAGGTCCTGGTCGGCCTGACCTATCATGGCGGCACGCTGCTTGGCCCCGGCAGGGTCAAGCATCCCGGTGTGGGGATGACCTATATCGGCGAGCTGAGCGGCAAGACGACGCCGCGCCTGGACAAGGTGATCGAGACCTTCTGCGCCGCGCAGATCGAAACCACGAAATCCGAACGCATCCTCGACGAGGTGTGGAAGAAGCTTGCCCTGAATGCCTGCACGCTCCCGGTCGCCGGCCTGCTGCATTTCATGTCGCACGAGCTCGTTGCTTTCGACGGCACCAAGTCGCTGATGGCCGCGATCCTCAGGGAGGTCGTGGCCGTTGCCAATGCGCAGGGCATCTCGCTCGACTATGACGAACGTTGGGCGGCCATCACCGGATTGCTAGAGAAGGCGGTCGGCGGCAAGGCGTCGATGCTGCAGGACGTCGAGGCCGGGCGCCAGACGGAGATCGAGGTGATCAACGGCGCCATCGTCGATGCCGGCAAGCGCGCCGGCGTGCCAACGCCGGTCAACGACACCATGGTCTGGATGATCCAGGCCAAGCAAGCCCACTATCTTCAGACAAAGGCATAACGATGCCGGCCTTGTCCTTCAGCGTTTGAGGCTTGAGATGGTGGCGCGCCTCGAGGTCTCGCAGCTTTCGAAATCGTTCCCGGGCGTGAGGGCGCTCGACGATGTCTCGATGGCGGTTGAGCCGGGCGAAATCCGCGCCTTGCTCGGCGAGAATGGCGCGGGCAAATCGACGCTCGGAAAGATCGTCGCGGGCGTCTACAGCCGTACCGGCGGCGAAGTGCGCCTCGATGGCGTCGCGCTCGGTGAGCTCGACGAGAAGGCCGCCGGCGAACTCGGCATCGGCATCGTCCATCAGGAGGGTTCGCTGGTGCCGCAGCTCTCCGTCGCCGAGAACATCTTTGCCGGCCGGCAGCCGACGAAATGGTTCGGCCAGGTCGATGTCCGGCTGATGCGCGAAAAAGCGCATGCTCTCATCGCCCAACTCGGCGTTGCCATCGATCCGGCCATGAAGGTGGCATTCCTGTCGCCGGCCCAGGCGCAGATCGTCGAGATCGCCAAGGCGCTGTCGCGCGAGCTGAGGCTTTTGATCCTCGACGAACCGACTGCGGCCCTGACGCTGACCGAAACCGAAAAGCTGTTCGAGATCGTGCGCCGGCTGGCCAGGGACGGCGTTTCGGTCATCTATGTCTCCCACCGTCTCGCCGAGATATTTGCGCTCTGCAATTCGGTCACTGTGCTGAAGGATGGCCGGCTGGCTGGGACCCGAAAGGTCGCCGAGACCACGACGGACGAATTGATCCGGCTCATGGTCGGGCGCGACGTCCATCTCGCGCGCTCGGCTTCGTCGCGAAAAACAGGGCCAATCGTTCTTGAAGCCAGCGAGGTCTCCGCGCCGCCGCTTGTGCAATCGGCCTCGGTCACCGTGCGCGCAGGCGAGGTCGTCTGCTTGGCTGGATTGATCGGCTCAGGGCGGAGCGAATTCTGTGAAGCCATCTTCGGCGCCAGAGCCCGCAGGGCCGGCGAAATCCGCATCGCAGGCGCACCGATCAACCCGCAGGGGCCGTGGGACGCCAAGCACGCCGGCATCGGCATGGTGCCGGAGGATCGCAAGACCTCGGGTCTGTTCCTGGGAATGAATCTCGTCAACAACATCGCCGCAACGGTCCTGTCGAAGGTCTCATCCGGTGCCAATTTCTCCAACAGGAAGGCCGAGGCGCTGGCCGGCAACTTCGTCAGCGAGTTGCGCATCTCGACGCCGAGCGTTCACAAGATCGTCGGCGAGCTCTCCGGTGGCAACCAGCAGAAGGTGCTGCTGGCGAAGTGGCTCGCCATGGAGCCTCGACTGCTTATCGTCGATGAGCCGACGCGCGGGGTCGACGTTGGCGCTCGCTCCGAGATCTATCGCCTTTTGCGGGGCCTCGCCGAGAAAGGCGTGGCGCTTTTGGTTGTCTCTTCCGATTTGCCTGAGGTGCTCGCGCTCGCGGACCGCATCGTGGTGATGGCCGAAGGCCGCACCGTCGGAGAACTCGCTGGCGAAGGCGCGACCGAAGAGCAGGTCCTGCGGCTGGCGACCCGGTTCACATCGTCCGTGGCGGACGTTCGTAAGGAAGCGGTTGGAGCATGAGCGTGGCACAAATTTCCCGCAACGAAGCGCAGGCGCCGGTCGAGCAGCGCGAAGCCTTGCCGCTGCGCATCGTGCGCCGTCTGGCCAATTCGCGCGAGCTGACTTTGTTCGTGCTTGTGGTGGCGCTCGCGCTGGCGATGACGATCGTCTATCCGCATAATTTCCCGACCGGACCGAACATGCGGGCCGTGCTGCTCAACCTCGCCCCGGTCGGCATCCTTGTCTGCGGCATGATGCTCCTGATGATCGCCGGCACGTTCGACCTGTCCGTCGGCTCGACGCTCGCGCTATCCGGCGTTTGGGCAGGCGTTGTCTCGGGCTGGTGGGGCTGGCCCGCGGAGGCGGCTCTCCTCATCGGCGTCGTGGTCGGCGCGGTGGCGGGGCTGATCAATGGCCTGATCGTGACCCGCATCGGCATCAATGCTCTGATCGCGACGCTCGGCACGCTCACCATCTACCGCAGCCTGACCTATGTGACGGCCGGAACGGGCGTCACGCCGATCTCGGACAGCTTCGCTGAGTATGGCCGTGCCGCCGACCCGGTCCTGCGCATTCAGTCGCCGTTCTGGGCGATGCTGGTGCTGGTGCTGATTGGCGGCTGGCTGATCGCGCGCACGCGCTTCTTCCGCCAGTTCTATTTCGTTGGCGGCAATCCGCGCGCCGCGCAGTTGTCGGGCATCCGCGTCGATAGGCTGATCCTCATCGGCTTCGTCATCATGGGCGCGTTGGCGGGCATTGCCGGCGTGCTTGGAGCGGCACGCCTGAACAGCGCGGTCGTCAACGCCGGCGTCGGCATCGAGCTCAAGGTTATCACCGCGACGGTGCTCGGCGGCGCCAGCCTGAAAGGCGGCGAGGGCACGGTACTGGGCGGGATTCTCGGCGTGCTTTTCATCGCGCTGATCGAGAACGCCATGATCATCAACGCGGTTGGTGTGTTCTGGCAGGGACTGGTCGTCGGCCTCGTCCTCTTGTTCGCCGTCTCGCTCGACCGCTTCAAGACCGCGGGCCGTGCCTGATCGGGCGGCCAAACGGGAGGAAATCCGGCCAGAGCCGGGGGAACTGCAAAAACTGGGAACAGAACCCAATCAGGAGGAAACAGGAATGGGCTCTATGCTGAAATCGACATTGATCGCCTTGGGCATGACGGCGCTTGCATCGGCCGTGACGGCGCCAGCGCGCGCGCAGGAATCTTCGTTTGGCCCCGCCGACGCCAAGGAGACCTACTACTGGATTTCCAACAAGGCCAACCTTCCGCTCTTCGTGCAGTACGACTATGTCGGCATGAAGAAGATCGCGGAGGAACTCGGCGTGAAGGCGACCGGAGGCCGGCAGGTCGCCGTCGTCGGTGGCTGGGATCCCTCGCTCACGGAATCGGTCAAGAAATGCATAGAGCAGGGCGTGCCGACCGTGGTCGACGACGGCGACCTGCCGGCCTCCGGTCGCCTCGCCTATATCGGCACGAACTGGACGCAGGTCGGTGTCGCTCAGGCCAAGAAAATGATGGAGAAGGTGCCTAACGGCGGCAAGCTGGCCATGATGTCGATCATCAACGCCGGCAACATGCGTGAGGCGGTGGCCGGGTTCAAGGCCTATATCGAAGCCAATGGCGGCGGCAAATACAACATCGTCTCCAACGAGGACGATGGCGGCGATGCGCAGAAAGCGGCGCAGGTGACGGCCGCGATCCTGGCGGCCAACCCCGACATCGCGGGCATAGCCGGTTTCGACTCCGAGTCCGGCGCGGGCATCGTGACTGCGCTCAGGGAAGCAGGCAAGAATCCGGGCGACATCAAGGTGACCGCGATGGAGCAGACGCCCGACTTCTTCAAGACCGCCAAGGAGGGCTGGGTCGATGGCATCGTGGTGCAGAACCGCGAGCTGTTCATCTATTATGCTGTCAAGATCCTGCACGACTACAATCACAATGGTCTGAAGTCCGCCGGCCTCGCCGCCGCCGATGGCGGCCGCCCTGTTCCCGATACGCTGGACACCGGCGTGCTGCTCGTCACCAAGGACAATGTCGACAAGGTGACGGCCGCGCTCGGCGTCAAGTAGCACATCCTACGAGGGCGCCCGTCGCCCTTGCCTCCGACGGTTCTCCTTGCCGTCGGAGGCGCCTTCGAAACGAACCCAACTCGATCAAGTCGCGCCCATGGCCGCAACAATGACAGCAGGCGAACCGAATGCCCCCGACGACGTGGACATCCATGATCCTGCGTTCGTCGCCGATCCATTCTCGGCCTTCGACAGGCTGCGGCGGGAATGTCCGGTGGCACGCTCGAACAAACACGGGGGTTTTTGGTTGCTGAGCCGCTATGACGACGTGCGGTGCGCGGCAATCAATTGGCGCGACTTTACGTCCGGCGTTCCCGGCGTGACGGCCATTCCCGTGATCACGCCGCGGACCGAACCCCAATTGCCGATCGAAGTCGATCCGCCACGGCACTCCCGCTATCGCGGGCTCGTCAACCCGGTCTTTGCCCCGCAGCGGGTTGCCGCTATCACGCCGCGCATCAGGATGCTGGCCCGGTCTCTCTTCGAGAAAATGGCCGCGAAGGGGCAGGCCGAGATCGTTGCCGATTTCTGCGTGCCGGTTGCCGTCGCCTCGCTCGCGGCTTTCACCGACGTGCCGCTGGAAGATTCAGACAGGTGGATCGGCTGGATCACCAGCATGTTCAACATGAGCGATCCGACAGCCGGCGCGGCTTCGAGCCGTGAACTCAACGCCTATATCGAGAAGCTGATCACGGCCCGGCGCGCTGAGCCGACCGGTGATTTCATCAGCATGCTGATCGCGGCCGAGATCGACGGCGAACGGCTGGACGACAATCAGATCCGCTCGTTCATGACCGTCGTGTTCGGCGCGGGTTTCGAGACCACGGCGGATGGCCTCTCGGTCATGCTGCACTGGCTGGCCCAGCATCCGGAAGCTCTGGGACGGCTGGCCCGGGAGCAGGCGCTCGTTCCCACCGCGGTGGAGGAGTTCTTGCGCTATTCTTCGCCGATCGAAATCTTCGGCCGCAATGCCTCGCACGACCTTTGCCTTCACGGCCGCGACATTCGGCGAGGCGATATCGTGGCGCTCGGGTTTGGTTCGGCCAACCGGGATCCTTCGGTATTCGATGCGCCGGAGGAGCTGCGCCTCGACCGCAGCCCCAACAAGCATCTCACCTTCGGGGCCGGCCCGCATCTATGTGCCGGCGCGGGCGTGGCGCGCATGGAAATGGCGGTGACGCTGGAGATGCTGATCGAAACCGGCGCGAGACTGGCGCTCGATCCGGTGCGGCAGCTTCGCTGGAAGACACGCGGTGACCGGCGTGGGCTCGCTTGCCTGCCGCTCACAATCAACACGGGAAAGACACACTGAAGATGGCGCTTCAATCCAAGACCCGCATCCGCTTCCACGGCGTGGCCGCCTACGAGATCATGACGAGCAACGGCATGCGCATCCTATGCGACCCGTTTCTCGACCAAAATCCGGGAGCTACGACCAAATCCGCCGAATTCGACCATGTCGATCTGGTGATCGTCAGTCACGCGGCTTTCGATCATCTGGGCGATACCGACAAGATCGCCGCCAAATATGGCTGCCCGGTCGTCTGCGGCGGCGAGGTGAAGGCCTGGCTGATGGACCGTGGCATTCCGGCCAACCAGATCCGCGCCACCACCTGGGGCATTCGGGTCAAAGTGGCCGGCATCGAAATCCAGCCGCTCGAATGCCATCACTGGTCCCAGATCAGGCTGAGGGACAATTCCTTCATCTCCGGCGTGCCGATGGCTTTCATCGTCTATGCCGACGGGCTGCGCTTCTACCACTATGGCGACACTGCCATTTTCTCCGACTTGAAGCTGCAGGCCGAACTCTACAAGCCCAATGTCGGTTGCATCGGCATCGCCAATCCGCAGGAGATCCTGCACCTCAATCCGATGCCGGGCGAAATGCTGACCGGCGAGATGAGCCCTTATGAAGGCGTGCTAGCGACACAGTGGCTCGGCCTCGAGACCGTGCTTCCCTGCCACTACGTCACGCTCGATGGCGACAAGGACGTCGCCGAATACATGGAGCATCATGGCGCGGCGAGGGCCCGCGGCGAGCCTATCGCCGATCCCTATCTGCTGCGGGCGGGCGACTGGATTGAGTTCGATGCCGACGGCAGGGTCGTTCGCCCTGCAAAGGCGGCATAATGCAAGCCGCCATTTTCGACGAGCCGCTCTCGATCCGCATCACCGATGCGCCTAAACCGGTCCCCGGACCGGGCGAGGTGCTGGTGCGCGTCAGGGCGGCGGGTCTTTGCGCCGGCGATCTCTACATCTACACCGGCAAGAACCCCTATGTGATTTACCCGCGCATCGGCTGTCATGAGATCGCCGGCACGGTCGAAGCCTACGGATCAGGGTCGTCCGGTCCGGAGGTCGGGACGCGTGTCGTCGTCGATCCGTTCATCGGCTGCGGCCATTGCTATCCTTGCCGGATCGGCAAGCGCAATTGTTGCGCCAACCTCACCATCATCGGTGTGCATCGCGAGGGCGGCTTCGCCGATTTCGTGACCGCGCCCGCGACCAATCTGAATCTCGTGCCGGATGGGTTGACGGATTTCGAGGCAGCGTTCGCCGAGCCCGTTGCTATCGGCGTCCAGGGCTGTCGGCGCGGCATGGTCACCGCCGACGACACGGTCCTCGTCCTCGGCGCGGGTCCGATCGGTCTGGCGATCGTCGAGGTGGCGCGGGCGCACGGCGCGAAAGTCTACACAACCGATCTCTCGGCGGAGCGGCTGTCCACGGCTGCTGATCTTGGCGCCGTTCCGATCGCCGGCGGCGCTGGCCTGCTCGAGCGCGTGCTCGAGATCACGAACGGCGAGGGCATGCCGGTCGTCATGGAGGCAACGGGCGCGGCGCCTGCGATGGAGCAGACCACCGATCTCGTCGCCCCCGGCGGCCGTATCGTCATCCTCGGCCTCGTCAAGAAAGGGCAGGGCGTTACGTTTCCCGGTCTGGATTTTACCCGCAAGGAAGTCACGATCCTCGGCTCGCGCGCGTCCGTCGATTGCTTTCCCGAGGCGCTCGATCTGCTTGCCTCGGGCAAGATCCACTATCCCAAGATCGCCAGCAGCTTTTCGCTGTCCGAGGCGCCTACTGTTTTCAAGACACTCGCTGACAATCCGATGGCCTTGCACAAGGCTGTCTTCGTTTCGGAGGCCGCATGAAATTCGTAACTTTCTCCCACAAGAAGGCGGGGCATCACCACCACGCCGGCGTTCTCGACGGCGAGCAGGTGGCCTGCCTGACCGAGGCCGGGCTGGCGGCATCGGTGCTTGAGATCGTGCAGGGCGCCAAGTCGGCGCTCGACAAAATTCGCGGCGGGCTTACCCAGGCGCCGCGCTATGCGCTTGCCGACGTCACGCTCGAAGCTCCCATTCGCCCCGGCAAGGTCCTGTGCTCCGGCATCAACTACAAAGGTCATGCCGAGGAGAACCCCAACGCCAAGATGCCGACGGAGCCGTTCTTCTTCGCCAAGTTGCCGTCGTCGGTGGTCGGGCCGGACGTGCCGGTCGAGAAGCCAGTTCGAAGCGAGCAGATGGACTATGAGGTCGAATTCACCGCCGTAATCGGCAAGCCGTTGCATAAGGCTTCCGAATTCGACGTGATGGCGGCGATCTTCGGCTATACGCTGCTCAACGACATCTCGGCCCGCGACGTCCAGTTCAAGGACAGCCAGATCACCATCGGTAAGAATTTCGCGGGCTTTGCCCCGATCGGCCCCTGCATCGTCACCGCCGACGAACTGACCAGGCCGGACGACGTGGCGCTCAAGACCAGGCTGAACGGCAAGCTGCTGCAAAACGGCAGCACGTCGGATTGGCTGTTCTCGCTGCCGCGGCTGATATCTTTCCTTTCGCATTACGTGCCGCTGGAACCAGGCGACCTCGTCTCGACTGGAACCCCAGCCGGCGTAGGCGCCTTCCAGAAGCCGCAGATATTCATGAAAGCCGGCGACGTCGTGGAGATCGAGGCGGCCGGGATCGGTGTGCTCAGAACCCCCATCGTGGCCGGATAGGCGCATGGATCGTTCCCTGCGCATCGGTGTGATCGGTTGCGGTTTCTTCGCGCAGAACCATCTGCATTCCTGGAGCGAACTCGCCGAAAAAGGCGCCCAGCTTGCCGCGGTCTGCGACGTGGATGCCGCCAAGGCGCGCGTGGCCGGCAAGATATTCGGCGTCCCGTACTATTCGGACGCCGAAAAGATGATCGAAGCCGAACGCCTCGACGTAGCTGACATCGTGACGCGCCATGACACGCACAGGCCGTTGGCGGAAATGACGCTCGCGCGCGGCCTGGCCACAATCGTGCAGAAACCGTTCGCATCCACATGGCAAGACTGCGTCGCGATCATCGAAGCTGCGCACAAGGCAAATGCGTGGCTTGCCGTGCACGAGAACTTTCGCTTCCAGGCGCCGATGCGAGCCGTCCGCCGAGTGATCGACAGCGGCGCGATCGGAACCCCGAGCTGGGCAAGGATCCGCTTCAGGACCGGCTTCGACGTCTACAAGACCCAGCCCTACTTCTACGACGAGGAGCGGCTGGCTATTGCCGATGTCGGCATCCACATGCTGGACCTCGCACGCTTCTTCCTCGGTGAGGTCGAGCACATTTCCTGCGAAACCCAGAAGCGCAACCCGCGTGTCCGCGCCGAGGACACGGCGACCATGTTGTTGCGGCATGCGAGCGGGGCCGTGTCCGTCGTGGAATGCACCTATGAGTCGCGCCGATTGCCCGATCATTTTCCGGAAACGCTGCTCGTCATCGAAGGTCCGAAGGGAGCCATTTCGCTCGAAGCCGATTGCAGCATGACGGTGACGAGCGACGGCGCGACGTGGACCGAAAACGCGGGCTTGCCACTCCTGTCCTGGACCGCCTATCCCTGGCATGTCGCCCAGCAGGGCGTAATCGGTGCATGCGGCCATTTCCTGGACTGTCTGCAGCGAGATGTTTCGGCCGAAACCAGCGGCGAGGACAATCTCAAGACTTACGCGCTGGTCGACGCCGCCTATCGCGCCGCAGGCGAACGGCGCGCGGTCCAACCTATGCGATGGAACCATGTTGGAGAGCTTGGATGAGCATGCTTTCCGAAGCGGCCTTTGCGCTGACCGTCGTCTTCGAGCTCGTCGAGGGGACCTTTCCCGAATTCTACCGGCTCGTTTCGGAGAACGCGGCTTCATCCGTCGAGTTTGAGCCGGGATGTCTGCGTTTCGACGTGCTGACTCCGCTCGGAGCCCACAAACCGTCGCAGATCTTCCTCTATGAGATCTATCGTGACCGTGCCGCCTTCGACCTTCATCTCGCCTCCGAGCATTACCGCAGCTTCGATGCCAGCACACGCGACATGGTAAGCAGCAAGACCGTCGTGACGTATAAGGTGGATGAGAATTTCAAACAGGCGACGCTGTGACAGCCGATCCGGATCCTCTGGCGCTTTACGGTACAGACGAGCCTCTGCCGGAACGACAGCTTCTGACTGCCGGGCCGCTGACTGCTATCCTCGAGGACGGCAATCTCAGAACGATTTCCTTTGCCGGCGTTGAGGTGGTTCGGGCGATCAACTACCTCGCGCGCGATGCGTCCTGGGGAACTTACAAGCCCGAGCTTTTAGATATTCGCATTTCCGAGGAGAGCCTGTCCTTCGATCTCCGTTACGACGGACTGTGCGCCGGCCCGCAGGGACGATTCGGCTATCGGATGAGAATACGTGGCGATGCTTCGGGCGAGCTGACCCTGGAAGCGGACGGGGTGGCGCTCACCGATTTTCCGACCAACCGCACCGGCTTCGTGGTGCTTCATCCTTCCGACGTGGCGGGCAAGAGGCTGATCATCCGGCACAGCGACGGAGGCATCGAGGAGACCACCTTTCCGAAACTGGTCAGCCCGGACCAGCCTGCCTTCGACATCGCCGCGCTGACGCATGAGCCGGTACCCGGCATGGTCTGCACCGTCGCCATGGAAGGCGATGCCTTCGAGATGGAGGACCAGCGTAACTGGACGGACGCTTCGTTCAAGACCTACATCCGGCCGCTCTCCAAGCCCCGGCCTTACATTATCGACAAGGGTTCGAAGGACATTCAGCGCATCACGGTATCCGTACGGACCGAAATGTCGGCACCTGAACGCGCGGTGGGTAACACCGCGACCCTGACCGTTGGCAAACCTGCCGGGCACATGCCTTCGATAGCCGTGTTCCTCGACCCTGACGAGTTGCCCGCGGCTTCAGCCGGCGCGCCTTTGCTTGGTCGAATACCGGAGATCATACTGCGGTTCGACAGCGCGCGTGGACATGACAGAAGGGTGCTGGAACAGGCGGCCGATCTCGCACGCACGCTCGGCGCCCGGCTGGCGATCGAAGCGATTGCCGATACAGTGGATCCTCGAGCCGAGGCTGCGAGCGTTGCCGACGCGATCCGCTTGGCAGGCGTCAAACTCAGCGCGCTTTTGGTTTCGCCCCGGCGCGAATTCAAGACACGGCCCTCGAACAATTTGCCTGCAGGCGAGCGGCCCGCCGGCGAGCTGGTGGATGCTTTCAAGGCAACTGGCATCGATTGCCCGATAGGCGCGGGAACGCCCTCCCTATTCACCGAATTCAACCGCAATCCGCCGAAAGGCAGCGCGGATTTCGTCTTTTTCGGCAACAGTGCCATCGTGCATGCCGCCGACGAGCAGTCGGTCATGGAGACCTTAAATGTCTATCCAACCGTCATGGAGACGGCGCGGCACCTCTGCGCCGGAAAAGCGATCTGGCTTGGGCCTTGCACGATTGGCATGCGGCACAATCCCTATGGCGAGAAGGTTGCAGCCAATCCTACGCTCAGCCGCGTGCCTGCTGCTGGCGCCGATCCGCGCCAGGAAGCGTTGTTTGGTGCGGCTTTTGCCGTTGGCGTTGCAGCCCAGGCCGCCCGAGCTGCAATCGATCGATTGATACTGGCCGCACCCACTGGATCGTTCGGGCTCTTGAATGAGGCTGGCTCCCGACGGCCATTGCAGGCCGTCCACGCCGAACTCGCTGCGGCGAGTGGTGCCGAGCGCTATGAGACCTCGGTCGATCACCCGGGCCTTGCGGCTATCGGTTTTCGTGTTGGCAAGAATATCCGCGTCTTGGTGGCAAATCTCACCGCGCTGCCGATCGAAATAGCACCACCCCCGGATGCGAAAAAACTGCTCGGCGTGGCCGGCGGGAATGCGAGGCTTGCGAACTCCTGCCTGACGGGCCACTCATTGGGGCCTTATTGCTCCGCTGTTCTTGAGATTGGCCGGACGGCGTAGAGGAAGTCGGACCAAACCGCCGCTTTGGGTCTGGTCAGGACAATGTCCGCTACGAGTTGAATGTCTGCTTTTCTGTATCTGACATCACCAGCTGTCAGTCCGCTATCGGCCCCAAAGCAGTCTTTTGATAGAGTGACGCTGGATAATACGCCTTTAAAGGCAAGCATCGATTTTTGCTTAGGCACGTTTCCATTGCGAGATCCGTTGTTGAAGGGGACAACGCAAGCTAGCTTAAATTC
>NZ_VFUA01000044.1 GCF_006440735.1 Mesorhizobium sp. B2-7-1 | reverse complement strand
CCCCTCTCTGTCCTGCCGGACATCTCCCCCGCAAGGGGGGAGATTGGCAGTTTCGACGCTTCGCCCACTTTCCTCGGGAACAAACTCCCTCACCCGCGCGTCATCCTTGCTCCCCGAAACCATTCATGCGAAGAGCCCGCAATGGAAACAGGGACGAGCCGAAGATGAGCAAGGGCGATCCGGCCAAGCGCAAGAACGGGCTCACCTATGCCGAGGCGGGCGTCGATATCGATGCCGGCAATCTGATGGTCGAGAAGATCAAGCCGCTGGTGCGCGCCACGCGCCGGCCGGGCGCCGATGGCGAGATCGGCGGCTTCGGCGGGCTGTTCGACCTCAAGGCAGCCGGCTTCACCGATCCGGTGCTGGTTGCGGCCAATGACGGCGTCGGCACCAAGCTCAAGATCGCCATCGACGCGGGGAAACACGACACGATCGGCATCGACCTCGTCGCCATGTGCGTCAACGACATCGTCGTGCAGGGCGCCGAGCCGCTGTTCTTTCTCGACTATTTCGCCACCGGCAAGCTTGATCCGGATCAGGGCGCTTCGATCGTCGGCGGCATCGCGCAAGGGTGCCGGCAGGCCGGCTGCGCGCTGATCGGCGGCGAGACAGCCGAGATGCCCGGCATGTATCACGACAAGGACTACGACCTTGCCGGCTTTGCCGTGGGCGCGGCCGAACGTGGCCAGTTGCTGCCGACCGACGACATCGTCGAGGGCGATGTGCTGCTTGGCCTTGCCTCGTCCGGCCTGCACTCCAACGGCTTCTCACTGGTACGCCGCATCGTGGCAGCCAGCGGGCTTGGCTGGAGCGATCCGGCGCCGTTCAACGAGGAGCTCAGCCTCGCCGAGGCGCTGCTGGAGCCGACGCGCATCTATGTGAAGTCGATCCTGAAGGCCATCCGCAACACGCATGGCATCAAGGCGCTGGCCCACATCACCGGCGGCGGTTTCCCGGAAAACATCCCGCGCGTGCTGCCGAAGGATTTTTCCGCCGAGCTCGACCTCGAGGCGATCGACGTGCCGCCGGTGTTCTCGTGGCTCGCCAAGACCGGCGGCGTCGCGCCGGAAGAAATGATGCGCACCTTCAATTGCGGCATCGGCATGATCCTCGCCGTCGCCTCCGGCCAGGCGGCGCAGGTGGCGGCGGTGCTGCAGGAAGCCGGCGAGACGGTGACGCCGATCGGCCGCATCGTGCCACGGCGCGATGCCGGCGTCATCTACAGGGGCTCGATCGGCCTATGAGCAGGAAACGCACGGTCGTCCTGATCTCGGGACGCGGCTCCAACATGACGGCGCTGATCGCCGCAGCCGCCGATCCGAGCTATCCCGCCGAAATCGTCGGCGTCATTTCCGACCGCGCGAATGCCGCCGGCCTCGGCATCGCCCAGTCGCGCGGCATCGCCACCAAGGTCGTCCAGCGCGCCGACCATCCGAGCAAAGATGCCTATGACGCCGCGATCGATGCCGCGCTCACCGGCTTCGGCGCCGACATCGTGGCGCTGGCCGGCTATATGCGGATCCTCGGCCGCGGCCTTGTCGAGAAATGGCAGGGGCGCATGGTCAACATCCACCCTGCCCTGCTGCCGGCGTTCAAGGGCCTGGACACCCATGCGCGCGCGATCCGCGCGGGCGTGCGCATCCATGGCTGCTCGGTGCATTTCGTCACGCCCGAGATGGACGACGGCCCGATCATCGCGCAGGCCGCCGTGCCGGTGATGGTCGGCGACAATGAGGACACTTTAGCAGCGCGGGTGCTGAAGGTGGAGCACCGGCTTTACCCGCTGGCGCTGGGCCTCGTCGCCGAAGGCAAGGCGCGCATGGAAAAGGGCCACACCGTGCTTGCCCACTTCGCCGACGACGCCGAGAACGCCACCTCCCTGGTGATGGCGCCCGACCCGCTGCGCGAGGAGACCGACCTCGAACAGCTGGCGCGGATCACGCCGTAGAGGCGTCAATGCCCGTGAGACAGCTGCTCATCCTGCGCCACGCCAAGTCGAGCTGGGACGATTCTTCTCTCGCCGATTTCGACCGACCGCTGGCTCCGCGCGGCTTGAAGACGGCGCCGCTGATGGGGCGGGAGCTTGCCCGGCGCGACTGGCTGCCCGACCTCGCCTTGGTCTCGCCGGCGCTGCGCACACGCGAGACCTGGCAGATGGTCGCGGCCGAACTTCCCAGGCATGTGCCGGCGCAATTTGCCGAGGAGCTCTACGAGGCGGCCGCCGGCGCCATCCTGGCGCGCGTGCGGCAGGCCAAGGCGACGAGCCTGCTGGTGATCGGCCACAATCCCGGCCTGCAGCATTTTGCGCTGCGGCTGGCTGGCGCCGGATCGGACGAGAGCGTGTTCAAGGAAATCGAAGCGAAGTTCCCGACGGCGGCGCTCGCGCGGTTCACGCTGGACGAAGATTGGGTGGACCTCGACTTTCGCGGCGCGCGGTTGACGCACTGCGTTCGGCCAAAGGATTTGGCCTAGAGTGAAACCGCCGATCTCCTCCGCACGGGGATTGGCGCTGTTCGCGGCGTAAAACAAAAGGCGGCGGAGCAAGCCCGCCGCCTTTGAGATTCCGAGGCGTAAAAAATCAGTTGCCCCAGATGCCCTGGCCCGGCTCCGGCCAAGCCTTGGAGCCGGCCGAGCCGGTCGTCATCGAGGTGTCGACATCGCCCTGCTTGGCAACCTCATGCTTGCGGATCGAAGCAGTGCGGCTGCTATCGACGCCGACAGTCGGCCGGTTGGTATCGTTGGGGTCATAGTGGTCGCTGCCGGCGAAGGCGGAGCCCATCGCGAGAAGCATTGCTGCAGTGGTGAGAGCGATCCTGGTCATGTCAGTTTTCCTTGTTCGTTCGGTTTCGTCGGGGCGGCGGCCTTGGGAGGAATGGCCCCGCTGCCGACAAGACCCGTGGCGGCCGGGATTTATTCCCGGCGCGTCGCTATTTTCAGCAGCCACAGCAGCGTCGGCTTCGACTTCGCCCGGAGAAAGGCAAACGATTACAAATGCTTGTGATACAAATACTTGTGAACTGATTCATGTTGCCGGTAGCCGGCTGTAGAAAAACAGAGCGGCGGGACAAGCCCGCCGCTTGAAGTCTTGGGAGACCAGGCCGTTCAGCGGTTGCCGAACAGATCCCGGGCAGGAGCCTGAGCCGCCGGCTTCTGGACATTCGCGTCCGACTTCTTGATCGAAGCGGTGACCGAGGTGTCGACCGAGGCGGCCGAGCGATTGGCTTCGTTGGGGTTGTAGTGGTCGGACCCAGCGAAAGCGGCGCCAGTGGCGACAAGCAGGGCGGCGGCGGTAAGAGCGATCTTGGTCATTTGAGTTACTCCAAATTCAAAGTTGATGGTCAGATTTTGGTCAGGACTGGAACCAGCTTAGTGGTTGCCCCAGAGGCCCTGGCCGGATTCCTGCTGGTTCGAGTTGGACGCACTCTTGATGAAGCGCTGTTCGAACTTGCTGATCGAGCCGGTGACGGTGCGATCGACGTTGCCCGCAGGGGCCGTCACGGCCGACTGGCTGGCATCGTTGGGGTTGTAATGGTCGCTGCCGGCGAAAGCGCTGCCCGTGGCAATGAGGAGAGCAGCGGCGGCAAAAGCAATCTTGTTCATTTTAGGTACTCCAGATTTCAAAAGTCGTGTCCGTCTAGTGGCGTGCCGTAATGGAAATTCGCGTCGCTCGGACCACCCCGAAATGGGTCGGTCCTGTTGCCATTTCCAATCACGAAAAGTTGTGAACCGAACCGTTCGGTTCGATCTTGAAATCATGTGAATGACGCTGTGGCCACATTCTTATCGTTTAATATCAAGTGGTTACGATGATCGTCGCGCGATATGGCACCCTGATATGGGCTGCCGGTGTTCACCCTGGTTACACGAACCGTCAACATTAATTGAACCGAACGGTTCGGTTTTATCACCTTGCGCGCCGAGCAAGTGGCTCGGCAGGTGCGACGACCGGGATGGCGGCCACCGGGAAACCGCGTTTGCCTTGCGCCCGGATCGATACTATCGGTTGCCTCGGGAACCAATTTGGACGCCGCCTGCCGCCCTTTGGCGAAGGTCGGCGACGTTGGGAGGAAACAGCGACAAACGATGCGGCTGCTGCTTGTCGAGGACAATCGCGAACTGGCCGATTGGCTGAGCAAGACGCTGCGCCAGGCGAGCTATGTCGTCGACGTCGTGCATGACGGCGAGGATGTCGAGCATGCCTTGGCCGCCGGCGATCACGCCTTGATCATCCTCGACCTTGCCCTGCCCCGCATGGGCGGCATGGAGGTGCTGAAAAGGCTGCGGGCGCGCGGCAACCGGGTGCCGGTGATCGTGCTCACCGCCAATGCCAGCCTCGACGGCCGGGTCAAGGGCCTCAACGAAGGCGCCGACGACTATCTGGCGAAACCCTTCCAGATCGAGGAGCTGGAAGCGCGCATCCGCGTGCAGCTGCGCCGCGCCAACGACCGCACCGCGCCGGTCATTGCCTGCGGCGACCTCGTCTTCGACACCAACACACGCCTGTTCTCGCTTGCCGGCGCGACGCTGTCGCTGACGCCGCGCGAGCACGCGGTACTGGAACAGCTCGTCGTCAAGGCCGGCCGCACGGTTAGCAAGGCAGCGCTGTCGACCGCGATCTACGACTTCGAAACCGACGCCGACCCCAGCGCCATCGAGATCTACGTGCACCGGCTGCGCAAGAAGCTAGAGGGATCGCGCGTCCAGATCGCCACCTTGCGCGGCCTCGGCTACCTGTTGCGCCACGACGATCCGGCGCCATGATGAGGATCGGCAGCCTTCGCCTGCAATTGCTGGCCTGGGTGGTGCTGCCGCTTGCCGGGCTCGCCGCCATCAATCTGTGGACCAGCCAGCGCAACGCGCTGGCGACGGCGGACCTCGTCACCGACCGCATGCTGGTTGGCTCGGCGCGCGCCATCGCCGAGCAGGTGGCGATGGCCGACGGCGCGCTCGACGCGACCGTGCCGCCGGCGGCGATCGAGATGTTCGACACCGGCGACCGGGACAGCGTCTATTATCGCGTCGAGACTGCCGGCGGACGGCTGCTGACCGGCTATCCCGACCTGCCCGTGGCGCCGGAGCACGGCAGCATCGAGGCTGCCTATCGCGATCACCCGCTGCGCCTGGCGACGCTCAGCCATGTCGTGATCGGCGCCGGCCCGGATTCGCCGATCAAGGTCACGGTCGGCGTCACGCTTGCCGGCCATGGTGCAATGGCGAAGCGGCTGTGGCTCGGCGCCTTCGGCCAGCAGCTTGCCTTGGTGGCTATTGCCGGCGTGTTCGTGCTGCTTGGCTTGCGCCGCGGGCTGGCGCCGCTCATCCGGCTGCGCGACGCGGTGCGCTCGCGCAGCCGCAGCGACCTCGAGCCGGTCGCGGTCTCAGGCGCGCAGAGCGAGATCCTGCCGCTGATCGAGGCGCTCAACGCCTATATGGAGCGCGTGCGGGCACAGATGGCGGCGCAGCGGCGTTTCATCGCCAACGCCGCGCATCAGTTGCGCACGCCGCTGGCGCTGTTGTCGACGCAGGCCAGCTATGCCTTGCGCGAAACCGCTGCCGACCGGCGCCAAGAGGCGCTGGTCGCCTTGCAGACGAGTTCCGGCAAATTGGCGCGGCTGGCCGAACAGCTGCTTACCCTGTCGAGGGCGGAACCCGGCAGCCGGCGGCCGCGCGCCGACTTGATCGATCTCACCGAAGCCGCCCGCCACGTGCTGGAAGCGCAAGCGCCGGCGGCGATCAACCGCGACATCGACCTCGGCCTCGAGGAGAACGGACCGGTGACGGTGGTCGGCGACGGCACGATGCTGCGCGAGATGATCGTCAACCTGGTCGACAACGCGCTGCGCTATTCCAAACCGGGCGGCAGCGTCACGGTGAGACTGGCAACGTCGGGTGGCGAGGCCGAGCTCACGGTCAGCGATGCCGGTCCGGGAATCCCGCCGGAAGAGCGGGAGCACGTCTTCGAGCGCTTCTACCGCCTCGCCGGCTCGGCCGAGGAAGGCAGCGGCCTTGGTCTCGCCATCGTGCGCGAGGTGGTCGAGAACGCCGGCGGCAGCGTCACGCTCAGCGACGCCGCCGCGGGCGGGCTCAAGGTCGAGGTGCGGTTGCCGCTGGCGTGATCGGGTCCAGTGGCGGCCCTTTACTCTTCGTCCGGCAATTCGAGCGTCCGGCCGGCATAGAGAATTCGCAAGATGATCGCTTTGTCACCGGCGACTTCAAACGCGATCGTCGCGCGTCGGCGCCATCCTACCGTGCGCAAACTCGGAGCGATTTCATCATGGCGCGTGCCGCGTTCCGGAAAAGTCTCAAAGTCGAGGCAATAATCGACAATGCGCCCGACGAAGCGCAAGTCGGTTTCCACGCCAGCCTTCGGCGCGAGTTCGCCCAGCAGTTCGGCAATGTCTCGCTCGGCGGCAGCGTGGAACTGACTTGGTATTTCATGCACCGGAGCGCGGTTTGGCGGTGATCGCGTTGATGTGCCCGGAGAGATTGCGGCGCACCTGCTCGGCCGTCAACAGCTTCTCAGGATTGGCGCGTGCATCCTCCATCGTCGGCACGACCTCCTCGCGCAACCAGCGTTCAACCGCCGCATCACGCGCCGCAAGTGTGCGCAAGCCATCACGGATGACCTCGCTCTCGGTGGCGTATTCGCCCGAGGCAACCTTGTCTTTCACCATCCGCGCCATTTCGAGCGGTAGCGTAATCGTCAGGGGCTGAGAGTTTCGCATGACTCGTCTCCTTGATGCCCCTTAAGATAGCACCGGCGCATGACTTTGTCATACACCTTGGCGAAGCCGCACACCAATATGATGTGCGGCGCCCACTCAGGCCCCCTGCTCGTTGAACGGCGCCGGGCGCCACTTCACCACGTAATTCTCGAAGCGGGTGATCAGGAACTCCACCACCAGCGCCATCACCGCCAGGATGATCATGGCGGCGAAGACGCCGTTGGCATTGAAGGCGCCTTGCGCGGTCGAGATCAGCAGACCCATGCCCTGCTTGGCGCCGAGGAACTCGCCGACCACGGCGCCGACCAGCGCGAAGCCGAAGCTGACATGCAGGCTGGCGAGGATCCAGCTCATCGCCGAGGGGATGATGACCGCGGTGGTGATCTGGAACGGCGAGGCGCCGAGGATCTGCGCGTTGGCGATCATCGCCCTGTCGGCCTCGCGCACGCCCTGGAAGGCGTTGGCGAAGACGACGAAGAACACCATCACCACGGCCAGCGCCACCTTGGACGCCATGCCCAGTCCGAGCGCGATGATGAACACCGAGCCGAGCACCACGCGCGGCACGGAATTAGCGATCTTGATGTAGATCGAAAAGACATCCGCCAGCAGCTTGTTGCGGCCGAGGATGATGCCCGCAACGATACCGCCAACAGCGCCGATGACAAAGCCGAGGAAGGTTTCCTCCAGCGTCACATAGATCTGCAGCCAGAGCGGTCCCTGCGAGGTGCCCTCGGTGACCCAGGACCAGATCTGCTCCCAGATGCCGGACGGGCTGGAGAAGAAGAACGGGTCGATGATGTTGTAATCGGCACAGAGCTCCCAAAGGCCAAGGAAGATGACGAGGATCGCGAGACGCAGCCCGATGACCAGGGCATGGCGCTTGCGCAGCCGCGCCCTTGCCTGCGCTTCGGCGGCGACGATTGAGGTGGCGCGAGCGGCGGCCTGGTCGGTCGGAGAGATTGCGGTCATGATAGGTCTCCCCTCAATGGCTTGCCTGGAGGCCGCGGCTCTGGCCGAGCTGCACTTCCTCGCGCAGATCGTTCCAGATCACCTTGGCGATCTCGATGAATTTCGGATCGTAGCGGATGTCGGCCATGACGCGTGGGCGCGGCAGGTCGATGCGGTAGACGCTCTTCACCGTGCCCGGACCAGCGGTGAGCACATAGACCTTGTCGGCCAGCGCCACCGCTTCCTCGAGGTCGTGCGTGACGAAGACGACGGAGGATTTCAGCCCGGACCACAAGCCGAGCAGTTCGTCCTGCATCGCGGTGCGCGTCTGCATGTCGAGCGCGCTGAAGGGCTCGTCCATCAGCAGGATCTTGGGCTGATTGATGAAGGTCTGGGCAAGCGCGACACGCTTGCGCATGCCGCCCGACAGCTGGTGCGGGTAATGCTTTTCGAAACGCGAAAGGCCGACGCGGCCGATCCAGTCGCGCGCCTTGTCATAGGCCTCCTTCTTGGGTGTGCCACGGAAGAGCGGACCGGCGGCGACATTGTCGATGACGCTGCGCCAGGGAAACAGCGCGTCGGCCTGGAAGACGAAACCGATATCGCGGCTGATGTCGGTGACCGGATTGCCCATGACGCGGACATTGCCGGTGGTGGGCCTAAGCAGGCCGGTGACGAGATTGAGCGTCGTCGACTTGCCGCAGCCGGTCGGCCCCACGACACAAGCGAATTCGCCGCGCGCCACCGTCATGGTGAAGTCGCGGATCGCCGTCATCATGTGACCGTCCGGTGTGACGAACCGCAGCGTCACATCTTCGATGGCGATCGCGGCGTCGGCCGGCGGCGCGGCGGGAGACAATTTCTCCGCCGCCATGGTCTGCGATTGCATGGCACACTCCTGTTGTGGTGGCGCAAGCATGCCGGCGGCTCAAGCTCACGGGCCTGACGCGGCTCGGCATCCCGAAAGGCGCCGCTGGCGAATTGATTCAGCCGGCCGGCGCAAGTTCCTGTTTTTCAAGAGCGGGTCGCCGTTTCACGCCAAACCGCTCTATCTCTTTGCTTGACGCAATTCCGGACGGAAAACCGTTTCACACTTTTCCTGGAATTGCTCCGAGGCGGACCGAACGGCCCGCCCTCGCCTGCCGGCGCGCTTACTTCGCCGCGTCGACGAACTCGGTCGTGTAGGTCTTCGACAGGTCGATCTGCTTGCCCTGCAGGCTCTTGGAGAAGGTCGACAGAACCTTGAGCACCGTCTCGGGACCATCGGCCGGCATGCGGCCGTCCGGCGTGAACTGCGCCTTGCCGCCGGCCAGGCCCTGCACATAGAGGTCCTTGTTTCCGGCGTAATAGTCTTTCGGCATCTTGTCGGCGATCTCTTCGGCCGAATGGCTGGCGATGAACTTCATCGTCTTGACAAAGGCGTTGGCGAGCTTCTGCGCCTCGTCCTTGTGGCCCTCGATCCAGCTCGACTGCACATAGAAGGAGGCCGCCGGATAGTCCCCGCCAAGTGCTGCCTTGGTCTTTTCCGGCGTGCGCATGTCGACCAACACCTTGGCCTCGCCGGTCTGGAGCAGCTTGGCGATGGTCGGCTCGGTGGTCATGCCGGCCTGGATCTGGTCCTGCTTGACGGCGGCGATGAAGGTGTTGCCGGCGCCGACCGGAAGCAGCGTGTAGTCGCCCGGCTTCAGCCCGTTGCGGACCGCGAGATACTGCGTCAGGAAATCGGTCGACGAGCCGAGGCCGGTGACGCCGAGCGTGGCGCCCTTGAAGTCGGCGGGCGACTTGATCTCCGGATGCTTGGCCGAGACCAGCTCGACCTCGCCGGGCGCCTGGCTGAACTGCACGATCGACTGGATGTATTTGCCCTTCGACTGCAGGTCGACGGTGTGATCGTAGAAGCCGACGACACCCTGCACGGCGCCGGCCAGCAATTCGTTCTCGGCCTCGACGCCCGCACGGGAGTTCACCAACTCTACGTCCAGCCCTTCATCCTTGAAGTAGCCGAGCTTCTCGGTGAGGACAGCGGGCAGATAGATCTGCTTTTCCATGCCGCCGACGATGATGGTGATCTTGTCTGCAGCCGAGGCCGCCGATACGCCAGCGCCAACCATGGCAAGCGTCAGCGCCATTGAACGCAAGGCGCGTATAGAGATGAAACCAGTCACGTAACTTCCTCCACTGGGGCGACGCAGAGCGCCGCACTTCCTCCTCGCGGCCACTCCCAGCCGCAGATATGGCGAACGCCACAAAACCGTCATGGCATGGCCAAGCTTTCAGCTGGCTTTCAGCCGTTTTGGCGGCGGTGGAATGGAATCCGGCGCCGTTCCCGGTCACGAGGCAGTGAAGCCCAGCACATCGCGCATCTCGTATTCGCCAGGCGGTCGGCCGGCGATCCAGAGTGCAGCCGCGATGGCGCCACGCGCGAACATCGAGCGGTCGCCGGCGGCATGGGAGAGCGTAAGCGTCTCGCCCTTGGTGAGGAAGCTGACGCTATGCTCGCCGACGATGCTCCCACCGCGGACCACGGCAAAGCCGATCTCGCCGGTTGGGCGCGCCCCGACGAGGCCGTCGCGGGCGCGCTTCGCCACATCGTCCAGCTCGACGCCGCGTCCTCGCGCGGCCGCTTCGCCCAGCATCAGCGCCGTGCCCGAGGGCGCGTCGATCTTCATGCGGTGATGCGCCTCGAAGACTTCGATGTCGCAATCGTCGGCTCCAAGCGCCCTCGCCGCCCGCTCGACCAGCCCGGTCAGCATGTTGAGCCCCAGCGAATAGCTTCCGGAGCGCACGATGGCTATCTTCTTTGCCGCCTCGGCAATCGCCTCCAGTTCAGTGCGGTCGAAACCTGTCGAGCCGATCACCAGCGCCGGACCGCCGCGCGCGGCGCAGGCCTGGGACAATTCGGCGGAAGCCACGGGCGTGGTGAAATCGATCACCACATCGGCAAGCGCCAGCGCCTCGTCACGGTCGACCAGCCCTTCGCCCGTGCTGCCCGGTCGATGGAAGCGGGCGACCAGTTCCAGCCTTGGGTCCGCCGCGATCGTCTGCGCCATCTGCCGGCCCATGCGGCCGAGCGCGCCGGCGATGGCTATCCTGAGCGGCTGCGGCATAGCGGTCCTTGTCGAAAGCTTGAGTCGGAACAATCCTCTAGCACGCCGCCCTGGCAAAGTGATTCAAGCGTTGATTCAGGCGGCGGCGTTGGTCTTCAGCATCATGCCGGCGATCTCCTTGACCAACTTGGCGGCGACCAGGGCCGTCACGTTGGAGAGGTCCTGGCGCGGATTGTATTCGACCACGTCGGCCGCGACGATAGGCTGGTCTATTGCCTGGATCAGGCCGATGACCTGCCGGGTGCTGAAGCCGCCCGGTTCGCGGTGGGAGATGCCGGGGGCGAAGGCCGGATCGAGAGCGTCGATGTCCATCGAGATATAGACGGGCGTCCGGAGGTCGAGCTGCAGGCCTTCCCTGAAATGCCGCATCTCCACCACCTCGACACCGAAGCGCTTGAACTGGTCGCGATGGTGATCGTTGACGGTGCGCAGGCCGATCTGTATCAGCCGGTCGGCCAGCTTCTCCTCCATGATGCGGGCAAAGGGCGAGGTGTGCGAGCGCGGATTGTCGTCATAGGAATGATAAATGTCCGGGTGCGCATCGATGTGGACGATCGTGAGGCTCCGGTGGCGGCGGCGCACCGCGCGCAGCACCGGCCAGGAGATCGCATGGTCGCCGCCGAGCGAGATCAGCGGATGGCCGGCGTCGAGCGCGCGGCCCACCTCGGCCTCGATCCGCTGCCACGGGTCGCCACCTTGCGTGAAATCGATGTCGCCGTGATCGACGAAGCGATCCGTCAGGTCGAAGCCTGTTTCCGACCATGAGGTGTAGGCGTCGCTGGCGAGCTCGCGCCGGATCAACGCCGGCGCCTCGGCAGGCCCCCGCAGATAGGACGAATTCTCGTCATGCGGAATGCCCAGAAGCGAGATTTTTGCCACGACACCCTCCCACTGATCCGAAACCGGTGCCTCTATAGACGCCCGAGCTGGCGGGCGCGACCGGAGCCACTTGGGCCAGATGCCAAAGGCCGGCGGCGGACCGCCCGCGAATGTGAAGCGCCACACTCATCATCACTCGCTCGATGTGCTAATTTAGCGCCTGTGTGTCCGGCTTCGCCCGAACCGTGTCCGAGGGGGGACGCCCATGCTGCGGCCAGTGCATGCCCTGGTTCTTTCCTGCCTCGCCCTGACGCCGCTTGCCGGCGGGGCTTTCGCGACCCAGGCATCTTCCGAAAAGTCCGACGATGCGGCCAAAAAGGCTGCGGACGATGCGGCGAAGAAGGCCGCGCTTGCCGAAGCGATCAGCGTCTGCGACCGCGGCGCTTCCGTGCCGCTCGATCCTGGAGCCAAGGCGCCGCCTGTCCAGTATGGCGAGCTCTTCCCGCAGGACTTCGACCTCAGCAAGCTCAAGGTCCTGGCCGACAAATGCCAGGCGGCGATGCTCGGAGCGCCGCAGGAAAAGCGGCTGGCGCTTGAATGGCTGCGGGTCCAGGTCGCGCTCAACCAGGCGGGACTTACCTTTCTCCTGCCGCAGATCAAGCTGCTCGGCGACGGCGGCAGCCCGGAAGCGAACTACCTCCTCTACGAGGTCTATTCGGTGCATCGGCACGACGGCGCCGATGCCGGTCCACCGCCGGTCACCCGGGACGTGGCGCTCGATGCCCTGCAGAAGGCAGGCGCTGCCGGCCATCTCACGGCGCTTGAGACGCTGCTCCGTCAGTATGTCGAAGGGCCGCTGCTGCGCCGCGACCCGCACAAGGTGGTCGAGACCGCGCAACGCGTCATCGACGCGCCGACCCAGGGCCAGTCGCCCGGCGAATGGGACAGCCAGTTCCGCGCCGCCATGCCGCTGCTGATTGCGCGGACGGTGCTGGAGAATGACGGTTTCACCAGCGAGGAACAGCAAAAGGCTTTCCAAGCCGTGGAAGCGGATACCAAGGCCGGGACCGACGGGTCCGAGTCATCCGTGCTTGCCTATATCAAGGCGCTGCGACTGGGCCGAGGCACCCAGCAGGACGCGGCCAAGGCCAGGCAATTGCTGGAGGCGCGCGCCGACGGCGATCAGTATGCCGTGCCGATGCTGGCCGATATGCTGGCCAAGGGCGAAGGCGGCCCGGCGGACGGCAAGCGCGCCATCGCCATGCTGCGCGCCGCCACCAAGACTGCCGCCAGCGCTAGGCCGATGCTGGCCGATCTGCTCTTGGACGGCAAGTTCGTCGGCAAGCAGCCACGCGAGGCGATCCAACTGCTCAACGCCCCGTGGGATCTCGACGCCGGCATCAAGCTGGCGAAGCTGCTTCCCAACTATGAGGACTTTCAGATCGACAATCCGGATCAGCTGATCGAGCGCCTGAGCGATGGCGCCGAGGCCGGCGAGCCCGGCGCGGCGCTGGCGCTGGCCCGGCTGCAGCTGTCGGATAATCAGCAGTTCAAGAACGAGGATTTCGCGCGCGCCATGCTGAAGCCGCTGGCCGATAGCGGCGACCGCGAGGCGCTCTGGCTCTACGCCTCGACGCAATATGCCAATCTCGATTCGACCAGCTACCGGCCGTCGCGGCGCGACGACGGCCTGAGCGACGATCAATTGAAGGCGCTTATCGACGAAGGCGAAGCCAAGAAGGAGCAGCAGGCATATCTGCTGCAGGCGAAGCTTCTGCGCAAAGGCGTGGTCTATCCGCAGGACGACCAGAAGGCGACCGCGATGCTGATCAACGCCGCCAATCTCGGCAGCGTCGAGGCGATGGTGCTGCTGGGCGATGCCTATGACGACGGTCTCGGCATCGACAAGAACCCGCGTGAGCGCCTGCATGCGTGGCGCGAAGCGGCGCGGCTCGGCTCGCTGAAGGCAAAGAGCAAACTCGCCAACGCCTTCACCTTCGACAGTTTCGACCATCTGATGACGCTGCGCGAAGGCATCACCGATCGCATCGCCCTTTACAATGATGGCATCGGCAGAATGGGCGGCGGCATATTCGGCGGTAACGACGCCAGCATGGAACTGAGCGGCCTCTTTTCCGGACCGGCCGCAAGCGCTGGAAACGCGGCGATCGCGGCAGCGGTGATGGACGCGTTTCGCGAGGCGCCAGCAGGGCTCGCGGAAGAGAACCTCGTCGGCATCGGCAAGACGCTGCCCGATGAGGTCCGCGTCGCCATCGAGACGACGCTGAAGAGCGAAGGTTTCTATGCCGGTGAGCCGAAGGGCTATTTCGGCCTGGACGCACGCAAGGCGCTGGCCGCCTGGGTCGATGCGAAGGGTCCGCTTGGCGATGCTCCGGCCTCGCAAGCGACAGCGACGCAGCAGGCCGCGCCGGCGCCGGGCGGGCTCGACGCGGAAGTCGTCAACCGCATCCGCGACAAGGTCTTCGCCCAGGCGCAGGCCGCCAAGACCGACAAGCAGAAGCTTGCCCCCATCAAGCAGCTCGGCATTCTCGCCCGCTATGGCGATCTCCCCTCGCGCTGGGTGCTGGTGCGCAACTACCATCAGGCAAGGGCCATCCGATCGGTCGTCACGCCCGAGGAGATCACCCGCTATGCGCTGGATATCCTGGTGTCGAAACCCGAAGGCGTCGACAAGCCGGAATTCGAGTTCATCTTCGATCTGACGCAGATCGCCCAGGACCGGAAATCCAAGATGGTGGGCGGCGCCACCATCCAGGCGATCCGCGACGATCCGCGCCTGCAGGATCCTCTCGCGCTCGGCGCCATCATGGGCCAGTTCGCCTTTGCGCCGGATGCCTGCGACTCCGTGCTGGCCGCGGCCAAGAAGGCCGGCGTCGACGGCGTGGGTTCGGACGGATGCGACGAGGACACGCGCACCGCCCTCATTGCCTTCGCCAAGGAGAAGGGCGCGTCCGGTGCCGATGCGTCGGCGCGCAAAGCGGCGGCGGAGCAGATGAAGACGCTGGACGCGCAGGCGGCGAAGTAGCAAGGTTATGAACCGCAACGGGTCTATTGCGCCTTGTCGACACGATCGAGGATCGCGCGATAGCGGCTGCATACGGCGGCGTCCTGATAGAAATCCACTTCAGTATCGATGATCTGGTCGAGGCTTAGTCCGCGGTAATGTGCCTTCACCCTTGCCAGCACGTCCTGCGCTTGCCTGATTTCACCGAGTTCGGAATGGCAGATGATAAGACGAATGAGCGACCACGGTGTCACAGTCGCCATTTTCGCGTAGCAGGTAGCCGCCTCGCGATATCGCCCAGCCGTCGTCAGCAGGACGCCGCGGAAGTCGCCGTACCATCCCACGGCGTATGGGTCGCGGCGCTGGGCTTCGGTTATTTCAGCAAGCCCTTGCTCCGGCCTGTCCGTGTGATTGAGGAAAATAGCACGGATGCTGAGAATGAACGGATCGTTCGGATTGAGCGCGACGGCCCGGTCAAGGCTCACTTCAGCTTGCTTGAATTGGCGTAGGTACAAGTGAGCGAAGCCGGTGGCGAGATGCCCATAGGCTTCGTCGGGATCAAGGCCCAATGCTGTTCTTGCGATCTCCAGTCCGGAATGCAAATGACCGGGATTGTTGTAGTCCCAATAGTACTTGATGGACTCCACAAAGCTCAGCATGGCGTGGGCGGCAGCGAACTGCGGATCGAGCTTTACCGCCTGGCGCAGAAATGGCTCCGCTTCGAGCACCGTGTCATAGACGGCTGCCAGTTGCAGCGCTCGCAGGTAAGACTCATAGGCCGACATGTTGTTGGTCGGCCGGGCCCTGGCGCGCGACGCGATCGCGGTTCTGGCCTGCCGGGCCAGACGCGCTGCAATCATGCGGGTGATTTCGTCCTGGATGGCGAAAATGTCATAGAGTTCCCGGTCGTAGTGCTCGCCCCAGAGATGAGCCATCGACGACGCATCGGTTAGCTGTACGGCGATCCGCACCCTGTTGCCGATCTTCCGCACGCTGCCTTCGACGACGTATTGGACCCCAAGCTTGCCCGCCACCTCCGCCGGGTCGTGCGCCTTGCCGCGAAACTGGAAAGAGGAGTTCCGCGCAATGACCAGAAACTCCTTATATTTACCGAGCTCAGCGATGATGTCTTCGGTGATCCCGTCGCTGAAATAGTCTTGCTCCGAGTCACCGCTCATGTTGTCGAAGGGAAGTATGGCGATGGACGGCCTGGACGACGCCGTAGCATCTGCCGTAACCGCGAAGGGCCTGGGGCCTGCATATTTATAACCGCGACCATGCACGGTTGCGATCAGCTCGGCGAACAGCAATTTTCGCAGCGCCGAAATGTGGACCTGCAGCGTATTGTCCTCCACCACCACGCCGGGCCATACCGCATCGAAAAGTTCGGCCTTGCCGATCACCTCATCGGGCCTGTCGAGCAACATGGCGAGGATGTCGAAAGAACGCGCCGAAAGCTCCACCGGCCCTTTCGGGCCCAGCAACTGCCGTTCGGCTCGCCTCAAACGATAGTTCCCAAACTCCAAGTCCATTGGCCAAGAACCACCCTCGCGGCAGGATAATCCAAGATGACCTTGAAGGCGAACTTCAGGACCGTTCGGGAGTCTTCGCTTCAAGCAATTTCAGAGCCGTTCAGGACTCTTCAGGTTCAAGCCAAGGAGCTGGGTGGGAAGCGGTGTCATTGTCGCCGGTACAGGAGGACATCATGGCCGACATCCTCACCACAGCCCCGATTATCGTCCGACGCCTTAAACTGCCGCAGCGACGCTTTCCGAGGCTTGCAATCGGCGCATCGCTCAGCGCCATATCCGGTTTGGTGGGCGACGCGCTCAAGATGGCTTACGTGGCCCCCTACGCAAGTCTTGGTCGCCAATCGCAGGTCGCCCCAGACGATGATCTCGAAGGCCGAGATCCCACTTGGTGAGCCACCAAAACGCGAAGTGGGTCAAAGCGCCTTGAGCCACACCTTGTTGTCGTGGACGGCGGCGCCGCCATAGGGCGCCGGGGCGTCCGCGCCGGTCAGCACGTTGATGCCCTCGCCGCGTTCATGCGCGCTGTTCGGCCAGATGCCTTCGGCGATCACCACGCCGCGCTTCACGCCGTCGAAGAACCTGGCATGCAGCACCACATCGCCGCGCCGGTTGCCGACCTCGACGCGGCCGCCATCCTCGATGCCGAGCACTGCTGCATCTTCGCGGTGGATGAGCAGATCCGGCCTGCCTTCCTTGGCCTTCGACACCGGCGTCTCGGCAAAGCTGGAATTGAGGAAATTGCGCGCCGGCGAGGTCGCCAGCCGGAACGGATGCTCCTCATCCGCGACCTCGATCAGTTCGACATGGTCGGGGAATTCCGGCAGCCGTTCGACCGGGCCGAACAGGCCCATGCTTTTCGGCGGCCGGTTGGGCGCCGACTGCCCTGTCCAGTTTGGCCGGAAGTGGAATTTCTTGTCGGCATGGCCGAAGCCGTTGATGAAATGCGCGTCGTCGAAGTCGGGCTGCAGGTCGACCCACTTCTGTTCCTTCAAACTGTCGAAGCTGCCAAGGCCGCGCTTGCCGAGGATGATGTCGATATGCTCGCGCTCGGTCAGGCCGAAGCCCGGCCGGTCGCCGACGCCGAGCCGCTTGCCGAGCTCCTCATTGACGAAGTGATTGGTGCGCGGCCCTTCCGGTGGCTCGATCAGCTTGGGGCCGAGCGTGATGTGCTGGTTGCCGCCGCCCTTGTACATGTCGTCGTGCTCCAAAAACATCGTCGCCGGCAGCACGACATCGGCGAGCTTGGCCGTATCGGTCATGAACTGCTCGTGCACGCAGGTGAACAGGTCCTCGCGCAGAAAACCCTTTCTCACCAGCCGCTGCTCCGGCGCGACATTGGCCGGATTGGTGTTCTGGATCAGCATCGCCGTCACCGGCGGGCCGCCATAGAGCGCATCCTCGGCACCGGTCAGCACCGGGCCGATGCGCGAATGGTCGAGATAGCGCACCTTCGGGTCGCGCATCGCGGTGCCTTCGAGCACGTCCTGGTTCAGCTTGAAGATGCCGGAATTGGAATGGAAGGCGCCGCCGCCCTCATACTGCCAGGCGCCAGTGACGGCGGCGATGCAGGAGGCGGCATGCATATTGACCGAACCGTTGCGCTGGCGCGCGAAGCCGTAGCCAAGACGGAAGTAGGTCTTCTTCGTGGTGCCGATGAGTTGCGCGAATGCCTCGATCTCGGCGATGCTCAAGCCCGTGATGGCGGCCGCCCATTCGGGCGTGCGGGTGCGCAGATGCTCCTCCAACCCGCGCGGGTCGTCGGTGTATTTCTCGAGATAGGCTCGGTCGGCAAGCCCATCGCGGAACAGCACATGCATGACCGCGCAGGCCAGCGCCCCGTCGGTGCCGGGTTTCAGCACAAGGCCAAGGTCGGCCTGTTTCATCGTGGCGTTGTCGTAGATGTCGATGACGACGATCTTCGCGCCACGTTCCTTGCGTGCCCTCGTCGCATGGGTCATGACGTTGACCTGCGTCACCACGGCATTGGTGCCCCAGATCACCACGCAGTCGGCCTTGGCCATCTCGCGCGGATCGGGGCCACGCAGCGCGCCTGCCCCCATCATCCAGCCGGTCCAGGCGAGATTGGTGCAGATCGAGCCGAAGAAGCCGGAGTATTTCTTGGCGTGCCGCAGCCGCTCGATGCCGTCGCGCTGCACCAGCCCCATCGTGCCGGCGTAGAAATAGGGCCAGACTGTCTCCGAGCCGTATTTTTCCTCGGCGGCGATGAACTTTTCCGCCACGAGGTCGAGCGCCGCTTCCCAGCTCGCTTCCTTCCAGCTCCCCTCGCCCTTGGCGCCGGCGCGCACCAGAGGCTTCAGCAGCCGGTCGGGATGGTGGACGCGGTCGGCGTAGCGCGCGACCTTGGCGCAGACGACACCGGACGTGTAGCTGTTCGACTTGGCGCCATGGACGCGGCCGATGCGGTTATCGTCGAGCAGCTCGACCTCGAGCGCGCAGGTGGAAGGACAGTCATGCGGACAAGCGGAATGGCCGATCCTGAGCTTGGCGTGCTGGTTCATGCGGGGTGTTTAGCGGGTTTTGCGGGAGAGGTGTAGGGCCAGATAGACGGTCAAGGCTCCCCTGCGCGAGCCTCTTTATCTACTAAATCTATCAACTTATAAAATTCTTTCTCGGCGGCCGCACACCCGGTGTTTAAGTTCCGCCCGACGCTGGCCCAGTGGGGACGAACGTTTTGCAGCCAGCTAACGAGCGGGACATTTTGACATGGACAAGACAACTCTCCAATTGACACCGGGACTTACCCCGGCTCTGGGCTATTCGCTTCTCGTGGGGCTCGGGTTGGCCACCCTCGTGGCGGCGATCGTCATTCGCCGGCTGCTGGTGCGCAACACCCACGACTTCATCATCTCCGACCGCAAGATCGGGTTTGGCTTCGGCGTCGGCTCGGTAATCTCCGTCTGGACCTGGTCGATGGCGGTGATGATGACCTCAGCCATGACCTTCGAATGGGGCCTGTCGGGCCTGTTCTGGTTCGTGGCGCCGAATGGGCTGGCGGTGATGATGCTGATCCCGTTCACGCGCGTCCTGCGCCGGCAGATGCCGAACGGCTACACGATCTCCGAGTTCACCAAGAACCGCTTCAAGCAGTCAGGGGTCGCGACATCCATCGTGACGCTGACGATGGTCTTCGGCATCGTCCTGGAGATCCTGATCAACCTGAAGGGCGCTTCGGTGGTCATGTCGACGATCTTCAATATCGACTCGATCCTCTACGCACGCGACGGCGCCCCGGTAACGATCCGCGACGCCGCCATCATCTACGCGCAGGGCATGGGAATGCCCGTGCTGGTCGGCACGCCTGTCGACATTGCCGACAGGCTGGAGGAGTTCATGGACGATGGCGGCGCCGACGGCTTCATGGCGATCGCCACCTACACGCCTGGCTGCTTCGAGGAATTCGTCGACCTCGTCGTTCCCGAACTGCAAAGGCGTGGACGCTATCGAACGGAGTATCCGGGCACGACGCTGCGCGAAAACCTGCTGAACGACTGAAGCGGCCGCGTGCCCTCCCCCGCCGGGAAGAGCATGATGTTTACTCCGCGATCCCTTCCTCATATTCCGCCGACATCGTCAGCCACTTGTCCTCATTCTGCGCCAGCGTCTGCGCCAGCTGCGAACGTTCCTTGGCCAGTCGCGTCGCGGTCGAGGGGTCCTTTTCGTAGACGGCCGGATTGGCGAGCTCGTCCTCGATCAGGTCGATACGCTTGCGGATGCGGTCCATCAGCGCCTCGGTGGCGCGGATCTCCTTGGCCAAAGGCTCGAGCGCGGCGCGGCGCTGGGCGGCTTCGCGGCGGCGGTCGGCCTTGGACGCCTTGTCCGCCTCCTTTTGCTCGCGGCGATTGGACGACACGCCGGTGACCAGCGTCTTGTAATCCTCCAGGTCGCCGTCATAGGGATTGACCGCGCCGTCCTTGACCAGCCAGAGCCGGTCGGCGGTGGCTTCGAGCAGGTGCCGGTCGTGCGAGATCAGGATCACCGCGCCGGGAAAATCGTTGAGCGCATGGATCAGCGATTCACGGCTGTCGATGTCGAGATGGTTGGTCGGCTCGTCAAGGATGAAGAGGTTCGGACCCTCGAAGGCCGACAGGCCCATCAACAGACGCGCCTTCTCGCCACCGGACAGGTCCTTCGCCGCGGTGTTCATCTTCTCGGTCGAGAGGCCGAACTGGGCGACGCGGGCGCGCACCTTGGCTTCCGGCGCGTCCGGCATCAGCCGGCGCACATGCTCGTAGGCGCTTTCGTCGGGACGCAGATCGTCGAGCTGGTGCTGCGCGAAGATCGCCACCTTCAGGCCCGGCGCGACCGTCATCGAGCCGGTCTCGGCCTTCAGCCGGCCAGCGAGCAATTTGGCGAAGGTCGACTTGCCGTTGCCGTTGGCGCCGAGCAGCGCGATGCGGTCGTCGGCATCGATGCGCAGCGTCATCTTCTTCAGGATCGGGCTGCCCTCGGTGTAGCCGACATTGACGCCGTTGAGCGCCACGATCGGCGAGGCCACCGTCTTCACCGGCTCGGGGAACGAGAATGGCCGCACCGTGTCGTTCACGATCGCCGCAATCGGCTTCATTTTCTCCAACGCCTTGATGCGCGACTGCGCTTGCCTCGCCTTCGAGGCCTTGGCGCGGAAGCGCTCGACGAACGATTCCATGTGCTTGCGCGCGGCTTCTTGCTTGACACGGCCCTTCTCCTGCAATTCGCGCTGCTCTGTCAGCTGGCGTTCGAACTGGTCGTAGCCGCCGCGCCAGAAGGTCAGCTTCCTCTGGTCGAGATGGACGATCGAATTGACGGCGCGGTTGAGCAGGTCGCGGTCGTGCGAGATGAGCAGCACCGTGTGCGGATATTTGGAGACATAATTCTCCAGCCAGAGCGTGCCTTCGAGATCGAGATAGTTGGTCGGTTCGTCGAGCAGCAGAAGGTCGGGTTCGGAGAAAAGCACAGCGGCAAGCGCCACGCGCATGCGCCAGCCGCCGGAGAAAGACGAGGCCGGCCGCTTCTGCGCGGCATCGTCGAAGCCAAGGCCGGCAAGGATTGTGGCGGCGCGGGATTCGGCCGAATGCGCGTCGATATCGGCCAGCCGCGTGTGGATCTCGGCGATGCGGTGCGGATCGGTCGCTGTCTTTTCCTCTTCGAGCAAAGCCTGGCGCTCGACATCGGCTTTCAGCACGATGTCGATCAGCGGCTCCTCGGTGCCTGGCGCTTCCTGCGCCACTTGGCCGATGCGCGTGCTCTTCGGCAGGCTGATCGAGCCGGTCTCCGAAGGGAAATCGCCGGTGATCGCCTTGAACAGCGTCGTCTTGCCGGTGCCGTTGCGGCCGACAAGGCCGGCCTTGGTGCCAGCCGGCAGGGTCAATGAGGCATGATCGAGAAGCAGCCGCCCCGCCATGCGCAGCGTAAGGTCGTTGATGATAAGCATAAGCGGGCTTTTGCACAGGAGATCGGCGGTTCGCAAGAGCCAGGGCCTGGATGAGGCCCGCCGCGCGCTGTCTCCGGCCGCTCAGCAAAAAAACGCGGCGGACTGGAACCAGTTGCCAACCGAAGCGTTTGGAGGCCCGTGATCCGCTATCTCGCCCTTGCCTTCATCTTCTTCCAGGTCGCCACGACAGCAGCACTGGCGACGCAGTTGGTCCTGTTCGAAGGCGATCCCGCCGCGGTTGCTCTCGCCACTGAACCCGCGAGCGGGCCGCAGGCCCAACCGACCTCTCCCCAAGCGGGCAAGATTGCGAGCCGGCCAGAGACGTGGGAGTCGGAGCACCTGTTGATCCAGATCGATTCCGGGAAGGCGTTTTAGGCGTCGCCTACGAACGACCAGTGGCGGCAGGACAGCACCCTGCCCTTCCACCCCTCCGCAGCGATTGCAGAGCATTGTCCCGAGACCGGGCGCCCCTCCCGCGGCCAACCCGTGCCGGTCACACTTTACTTGCCACGTCGTTGGATTGGCGTTGATCGCAGCTGTCGTCTCAACCTATGCTGGCACGAGCGACGGTTCGATTCATGCAGAGGACAGATCAGATGTCAGACAAGACCACGCTCCTTTCGGCTTCACTGGTGATCGCGATTGTCGCGGGCGTTGCCGGCCTGTTTCTCACTATGCCTTCGGCCCGCGCGGCAGCCATCGACTGCGCTGCAGCGAAGACGCAGGCGGACCTTGCTACCTGCACGACCGCGAATGCCGCTTCGGCCGACGCCGGGCTCAACGCAGTCTACAAGGCGTTGGCGGGACGTCTCGCCCCTGCCGACGTCAAGCGCCTGCGCGACGCGCAGCGCGCCTGGATCCCGTTCCGCGACAAGGAATGCGCCTTCCGCACCAAGCCCTATGCCGACGGCTCGGTGTATTCGACCCTCGTCGAGACCTGCAAGGCGGAGTTGACCAAGGCGCGGCTGGCGCAGTTGCAGCACCAATTGCAATGCCCCGAAGGCGACCTCTCCTGCGTGCCGCAAAGCGGCAGCGCCGCGCCGCCCGCGAAGAACGCTCCCGCGACGGCCAAGGCCGAGCCTGCGAAACCTGCCCCTGCCCAGGCAAGCCGGAACGACGCGAGGCCATGCGTGCAATCCGCCGGCAAAGCGAAGTCGGATCAGTATGTCTCGCAGTGCATCCAGGTGTCGCCGGCGACCAATCCGCCCTGCAACGGGCAGAATGCCTGCAGCATGATGATCGACGAGATCAAGCGCGGCTGCGCCATGATCGGCAAGGACAACCCGCCGGCCTTCTGTTCCGCCTATAAAGGCTGAACGGTTCTGACCGCCCGTCGCCCACCTGTTGCGATCAACATTCCCTATCGGAAGACCAACCGGGCGCGGCAAGACAACCGCAAGTTCGGTTTCGGTTCATTATTGGCGTGACAAGTGACGATACCACCAAAAAAGGACGGCAAAATCTTTCAGGCCAAGCATGATGCTTGGCAAAAATCGATTCCAGTTTTGTCGTAAACCTGCAAACCTGCGGATGCGCCGTGAGTCGTGAGTGGGCGCCAACGATAATCTGATTCACGTAACTTGGCCCAAATAGCTGGCCTGTCAGGAGCTCGCGATGGATGGAGCGCCCAGCGATTTACGAACGTTGAGATATGTCGCGGAAATTACGCGCAAGCTGGCAAAAATGCTCTCGCGCACGCGCTACCAAATGCTTGTCTACCTTCTTGAAATGACGGCGGTCGAGGCGGAGAGCCTTGCCGGCGAGCAGGATTCCAAGCGCGTCCAGCCGGTCAAGCCGCCTCAAGTCCTCAGCTAAAGCGCGTCGCGATCTTTCAGATTCGCTCCATGCGCTTTAGGTTTTCGATTTTACGCATGTCTTTATCCCGAAACCGGTTCCCACTTTCTGGAGACATGCTTTTAGAGCGATTCCAGGAAAAGTGTGAGCGGTTAAGTTCGGCGCCTTCGCCGTAACCTTCCATTCGGAATTGCGTAAAAACAAAGAGATAAGGCGTGTCACCGTTTCCGTGAAACGCCATGGTTCTAACAGATCGCGCGTGGCTGACCGTTTGCTGCAAGGCGGTCCAGAATGACCAGGCAGTTCAGCCTATGCGCCTCGATAGCCGACGGGCCGTCGCATTCGACGATGGCGCGCTCGAACCGATCGAGCGCGTCGAGCGCGGCAAGCATGTCGCCGGCATGCTCGCCCAGCGAAAACAGGATGCGCCGCGCCTTGACGCCGTCGGCCGCGTCCACCGAGGACTGCACGGCCACCCCGCGGCGCAAAGCGCCGAGGGCGACCCAACAGTCGCGCCATGGCATTGGCGCGACGTCATCCGTTGCAGGCAGCATGCCTCAGGCTTTCGCCTTACGCTTGCCCTTGCCTGCGTCGCCGGCGGCCGGCTTACGGCCGAGGCCGGACGATTTGGCCAACGCCGAGCGAGTTGCCGAATAGCTGGGCGCCACCATCGGATAGTCGGCGGGCAGGCTCCATTTCGCGCGGTATTCGTCCGGTGTCAGGCCGTGATCTGTCGCAAGGTGGCGCTTCAACGACTTGAACTTCTTTCCGTCCTCCAGGCACACGATGTGGTCGGGGAAAACCGAGCGCTTCGGGTTGACGGCGGGCGTCAGCGCCACCGCCTCCTTGACAACACTGCCGCTGGAGAGCTTGCGCACCGAGGCGCTGACGCTGGCGATCAGGTCAGGCAGGCCAGAGGCGGGGAGCGGATTGTTGCCGACATAGGCCGAGACAATGTCGGCGGTCAGTTCGATTGCAGTCTTGTCGTCGATGTTGGACAATTTTTTCACCTTCTGCTGGCCCTCAAATCGCCAGCTCTTTTTTAAGACTTTCGTCGGTGTATCGAATTGGACCTGTCCCCCAACGGACCGTCCAGAGTCAGTAAAGCTACGAGACTCAATACCGGGTGATGTTTCTACGCGGGCTGGAAACGCGCAAGTTAGGAATTCTAATAGCTATAGCTGACGTTTTATAGCACAGGCGGCCCGCCTGGATGCGTAAAAGGCGCTATAGCACTTCGATTTGCGATATAAGTTGCTGAAAAATCGAAGTTCAGGCCAAGTTCCGGCGTAGCAGCGGTAATCTACCGCCGGATAGCCGACCATGCGCGATTCGGCGGTCCCATGGCAAATCGCTCATTTGCCGGCAACACCACGCCTGAGCTCCGCGGGGGGCTCGTCGGCCAGGATCTCCAGCACGCGCTTCCAGCGCGCGCAGCGGCCGAAATCCTTCTGCTCGATGGCCTTTTCCGCCTTCATGGCCGCGTAGAGCGGCGCCTCCGCGCCAAACTCCCTGACCAGCCAGTGCGCCTCCTGCCTGGCGCGGCGTTCGTCCTCGTCAACGGCCATTTTGGACATCGTGCCTGGTCTCCGTACCTTCGATGCCGACCGCAAGGCAGCTGCCAATGACGAGGACGGCGCCGGCAACCGCCGTCATCGACAGGCTTTCGCCCGAGAGCGTCAGCAGAAACGTGGAAGCTATCGGCGTCAGATAGGCGACGACCGCTATCCTGCCGCCGTGGTCGAGCTTTGCCGCGCGCGACCAGAAATAGTAGCCGAGCCCCATCGGGCCGGCGCCGAGATAGAGGCCGAGCAGAAGGTGCGCGCCGGTCGGGCGTATGACGCCGTCATGCAGGCACCAGGCGAAGGTGAGCGCAACGCCGATCACCGCCGAGGGCAGGAGCAGACGCTCGGGCGACACGGCAAGGCGGCCGACAGTGAGCGAATAGAAAGCCATGCAGAGCGCCGAGCCGAAAGCGGCGAGATAGCCGACGAGGTTGCCTTCGAACCAGCTCTGCGCGCGGCCGCCGGAAATCACCAGCGCGACGCCGACAAAGCCGAGCGCAGCGGCGAGCCCGAGCAGCAGCGGACGGCGCGGACGGCCAAGCAGGATAACCGCCGCGGCGGTCATCAGCGGCCAAGTGTAGGCCACGAGGTTCGCCTCGATAACCGGCATTGAGGCGAAGCCGATATATTGCAGCACCATTGTGCCGACGAGACCCAGGAAGCCGACGGCGTAGGCGAGCGCGGCATTGCCCTTCTCCCCTTGTGGGGTCCGAAGGACGGGGCGAGACCCGTGGCTCGCCCCCGGGCGGTGGCCTCGCGAAGCAAGGTCGGATGAGAGGTGTTCCAGGGAGCGCCGATGTCCCGCTTCGCTGGAACACCCCCCATCCGTCTCGGCGCTGCGCGCCGATCCACCTTCCCCCACAAGAGGGGAAGGAGAAGTGCTCATCTGTCGGATCAGCGCGAACACGAGGGCCGCGCCGCAGAATTGCAGGAACTGCACTTGCGACACCGGGTAGAGCGCAAGCAGCGTCTTGCCGACAAGGGCGTTGGTCGCCCATAGCGCCACGGCGCCCAGGGCGAAGGCCAGCGCCGCCCCGAGGGCGGCGCTGGAACGGCTTTGGCTTTCCGGCACGACCGGATCGAGACTCAGCGACAGCGAAGGCGGCTGATGCTCGACCGGATCGTGACTCATTACCACGACTCCCTTGCCCCGCCGGAAACCGCATCCTCCGCCGGCTGCGGCACGGGATGCTCCTCGGCATGCCGGCGATAGGCGGGAAGCTGGTTGGTCCAGACATCCTCGGCCAACTCGCTCACCCAGGCGCGGTCTTGGTCGTTATCGGCGGCGAGGTAGAACATGCGGTTGTCGTCGACATAGGGCTTGGTCGCCGAGCGCTGGTTGAGCACCAGCGTGACGCGCTCGCCGAGCTGGATCGGCGCGCTGCGGTGGAGCACGCCGAGGAACTGTCCGAGCGTGGCGTAGTTCATCTTGTGGTCGATGCGCATGATCTTGTTGCGCGGCAGGTCGTGGCCGGATTCCAGGATCGAGCGTCCGGTTTCAGAATCGTCGCAATAGATCTCGAGATGACCGCCGATGAGCGGATCGCTGATCGACAGCGGAATGAGCTCGGTCACCGGAACGCCATCGCAATGCCATTCGACCGCGCCGTCCTTGGGGTTCATGAAGGTGACGGTCGAGCCGACGATCGACAGCGGATACGGCTCGAGCTTGGTGCCCATCATGTCGGACAACCTTTCCAGGCGCAGCTTGTCGTGCAAAAGCTCTTTGATCTCAGGGATATAGCGGTCGGCGCCAGTGATAAAGGTGAGGTCGAGATGCTTGTGCACGGCATGGCTGGCTTTCAGTTTCAGAGCAGCCTCCTTGATGGCAGCAAGCAGAGCGGGGTCGTAACCGTGACGATACTGGGCGACGCCGAAGCTCGACACTTTCCAGGAGGTCTCATGACCAATGATGGCCTCGCGGCTCATTGCACAGCGCAGTTCGGGAATTGTATGGGCGTTCATTCTACTTTCTCCAAGATGGGGGCAACACTTGGTTAACAGTCATTTAAACGCCTACCCCTGTAAATTTAGGAATGCTGGTGGTAGCGTAAGCCCAGCTTAAGGTCGAAACCCCGTGCGTCTGCTCAGTCAGGTCAACCTCAACTCGCTGAAAATCGTGGAGAGCGCCGCGAGGCACAGGAATTTCACGCGTGCCGGCGAAGAGCAATTTATCACCGCTTCCGCCGTCAGCCAGCGCGTGAAAAGCCTGGAAGATCAGCTTCGTTTCAAGATCTTCGAGCGCGGCGGCAATGCCGTGTCACTGACGCCGGAGGGCGAGACCTATGTGGCGCGCGTGCGCGAGGCGCTGGAGCGGATCGTTGCGGCCAGCATGGAGGCCACCGGCCAGTCGCAGGCGCATGTGCTTCGTATCTGCGTGCTGCCGACTTTCGCGGCACGCTGGCTGTTCCCGCGGCTTTCGGCCTTCCAGCATCAATATCCCGACATCGAGATGCGGGTGTCGACCTCCTACGCCACCCATGAATTCTCGACCTCGGAATACGATCTCGAGATCCGCTATGGCGACGGCAATTTCCCCGGCCTCACCTCGGAGCTGCTGTTCAAGGAAGATCTGACGCCGGTCTGCAGTCGCAGGCTGTTTTACGACGTGCTGGGCGACAAGCCGCTGTCGAAGGTGACGCCGGAGGACCTGCGCTACTTCACGCTGCTGCACTCCGACACCTGCACGCAGAGCTGGCAGTCGTGGCTGGGCTTTGCCGGTGCGAGCTTCGTGCTTGGCGAAACCAGGAGCGTCTATTTCGATTCCTGCATGATGTCCTACGAAGCGGCCAATGCCGGGATGGGCTTTGCCGTCGCCAACCGCGCCTACATGGCAAGCGACATCCGCGCCGAACGGCTGGTGGCCCCGTTCGCGGTCCACCACCCCAACACCGCGGGCTGGTATTTCGTCAGCCCCATCAAGGCGCTCGGCGCCCGCAAGGTGGAGCTGTTCAAGCAGTGGATCATGGCCGAGGCGGGGCTGACGCAGCGCCAGCTGGACATCGAGATCGCCGGCGGGCAGCCGGGTCGCTCGGCACTGGCGTGAGCAAGCCGCCAACGGCGTGTCCTCACAGAATTTCAGGATTTTTGCCCATCCCCAGCCCGTAGCCGGCTACCGCGATCGCACCATGACGCAAAGCGGAGACTCAGCTATGTTGGATCGTGCGGCGGGCCTGATTTTCCCGCTTGGCCGGCGCTACCGAGCTTCCTCCCAAGCAGCGCCGGCCTTCTTCGTTTCAGCCCGACGATGTCTCCGGCCTGCCCCGGCCCTGTTATTGCTTCGGCGGCGAGCCCGGCTGATCGCCGCCGGTGCTCGATTTCGGCACCGGATTCTTGTCGACCTGCGGGTTCTGGTTGATCTCATCGCCCGGCGCCTTGGTTGGCGGGGTGCTGTTGTCGCAGGCGGCGAGCGCGAGCGCTGCCGCAAGAGCCAGCAGCACCGGAAGTTTCTTCATGACGACCTCCTCTGGTTCGCTCCTTCTGCACGAAGGGCAACGAGGCGGTGGCCGTTTGGTTGCGTGGCGTGGGGAACCAACCGGCCAGTGTTCGGTTGAAGGCCAATCGAACCGAAATGAGGAGTGGCCATGATCCGCCTGCTACTAACAGGTCTGTTCGCTTACACTGCCTATCGCGTCGCCGTGAGGATGATCGACGAGGTACCCGGCGATGTCGCACCGCTGGACATGCCGGGTGACGAGAGGCGCGCGTTGCTGCGCCAGTCGGCGGCGATGGGAGTGGAGCCGAAGCGGTAGTTCAGCCAACCTCCCCTTGTGGGGGAGAGCAGCTCTCTCCGGCTTTCGCCATGTGCCAAGAGCGAGTTGTATTGCGAACAAAGCGGAAACGATGCTTGATGGGCGATGAACATCGCCGCTCGTGATTCGTCCTTCGAAGCACCCGCCTATCTTGCCCGCCTGAACGACGAGCAGCGGCTGGCGGTGGTGCATGGCGACGGCAAGGTGGCCGCACCGCTTCTGGTGATCGCCGGCGCCGGCTCCGGCAAGACCAACACGCTGGCGCATCGCGTCGCCCACCTCATCGTCAAGGGCGCCGATCCGCGCCGCATCCTGTTGATGACCTTCTCGCGCCGCGCCGCCGCCGAGATGGCCAAGCGCGTCGAGCGCATCGCCGGCGAGGTGCTGGGGCGCGACGCCGCCATCATCGCCGACGCGCTCGCCTGGGCCGGCACATTTCACGGCATCGGCGCGCGACTGCTGCGCGACTATGCCGAGCAGATCGGCCTCGACACCGCGTTCACCATCCATGACCGCGAGGATTCGGCCGACTTGATGAACCTCGCCCGGCACGAGTTGGGATTTTCCAAGACCGAAAGCCGTTTCCCGACCAAAGGCACCTGCCTGCAGATCTATTCGCGGGCGGTGAATGCGCAGGCGCCGCTGGGTGAAGTGCTGGGCTCGGCCTTTCCATGGTGCGCGGCATGGGCGGACCAGCTGAAGGAACTGTTCGCGGCTTATGTCGAGGCCAAGCAAGCGCAGAACGTGCTCGATTACGACGACCTCCTGCTCTACTGGGCGCAGATGGCGGCCGAGCCGGAGATCGCCGCCCACCTCGGTTCCCGCTTCGACCATGTGCTGGTCGACGAATACCAGGACACCAACAGGCTGCAGGCCTCGATCCTTTTGGCGCTGAAGCCCGACGGCGCGGGCTTGACCGTGGTGGGCGACGACGCGCAGTCGATCTATTCCTTCCGCGCGGCGGAAGTGCGCAACATCCTCGATTTCCCGAAACAATTCGCAAAGCCCACCGAGATCGTCATGCTGGAGCGCAACTACCGCTCGACCGAGACGATCCTGGCCGCCGCCAACAAGGTGATCGGCGAGGCGAGCGAGCGCTTCACCAAGAACCTGTGGACCGAGCGCCGGTCCTCGCACAAGCCGCAACTGGTCAGCGTGCGCGACGAGGCCGAGCAGGCCAATTACGTCTGCCAGGCGATCCTCGCCGAGCGCGAGGCCGGCACGGCGCTGAAGGCGCAGGCGGTGCTGTTCCGCACATCGAGCCACAGCGGGCCGCTGGAAGTGGAACTGACGCGCCGCAACATCCCTTTCGTGAAGTTCGGCGGACTGAAGTTCCTCGATGCCGCGCATGTCAAGGACGTGCTGGCGATGCTGCGCTTCGCCGAGAACCCGCGCGACCGCGTCGCCGGTTTTCGCGTGCTGCAATTGATGCCGGGCATCGGGCCTTCCGCCGCCTCGCAGATCGTCGACGCGATGGCGACGTCGCTGGACGAGACGCTGGGCCTTGCCCGCTTCCGTCCGCCGCAGCGCGCCGCGCAGGACTGGCCGGTGTTCCTCGACATCTATAGCGGGTTGCGCGCCGGCGCCAAATGGCCGGCCGATCTCGAACGCATCAGGCTCTGGTACGAGCCACATCTGGAACGCATCCATGAGGACGCGGTCACGCGCCGGGCCGATCTCATCCAGCTCGAGCAGATCGCGGCGGGCTATCCCTCGCGCGAACGCTTCCTGACCGAGCTGACGCTCGACCCGCCCGACGCCACCAGCGACCAGGCGGGCCCGCCGCATCGCGACGAGGATTACCTGATCCTATCCACCATCCATTCGGCCAAGGGCCAGGAGTGGAAGAACGTCTTCCTGCTCAACACCGTCGACGGCTGCATCCCGGCCGATCTCGGCGTCGGCACCAAGGAGGATATCGAGGAGGAGCGGCGCCTGCTCTACGTGGCGATGACCAGAGCCAAGGACAGCTTGCATCTGGTGGTGCCGCAGCGCTTTTATCCGCACAACCAGGCCGCGCGCGGCGACCGCCACGTCTATGCCTCGCGCACCCGCTTCATCCCGGCCTCGATGCTTTCGGCCTTCGATCAGTCATCCTGGGCGAGTGCCGCGATGAAGGACGACCCGCGCCAGCGACCGGGCGTCAAGGTCGATCTCGGCGCCCGCATGCGCGGCATGTGGAAATAGCCGCCGGCTTAGCGCGACCTTTACGGCACCAAAAGACAAGAGGCATTGTTTGAAGCGTTCAACCTTAGCCTGCGAGCTTTGAGGGCCCTTGGAACGCTGCAAACGGAGACGGTCGATAGACACCCAAGTCTACGCTACGGTTTGCGCCCAGCGCCAGATCAATAGCACACCAATAATGGCCACATAACCGTCAACAGCGTAGTGCCAGCCCAAATACACCGAGCCGAAAAGGATCATTCCGGCATAAATCCAGCCAATGATCCCCAAACGCTTGTTGCAAGCGGAAAGAAAAAGAGCGTTTAAGAAAGCTATCGCGACATGGATGCTCGGCATTGCAGAGATGCCTACACCAAAGACCGCTTCATCGCTGGCATAGGACGCAAAGAGATAGTTCGCGGTTGAGAGTGTCTCTTGTCCCGATGGAACAGAGGGCAGAGCTTCCATGAGATCAGCAAAGCGATCGCTGGCGAACGCCCGGTTATAGAAGATCGGGCCTGCTGATGCCGCTGCAGCCCTGAGGACGGTGCCGAGTAGGAGCAATGTGGCGGAGAAGGCTGCAAGGTACCTGACGCGGAGTTTGTGGTTGGTCAGGAAGGCGGCAAAAAGCGGAAAGCCAAACCATTGCACGAACCAGATCGGGCCGTACGCGAACCCAATGACAATCGCCACCCAGTCTGGCGTGATGGCGTGCAGTTGCCGCCATGGCTGACCAAAATGTATCAATTCGTCAAGATCGGCCAGGAACCTGTCCGCGAAGAAGGGTAGCCATGCCGATATCTGAAACTTAAATGTCGAAAACGCAGCAATGGCAAAGCAGAATATTGCGACTATCCACGCCGCACCTATTGCGCGTTCACGAAGCAGTTCCCGCAGATAACTCAACGGGGCGGAAGGTCGCGCGATGGCCGAAGCTATCCCCAGCCCGCTGACCAGCATCACGGGAAGAGCTAGAAATTGGGTGACTGCGTATCTGCCGAGCAGAAAAGCGAATGCATCCCAAGACGACAGTGCTGCCGCAGCCGCATAAGCAACGGCTGCCACCGCTATCCGTCTTTCGACATTGATGTACGGCCTTTCAGCCGCAACAGAAGCCTCAGCCATCAATTAACCCGCCCGGAACACATTCAACCATTCTCGGGCGATGACAGCAACTGTCGCGCCCTTGTTGCAAACAGACTGGGAGGCATGAGCGACCGGACAGGCCGTTCCAAGGCGTCCGGAGCGGTAGCCAAGGCGGGCCGGCACCCGCGCCGATCGGAGAAAAATCGGCACGCGCGGAACCGCTCGCCGCAAGCGGCGTTGTGTGGCGTTCTCCTTCCGGAGACGGCGACCCCGCCGCTTCCACAGCCAATAGACGAGGTCCGAATGCACGACAGGACATTCTTCACCCCGGTCGCCCTCAGCGTCGGCGCCGGCCACAAGCGCATGATCGCCTCGCTGTTCGACATGCATGACTTCCTGACCGAGTTTGCGCCGTCGCGCCGCCGCCTCAGCTACGGCGCCGCGGTGAAGGCCTGCGAGGCGGCGCGGAGTGGAGAAATCCCGGCCGAGGCGGCGCGCGACGCGCTGATCGCCTTCGCGGTGACGGCGGGCGTGCTCTGGCCTTCGGAGCAGCCGATCGTCTCGGTCAAGCCCGTGGCACGCGGCTATGGCGGCTTCGCCGCCTGAACTTCTCGTTAAAAGACTACCGTCCCGGAAAGCCCGCCACCGAATGGCGGGCTTTTTCCGTGCCGTCATTCCGGCTTGGCGGCGGGCGCGGCCTCAACGATCGGCGCGGCCGGTTCGGCCACGGCGACGAAAGGATAGATGAGCTGCTGGTGGTAGAGCTGCGGCACCGGCTCGTCGACACCGTATTTTTCCGGCATATGTTGCGGCATGAACAAGGTGCCGCCGATCAGGTCGACGATGGGAAGCTGGGCTGCGAAATTCTTGTCATAGGCCTGGCGTTCATTGGCATGATGCCAGTGATGAAACTGCGGCGAGGCAACCAGCCATTTCAACGGCCCGAACGTGATGCGCGTGTTGGAGTGGATGAACACCGACTGCCATTGAAAGATCAGCACGTAGATGAGAACCGCCTCGCCGGAAAAACCCAGCACGAAGAGCGGCAGGAGCGAAGCCGACTTGGTCAGGATCTGGTCCACCGGATGGATGCGATGAGCGGCCAGCCAGTCCATCTCCTCGATCGAGTGATGGATGGCGTGAAAGCGCCACAGGAACGGCACCGCGTGGAAAGCGCGATGGGCAAGATAGAAGCCGATGTCAGCGACGAGCAGGGCCTCGATCGCCTGCAGCCATAATGGCTGCGACTGCACTGCGGCGGTGAGCGCTTCGGGAACGAAACGCTGCATCACGAACATCGCCGAGCCGATCACCAGCAACATGCCCAGCTTGATGACGATGCCGTTGAAGAGCAGATAGAAAACGTCGTTCAGCCAGTGCCGGCGCGTCGCCGACTGCTCGGCATGCAGCGGCAAGAGCTGCTCCAGCGGAATGAAGATGAGGGCGATGATCAGCATCGCCTTGAAGTCGATAAGGTCGATAAGATCGAACACGGTCGCTCGCGGATCGGCAGAGGCCAGTTGCCGACACTAGCCGCCAAAGGATGAACGGACCGTTGATGGCCAAGGCCCGCATCGCGCCGGCCTGCCACGAAATCCGGTGAAATTTTTTCGACCGCTGCGTGAAACAGCGCACGGAACATCCGCGTTGCTCATGCCAGTTGCGGACCGCGGCAAGGGAGGGCGGATGTTTCTCGATCGCGAACGTTTCATGCCGGCAGCCGAAATGCGGCTCAGCCGGGACAAATCGTCGATCCGGGTGACGATAACCGACCCAAAAGTGTGCGAACTCGGCGAAGCCGTCTATGTCTGGATCACCGCCGGAGGCAAGCCGGTCAGGATCGGCACCTGCGGCGCCTCGGCCGGCAAGCGCCTGCTTTCCTATCCCGGCTATATCAACCGCAGCCTTGCCGGTCGCGGCGGCGCAACGCCGAAATGGGAAGCGTTGAAGTGGCTGAACCTGCTCACCGAACACGGCGCGCTGACGGCGGTGGTGCATCAGCCGGAGCCGACCCCGACGGCGGCCGGCCTGATCAGGCCCTATCTCGATGTCGAACGCCAGTTGATCCGCCAGCACAGGCCGCTGCTCAACCGCAGGCACCGTTGAAACGTGATCCTGATCTAGTGAACCGTGCCTGCGGCGTCCCCCGGCGGCGCGCCGCGCGGGATCTCGAAGCTCACCTGGTCGCGGCCATTGGACTTGGCCTTGTAGAGATGGCGGTCGGCGACCTGGAACATGTCATGGTAGGTGGTCGCGCCGCTGAAGGCGGTACCGCCGATGCTCACGGAAAGCGGCCAAGGCCGCCCGCCGGGTGCGAACTCGGCCTCGCGGATGCGGCGCCTGATGGATTCGGCGACCAAGAAGGAGCGCGCGGCGTCGGCGCCGGGCAGGAAGACCGCGAATTCCTCGCCGCCGATCCGTCCGACAATATCGGCGCCGTGCAGTTGCCCCTTGATCGTCGCAGCGATCAACCTGAGCGCCTGGTCGCCGCAATCGTGACCCAGCCGGTCGTTGATCGACTTGAAGTGGTCGGCATCGACGATCAGCAGCGCGCCGGCATCGGCAACCGTCTGGCCGCGCGCCCGCTCGAGATAGGCCTCGACCAGCATCGAGAAGGCGCCGCGGTTGAAGACCGCCGTCAGGCTGTCGGTCGCGGCAATGACGCTGAGTTCCTTCTGCGTGATCGCCAGCTGGCGCATCTTCCACATCAGGAAGAACAGGAACGAGCCGCCAAGGATAAGCGGCAGGAAGAGATCCGTGAGTTGCGCCCACAGCAGCGCCTGTGGCGACAGCGAGGGGAAATTGAAGGAATCAACGAAGAAGGCGGCGGCAATGAAAAAGGCGGTGCCGGCGGCTGTGACCACCACGACCCTGCCCCAACTTGTCGGGGACAAATCGATGCGCATGCCGTTGCTCCCGTTACGTCAGGCCATCATGCCGCGAGGAAGGCAAACGAACTGCTAATATACGCCCCCTCCCGCGAAATTGGTTAATTCTCGCCTTTCGACGATACGCCAAGCAGTCAAGCCAACCGGTTCCCCAACACCGTATAACAGGAAGCCCACCACGGATGTGGCAGGCTTCCCGACTGGCCGGAGGTTCTCGTCAGCGCGCCGCCGGCCGGAGGTAGGCGACGCGGTAGGAGAGTGCCGCAGAGCCTCACGGCCGGTCCGACACTCCCGGTTGGCCGTTGCGCGGCACCGGCATGGCACCGTGACTTGGCGCACGATCCTGCCGGATCTTCGGCTCTGATCATGCGTCAGCGGCGCGCGATCATCAGGCAGAGAGCCCTGAGGTCGCCATCATAGGTGCCTTCGCTGGACAGCACGTCGACGCAGCGCTTCTTCATGCGCGCCAACTGGTTGCCCGACATGCTGGCGACGGCGCCAGGCAAGCCCAGTTTGGTGAGATTGCCGGGTTTGGAGAGGTTGCTGGGGTTGCCCGGATCGGACGTGTCGCCGCCAATGCCGAGGCCAAGGCCGACATTGACGCCATTGCCGACATTGGCGCCCACGCCGGCGCTGATGCCATTGCCGACATTGGCGCCGACACCGGCGTTGACGCCATTCGAACCGCCGACCAAGGCGGTAGCGCCGGCGTTGACACCGCCCGATCCGCCAACAGACGCGCCGACACCGGCGTTAACACCACCGGAACCGCCCACAGACGCGCCGACGCCAGCACTAACACCGCCGGATCCGCCAACAGATGCGCCTACGCCGACACCGAGACCGCCAGCGGCGTACGCGGGCATGGCAAAAATAGCGACAATCGTACCACAAGACAGAGCTACAGCGATATTTCTAGAAATACCTGACATTGCACTCTCCTCTTTGATCTCACTATTTGTTGCGCTGCATCATTCCAATATCAACATTAGTAATGTGCTTTGCGCATAAACACCTACGCGCCGATGTCAACTGAAGTTTCAAATAGGAATTTACAATAACAGGTGGTAGTTTTGAATTCTATACCAATAAACCAAAAATATACGATATTTTACTTCAAAATTTACAATTTTAGGAAATTACCAAAGCAAAGCAAGGCGCTAATTCGGCACTTTCTGGCTGGGTAGGAAGCAACCGCTGGCTAACGACTTTGGCCAAGCGCGACGCTCGGTTGAGAACGCCTCCCAAATGTGGCGGTTCCACCTTCAGGCGTAGGCGCGGCCTTCCTCCGAGCGCTGGAATAGCGCCAGGTCGAGCGACACCGAGGGCCGGCCGAGCACGGTGAGCACCATATGCGCCTGGCCGCGATGGTGGGTCTGGTGGTTGAAGAAGTGGCTGAGCGCCGGCGAAAGGCGCTGCGAGACCGTGCGCATGTCGACGGTCATGTAGGAGAAACGGCCGGCGATCGCCTTGTCGCCCATCCCGTCCACCCAGTCGACGATCCTCCTGTCCTCGGCCTCACGTGCCAGCTTCAGGGCCGGCAAGGCGTGGTAGAGTATGGCGGCGGTGTTCGAAGGCGCGTCCCCCTCGCCGGTAAAGCGCTTCATCCAGACGCGGTCGACAGCGAGCAGATGATTGAGTGTGCCGAGCATCGAGCCGAAGACAGCGCCGACGTCGCGCCCGATCTCCTCCTCGCCAAGATCGGCGGCGGCATCGTAGAGGCGGCCATTGGCCCATTGATTGTAGGCCGCAAACATCATGAAATGCTGCTTCATTATTCCCACCCGGCTCAACCCCGAATCCTGATCCTTCGTAACCCGCAGCAACGGACCCGCCAATGACCATTCTGCTTTACGACCTCGTCGGCCACGACACCGCCCGCCCGTTCAGCCCGCATTGCTGGAAGACCAAAATGGCATTGGCGCATAAGGGGCTCGCCGCCACCAAGGTGCCGACGCGCTTCCTGGAGGTGCCGAAAGTCGAAGGAGGCGTGTCGAAGACTGTGCCGGTGATCCGCGACGGCGGGCGCGTGGTGGCCGATTCCTTCGCCATAGCGCTCTATCTCGACGAAGCCTATCCGGAACGGCCGTCGCTGTTTTCCGGCGAAGGCGGCAAGGCGATGGCGCGCTTCATCGAGCGCTGGTCGCAGCTGACCATCCATCCCTATATCGCGACGGTGGCGCTGACCGATCTGCATGCCATGCAGGATGAACCGAACGCGGCTTATTTCCGCGAAAACCGCGAGCAGCGCTACGGCAAGCGGCTGGAAGACGTCGTGGCCAGCCGCGATGCCGGGCTCTCGGCCTTCCGCGCCGCGCTGGAGCCGCTGCGTTCGACGCTCACCTACCAGCCCTTCATCGGCGGCGAGGCGCCGCTTTTTGCCGACTACATCGTGTTCGGGGCACTGCAATGGGGCCGCATCGCCTCGCCTTTCCAGTTGCTTGACGACAGCGACGGCATTGCCCGCTGGTTCGAGCGCTGCCTCGACCTGCATGGCGGGATCGGCAGACAGGTGGCCGCGGCGGCGTGAACGCCGGGACGTTGCGCTATGAGATGCAGGCTGAGATCTGGGGTCTACCCGGCAATGGCGGCTGGCATTCAGGACGCTGCCAACGGACGTCGCGGCGCGGATCAAGGCGGCGATGGCGGGACTGGCGCGCCCGTGGGGCTCGCTCGGCGTCACGGCTGTTATCGGCAAGACAAGGTGGAGCACGTCGCTTTTCCCCGACAAGGCATCCAGCAGCTTGCTTTTGCCGGTCAACGCCTCGGTGCGGCAACGTGAGGGGCTGAAGGCCGGCGATGCGCCGGGCTGACCATTGAGGTCTCGCTTTAATTCTGCTTGAGCGCGTCCTTGTCGACCAGCTTGACGCAGATCGGGTCGCCTTCGCCCATGCGCGTACATTGCCATTCCGGGCCGAAGCCGAAATTGTGATCCCGCGGCGGCAGGACCAGCAGAAAGAAGACAATCACGGCGCACATCAGCGCCATGAAGACGATACCCACAATGTCGCCGCGCCTGAGATAAGGCCAACTCATCGCCTTCGACTCCGCAGCCGCGAGTGTTCGGGGGCAGGCGCCCGAAGCGCGCGCAGCCGTCTAATTATCCCGCAAAGGGCCGGCCTTGACCAGAAGCCGCCTCCCCTTGGCAAGCCGCCGGGCGGCTTGTATAGAGCCCGCCACTCCAATTTCCATTCCCAGAACAAGGACGACCCTATGGCGATCGAACGCACCTTCTCCATGATCAAGCCGGACGCGACCCGGCGCAATCTCACCGGCGCCATCACTAAGATGTTGGAAGATGCCGGCCTGCGCGTCGTCGCATCGCGTCGCGTATGGATGAGCCGCCGCGAGGCGGAAGGGTTCTACGCCGTCCACAAGGATCGGCCGTTCTTCGGCGAACTGGTGGAGTTCATGTCGTCGGCTCCGACCATCGTGCAGGTTCTGGAAGGCGAGAACGCCATTGCCAAGAACCGCGAAGTGATGGGCGCCACCAACCCGGCCAATGCCGCCGAGGGCACCATCCGCAAGGTGCACGCGCTGTCGATCGGCGAGAATTCGGTGCATGGCTCGGACGCGCCCGAAACCGCCGCGCAGGAGATCAAATACTGGTTCTCGGACACCGAGATCGTCGGCTGAACCGGAACTTTGAATTTCGCCGAAACGGCCCGCCCAAGCGGGCCGTTTCGTTTTGGGGTGGTCGCGCCTGCCGCGCGCCCTAGGTTCACCGACACCGGCGACAAAGCGGCCCAGGGCGTCGCCGGCTGTAAGCGACCATCGCGCTTCCGCCGAAACCAGGGAGGGAAGCATGATCAAACCTCATGTTTCTAAAAGTGGCGTTGCGTATCCGGACGATCTCGTCGTGTTGAAGCGTGTCTATGACCTGATCTGCGCAGAGCGCGGCATCACCGGGGGAAGCTCCGAGGCATCGGACCTGGCCGCAGAGGCCATGAGACTGTTCTCCGCCGGTGTCTTCGACGAAGCGACGATCGGCCGCCGTCTTCGCGGCGGCTGATGGGGATGGGCGGATTCAGTCCCCGTCGCCGTAGCGGATGACCTCGACCTTCTCCCTGGTGATCAGGCAGCTCTTCTTACTCGTCAGCGCCTTGATCTCGGGGATCAGCGCATCGATCTTCTCCGGCGCGTCGACGATCTCGACGACGATCGGCAGATCCTGCGACAGGCGCAGGATCTTGGCGGTGTGCAGCACGCTGGAGCGGCCGAAGCCGAGCGGACCTCTCAGCACCGTGGCGCCGGCCATGCCGGTTTCGCGCGCCTTGATGACGATCGCCTCATGCAGCGGCTTGCCATCAGCCGCCCTGTCATCCTCGCCGAAGAAGATCCTGAGAAGCGCGCATTGCGCGGGAAGTTCCATGTTCTCCTCCTTGTCACCTGTCGACCGGCAAGCGGTTGAGCCTGGACGCCATAAGATAGCCCAGCCACGCGGCGGCAAGCGACAGCCCGACCACACTGATGAGATAGGTCGCGGCCAGTGGCCAGTCGCCCTCGAACAGCAGGATGAAGGTATCGAGGCTCATCGCCGAAAACGTGGTGAGGCCGCCACAGAAGCCGGCCATGACGAAATTGCGGCCAGCCGGGCCGACCATCAGGCGGCCGTCCGGCCCGGTCAGCGTGGCAAAGGCCATGATGGCCCCCGAGCCGACGACATTGACGAAAGCGGTCGACCAAAGCGCGTTCAGGCCGAGCAACGAGACGATGACATAGCCCGACAGGAAGCGGGCCAGCGAGCCGATGGCGGCACCGCCACCGACCGCCAGATAAAGCCGCATCGCCATCCGCCTGTCCGTCATCGCTCAGCCCGCCATGCCGGTGGCTGAACCAGAAATCCAGACGATCGCCCAGAAACCGAGCGCGACGAACAGCACGCACAGCACCGACGAAGCGACGACGTTGAAGGCGGCGAGCCGGCCCTCGCCGTCGAGCGCGAGGTTGAGCGTCTGCAGGCAAAAGGACGACACGGTGGTGTAACCGCCGAACAGGCCGACGACGATCAGGTCGCGCACGAGATCGCTGGCGAAGACGCCGCCGACCGATCGCGCGGCGCCGGCGAAGGCGCCGATGGCCAAGGCGCCTGAAACGTTGACCGCCAGCGTGCCCCAGGGAAAGGTCTCGCCGACGCCGCGGCCGACCACGCCGGAGAGGAAAAAGCGGGAAATGCCGCCGAGGAAACCGCCGATCAGGACCAGGGCGCAGGCCGCAAGGGTCATCGCTTCAATGCCTTTCCAAACGCGATTCCGCACCGGAATCACTTCACGAAATCAGGCCTGATGCGAGCGGGAAAAACAAATCCTGCCGCGCGAGAGCACGCCTGGCAGGAGTCATCAGCCCATAAGGGCGGTTTCGGGGGAACCCCATCCCCATTTTCGAGGGAGCCTAGGGGTTCGAGATGGCGGCGTCAATTGTGACGGGAAGCGCTTATGTGGCGGAAGAATATCGGGGCACAATCAGAGACGGATTCGCATCGAACGTCGCCAAAGTCGGCGGCAGCTCGATCCAGCAGCCGGGGCTCGATCCATCCTGCCGCTGCTCCAGAATCCGCTCGCCAGCGATGCGGCCTATCTCATGGGGGTCCTGATCGATCGAGGCCATGTGCCTGCCGCTGAGAAACGGAATCTCCTTGAGATCGAAGCCGATGATGCCGATGTCGTCCTTGCGTCCGGGGGCGGCGTCCTCGAGCGCCTTGATCGAGCCGACGGCCATCAAATTGTTGGTGACGAACAGGCTATCGAACGCTGTCCGCTCCTCCAGGATGCGCCGCATGGCGAGGTAGCCGCCGTCGACGCGATTGTTCGCATGCTCGATGCGGACGATGTCCAGACCCTGCTTCTGTTTCGCCGCCTCGACAAAGCCTTGCAGGCGCGCGTCGCTGGTGGGGTTCAGCGGGCCGGCAATGCAAACGGCCTTGCGAAAGCCCAATGTCTCGAGATGCCCGGCCGCGAGCGCGCCGCCCGACAGATTGTTGGTCAATATCGTATCGTAGGCATTGCCCGGCAGAGCCCGGTCCACGATGACCACCGGAATTCCGGCCTCCGCGACTTTCGTCAGATCGGTGGCGTCCGACGACGGCGCGATCACGACACCTCCCACCCGCTCGGCCAGCGCCACGTCGAGATAGTGCCCCTCCTTCTCCGGATCGTCATCCGAGCTGCCGATGAAGACGCAGGTGTCGCGCGGCCGGCAGACCTGCTCGAGGCCGCGCGCCAGGCGCGTGAAGAAGGTGTTCTCGAAATCGGGAACGATCAGCGCCCACAAATGCGATGCCGAGGTGCGCATCCGCTGGGCGGTACGGCTCGGCCGGTATCCCAGTTGCGCCACCGACGCCTTCACCCGCTCCGCGAGGTCCTCGCGCACCTTGAGGCCGTTGACGACGCGCGAGACCGTGGCGGCCGAAACCCCGGCGTGACGGGCTACATCATAGATGGTTGCGGTCAAATCTGATCCCGACGGCGGTGGTGTTGAGCCTCGGCCGGCCCGGCAAAGGGCCGGCCGAGGCCGTAAGTCATGAAACCTTCACGGGAGCAAAGGCGCGTCGATTGCTGCTGCAGTATCCGGAACAAAATCCGGCATGGCTGCAACGCGATGCGGCGGACAAGTCAAATCCTAGATTTCACGTGCCGCCCACTTGGCCATGCGCTCCCACATCAGGCCATAAGCTTCCCATTCGTGAAGATTGCCGCACCAGTGATATACAGGGTCGGTCGTGTAAGCAATCGAACGTCCTTTGCCGACTTCGGCCACGGCCATGAAGACGTCGCCGCGCACTTTCATCAGCACCTTGGCGTCGGATTTGGCGGTCACCTGATTGTAGCCGAGGATGATGCTGTCCTTGTCGAACGCGACACCTTTCAGGATCGGATGATCCGCCACCGCCACATCCAGGGTGGCGCCCTCCGGAACCTCGATGCGGTCATCGATGCCGCGCATGATCGTGACGGGCAGCACCGCCTCGATCGGCGTGCCGCCCCAGATGCCCTTGCCTTCGATGCCGGAGAAAGTGGTGTAGCCGCCGGCCATGATCAGGCCGCCGCCGCCCTCGACCCATTTGCGGAAGTTGCCGATGCGGTCCGGCCCCATCGGCACGAGGCGCTCGCGATTGCCCGGCAGCAGCGCGAAGTTGTTGTAGCCGACGTCGCTGAGGATGATGACGTCCCACTTCGCGAACTGCTCCGGCGTCATCGGAAACTCGGCGCGTATCTTGTCGGCGGGCATATGGGTGAGTTCGATGCCGGGCCGTGGGCTCAGCGCCTCCCGCAGCACGCGCGCCGAATCCCGGTAGTAATTGTGGATGAACGTGTCCATGCCCTTCGCCGTGATCAGCGTTTCGGCCTGGGTGTCCCCACAATATAGAACTCGAACTGCCATTTTACTTCTCCTTGCGGTATTCGGCGAGCCTTCAATTGCTCGGCTGGTTGAAACGCAGCCCGTCATTGACGGTGATCTTTTCGAGGCCGTTGGCCTGCATGCCCCATGCGGTGAGGATCTTTTCGTAGCTGCCGTCCGCCTTCATCTCGGTCAGCGCCGCCTGCACGGCATCACGCAAGGCGCTGTCGGATTTGCGGAAAGGCATGGCGTTGTAGCCGGTGCCGTATTGCTCGAAGGCGAGCACCTCGAGACCGGCGGCGTCTGGCGAGGTCTGGATCACATAGGCCGCGACGCCATACTGGTACATCGTCGCGTCGGCGCGCTTGGTGCGGACCTGGAGCAGCGCCTGGTTGATATCCTGGAAGACCTGGATGTCGATCTTCTTGTCGGCGCATTTGCCGTCCTGCTTCTCGACAAGGCCCTGCATGACCGAGCCCTGCAGCACGGCGACATGCTTGCCGCACAGGTCTGCGATGGTCTTGATCGCCAGCGGATTGCCCTTCAGGACGACGATGGCGTTGCCGTCGGTGGAATAGTCGACGAAGTCCAGCTTCTGCTCGCGGGCTGGCGTGTCGCCCATGCCGGTGAGCGCGGTGTCGAAGCGCTTGGCCTCGATGGCGGCGATGATGCCGGGGAATTTTACGGCCGACCACTCAGCCTTGAGGCCGAGCTTGGCGGCGACCGCATTGCCGAGATCGATATCGGCGCCGACGAGCGTCTGACCATCCGCCTGATAGTAGGTGTAGGGCGGCGAGCTCGGATCCGTCGCGATCTTCAGCGCGCCGCCCTTGAAGGCGTCTGGAACCTTGCCCGCGAGATCGGCCGAGGCATCGACCGAAAGAGGCGTGCTGTTGGGACCGATCTTCAGGTCCGCGGCGAGCACCGCATAGGTGCCGCCAAGAAGCGCGGAGGCAAGGGCGATCGCCCGTCCGGCCGTGGTAAGAATGCTCATTTCCGTTCTCCTCTGTTTGCCGCTTGACGCGGTCGGTTGCCCGGCCTCGCGGCCGGTTTTGAATTGCCTGTCATGCCACCTGGAGGCTCGGCCGGTGGGCCGAGAAATGGTGGCGGATGTAATTGTCGCCGCCGCTGTCGATGAGATCGGCCACCGCGACGCCGACCGCCGGCGCCATCTTGTAGCCATGGCCCGAAAAGCCGGCCGCGATCACGATCCGCTCGCTTGCGGGATGGTGGTCGATGATCGGATGATTGTCGGTGGTGAAGCCATCGAGATAGACGCCGGAGCGCACCGGCTCCGGATCGACCCCTTCGAGCAGGGTCCGGGCCACGCGGCGCATGATCGCGGTGTCGTCGTAGGAGACTGTCCGGTCGACGCGGGAGGGATCGATGTTGCTGAGGAAGTTGACCGGCGGCATAACCTTGATCGTCCAGCCATCCATGGAGGGGAAGCCTGAGTAATCGATTTCTGACGTGCGCCGGATACAGACCGGGAAGCGCTCCGGGAGATAGGCCGCGACATCGTCGACGCCGAACCAGGTGCCGACGAGGCGCCGGGCGATGAATTGCGGCGACGGTCCTTCGATCGCCCGCGTTCCCCAGGCGCCGCAGGTGACGACCGCGGCGTCGAAATGCTCGGTGTTGCCGCCGACGGTGATCGCCACGCCATCGGTCTGCGGCTCGACGCGCTCGACGGCGCAGCCCTGGTGCAGGGTGGCACCCGCCGCCTGCGCCGCCCTGACCGCGGCCCTCACCCCGAGCTCGGGCCGCAGCAGGGCGCCGTCGGTGTCGAGAAGGGCGAACTCGCCGCCCTCCAGCCTGTGCTGGGGAAAGCGCCGGCGAAGCTCCTGTTCGTCAAGCACCTCGTGGCGGACATCATGCTCGCGCGCGCCTTCGATGGTGCCAAGGAGCCAGTCCGCGTCGCGTTCGCCTATGTAGAGGCAGCCGATCGGGAAATGGAACTTGCGGTCGGAGGTCGACTGCAATTCCCGCCAGAGCTCCAGCGAGCGCTTGAGCAGGGGGATGTATTCCTTGCCCTCGCGATAGGCGAGCCGGAAGATGCGGGACTCGGCGCCATGCGCGCTGGTGTCGTGCGGCACGCCCATGCGGTCGAAGCCGACGACCTCGTGCCCTCGCCTGGCCAATTGCCAAAGCGCCATGCTGCCCATTGCCCCGACACCGACGACGGCGATCTTCCTGGCTTTCATTGCCTGCTCAGCCCGCGACGCGGGGCTGCTCCTTCATTTGATCTTCGACAGAAATGCCCTGGTGCGCGGTTCCGACGGCTGGCCCAGCACCTGCGCCGACGCCCCCTGCTCGACGATCGCGCCGCCATCCATGAAGACGGTGCGGTTGCTGACCTCGCGCGCGAAGCCGATCTCGTGGGTGACGACGACCATCGTCATCCCCTGCCCGGCCAGATTGCCCATCACCGAGAGCACCTCGTGGACAAGCTCCGGATCGAGCGCCGAGGTCGGCTCGTCGAACAAAAGCACCTTGGGTTCCATCGCCACCGCCCGCGCGATGGCGACGCGCTGCTGCTGGCCGCCGGAAAGCTGCGCCGGGCGATGGCCGGCGAAGCGCTCCATGCCGACGGAGGCGAGCACCGCCATCGCCCGTTCGCGCGCCTTTGGCCGCGGCATGCGCTTGACCAGCCGCAGGGCAAGCGCGACGTTGTCCACCGCCGTCAGGTGGCCAAACAGATTGAAGCGCTGGAAAACCATACCCATGGCGGCGCGCTGACGGGCAAGGACGGCCGAGGGAACCTCCCACAGCACGCCGTCCACCTCCTGGCAGCCGATACGCTCGCCATCGACCCAGACCCCGCCGGCATCGGGCACTTCGAGGAAGTTGATGCAGCGCAGGAACGTGCTCTTGCCCGAGCCTGACGGGCCGATAATGCACACGACCTCTCCGCGCTCGACTTCTAGCGAGACGTCCCTCAGCACGACATGCGCGCCGAAGGCCTTGCCGATGTGGCGCGCGCCGAGCATGGGCTGCGTCGCGGCTTCATTTGCCTGTTTCGAGCGCATCGGCATGGGGACGGTCATGGCTGGACACCGGCAATGACCTCGACGGCGCGACTGTCCCCGAACCGGCGCTCGAGCCAGAACTGGAAGGCGGAGGCGACCGTGGTCAGCACCAGGTACCAGAGCGAGGCGACGATCAGGAGCTCGATGACCTGGAAGTTGCGGGCGTAGATGTCCTCGGTCTTGGTCAGCAATTCCTGCGCGCCGATGACCGAGACCAGCGAGGTGTTCTTCAGCATGCCGATCGTCTGATTGGCCGTCGGCGGGATGATGACCTTGAGCGCCTGCGGCAGGATCACGCTGTTCATGACCTGGCGCCGGTTGAGGCCAACGCTGACGGCCGCCTCGCCTTGCCCGCTGTCGACCGACTTGATGCCGGCGCGCACGATCTCGGCCATATAGGCGGCCTCGTTGAGGCCCAATCCCAGCAAGGCCGCCGCGAACGGCGTCACCAGGCTGTTGATCGAGACCTGCCAGGCACCGATGCCGACCACCGGGAACACCAGCGCGATGTTGAACCAGAAAATCAGCTGCACGAGCAGCGGCGTGCCCCGGAAGATCCAGACGTAAAGCGCCGACGCGGCGGACACCGCCGGATATCGCGAGATCGCCATCACGGCCAATGCGACGCCAAGCAGCACGCCGACGATCATCGAGAGCGCCGTCAGCTCGAGCGTCATGACCAGGCCGTCGAGAATCGCCGGATGGAAGAAGAAGCCGAAGGTAATCGGCCAGTTGATGGCCCCGCTGGCGACGATGCGCAGCGCCAGGGCCAGCACGAGCGCAACCACGACGGCGGTCACGATGGCGCGTTTGCCCCGCCCCAGAGGCTTCGGCTTGCCCGAGAGAAAAGCCGGATCGCGAATATCCTGGGAAATCGTGGTTTTCACGCCAACCTCGCTCAGATATCGATTTCAGAGTATTAGAAATCGATATCTTGTCAATCAAGTTTCGATATTTTCCCTGTCGACAGCAATATGTTTCGCAGTGCGTGGCCATTGCATCAAGCCGCCCGACCGGACACGGACCGCAGCCGGTCTGCTGGCAGTGTTGAGCCCGCTCCGACGCGACGTCAGCGCGCCATTCTTACCAATACCGTTTGAGGTTTGGCGGCCAGCGGATCGACCTGGTGGCCTGTATCGGCGATGAACATCAGCCGCTCGCCGACCGTGATGCGCGCCTGCAGCGTGTAGGTCCGGCCCTTTTGGATCGCCTTGGGGTCGAAGCCGATCTCGAATTTGATCGGCACCTGGTCGGTGGGGGCTATCCTGCGCTTGGCGATCACGGTTGCTGGCGCATCGGCCAGCGAGACGTCGGCGAGTTCGACCATGAGAACGGCATCGGGCGGCAGGGCGATGCGCTCGCGATAAATCACCTCGCCCGCGATCGTCTTCTCGCCGGCATTGGTCACTTCCGGCACGGCAAGCACGCCGACAACCAACGGCACCAGCCCGAAGATGAAGAACTCCGCGATCCTGTCCAGCATGACCCTGCTCCGCCAAGCAAATCAAACCAACCGGCAGGCTTGGCAAGGATTGCGGTCGTTCGATGGCCGAACGGGAGTTTTTTCTGATGCATGTCGTTGCCCCAGAACCGCTGCGCACTTCTGGGCGACATGCATTATTCGCCCTGCTTCTTCCAGCGGTCCGCCGCGTGATCGTCGGCTTCCTTGGCCTCGACCCAGCCGCCCTGGGAGCCGTCGGCAAGATGCTCCTTCTTCCAGAAGGGCGCGCGCGACTTCAGGTAATCCATCAGGAAATTCGCCGCCTCGAAGGCCGCCTGGCGATGCGACGAGGCCGCGACCACCAGCACGATGTTTTCGCCCGGCGCTATCTTGCCATGGCGATGGATGACGGTGAGCCCCTGCAGCGGCCAGCGCTCGAGGGCTTGCGCGGCAATGCGGCCGATCTCGGCCTCCGCCATGCCGGGATAGTGCTCGAGCTCAAGTGCCGACAGCGCGCCCTGCTGCTCGCCTTCGGCACCGCCAAGGCGGTCAGCCGCGCCGCGGTCGAGGACCTGGTCAAGGTCGAC
>NZ_VFUA01000043.1 GCF_006440735.1 Mesorhizobium sp. B2-7-1 | reverse complement strand
TTCCTCGCCCCCGCCAAAGGCGGGGGAGAGGTGGCTCGGCGAAGCCGAGACGGAGAGGGGGCAGCGCCGTCGGCGATTGCATACGGCCGCACGGCAAAGTGAGAACCTCCCGACGCCTTCATTCGTATATAGTGAGACAACAACAAGGAGACCCAACATGACCGGCATTGAAAAGAAAGCCGCGCGGCCGTTCCTTGCCAAAGGCGCGCTGGCGGCGCTGGTGCTCAGCGCGGCGGCGGCCGTGTTCTGGCAGAGCCCGGCCCGCTCGGCCGAGGACGCGGTGGTGATCCCGCCGCCGGCGATGGATGAGAAGGCGGCGAGCGGCAGCGAGACGGCGATCTTCGCCGGCGGCTGCTTCTGGGGCGTGCAGGGCGTGTTCCAGCACGTCAAGGGCGTGAGCAAGGCGGTGTCCGGCTATACCGGCGGCAGCGCCGACAACGCCGTCTATGAAGTGGTCGGCACCGGCCGCACCGGGCATGCCGAATCCGTCGAGATCACCTACGACCCGTCGAAAATCACCTATGGCCAGCTGTTGCAGGTCTATTTCTCGGTCGCGCACAATCCGACGCAGCTCAACTATCAGGGGCCGGATTCAGGCACGCAATACCGCTCGACGATCTTCGCCGAGAATGACGAGCAGAAGAAGGTCGCCGAGAGCTACATCGCGCAGCTCGACAAGGCCAAGGTGTTTGGCAAGCCGATCGTCACGACGCTGGAAACCGGCAAGACCTTCTATCCGGCCGAGGATTACCATCAGGACTTCCTGACGCTGAACCCGACCTATCCCTATATCGTCTACAACGACCTGCCCAAGATCGAGAATCTGAAGTCGCTGTTCCCCAAGCTCTACAGCGAGAAGCCGGTGCTGGTGCTCGCCTCCAGCAAGAGCTGAGGGACGCCGACCGGTTCCTGACACAGGAATTTACCGTCGGCATGTCTGCGACGGCAGGGGCATGCGGCGATTGGCGGACGCCGCCCGAACCTCGTCATTCCAGGGCGGAGCAGCCGCGAAGCGGCGTCGCGGAGACCCTGGAATCCATTCCGTGACCTTGATCGAAGAGCGCAGCGGAGCAGAATTCTGGATCGTGAGCGGCGCTTCCAAGTCACGGAATGGATCCTCGGGTCTGCGCGCGTCGCTTCGCTCCTTGCTCCGCCCGTGGATGACGAGGCTGGGGAGGCCTCGGCTAATCTCCAAGGCAGGCGGCCTGCCGGCATAGCCGACTGGTCAAAACTCCTGTGCGGGGGAACTTGGTTCCTCTTTTTTCGCAACCCGAACGGAAGGCTCCGGCGAAGTCGCCGGGCCCAGCCGCTACTCATCTTAAGGCCACATCTCGTGCGAGGCGTTCAGCTTTTGCATCAGCTCATGCTGACGCAGCCTCGCCCACAGGCGCTCGATGTTCGGCCAGGCCTTGCGCGCCCGCTCGACCTCGGGATGCCAGGCCACCAGCATGACGAGGTAGATGTCGGCGAGCGAGAGCGTGTCGCCAGCGAGCCAGTCACGTCCGGCCAGCGCCTGGTCGAGAATGGCAAAGCCGCGGTCCATCTCGGCGACCGCCGCCTGCTTGACCGGCTGCAGGCCTTCGCCGTCGGCGGTGTAGCGGTGCGCGTAGTAGAGCCTGAGGACGGCCGGATAGAGCACCGACGACATGAAGGCCAGCCAGCGCAGGAAATCGGCGCGGCCGGGCGAACCTGCTTCCGGCGCGAGGCCCGCTTGCGGGTGGCGCTCGGCGAGCAGGATGCAGATTGCCGCAGATTCGGTCAGCGAATGGCCGTTCGGCAGCGTCAGCGCCGGCACCTGGTTCAGCGGGCTGACGGCGAGGAAGGCCGGATCGGGCGGATCTTTCTTGGGCACATCGATCTGCTCGAAGGGCACGCCGGCCATGGCCAGCGCCGCCTCGACGACGAAGCCGCCGCTGCCGGGGCGCGTATAGAGCTTGTACATGCGAATCCTCCCGCAGGCCGATTGGGCCAGCGGCGATATGAGCCGGAAGCCCAGCCTCGCTCAAGCCAGTCAGCGGCTGCCACGGATGCTTTTTTGAACAGTCCAGCCACTCCGGGAGTGCCGCTTGTCCGCAAACTCTGGAGATTTGCCGAGGCGTTCCCGCCTTCGTCATCCACGGGCGGAGCAAGGAGCGAAGCGACGCGCGCAGACCCGAGGATCCATGCCGTGACGTCTCCGCGCCACGGCGTTGCAGGTCTTTCTTTCGAGGAACAGCAGCTCCGTTAGTGCATGTCGCCCAAAAGTGCGGAGCGGTTTTGGGACAACGACATGCATTAAAACAAGGACTTAAAGCGTGTCGCCTGAATCCGTTTCAACGCGACACGCTTTAGTCTCGACAAAATGCGGTGACAGACGGGATCCGTTCTGGACCGCGGCATTCCTCGGCCACGGTCACGGCATGGATCCTCGGGTCTGCGCGCGTCGCTTCGCTCCTGCTTCGCCCTGGGATGACGACCGCGAGGACCGCTGAAGCCACTCTCGGAGGTATGTTTGCCTACGCGCCCAACCCGTCGAACAGGATGGTCGAGAGATAGCGCTCGGCGAAGGAGGGGATGACGACGACGAGGTTCTTGCCCTTGTTCTCCGGCCGCGAGCCGACGACGATTGCCGCCTGGAGCGCCGCGCCCGACGAGATGCCGACCGGCACGCCTTCGAGGCGGGCGACGAGGCGGGCATTGGCGACCGAATCCTCGTTCGAGACCCTGACGACCTCGTCATAGATCGAGGTGTCGAGGATTTTCGGCGCGAAGCCGGCGCCGATGCCCTGGATCTTGTGCGGGCCGGGCTGGCCGCCGGACAGAACCGGCGAGGCTTCCGGCTCGACAGCCACGACCTGCAGCGACGGCTTGCGCTTCTTCAGCACCTGGCCGACGCCGGTGATGGTGCCGCCGGTGCCGATGGCGGAAACGAAGATGTCGACCTCGCCATTGGTGTCGTTCCAGATCTCCTCGGCCGTGGTGCGGCGGTGGATCTCGGGATTGGCCGGGTTCTCGAATTGCTGCGGGATGATGGCGTTGGGCAACGTCGCGGCGAGCTCGTCGGCCTTGGCGATGGCGCCCTTCATGCCTTTCGGCCCTTCGGTCAGCACCAGCTCGGCGCCGAGCAGCGCCAGCATCTTGCGACGCTCGACCGACATCGTTTCCGGCATGGTGAGGATCAGCTTGTAGCCCTTGGCGGCGGCGGCGAAGGCGAGCGCGATGCCGGTGTTGCCGGAGGTCGGCTCGATCAGCGTCGTCTTGCCGGGCGCGATCTTGCCCGCTTCCTCCAGCGCCTCGATCATGGCGACGCCGATGCGGTCCTTGACCGACGCGATCGGGTTGAAGAATTCGAGCTTGGCCATAAGGTTGGCGACGATGCCCTTCTCCTTGGCGAACTTGTCCAGCCGGACCAGCGGCGTGTCGCCAATCGTCTCCGTGATCGAATTGAAGACGCGGCCGCGGCCGGGCACGCGCGCGGAGGTGACGGGCTTGTTCATTGGTTCGCTCCCAGGCAATGGTACAGGCGGACAGAATAGGGCTTTCAGCCGCGCAAGATAGGCCGGCGGCGGAAAATATCCCAGTTGCGCGGTTGCTCAAAAGCGCCCGTGACCGGAAATGCATTTTCCGCCGCGGCCGGTTTCAGGAATGGTTTGGCTGAAATCGGGGAGCGGTTGAGATCGGAGCCTATTGACGCGCCGCGATCGCGGCGGCCGCGCCCATCATGAAGCCGGCGGCGGTGCGGTTCAGCACCTTCAGAGCGCGCGGCGATTTCAGGAACCAGCGCGCCTTGGCGGCCAGCGCCAGGTAAGGCACCAGCACCACGAACAGCACCACCACGGTCAGCATCGCAAGAATGGCGTAGTCGGCGAGCGTGATCGTCTTCAGGTCGACGATGGTCGGCGTGATGGCGAGATAGAAGATCATCGTCTTCGGATTGCCCAGCGTCACCGTCAGCCCGGCGATGAAGCTCGACGCCAGCCCGCCCTTGGCCTTCCGCGCCTCGACGGTTTCGGGCGTGATGCCGCTGGTCCAGAAGCGCCAGGCGAGGAAAGCGAGATAGGCGACGCCGGCCCATTTGATGGCGAGGAAGACCATGCCGAAGGTCTGGGCGACGAAGGCGAGCCCGAGCACCACTGCGGTGAGATAGGTGAGGTCGCCGAGCATCAGGCCGAACGACATGGCGAGCGAGGAACGGAAGCCCGAGCCGAGCGCGCGGGCGACAAGCGCCGTGACGCCGGGGCCTGGAATGGCGGCGGCGACGCCGAGCGCGGCACTGTAAGCGAGGAATCCGGTGAGTGTCATGGTTCTGGCCTAAGATCAGGACGCGTCTGTTGCACGAAACAGCACGAAACGGAACGGGAATGAATTCGCTTAGAGCCGGATTCGTTTGCGCCAGCCCCCTCATCCGGCCGCTTCGCGGCCACCTTCTCCCCGAGGGGAGAAGAGGTTGGCGCCGCCGCTTACCTGCTCCTCTCGCCTTGGGGAGAGGTCGGATTGCCCCGAATTGCAGTTCGCAATTCGGCTGGCCATCCGGGTGAGGGCGAGCCCGCTACAGCTCGACCGAGGAACTACCCGCCATAGGTAATGCGCCAGATGGTGCCGTTGCCGTCCTCGGTTAGGATCAGAGCGCCGTCCCTGGCCACCGCGACGCCGACCGGCCGGCCCCAGACCGCGTCGTCCGCAATGACGAAGCCGGTGGCGAAATCCTCATATTCGCCGGTCGGCTTGCCGTCCTTGAATCTCAGCCGCACCACCTTGTAGCCGGTGCGGACATTGCGGTTCCACGAACCGTGCAGCGCGACGAAGGCATCGCCCTTGTAGTCGGCCGGGAAATTGCCGTTGTCGTAGAAGGCGATGTTGAGCGGCGCCGAATGCGCCTGCATCAGCACATCCGGAACCGTGACCTTGCCGGCGAGATCGGGGCGCGTGCCCTTGTAGCGCGGATCCTCGTTGTCGCCGATGAAATACCAGGGCCAGCCATAGAAGGCGCCGTCCTTCACGGCGGTCGCGTATTCGAAGGGGGTGTTGTCGCCAAGCTCGTCGCGTTCGTTGACGACGCACCAGAGCGCGCCCGTCGCCGGCTGCACGGTCATGCCGGAGCAGTTGCGCAGGCCGGTGGCGACGGTTCTGCGGTTATTGCCGTCGGGGTCGAAGGCGAGCACGTCGGCCCGGCCCTTCTCCGAACCCCAGGCGGCGCCCAGCGGCTGCGATTTCGCCCAGTCCTCGAGGCCGCCTCTCGGACTGGCGCCCATGTCCTCGGCGATGTTGGAACCGGAACCGACCGACAGATAGAGCGTCTTGCCGTCGTGCGAGAAGGCGATGTCGCGCGTCCAGTGGTGGCTGGCGGGGACTTTGGCGACGATGGTCTCCGGCTTACCGGACGCTTCGAGGTCGCCGTCGCGATAAGGGAAGCGCACGACGCTGCTGCTGTTGGCGACATAGACCCATTGCGGCTTGTCGCCCGGCGGGTAGAAGGCGATGCCGTAGGGGCGGGTCAGGCCCTTGGCGAAGACCGATTTCTGCACGGGCTTGGCACTGCCTTCCGCCAGGCGATAGACGCGGACCTGGTTCGCCCGGCTGTCGGCCACGAAGAGATCGCCGTTCGGCGCCACGCGCACGACGCGGGGGCTGTCGATGCCGGAAGCGACCAGCTCGGCGGAGAAGCCGGGCGGAAGTTTTGGCTTCGCGTCCCCGGGGCGATCGGCGACACCGCCGCCGTTCGAAGCGGACTCTGCCAAATCCGGTTTCGGCAAATCTTGCGGCTTCAGCAGCCTGCGCACGCCCGGGTGGTCGGCCCTCCAGCCGCCGAAGGCCTTTTCGCCGCTGAGCAAGGGTTGACCGGCCTGCTGTGCAAAGGCGCCGCTGGCCAGAACCAGCGCGAGGCCCGCAAGGCCGGCGATCCGCATCATGCTGTCCTCCGTCGTCTGTCGACGTGTCTCGATCGATCGAGCGCCGCAGACCGGAGATATTGGGCAAGCGATCTGAAAGAGAAGCATGCGCACGCGGATTTGACGTTAGAGCGCCGGGGCTCAGGCCTCCTCGGCATCCAGATCGTCGTCGAGACGCTTCTCCAATTCGACGAGGTCGGCCGGCAAGGGCATGCCCATGGCGCGCATTTCCCTCAGCTTCTCGCGCAACTGTTCCTGGATCTCGTGCTCGTCCTCGGGCTGGTTCACCATTTCCTCGAGCAGCAGGCTGATCTGGGCCTTGAGTGCTTCCAGCGCCATTTTCTTACCTCCTTGAGGTGCCTTACCGGAGCATGCGCGAAATCAGCTGCGCGGTATAGTCGACCATCGGCACGATGCGGGCGTAATTCAGGCGCGTCGGGCCGATGACGCCGAGCGCGCCGACGACGCGGGCGTCCTTGTCGCGATAGGGGGCGACGACCAGCGACGAGCCGGACAGCGAGAAAAGCTTGTTCTCCGAGCCGATGAAGATGCGCACGCCCGGCCCTTCCTCGGCGAGGTCGAGCAGCTGCAGGAGCCCGTCCTGGGTTTCGAGGTCCTCGAACAGATGGCGCAACAATTCGAGATCGGCCTGGGCGGTGACGTTTTCCAGCAGGTTGGCGCGGCCGCGCACGATGAGACGCGCCGGCAGGCCGCTTTCGGCGCCGGCCCAGACCGCGAGGCCCTTCTCGACCAGATCCTGCGACAAGGTATCGAGGGCCGCGCGCGTCTCGTCCTTGATGCGGGCGATCTCGATGCGCGACTCGGCGAGCGTGCGGCCGCGGATATGGGCGTTGAGGAAATTGGACGCCTCGTGCAGTTGCGACACGGTGATGCCGGCCGGCAGGTCGATGACGCGGTTCTCGACGTCGCCGTTCTGCGACACCAGCACGGCAAGCGCCTTGGTGGGCTCGAGCTGGATGAATTCGATATGCTTCAGCGCCACCTCGTTCTTGGAGGCGAGCACAAGGCCGGCGCCGCGCGACATGCCGGACAGCATCTGGCTGGCCTCGGTCAGCATATGCTCCAGCGTCGCGCCCGAGCCGGAGGCGCGCACCTGCGCCTCGATGATGCGGCGCTCGTCGTCGGAAAGGTCGCCGAGCTCCATGAAGGCGTCGACGAAGAAGCGCAGGCCGGTCTGGGTCGGCAACCGCCCGGCGGAAACATGCGGCGCGTAGATCAGCCCCAGATGCTCGAGGTCGCTCATCACGTTGCGGATGGTGGCCGGCGACAGCGAGGAGGGCATGATGCGCGACAGGCTGCGCGAGCCGACCGGCTCGCCGTCGCGCAGATAGGAATCGACGATCCGCCGGAAAATATCGCGCGAGCGCATGTCCAGTGACTGAAGTACCGGCGACTGAAGCCCGGGCGACTGCGACGTCGGATCGACTGGTTTGTTCATTCCGGCGAGAAACCTCCTATCGAAAAGATATAGACTTAAGCCACAGCGGCGCAACCCGGTGCTGTGTTTGCGGTTACCCAGGTGCCGCGTTTGCGGTTACCGAGGTGCCGCGTTTGCGGTCACCCCGACGTTTTCCTTGCCGCCCCTTTTCCTTTGCGACTTGCCTCGCATGCGTCTACAAGCCGGCCACGATTCCGAAAACGAGAAGAAAGCAGGCCGAATGCGCCCCTCCAAACGCCAAGCCGACGAAATGCGCGCCATCTCCTTCGAGCGCGGCGTCTCCAAGCATGCCGAAGGCTCGTGCCTGGTGAAGTTCGGCGACACGCATGTGCTGTGCACGGCGAGCCTGGAGGAAAAGGTGCCGGCCTGGATGCGCAATTCCGGCAAGGGCTGGGTGACGGCCGAATACGGCATGCTGCCGCGCTCGACCGGCGAGCGGATGCGCCGCGAGGCCTCCGCCGGCAAGCAGGGCGGCCGCACGCTGGAGATCCAGCGGCTGATCGGCCGGAGCTTGCGCGCCGTGGTCGACCTGCAGGCGCTGGGCGAACAGCAGATCACCGTCGACTGCGACGTCATCCAGGCGGATGGCGGCACCCGCACCGCCTCGATCACCGGCGGCTGGGTGGCGCTCTACGATTGCCTGCGCTGGATGGAAGCGCGCCAGATGGTGAGCGTCGCCAAGGTGCTGAAGGACCATGTCGCGGCGATCTCCTGCGGCATCCATGACGGCCAGCCGGTCATCGATCTCGATTATCTGGAGGATTCCTCGGCCGGCACCGACGCCAATTTCGTCATGACCGGCAAGGGCGGCATCGTCGAGATCCAGGGCACGGCCGAAGGCGAGCCTTTCTCAGAGGAGCAGTTCGCGGCGCTGATGGGGCTGGCGAAGAAGGGCATTTCGCGGCTGGTGAGCCTGCAGCAGATGGCGGTGGCGTAGGTTTTCGAATGCCGAGCCTAGGCCCCCCTCTCTGGCCTGCCGGCCATCTCCCCCTCAAGGGGGGAGATTGGGTGTCGCTACGGCTTTCGCCAATCGCCGGCGTTGCAATATTTGCGGCGGCATCGAAGCTGCTGATCTCCCCCCTTGAGGGGGAGATGCCCGGCAGGGCAGAGAGGGTGGCCTCGTGACTCCCTCGGGAATTTTGGAATCCGCCCTCTACGTCACCGACTTGCACGCCGCCGAAGCCTTCTACCGCGACATCATCGGCCTCGAGGCGCTGGGCAAGGTCGAAGGCCGCCACGTCTTCTTCCGCTGCGGCAATGGCGTGCTGCTTCTGTTCAACGCGGAGGCGACGAAAATCCCGCCGGCGCCCGACGCCAGGCTGAAAGTGCCACCGCACGGCACCGCCGGCGAGGGGCATCTCTGTTTCGCCGCAACCGCCGATGAAATCGCCGCGTGGCGCAAGCATCTCGCGGCCAGGAACATCGCCATCGAAAGCGATTTCGAGTGGCCGCAGGGTGGGCATTCGATCTATATCCGCGACCCGTCGGGCAATTCGATCGAGTTTGCCGAGCCAAGGATCTGGGGTTTTTGATGCATTCCCAAACTTTTCATTCCCTTGGGGGAAAGAAGATCGTCGTCGCCAGCCATAATGAAGGCAAGCTGCGCGAATTCGCCGATTTGATGGGCCCGTTCGGCTTCGAGGCGAAATCGGCCAAGGAATACGGCCTGCCCGAGCCGGACGAGACCGGCACCACCTTCGAGGAGAATGCCTATATCAAGGCATACGCCGCGGCCAAGGCCACCGGCCTGCCGGCGCTGTCGGACGATTCCGGACTCTGCGTCGACGCGCTCGACGGCGCGCCGGGCGTCTATACCGCCAATTGGGCTGAAACGCCGGACGGGTCACGCGATTTCGGCATGGCCATGCAGAAGACGGAAACAGCCTTGCAGGAAGCCGGCGCGACCGAGCCTTCGCAGCGCAGCGGCCGCTTCGTCGCCGTCATCTGCCTGGCCTTTCCGGACGGCGAGGCTGAATATTATCGCGGCGAGGCCGAAGGCAGGCTGGTGTGGCCACCGCGCGGCACGCTGGGTTTCGGCTATGATCCGGTGTTTCTGCCCAACGGCTTCGACAAGACCTTCGGCGAGATGAGCGCGGAAGAAAAGCATGGCTGGAAGCCCGGCCAGGCGACGGCGCTTTCGCACCGCGCCCGCGCCTTCCAGAAATTCGCGCAAGCGAGATTGGATTTGGCACACCTCGACTTGGCCAGATTAGGATCGGCATGAGCGCGGTTACGATACCGCTCGACCGGACCCCCGGCTTCGGCGTCTACATCCACTGGCCGTTCTGCGCGGCCAAGTGCCCTTACTGCGACTTCAACAGCCATGTCCGCCACCAGCCGGTCGACCAGGAGCGTTTCGCGCGCGCCTTCGAGACGGAGCTTGCGACCATGCGCGACCGCACCGGGCCGCGCGAGGTGACCAGCATCTTCCTCGGCGGCGGCACGCCGTCGCTGATGAAGCCGGAAACGGTGGGCGCCGTGCTGGAGGCGGTGGCGAAGAACTGGACGGTGCCGGACGGCATCGAGGTGACGCTGGAAGCCAATCCGTCCTCGGTCGAGGCCGAGCGTTTCCGCGGCTATCGCGCCGCCGGGGTCAACCGCGTCTCGCTCGGCGTGCAGGCGCTGAACGACAAGGACCTGCGCTTCCTCGGCCGGCTGCACAATGTCGAGGAGGCGCTGCTGGCAATCGGGCTGGCGCGCGAAATCTTTCCGCGGCTGTCCTTCGACCTCATCTATGCGCGGCCCGGCCAGACGCCGGAGGAATGGGGCGCGGAGCTGGAGCAGGCGATCGGCTATGCCGTCGACCACCTGTCGCTCTACCAGCTCACCATCGAGGAGGGCACGCCCTTCCATGCGCTTTACGCGGCGCGCAAGTTCACGCTGCCCGACAACGACCACGCCGCCGACCTCTATGCGCTGACGCAAGCGGTGACGACAGCGCATGGACTGCCGGCCTATGAGATTTCCAACCACGCCCGGCCGGGCGCCGAGAGCCGGCACAATCTCACCTATTGGCGCTACGGCGAATATATCGGCGTCGGCCCAGGCGCGCATGGCCGTTTCGTCGAGAGCGGCCGCCGCACGGTGACGATAGCGGAAAGGATGCCGGAGACCTGGGCCAACCTTGTCGAGGCCAAGGGCCATGGCGTCACCGGCGGCGAGATTCTCACGCGCGCCGAGGAAGCGGATGAGTTCCTGCTGATGGGGTTGCGGCTTGCCGAAGGCATCGACCTGCAGCGCTACGAGGCGCTGTCGGGGCGCGGCCTGTCCAGCGCGCGGCTCTCGGTGCTGCAGGAGGAAGGGCTGGTGGCGCCGGTCGGCAACGCCCGGCTGCGCGCCACGACCGCCGGCATGATCGTGCTCGATGCCGTCGTCGCCGATCTGGCAAGGTAGAGCCAGCAGCCAACTGATTTGTCGGTCTGTGTGATGATGTTAGAATTTGGCTCACCTGGCCGAATGCCATTTCCATGCATCCAATGGAACCTGCAATGAAGTTCCTGATCCATGAGACGCTGCGAACTTTGAACACGGATGATGTTTTTGAGTTCGGATTGACCGAAATTTCGAAATCCCGCGAGGATCCCGACCTCTATGAAGCAGTGATCGTGTTCGTCAGAAACCAGAAATCGAAGAAGCATAAAACATCGGGCTTGAGCGAGTTTGACGTCGTGCGTAACTTCATGACCTATGTCGGTATAAATTTAAGGGCAATCGCGAAAGACGACTCGATAGAATTCGACTTGAACGGACTTACTCTGGATCAGTACATACCGGTTGCGAAATCAATACGCGAGATTATGGACGAGTAACGCCAGTTTCCCCGTCCATAGGAATGTCTGCCAGCTTTGAGGAACGTCCTTTTCGTCTGCAGCCAGAACCGGTTGCGCAGCCCCACCGCCGAGCAGGTGTTTTCCGGGCGCCGCGACATCGAGGTCGAATCGGCCGGCACCAATCACGACGCCGACAACCCGCTGACGCCTGAACTGGTCGCCTGGGCCGACATCATCTTCGTCATGGAAAAGGCGCACCGCGCCAAATTGCAGAAGAAGTTCCGGTCAAGCCTGAAAGGCGCCAGGGTGATCTGCCTGGATATTCCGGACGACTATGAGTCCATGGACCCGGAGCTGGTTCGTCTGCTGGAGGTGAGGGTCGGCAGATACCTCTGAAGATGCGGCGCTTTCCAGCGCGTTCGTCGTTCTCGGGCTTGCCCGAGCATCCATGCCGTGACCTGTGCGAAGGGCGCGGCGGTGCGGAGTTCCGCACCGCTGGCGGAGCTTCGATGTAACAGCATGGATTCCAGGGGCTGCGCGCGTCGCTTCGCTCCTTGCTTCGCCCTGGAATGACGAAGTGGGAGCGGCCTGCGCTCACTTACAACGCTCTAGGCGTCGTGCTTCTGGCGATGCTTGCCGCGGGTCTTCTCGCCATGCGCTTCGCCATGGCGGACCTGCTTCTGGTCGCCCTTGTCGCGGCGCGCACCGTGCTGCTCGGCGATCGGATGTGGGGGCATGCCCTCGCGGGCGGTTTTGCTTTCAAGTCGGCTGATGAAGATGTCGAAGCGATTGGGCATCGTCCGGTCCTGCCTCCTCCCGGGGAATCAGGGGTTAAATTCGCCGTTGCCGGTTTCGTTCCGCACTGTGGCAAAGGCATGGCGGTTTGCTTGACTCGACCTCACGTTTTGCAACGGGGCCTTCGCCATGCGAAACAGACTTAATTCTTTCGCAATTCCGGACGGAAAACCACGACACACTTTTCCTGGAATTGCTCGGAATGAGGGGCAATCGGTGACCGGCGACAAACGCAGCTATGTGATTGGGCAGACGGAGATTCCGGCGCGGCCGCTTCAGCCGGCGCTCTATCTGGTGGCGACGCCAATCGGCAATCTGGCCGACGTCACATTGCGCGCGCTGGAGACGCTTGCCGCCGCCGACATCGTCGCCTGCGAGGACACGCGCGTGTCGCGCGTGCTGCTCGAACGCTACGGTATCCGGCGGCGCACCACCGCCTATCACGAGCACAATGCGAGCGAGGCCGGGCCAAAGCTGATCGAGGCGCTGGCGGCCGGGCAGAGCGTGGCGCTGATTTCGGACGCCGGCACGCCGCTGGTCTCCGATCCCGGCTACCGGCTGGTCGGCGAGGCGCTGGAGCGCGGCATACGCATCGTGCCGATCCCGGGGCCCTCGGCAGCACTCGCCGCGCTGACGGCGTCGGGCCTGCCGTCCGATGCCTTCCTGTTCGCCGGTTTCCTGCCCGTGAAGACCGGGCAGCGGCTGACCAAGCTGGAAACGTTCAAGGCGGTGCCGGCGACGCTGATCTTCTTCGAATCGCCGCGGCGGCTGGCCGAGACGCTCGGCGCCATGGTCGAGGCGCTGGGCGGCGCCCGGAAAGCCGCGATCGGCCGCGAGCTGACCAAGACCTTCGAGGAGATGCGGACCGGAACGCTCTCCGAGCTGGCCGACCATTATGCGGCGGCCGACACGCCGAAGGGCGAGATCGTCATCTGCGTCGGCCCGCCCGAAGCGGCGGAGGACCAGCCGGCGGATATCGACCGGCTGCTCTTGTCGCTTGCCACCGAAATGCCGGCCTCCAAGGCGGCGGCGGAAGCGGCGAAGATGACCGGCGGCCAGAAGCAGGCGCTCTACCGGCGGCTCCTGGAGCTGAAGGACAGACCATGATCCCAAAAAGTGGAACCCGGTTTTTGGAAAAGATCATAGTCAAACAAAAAGATGGCTGAGCGTTCGGCCGGCCATCGCCGCAAAGCCTATCGGCGCGGTCATCGCGGCGAATGGCTGGCGGCGCTGGCGCTGATGCTGAAGGGCTATCGCATCCTCGCCCGCCGCCACCGCACCAGGCTCGGCGAGATCGACCTGATCGCAAGACGCGGCGACCTCGTGCTGTTCGTCGAGGTCAAGGCGCGCCGCACGCTGATCGAGGCAATGGAAGCGATCGGCCGTGAATCGGAGCGCCGCATCGAGGGCGCCGCGGATTTGTGGCTGTCGCGACAACCTGACTACGGGCGGCTTTCGATGCGTTTCGACATGGTGGCGGTGCTGCCCTGGCGCTGGCCGGTGCATGTCGAGAACGCGTTTTATGGGAGGAATTGAACCCCTCCGTTCGTCATCCTAGGGTGGAGCAGTCGCGAAGCGACGTCGCGCAGACCCGAGGATCCATGCCGTGACTTAGACGCGTTGCCACCGTGCAGAATCTGGATCAAAGAGCGTCGCGCCAAAGTTATTGCGGCCGCCGCATTCTATGGGCTGCGTCACGGCATGGATCCTCGGGTCTGCGCGCGTCGCTTCGCTCCTTGCTCCGCCCGTGGATGACGAAGGCGCGTTGGTGAGTCGCCTCAACTCACCCCCAAACCATAAGCGCCACCAGCCCGACGATACCCACCACAAGCCGCCACCAGCCGAACAGCGAATAGCCGTTGCGCGAGACGTAATCGAGCAGGAAGCGCACCACGATCAGCGCGGTGACGAAGGCGGCGATGAAGCCGACGGCGATGATCGGCAGGTCGGCCGAGGTCAGCACGTTGCGGTTCTTGAAAAGGTCGAAGGCGAAGGCGCCGACCATGGTGGGCATGGCGAGGAAGAAGGAGAATTCGGCCGCCGCGCGCTTGTCGACGCCCATCAGCAGCGCGCCGACGATGGTCGAGCCGGAGCGCGAGGTGCCGGGGATCAGCGACAGGCACTGGAACAGGCCGATCTTCAGGTAAACGCCCAACGGGAAGCGCTCGACATCGTGATGCACCGGCTTGAAGTTGATGCGGTCGACGACGAGCAGGACCACGCCGCCGATGATCAGCATGATGCAGATCAGCCTGGGCGATTCGAACAGGATGGTCTTGATGAAATCATGCGCCAGCGCGCCGATGACCGCCGCCGGCAGGAAGGCAATCAGGATGCCGATGACGAAATGCCGGGTCTGCGGGTCGGTGGGAAGCTTGATCAGCATCTGCCAGAGCTTGCTGAAATAGACGCTCAAAATGGCCAGGATCGCGCCGAGCTGGATCAGGATCTCGAAGGCCTTGCCGGTGGAATGGAAGCCGAGGAAATGGCCGGCGAGCAGAATGTGGCCGGTCGAGGACACCGGGATGAACTCGGTCAGCCCCTCCAAAAGCCCAAGCAGCAGCGCTTCGACGATGGTCTGGCTTTCCATGGCAACCTCAGGATTTCGGGGACGGCTGGGGACAACGGCTTGCTTGTCACGGCGCGGAAGTCCCCCTATAGGTCGCAGCACCGTGACGGCCGCATGACGGGCCGCCAAGACTTACCGGCGCTGACATCGATTCGCCAGTGCGCCCTATCATCGCGGAACCATGCTGACGCTTTTCCATCATCCCATGTTCGCCACCTGCCGGTTCGTCCGCCTCGCCTTCGGCGAGTATGGCGAGGAGCTGGCGCTGATCGAGGAAAAGCCGTGGACGCGGCGCAAGGAGTTCCTGGCGCTGAACCCGGCCGGCACGCTGCCGATTCTGCTCGCCGAGGGCGACGTGCCGATCGTCGGCGCCATGGTGATCGCCGAATATCTCGACGAGACGCGCGGGGTGCTCAAGCGCGACAAGCGGCTGTTCGCCGAGGACCCGATGCAGCGCGCCGAAATCCGTCGGCTGACCGACTGGTATCTGAGCAAGGCCGAAAGCGAGGTCACCCGGCATCTGGTGCGCGAGCGCGTGCTCAAGCCGGTGATGCCGGAGACGGCCGGCGGCGGCTCGCCGGATTCGGCGGCGATCCGCGCCGCGCGCGCCAACATCCGCCAGCACATGAAATATACCAACTGGCTCGCCGGCACCCGGCATTGGCTGGCCGGCAACAAGGTGACCTATGCCGACCTCGCCGCGGCGGCGACGCTTTCGGTGCTCGACTATCTGGGCGAAATCGACTGGCGCGAGCATGCCGCCGCGCGCGAATGGTACACGCGGGTGAAATCGCGGCCGTCGTTCCGGCCGCTGCTTTCCGACCGGGTGCGCGGCCTGTCGCCGGTATCGCATTATGCGGACCTCGACTTCTGAAACCTTACGCGCGCTGATCGACGCGGAGGCGCGCCGCGCCGGCTTCGAGGCGGTCGCCGTGACCCGGCCGGACGCGATCCCGCTGGCGCCGGCAAGGCTCGCCGAATTCGTCGCCGACGGTTTTCACGGCTCGATGGCGTGGATCGCCGAGACGCTCGAGCGCCGGGCCGAGCCATCGACGCTGTGGCCGGAGGTGCGTTCGGTCGTCGTGTTGGCCATGAATTACGGTCCGGACCGCGATCCGCGCGATGTCCTCGCAAAGCCCGACCGCGGCGCGATCTCGGTCTATGCGCAAAACCGCGACTATCACGACGTGATGAAGGGCCGGCTGAAGGAGATCGCCGGCAAGATCGTGGCGAAGGCGGGCGGCGACGTGAAAGTGTTCGTCGATACCGCGCCCGTGATGGAGAAGCCGCTGGCGGAAGCGGCGGGGCTCGGCTGGCAGGGCAAGCACACCAACCTGGTCAGCCGCGCGCATGGCTCGTGGCTGTTCCTCGGCACGATCTTCACCACGGCGGAGCTTGAGCCGGACAAGGCCGAGATCGACCATTGCGGCTCTTGCCGTGCCTGCCTCGACGCCTGCCCGACCGACGCTTTCCCCGCGCCCTACCGGCTCGACGCGCGGCGGTGCATTTCCTATCTCACCATCGAGAACAAGGGGCCGATCCCGCGCGAGTTCCGCGACAAGATCGGCAACCGCATCTATGGCTGCGACGATTGCCTGGCCGCCTGTCCGTGGAACAAGTTCGCCAGCGCCGCCTCGGAGGCGAAGCTTGCCGCGCGCGCCGACCTGCGCGAGCCGAAGCTTTCGGAGTTGCTCGCCCTCGACGATGCGGCGTTTCGCGCTTTCTTCTCGGGCTCGCCGGTCAAGCGCATCGGCCGCGACCGTTTCATCCGCAATGTGCTGATCGCCGCCGGCAATTCGGGCGACGCGTCGCTGGCGCCGATCGCGCGCCGCCTGCTCGGCGACGCCGCGCCGCTGGTGCGGGGTGCGGCAATCTGGGCCCTGTCGCGACTGCTCCCGGATCGCGAATTTGGCGATCTTGCCGCCACGGCCTCGAAGACCGAGACCGATGCGATAGTCCGCGAGGAATGGCTGGCGGCGGCAAACCCGGCGAAGGCCGATTGATGGGGGTTCAACGATGAGCGAAAGACGCTTCTTCATCTTCGGCGCCGGCTATTCGGCCAAGGCTTTCGCGCGGGCCAACGCCCAACATGCGCCGATCTCCGGCACGACCCGGGCGCCGGAAAAGTTCGACGCGCTGCGATCGGCCGGCATCGAGCCGCTGCAATTCGACGGCGCGCTATCGCCCGAGCTCGGCGATGCGCTGGCAAAGACCACGCATCTCATCGTCTCGGTCGCTCCCGACGACGCCGGCGACCCGGTGCTCAACGCCGCGGGCGACGCGCTTCGGGAAAAGATGCCGGCACTCGAATGGATCGGCTATCTGTCGACCGTCGGCGTCTATGGCGACCATGGCGGCGCCTGGGTGGACGAGACCAGCGACTGCCGCCCAGTGTCGAAGCGCTCGGTGATGCGGGTGGCGGCCGAACGGGAATGGCTGACGCTTGGCCGGGAGACCGGAAAGCCGGTGGCGGTCCTGCGTCTGTCGGGCATTTACGGGCCCGGCCGCAACGCGCTGGCCAATCTCGATGACGGAACCGCAAGGCGGCTGGTCAAGCCGGGCCAGGTGTTCAACCGCATCCATTGCGACGACATCGCCGGCACGCTTTGGCATCTCGCCGACAACAACCTCGGCGGCACCTTCAACGTCACCGACGACGAGCCGGCGCCGCCGCAAGACGTCGTGGCTTACGCCGCCGGGTTGATGAGTGTCGCACCGCCCCCCGAAATTCCCTTCGAGACCGCCCAACTTTCGCCCATGGCGCGGTCTTTCTATGGCGAGAACAAGCGTGTCGCGAATCAGGCGATCAAGGCGGCCGGCTACCGCTTCCGGTTCCCCAACTACCGGGTGGCGCTGGAGCGGATGTGGGCCGAGGGCAACTGGCGGGACGGAGCGCCGCGCAGCCCGATGAGAAGATGATGCCGGAAAGTGTGAAGCGGTTTTCGGACGAAATCGTCTTCCACTGCTTTGATCGATGCGGGATGCGCGGCGTGGTATGATTCGTTCCTGATCGGGCCCGCCTGACCGCGCGGCAAACGGATAGACTGGAGAGGGACCCAGCCTGATGAATCTGCGATCGCTGCCTGACCGCAAACCGTTCCTGACCGCGGCGCTGACGCTGCTGACGCTCGCCGCGCTGGCGGCTGCGGCCATTTCGGCCGAACCCCGCGCCAAGGAGCTGTTCGGCGCCCGCAAGCTGCCCGCCGTGGCGCCCGCGCAATCCTTCGGCTTCTATTCGAAGGGCTGCTTCACCGGCGGCGTGGCGCTGCCGATGGACGGTCCGACCTGGGAAGTGATGCGCCCGTCGCGCAACCGCCGTTGGGGCCATCCCGCGATGATCGCGCTGATCGAAAAGCTGTCGCGCGACGCCCAGGCGGATGGCTGGCCGGGGCTTCTGGTCGGCGACGTCTCGCAGCCGCGCGGCGGACCGATGATGACCGGCCATGCCTCGCACCAGATCGGGCTCGATGCCGACATCTGGCTGACGCCGATGCCGAAGCGGCCGCTGAGCATGGCGCAGCGCGAATCGATGAGCGCGACGCTGATGGTCGACGAAAAGACGCATCTGGTGAAGGACGCGCTGTGGACGCCGCAGCACACCAGGCTGCTCAAGCGTGCGGCAAGCTATCCGGAGGTCGAGCGCATCCTGGTCAATCCCGGCATCAAGAAGAAGCTCTGCGACACCGTCACCGGCGACCGTTCCTGGCTGCGCAAAGTCCGGCCGTTCTGGGGCCATGACTATCATTTCCACATGCGCATCGGCTGCCAGCCGGGCTCGCCTTTCTGCAAGGGCCAGGAGACGACGCCGGACGACGATGGCTGCGGCAAGCCGCTGGCCTGGTGGTTCACCGAGGAGCCGTGGCGGCCGAACAAGAATCCGGACGCGCCCAAGGCGCGCGACGTGATGACGATGGCCAATCTGCCGAAGCAGTGCCAGGGCGTGGTCGATGCGCCGGACGCGCCCTCGCTGGAGGCGGTGACCTATCATGGCGGCGGCGCCGCCGCGGTCGCCGTGGCCGAACCTGAGCCGAGCGAGCCGGCGGAGACGATCTCCAGCGGCAACGCCGCGATCCCGTCGGCGGCAAGTGCCTTCGCGCCGACGCCCAAGATCGGCATTCCGCTGCCGCGCCCCCGGCCAGGGAACTAGCGGGCTTCCCCTTTCGGGGGTCATGCGCTAGTCAATCGATTGAAATGGGCGATTGAAACGGCGCAATGGCGCCGCAACGAGGACGATCAAGAGCATGTCAGTCGAGAACGAGACGGGGCTGCGGTTTCCGGTCCTGATCGGCGATATTGGCGGCACCAATGCGCGCTTCTCGATCGTGCTCGACGCCAATTCGGAAGCGACCGAGCCGCATATCGTCCAGACCGCCAACTTCAAGACCATCGACGAGGCGATCCAGGCGGCAGTGCTCGACCGTTCGTCCATCCAGCCGAACTCGGCGGTGCTGGCGATCGCCGGGCCGGTCGACGGCGACGAGATCCCGCTCACCAACTGCCCCTGGGTGGTGAAACCCCGGCAGATGTTTTCCAATCTGGGCCTGAGCGAGGTCGTGGTGCTCAACGATTTCGAGGCGCAGGCGCTGGCCGTGGTGGCGCTCGGCGAAGAGCATATGGAAAAGATCGGCGGCGGCACGCCGGAACCCAATGCGAGCCGCGTCGTGCTCGGCCCCGGAACGGGGCTGGGCGTCGCCGGGCTGATCTATGCGCTCGACCACTGGATACCGGTGCCGGGCGAGGGCGGGCATATGGATATCGGCCCGCGCACGCCGCGCGACTTCGAGGTGTTTCCGCATATCGACAAGCTCGAAGGCCGCGTCTCCGGCGAGCAGATCCTGTGCGGACGCGGGCTGGTCAACGTCTATCGCGCCGTGGCGAGGACGGACGGCAAGCCGACGCCTTTCACGACCCCGGCCGAGGTCACCGGCGCGGCGCTCGCCAAATCCGATCCGGTAGCCGAGGAGGCGCTGGAGTTGTTCGTCACCTGCCTCGGCCGCACCGCGGGCGACCTCGCGCTGGTGTTCATGGGGCGCGGCGGCGTCTTCCTCACCGGCGGCATCGCGCAAAAGATCGTGCCGGCGCTGAAGGCCGGCAATTTCCGCGCCGCCTTCGAGGACAAGGCGCCGCACAGCGCGCTGATGCGCGAAATGCCGGTCTATGTCATCACCCATCCGCTGGCGGCGCTGCTCGGGCTCGCCGCCTATGCCAGGACGCCGTCGCTGTTCGGCGTGCAGACGGCGGGGCGGCACTGGCGGGCCTGATCGCGACCTGTTTCGGGATGGCGATCGGCCGCCGCGACGAAGTTTCGCCATAGGCAAGCCGTAGCCGGGGCGCTAAGAGGATGCCGGAATGCGGCCCATCCGACACGCGGAAAACCACGAAGCGCCCCTGATTTGACTGTTCAAACTTCCCTCAAACTGAAAGTCCAGCCCACCGAGGTCAGCGCGGTGCTGCGCCGCATCCTGTCCGAAAACGGCAAGGAATACCGCTGGACCTATGTCGTCGCCGTCGCCTGCCTGCTGATCGTTTCCGGCACCACCGCCTTCACGGCGTGGATCATGGCGCCGATGATCAACCAGATCTTCTACGAACGGCGCAGCGACATGATCGTCTGGATCTGCGCCGGTTTCATGGGCGCCTCCCTGCTGCGCGGCTTCGCCGGCTATGGCCAGGCAGTGGCGCTGGCGACGATCGGCAACAATCTGGTCGCCCGCTACCAGAAGCGCAGCTTCGACCATCTGATGAAGCTCGGCGTCAACTTCTTCAACGAGACCCGTTCCGGCCGGCTGGCGGCACAGGTCAACGAGAATGTCGGCGGCATCCGCGACCTGCTGTCGCTGACGCTGACCTCAATCAGCCGCGACGCGGTCTCGCTCGTCGCCCTCGTCGGCGTGATGATCTACCAGGATCCGGTGCTGTCGCTCAGCTCGCTGCTGATCGGGCCGCCGTTGATCTGGGCCGTCGTCTACATCACCCGCCGCCTGCGCAAGATCAACCGGGAATCCGTGCTGATCAACTCGCGGCTGAACGGCTCCGTGCAGGAGGCCACCCAAGGCATCGCCATCGTCAAGGCCTTCACCCTGGAGGACGAGCTGGCGCGCCGCATCGGCATCATGGCCGAGACGGCCGAGCAGCGTAACAACAAGATCGCCCGGGTCGCGGAGCGGCTGTCGCCGATTTCCGAAATCCTGGGCGGCCTCGCCATTACCGCCGTGCTCGCCTATTCCGGCTACCGGGCGCTGGTGCTCGGGCAGCCGCCGGGCGCGGTGTTCTCCTTCATCACCGCGCTGATCCTGGCCTATGACCCGGCGCGGCGCCTGGCGCGCACGCAGGTCGGCATGGAACGTGCCCTGGTCAACGCGCGCATGATCTACGAGCTGCTCGACCTCGAGCCGAAGCAGGGCGACGCCCCCGACGCGGTCGAGGCGAAGGTCACCACCGGCGAGGTGCGCTTCAACCATGTGACGTTCGGCTACAACGCCGACACGCCGGTGCTCAGGGATTTGAGCTTTACCGCCGCGGCCGGCAAGGTCACGGCCGTCGTCGGCGCATCGGGCGCCGGCAAGTCGACGATGGTGGCGCTGCTGCAGCGCTTCTACGACGTCGACGAGGGCTCGATCGAGGTCGATGGCCAGGATATCGCCAAGGTGACCAAGCATTCGCTGCGCCAATCGATCGCCTATGTGGCGCAGGCGCCCTATCTGTTCGAAGGCACGATCCGCGACAACATCCGCTACGGCCGGCTCTCGGCCACCGATGCCGAGATCGAGCAGGCGGCGAAGCAGGCGGCGGCCGACGAGTTCATCCGCCAGCAGCCGCAAGGTTACGACACGCCGGTCGGCGAAGGTGGCTCGACGCTCTCGGGCGGCCAGCGCCAGCGCGTTTCGATCGCGCGCGCGATCGTGCGCCAGGCGCCGATCCTGTTGCTCGACGAGGCGACCTCGGCGCTCGACAACGAGGCCGAGGCGCGCGTGCAGGAAGCGCTGACCCATGTCATGGAAGGGCGCACCACGATCGTGATCGCGCACCGGCTGTCGACCGTGGTCAATGCCGACCACATCATCGTGCTGGAAGAGGGGCGGCTGGTCGAGGAAGGCACGCATGCGACGCTGATGGCCGACCCGCACAGCATCTATGCCCGTTTCCACCGTATCCAGGGCAAGAAGGGGCTGGGGCTTGTCGACGACGTCAAGGCAAGCCAGACTTCGGCCCAAGCTCCGGCACCGCGCAGCCGCGCCAAGAAGACCGTCAGGAGAAGCGCATGAGTGAATCCGGCGATATGGGCCTGGTGGTGGTGGGCGCCGCCGGCCGCATGGGCCAGACGCTGATCCGCGCCATCCACACCATGCCCGGCGCGCGCGTCGCCGCCGCGATCGAGCGGCCGGACTCGGCCCATCTCGGCAAGGATGCCGGCGAGCTTGCCGGCATCGGCATTATCAACGTGCCGATCGTCGACGATCCGCTGCCGGCCTTCGCCAAAGCTGACGGCGTGCTCGATTTCACCGCGCCCGCGGCAACCGTCGAATTCGCCGGCTATGCCGCTCAGGCGCGCATCGTCCATGTCATCGGCACCACCGGCTGCTCGGCCGACGACAATGCCAGGATCGCCGCCGCCGCGCGGCATGCCACGATCGTCAAATCCGGCAATATGAGCCTCGGCGTCAACCTGTTGGCAGTGCTGGTCGAGCAGGCGGCGAAGGCGCTCGACCCGGAGGATTTCGACATCGAGGTCCTGGAAATGCACCACCGGCACAAGGTCGACGCGCCGTCCGGCACGGCGCTGCTGCTCGGCGAGGCGGCGGCGAAGGGGCGCGGCATCGATCTTGCCGACAACAGCGTCAAGGTGCGCGACGGCCATACCGGCGTGCGCAAAGCGGGCTCGATCGGCTTCGCGACTTTGCGCGGCGGCTCCGTCGTCGGCGATCACAGCGTGATCCTTGCCGGCACCGGCGAGCGCATCACGCTTTCCCACCATGCCGAGGACCGGGCGATCTTCGCCCGCGGCGCGGTCAAGGCCGCGCTTTGGGCCCGTGGCAAGAAGCCGGGCCTCTATTCCATGCGGGATGTGCTCGGACTTTCCTGACACAAGCCTGAAGCATTTCCTTCTTACGCAGTTCCGGACGAAACCGTTGGAATTGCCCAAACCCCAAAGGAGCTGACATGTCGGGAACTCTCGTGCTCGTGCGCCACGGCCAGAGCGAATGGAACCTGAGGAACCTGTTCACCGGCTGGGGCGACGTCGACCTGACGGACCAGGGCACCGCCGAGGCGCTCGCGGCCGGCGAGAAGCTCAAGGCGCGGGGCCTGAAATTCGACATCGCCTATACCTCGGCCTTGAAGCGGGCGCAGAAGACCTGCCAGCACATCCTCGACGTCGTCGGCCAGAGCGGCCTGAAGACGATCCGCGACCAAGCGCTCAACGAGCGCGACTATGGCGACCTCTCCGGCCTCAACAAGGACGACGCGCGCAAGAAATGGGGCGAGGAGCAGGTACATGTCTGGCGCCGTTCCTACGACATCGCGCCGCCCGGCGGCGAAAGCCTGAAGGACACCGGCGCGCGCGTATGGCCCTATTACCTGCACGACGTGCAGCCGCATGTGCTGCGCGGCGAGACAGTGCTGGTCGCCGCGCACGGCAATTCGCTGCGCGCGCTGATCATGGCGCTGGACGGCAAGTCGGGCGAGGAGATCGTCAAGCTCGAGCTCGGCACCGGCGTGCCGATCGTCTACAAGCTCAACGCCGATTCCACCGTGGCGTCGAAGGACGTGCTGGAGGGGTGAGGCCATTCGGCCAGCCGGGGCGGCTCACGAAAAAAGCGCGTTGACACACATCGTTTGCCCGCTTACATGAGCGCCCACCAGCCCAGATGGCGGAATTGGTAGACGCGCACGGTTCAGGTCCGTGTTCCGCAAGGAGTGGAGGTTCGAGTCCTCTTCTGGGCACCAAAATCCCGTTCGGACCACGTCGCGGTTCCAGAACGCAAGGAAGAAGCCCGGTTCGTCCGGGCTTTCTTTTTGAGCCAACCTGCCCTTCCGGCCAGTCCCGTAACAAAGCGCTTCAAACCCGGCGGCCATGACGCTACGGTCGCGCCATGGCCCCTTCCGTCAGCCCGACCATCGCCGCCCGCCGCGACCAGATGTTCCCGGTCCTTGCCGATGCGGATATCGAGCGCATGCGCCGCTTCGGCGAGGAACGCGCCTATGCCGCCGGCGAGCACATCGTGACGGCGGGCACGGTCTCGCCAGGCGTGATCCTCATCCTGTCGGGCAAGGTCGACATCACCCAGGCCGGCGGGCTCGGGCCGCGCGAGCCGATCATCACCTACGGCGCCGGCAATTTCGTCGGCGAGCTGGCGCAGCTGTCGAACCGGCCGTCGCTGGTCAACGCAGAGGCGAACGGACCGGTCGAGGCGATCGTCATCCCCTCGCAGCGGCTGCGCGACCTGATGGTGCAGGAGGCCAATCTTGGCGAGCGCATCATGCGGGCGCTGATCCTGCGCCGCGTCGGCCTGCTCGAAAGCGGCGCCAGCGGCCCGGTCGTCATCGGCCCTCCGGGCAATGGCGACGTGCTGCGGCTTCAAGGTTTTTTACGGCGCAGCGGGCTTCCGCACCGGGCGCTCGATTCCGACACCGACCCTTGCGCCAAGACGCTGATCGAGCGGTTCCATGTCGACCCACACCATCTGCCGATCGTGCTCTGCCCCAACGGCAAGCTGATGCACAATCCGGGCGAGACCGAGCTTGCCCGCTGCGTCGGCCTGCTGCGGCCGATCGATGCCGACAAGGTGTTCGACGTGGCGATCGTCGGCGCCGGACCGGCGGGGCTGGCCGCGGCGGTCTATGCCGCCTCGGAAGGGCTTTCGACCATCGTGCTCGACTGCCGCGCCTTCGGCGGACAGGCCGGCGCCTCGGCCCGGATCGAAAACTATCTCGGCTTCCCGACCGGCATCACCGGCATGGCGCTGATGGCGCGCGCCTATAACCAGGCGCAGAAATTCGGCGTCGAGATGGTCATCCCCGACGAGGCGAAGCTGCTGGACGATGCCGACGGTGGCGCCCGCTACCAGCTTGCCATCGGCGACGGCGAGAGCGTGCGCACGCGTTCCGTGGTGATCGCCAGCGGCGCGCGCTACCGCCGGCTCGATATCGCCAACCTGGCGCAGTTCGAGGGAACGTCGGTGCATTACTGGGCCTCGCCGATCGAGGCCAGGCTTTGCCAGGACCAGGAGGTGGCGCTGGTCGGCGCCGGCAATTCGGCCGGACAGGCGGCCGTCTATCTGGCGAGCCAGGTGCGCAAGGTGACGCTCTTGGCGCGCCGCGACAGCCTCGACGCCACCATGTCGCGCTATCTCGTCGAGCGCATCGCGGCGCAGCCGAACATCGAGGTGCTGGCGGAGACCGAGGTCGCGGCGCTGGAGGGCAGCGAAGGCAATCTGGAAACGCTGCGCTGGCGCAACCGGGCGACCGGCGAGGAGACGAGCCGCGCCATCCGCCACCTCTTCCTGTTCATCGGCGCCGACCCGAACACCGACTGGCTGGCGAATTGCAATGTGGCGCTCGACGCCAAGGGTTTCGTGCGCACCGGCCCGGACACGACGCCGGGGCACGGGCCGATGGAGACCAGCCGAAGCGGCGTGTTCGCCATCGGCGACGTGCGCTGCGGCTCGATCAAGCGGGTCGCGGCCGCCGTCGGCGAAGGCGCGCAGGTGGTCGCGGCCTTGCATGCCTATCTGGCGCAAAATGGCGAACCGGCGAGGAGAGCGTGATGGACGAATGCAGGCATACCAAGGACATCAAAAAGGTCACGCCGAGCGCGCTGGGCTGCGAGGAATGCCTGAAGAGCGGCTCGTGGTGGGTGCATCTGAGGCTCTGCCGCACCTGCGGCCATGTCGGCTGCTGCGACGACTCGCCCAACCGCCACGCGACAAAGCATTTCCATGCCACGCAGCATCCGATCATCGAGGGCTACGACCCGCCGGAAGGCTGGGGCTGGTGCTTCGTCGACGAGGTTTTTGTCGACCTCGAGGGCGATACGACGCCGCAGAATGGGCCGATCCCGAAGTTTGTTTGAGGGTACGCTTTAACGCACCGAACCCGTCACCGTCGGGTCGACGGCATCGGGCACGGATTTGCGCTCATTGCCGGCGAAGATGCCGATGAGGAGGAGGCTGAGCACAACCGGCACGAACAGGATGGCGACGCGCGCCTGCACGTAGAAGATGGCACGCCATTCGTTTCGCTTTTCGTCGTTCATCATGCTCGCTCTGTGATGCCTCCCGGCGAGGGGACATAGAGACGAAGCGTTAAACATCTCCTTCCGATTCGGTTAACGGGCCATAGGAAAGCAAAATGTCGTCCCTCGCTGCCCGGGGCCGATCGCTTATGGCAGCGCTGGCCCCCGCTCCGTCTCGGCGCTGCGCGCCGATCCACCTCTCCCCCACTTTGTGGGGGTGAGGAAATGCTAACCGCCGAGGTCACGGCCTCCGCAAGCCTAGGTTCCTCGCCCCGCCAGAGGCGGGGAGAGGTGGATCGGCGAAGCCGAGACGGAGAGGGGAGCGCCCCATGCGGTTGGCCACATGATACGCCGACCCTCGAACTCCTACGACGGGCGAGGCTGCCCGTTCCAAGTCACGATAACCAGGCGAACGCACGCCGTAGGAATTCGCGGCCGTCCTTGGTGACCGGCTCGCCATGCGCCATCACCACATTCTCGGCCGGCCATGAGAGAGCGCGTTCGATGGCCGCGCGGGCGGCCTGCCTGTCGGTGAAGGCGAGGCGGAATTTGCGCGGCACCGACGGTTCGGGCGCCATCATCAAATCGAGCCGCGCGACAATGGCGCGCCAGCCCTTGAACCAGCCGGGGCGGAATTGCTGGATGAGGTCGGTGAACAGCGCGGTGCGGCTCGGATGGTGGAAGAACACCACCTCCGTGGTGATCCGGTTGCCGCGTATCACCACCTGGTCGAGGTCGTCCCTCCATTCCGCGATCGGGGCATCGCCGAGGTCGCCGTCGAAACGGATATCCGGGCGCTTTTCGCGCAGGCCCGGCGGGGCATAGATTTTTGCTTGAGGATAGGCGCTCTGCCAGTCGGCAAGGAAGACGTGATGCAGCGAATTAGGCGGGATGAGAAAGCGCACTTCGCCGAGCGCGGCCAACTCCGCACGCAGATCCTTGCTCAGTGCGACCGGCGACCAGACGAACAGGCCGCCGCCGACCAGGCGGATGACGGCCATGTGCGTCGGGTAGTGGAAGCCGGCTGCGGCGGTGACGACCGGTCCATCGGCGAGCCAGATCCCGGGACCGAACTGCTGCAGGATCATGGTGAACAAACGCCAGCCTTGTTTTACACACGTGTAAATTTACACTAGCGTATAAAAATGACAACACCGAAGCGCACCGACCGGTCCCGGGCCTTGATCCTCGATGCCGCCGACGCCGCTTTTCGCGAGCACGGTTTCGACAACACCGGCATGGAAGAAATCGCGCGACGCGCCGGGCTGACGCGCAAGACCGTCTACAATTTGTTCAGCGCCAAGGAGGAAATCGCGCTGCAGCTGATTGCGCAGGTGGAGGCCGAGTCGGATCCGGCCTACCGCGCCCGCATCGCCGCCAATGAGGACGTCTTCGCCCAGCTCGAGAATGTGCTGAACGACAGCGCCGGCTGGTGCCTGGCCAACCCGTCGCTGGCCAGGCTGGCGCTGGCGCCGGCGGAGCGCCCGTCGCTCGAGCCGCCGCCTGGACGGCCGTCGTTCCAGCGGCTGGTGCGCGACATACTGGTGCTCGGGCAAAGCCAGGGGAAGATACGCGCCGACGAGGACCCGAACTTCATGGCGCTGGTGCTGCTCGGCATCTATGGCCAGGCGATGCTGTCGGCGCTCGCCGGCTTCCCGTTCGGCGCGGACGATATCCGCCGGCTCGTCCGGGTCGTGGCCGAAGGGATCGGCGCTCGGCGGGCCGAGTAGCCGATCAGCTTGCCGGCAAGGCAAACAACCGGCCGCCGGCCGGCACGACGTCGTCGATGCCGGCAAGCCGCAGGCAGTGCCAGGCCATGGCGTGGTTGGAGGAGGTGACGGGAATGCCGATGCGCCGCTCCAGCTCCGCCACCGCCTCGGCGACGCGCAGGCTGGTGCAGGAGATGAAGATCGCTTCGACGCCGGGCACTTGCGCCATGCGCTCGGCCGCCGCCTCGATCGAGGCAAGCGATATGCGCGCCGCCTCGCGGTCGTCGCGCCGGTCGAAGGTGGCGACGGCGGCGATATCGAGGCCGCGGCCACTGAAGTAGCGGACCAGGCCCTGGTTGATCTCGGGCGCATAGGGTGTGAGCAGGCCGATGCCTTTGGCGCCGAGCGCCTTGAAGGCGGCCAAGGCGCCAGTGACCGGCGTGGTGCAGGCGACGCCGGGCCGCGCCTTCCTGATCTCGGCGAAGACGGCTTCCTCGCCAAGCGTCATGGTCGCCGAGGTGCAGCCGAAGCCGACGACGTCGAGCGGGATGCTGGGCAGGATGAGATCCACGGTGGGCGCGATGCGCGGGCCCATGGCCCTCAGCGTCTCCGGCGTGATGTCGTTGTCGTTGAACAGGCGCGCCTCGTAGAAGGCGACGCCGGGAATGCGGACCAGCGCGCGGAACTCATGCTCCAGCGTCTGGTCGGTGGCGAGGATCGCAAGGCCGATCGCCGCGCGCGAGGCGAGGCCGCCGTCGATCTCCGATGGCAATATGCCCAGATCGACCGGTCCCGAGGATTGAGGGCGGGTGGCAGCCGCGCTGACAGACATGGCATTCCCTTTCCTGGTCGACCCCGTCCGGGATCCTGCTCTCAGTTCAAAAGACCGTCCATCGATATGGCCGGCTTGCGGCCGGCAATGAGATCGGCGGTGATGCGGGCCGAGCCGTGCGACATGGTCCAGCCGATATGGCCGTGCCCGGTGTTGAGGTAGAGATTGCGCAAACGCCGCTGGCCGAACTCGGGCAGGTTGTTCGGCGTCATCGGCCTGAGACCCGCCCACATCTCGGCGCGGTCGTAATCGGCGCCTTCGGGATAAAGCTCCTCGGTCACGCCTTTCATGAAGGCGAAGTCGGCCGGCTTGTGGCTGGTGTCGTAGCCGGCGAACTCGGCGGTGGCGGTGACGCGCAGCCGGTCGCCGAAGCGCGAGATGGCGACCAGATTGTGCTCGTCGATCGCGGCGATGGTCGGCGGCGCCGGGCGGTTGCCGACAGGAATGGTCAAGGAATAGCCCTTGATCGGATAGATCGGCAGGCTGATGCCGACCGTCTTGGCGATGAGCGGACTGTAGGAGCCGAGCGCCAGCACATAGGCGTCGCCCTTGACCGCGCCCTTGTCCGTCATCACCTGCGCGACGCCGTCTCTGGAAGTCTCGATGCCGGTGATGGTGGTGCCGGTGCGGATCTCGCCGCCGCGCTCGACCACCTTGGCGGCAAGCGCCCGGGTGAATTTCGCCGGGTCGCCGGTCTCGTCGGTCGGGCAATGGATGCCGCCGGCGATCTTTTCCTTCGCCGAGGCCAGCGACGGGTCGAGTGCGACGATGGCGTCGCGGTCGAGCACCTTGATCAGCTGGCCGTCGGATTCGAGCAGCCGCATATGATCGACGCCTTTGTCGAGCGCCTGCTGGCTGCGATAGAAATAGAGGATGCCGCGATCGTTGCGGTCGTATTCGATCGCCTCGTCTGCGACGACCTCTTGCAGGACGGATTGCGAATAGGCGGCGAGGCGATGCTTGAGCAGCGTGTTGCGCCTGGCCTTCTGCGCCGTGCATTCCATCAGGAAGAGCCACGACCAGCTGTAGAGCCGGGGATCGGCCGAAAGCTTGAAGCGCAGCGCCTGGTCCTTCAGCACCAGCGATTTCAACAGGATCATCGGCGCCCTGGGCGACGACCAGACGAAGGAATGCCCCGGCGCGATCATGCCGGCATTGCCCCAGCTGGTTTCGGCCGCGACCTGGGGCCGGCGCTCGAGGATGACGACCTCGTGCCCGTCCTTCTGCAGCTGGTAAGCCGTGGTGACGCCGACAACGCCGCCACCCAACACGATCACGCGCATGGCGCCTCCAGAGATCGCAAAGTGAGTACACTTTAGAATGGAATTCGCGATCCGCAAGGGGCAGCCTGCGATTGGCAGATCTTTGGGGAGCCGGCGGGGCAGCCCTTCCTCGGGACGCTAAGGATCACGCAGGGAGGCTTTGGGCGAAGGTCCCTCTACGCGGCGGTGTCCGGAAAAAGCCGTGCCAGGCCGCGGGCGGCCACCTCGATGGCATGCGCAGAGCTCAGCGTGATGTGTCTTTCGAGAAGACTTGCTCCATCGGCGGCATCGCGGCGGCGCAAGGCGTCGATGATCGCGTCATGTTCGTGATAGGTGCGGTCGCGTCGCGGCGCGGACTCCAGATCGATACGTCTGAAGAAGCGGATGCGCGCGCAAAGGCCGTCCAGCGCGCCGATCATCTGCGCATTCTTCGACAGTTTTGTCAGCGCCCTATGGAAGCTTTCGTCGGCGACGGCGATCTTCGCCCATGAGCCTTCATCCTTCAGGCTGCTGTGCCTCGTCCAGGCCTCGGCCGCCGCTTTGATCTCGGCGTCGGTCGCCCGTTTACAGGCAAGCACGAAGGCAGCCCGCTCGATCGCCGCGCGAAGTTCATAGAGATCGCGCACCGCTTCCGGCGTCAGTTCGCGAGCGAAAAAACCCTTGTTTGGCACCGCGGTGACAAAACCGTCCCGCTGCAGCCTGTTGAGGGCGGCGCGAACCGGCGTGCGGCTGACCGCCAGCTCGGCGGCGAGCTCGACCTCGTTGATCCTTTCGCCAGGCCGGAATCGGTAGTCTATGGCGAAGTCTTTGATCCGCGCATAGACCCGCTCGACGCTGTCGGCGGCACGCACGGCGCGCGCGCGGTCCGGTGCAGGCTTCTCGTCATCGTTGCGTTTCCTTGCCATTCCCGTCCTCATATTGGCGCCCGCCGAAAGGCAAGCGCCAATATGATACGTTCCGAAAACGCAAAGTGCACTCAGTTGCGCTTAGAGCGTTTTCACCGTTTCATGGAACGGCGAAGCGCTCTATCTCCTTGTTTGTCGCAATTCCCGGATGGAAAACCGCTCACATTTTTCCTGGAATTGCGCTAGTGCGCCAGAGCCTGCTCCAGATCCGCGATCAGATCATCGCCATCCTCGATCCCGCAGGACAGCCGCACCAGCGAATCCGATATGCCGATGGCCGCGCGTTTTTCCGCCGGGATCGAGCCGTGCGTCATCAGCGCGGGATGCTCGATCAGGCTTTCGACGCCGCCCAGGCTTTCGGCCAGCGTGAAGAGCTGGGTGCGTTCGAGGAAGCGCTTCGTTCCCGCCAGATCGCGGTCGAGGTCGACCGAGATCATGCCGCCGAAGGCGTGCATCTGTTGGACGGCGATGGCGTGCTGCGGGTGGCTGGCGAGGCCGGGATAGATGACGCGGCGGACGTCTTTTCGCGTTTCCAGCCATTGCGCTATTTTCAAGCCGTTGGCCGAGTGACGCTCCATCCTGAGCGCCAGGGTCTTGATGCCGCGCAGCGCGAGAAAGCTGTCGAACGGGCCGGAGATGGCGCCGATGGCGTTCTGCAGGAATTTCAATTGCGCCGCGAGGTCCTTGTTGTCGCCGACGACCGCGACGCCGCCGACCATGTCGGAATGGCCGTTCAAATATTTCGTCGTCGAATGCACGACGATGTCGATGCCGAGCTCCAGCGGACGCTGGATATAAGGGCTGCAGAACGTGTTGTCGGCGACGGTGAGCAAGCCCTTGCGTTTGGCCAAGGCCGCGAGCGCTTCGAGATCGACGATGCGCAGCAGCGGGTTGGTCGGCGTCTCGACCCAGAGCAGCTTCGTCTCGGGGCGGATCGCCGCCTCGACCGCGGCAAGGTCGGTGAAGTCGGCAAAACTCACCTCAAGGCCGGCGGAGCGCTTGCGCACGCGCTCCATCAGTCGGAACGAGCCGCCATAGATGTCGTCGGTGGCGACGATGTGGGCGCCGGAGTCGAGCAGCTCGAGCACCGTGCCGATCGCCGCCAGGCCGGAGGCGAAGGCGAAGGCGGCCGAGCCGCTTTCGAGGTCTGCCACGGCGCGCTCGAAGGCGAAGCGCGTCGGGTTCTGGCTGCGGGCATACTCAAAGCCCTTGTGCACCCCGGGCGACTGCTGGCCGTAAGTGGAGGTGGCGTAGATCGGCACCATCACCGCGCCGGTCAGCGGGTCGTGGCTCTGGCCGCCATGGATGGTGCGGGTGGAAAAGGCCAGGCGGTTCTTGCCGTTTGACGTCATTTTGCGCGGCGCCTCAAATGGTTGATCAGGTCGATACGGGTTATCAGGCCAACGAACTCCTCGCCATCGAAGACGATGGCGACCTCGTTGCGGTCGAAGACGGGCAAGAGCGCATCGAGCGTCTGGTTGGCCTGCAGCGTGTGCAGGTTGGACGTCATGGCCGAGCGCACCGGGCCGTTGAAGCGGTCCCAGCGGCCGTCATAGGGGCCGTCGACCTTGGCCAGGATGTCGCTCTCGTCGACGATGCCGATCAGCCTGCCTTCATCCAGCACCGGCAGTTGCGAGACGTCGGAGCGGCGCATGCGGCCATAGGCGTTGAGCAGGCTCTCGTCCGGGCCGACGGTGACGATGTCGCCGGTGCGCGGCGAGCGCATGACGAGGTCGCGCAGATCGCCATGCTGCTCCTGGTCGGCAAGGCCCTGCTCGGCCAGCCAGATATCGTCGAAGACTTTCGACAGATATTTGTTGCCGCTGTCGCAGACGAAGGTGACGACGCGTTTCGGCACCGTCTGCTCGCGGCAATAGCGCAGGGCCGCCGACAACAGCGTGCCCGACGACGAGCCGGCGAGGATGCCTTCGCGCGACAACAGATCACGCACGGCCAGCATGCTCTGCTTGTCGGGAATCGAATAGGCCTTCTTGACCAGCGACAGATCGGCATTGGGCGGCACGAAATCCTCGCCGATGCCTTCGACGGTCCAGCTGCCGGCCTCTTCCATCTTGCCGGTCTTGATCAGCGGCGCCAGCACCGAGCCGACTGGGTCGGCCAGCACCATCTCGGTCTTGGGCGAGTGTTTCGCGAAAAAGCGGCCGAGGCCGGTGAGCGTGCCGCCCGAGCCGACGCCGACCACAACCGCGTCGACATCGCCTTCGAGCTGCGAGAAGATTTCCGGGCCGGTGGTCGTCTCATGCGCCAGCGGGTTGGCCGGGTTGGCGAACTGGTTGGCGTAGAAGGCGCCAGGCAATTCGGCGGCGATCTTCTCGGCCATGTCCTGGTAATATTCGGGATGGCCCTTGCCGACATCGGAGCGGGTCATGCGCACCTCGGCGCCCAAAGCGCGCAGATGCTGGATCTTTTCGCGCGACATCTTGTCGGGCACGACCAGGATGATGCGATAGCCTTTCGGGATGCCTACCTGGGCAAGGCCGAGGCCGGTGTTGCCGGCGGTCGCCTCGACGATGGTGCCGCCGCGCTTCAGCACGCCCGATTTCTCGGCCGCCGCGATCATCGACAGCGCGATGCGGTCCTTGATCGAGCCGCCGGGATTCTGGCTTTCGAGCTTGATGAACAGGCGGCATTTGCCGGTGTCGAATCTGGTCAGCTCGACGATCGGCGTCTGGCCGATCAGGTCGAGCACCGACGCATAAGGCGGCCGCAGCCTCGACAGGTTGGTGTCCGCCCCGCCGGGCGCCGGTTGTCTTTGCTCGCTCATCAGTTGCTCCATGGAAGCAGGTCGATGCGGGTGTTCGCAATCTCGCGCATCCTTGTTGGATCATGATCTTTTCCAAAACCGGTTCCCACTTTTTGGGATCATGCTCTAGCCGCCGCAACCCATTCCGGTTTCGCGGATCGCGCGACGCCGTCTTTTCCAGCCCTTTTCATCTGGAAAGAAGATAGATCGTGCCAATCCGGCGGCGAGTGGAGGAATGGAATTTCAGGCGAGCGTGCGCTTCACGCTTCTCATTTAGGCCGGCGCCAAGTCCCCCCTCTCTGTCCTGCCGGACAGAGAGGGGGGCGACGGATCGCCGACCTCGACGAAAAATCACCCCAGCAGCTGCTTGCCCAGCTTCGCGCATTGCACCCGGATATCCGGGATGGCGTCGATCTCGAAGAAGGTGCCGCGCGTCAGCGGGCCGACGGCGAGCAGCTTCGACGACACCGTGCCGTCGGCCGCGATCAGCTCGCATTTCGCGGTGACATCGAGGCCGAGGCGCAGCGGATCCGGTCGCGCCAGGCCGCGCTCGATCAGCGAGCGCACGACGCCGTTCGACGTCCTCGAAATGTCGCGGGCGATGCCCATGCAATCATAGAGGCGGCCGACCTCCAGGGTCTCGACATCCTGCGTGCCGCGCGGCTGGATCTTCACGACGGAACCGCCATTCGCCTCGACATTCACGACCCTGCCGGCAATGAGGCGGATGCGGCCCGAGCGCACCGCTTCGGTAACGCGCGCGAAGACCTCCGGCGCCATGCGGTGGCGGTGGATGTCCCACCAGGCCTTGGTGTGCTCGACGAAGCGGCGCTTGGCCGAGGACGGCCAGTTCTGCCAGATCGTCTGGTTGAACGGCCTCAGGCCGTCGACCACGTCGCGCCAGTCGCCGCCGGCCTTCTGGGTCTCGCGGATCAGGTTGCGGAACCAGCCGACGAAGTAGGAAAGCTCGGTGCCGAGCGGAATGTCGGCGATATCGAGCTTGATGGGGTTGCCCTTGCGGTGCGGCGACGGCAGCAGGCCGCGCCGCGACACAGCTATGATGGCGCCCGAATGGCCGCGCTGCTGGAGCGACAGGAAGGCGTCGACCATGCTCAAGCCGGTGCCGAGCAGCAGGACGGCGGCCTGCGGATCGAGTTTGGTATCGGCCTCCGATCCCATACGGATGGCTTGGCCCTGGAAGGCGCCGGGCTGCTCGTCATGGCCGGTCGCCAAAACGGCCAGATGCGCGACGACGCTGGTACCGTTGGCCAGGGCCACCTCGACGCCCGACGGGGTTGGCGAGATGGACAGGCTCTCCTCGCGGATCAGCCGCAGACGACCGGTCTCGCGCTCGCGTTCCTCCAGGCCCTCGAGCACGTCCTGCAGATAGCGTGCATAGAGGCTGCGCGGCGCATAGAACGGCCCCTGGTCCGGCTTGGCGAGGCCGCGCTCCAGCACCCAGCGCGCGAAATGGGTGGGGTCGTCGGCATAGGCGCTCATGCCGGAGGCGTTGACGTTGAGCACATGCGCCGAAAGCAGCGTCGAATAGGCCATGCCCTGGCCGAAATGCGGCCGCTTCTCGATCAGCGTGACACGCAAATCCGGATTGGGCGACTTCAACAGATGCGCGGCCAGCACGACACCGCTGGCGCCGCCGCCGACAATGATGATGGAATTGGCGCGTCCAACCATGACTGCTAGCCGGAATTTATCGAGCGATCAGCGCGCGGCGCTCGCCGCGAGCCGCCTCGGCTGCGGGCCGCGAACGATCGCCGGAACGGTCTTCAGAAGGTCGCGCATCGTTCTCTCACTCCCAATGTTGATAAGATTACTATACTAAGCGGGTCGGGCACGAAACCCGGTTTCCAATTCGCCTGCGATTTGAAGCATGGATTTGCCTGAATGGGGCGATGGGAGAATTTTCGTTCGGCCCAGGAGGGGCCGTCCATACATGACGAGCGGAGGGACCAGTGGCACACAGACGTCACCTTCGTGGACGCCTATCCCGGTGCTGCGCGGCGTCGTCATTCCCGCTACCGGAGGCGACACGATCTGGTCCAACACGCATGCCGCCTATGAAAGCCTGCCGGCGCCGCTCAAGCTCCTGGCGGAGAACCTGTGGGCGATTCACAGCAATGCCTATGATTACGCCGCCGTCCGTCCCCGCGCCTCGGCCGAGGAAAGGAAGCATTTCGAGGAGGTCTTCACCTCGACCGTCTACGAAACCGAGCATCCTGTCGTGCGCGTGCATCCGGAGACCGGCGAGCGCTCGCTGCTGCTCGGCAATTTCGTCCAGCGCTTCGTCGGCCTGTCGAAGAGCGACTCGTCAAAACTCTACGAGCTGTTCCAGAGCTATGTGACGACGCCCGAGAACACCGTGCGCTGGCGGTGGCAGGCCGGCGACGTGGCGATCTGGGACAACCGGGCCACGCAGCATTATGCGGTCAACGACTATGGCGCCGAGCACCGGATCGTGCGGCGCGCCACGGTCGACGGCGACGTGCCGGTCAGCGTCGACGGACGCCGCAGCGCCACCCAGGTCAAATCGGCCAAAACGGCGGCAAAAGCGGCTTAAGAGCTGTCGGGCGGCCCCTTCTCCCACAACAAGGGGAGAAGGGGGGCGCCACCGATCAGACGCGCGAGCGGGTCGCCCAGCTGAGCCCGACGATGCCGATCAGCATGGTGACGAGCCCGACATAAAGCCACTGCGTCTGTCCGGTCATGAAGCTGCCCTTGACCAGGCCGAGGCCCTGCAACGACCACAGCGCGCCCAGACCAAGCACAATCAGCGCCAGGACAAACCTGATCAATCGCATCGGCTTGACCCTCTCCGGAAGTCGATCCTGAACGGCAATGGGGACGCGACAAAAGACGCCGAGGAAGCGAAGCAGTACCGCTTCTCTCTACTTGAATCTCGACGGCCGATCTTACCCGGGATGCCCCGGATATCGGACCGATATTCATTGAGAATACGCCCTGTCGGCGTCAGAAATATCATGACAAACTGTTTCGCGGCGACTCCAAACGTGTGCCCTCGCCACGGAACCGCCAGAAGGCTGCCGCATTTCCCGCCTCATTCGGCACTTAACGGCGGGGCCTATCTCTAACGGAGCCACCCCCAAAGCATGAAGAAAACCAACCAGACCGCGCTTGTCGCGGTAACGATCGCGGCTGGCCTGATGGCCGGCGCCTCGTCCGCCTCCTCCGCCGCGCAGTGCGGCCGCGCTTCCTGGTATGCGCTGCATTCCAGAACCGCCTCAGGGGAACGCATGAACCCCTCGGCAATGACCGCCGCCCATCGCACCTTGCCCTTCGGCACCAAGCTCCGGGTCACCAACAAAGACAATGGCCGCAGCGTCGTCGTGCGCATCAACGATCGCGGCCCGTTCGTCAGGGGACGCGTGCTCGATCTCTCCCGCGGCGCCGCCAGCCAGTTGGGCTTCATCGGTTCGGGACACACCGCCGTCTGCATGGCGCGCGTCTAGCCGGCTCTGAATTGAAGACGGAGCATGGTGTCGTCCGAAAACCGCTTCACGCTTTTCGGCACCATGCTGTTGCTATCTGACCATGATCCAAGGCCACCTTCGAGGTTGGGGATCATGGCCGGTGTCCGGCATGAGGGCCGGACACATATCCTTCACATTTCGGCAGCGCACATTGAGCCGGCTCCGCCGTTCGCGACCGATTCCCAACGCTTTGCACCAAAGACGCATTGTTCACGCGACGTGACGTATTGCATCGCAACAATATCTTGTTAACCTCGCCGGGAGACATTCAAGGCTCGGCGCGGTTCGTCGTCCCTTTGGTCGTCGGACGGCAGCGGGGTTCGCGATGTTCTACCAGCTCTACGAATTGAACCATGCGGCGCTGCAGCCGGCCCGGCTCTATGCCGACGCGGTGCGGCTCTTCTATTCAAACCCGCTCAATCCGATTTCCCACACGCCCTTCGGCCGCTCGGTCGCGGCGACCGCGGAGCTCTTCGAGCGCACCACCCGCCGCTACGGCAAGCCGCAATTCGGCCTGGACAAGACCGTGGTCGACTGGAAAAGCGTCGGCGTCACCGAAAAGACCGTCTGGTCGAAGCCGTTCTGCAACCTGATCCGTTTCGAGCGCGCGCTGCCGGCCGGCCGCAAGCCGGACCCGAAGCTGCTCATCGTGGCGCCGATGTCGGGCCATTACGCGACGCTGCTGCGCGGCACGGTCGAGGCGATGCTGCCCCATGCCGACGTGCACATCACCGACTGGGTCGACGCCCGCATGGTGCCGGTGGCGCAAGGCAGCTTCGATCTCGACGACTATATCGACTACGTCATCGACATATTCCATGCGCTCGGTCCCGACACGCATGTGATGGCCGTGTGCCAGCCTTCCGTGCCGGTGCTGGCGGCGGTGGCGCTGATGGAAAAGCGCGGCGATCCCTTCGTGCCCTCGACCATGACGCTGATGGGCGGCCCGGTCGACACGCGCCGCAATCCGACCGCGGTCAATCTCCTGGCCAAGGAAAAGGGCATCGACTGGTTCCGCGACAATGTCGTCATGCAGGCGCCCTGGCCGGTGCCGGGCTTTGGCCGCGTGGTCTATCCAGGTTTCCTGCAGCTTTCGGGCTTCATGAGCATGAATCTCGACCGCCACATCATCGCCCACAAGGACTTCTTCATGCACCTTGTGAAGCATGACGGCGACAGCGCCGAGAAGCACCGCGACTTCTACGACGAATATCTGGCGGTGATGGACCTGACGGCGGAGTTCTACCTGCAGACGGTCGACACCGTGTTCGTGCGCCACGCTTTGCCGAAGGGCGAGATGACGCATCGCGGCGAGCCTGTCGATCCGAAGGCGATCCGCAATGTCGCGCTGCTGACCATCGAGGGCGAGAACGACGACATTTCCGGCCTCGGCCAGACCCATGCCGCGCATGACCTTTGCGTCAACATCCCGGCCGACAAAAAAGCGCATTACATGCAGCCGGCCGTCGGCCATTACGGCGTCTTCAACGGCTCGCGCTTCCGCTCGGAGATCGTGCCGCGCATCGCCGACTTCATTTCGAGCTATGGCCGCCAGCAGCGGGTGGCGGTGAAGCCGAAGCTGGTCCGTTCCGCCAAAAGCTGACGGCCGGAACCCCGGCATCAGCCCTGCCGCCGCCTAAAGCGCTTCACCGTTTCACGCAAACGGCGAACCGCTCTATCTCCTTCTTTTGCGCAATTCCAGACGGAAAACCGTGTCACACTTTTCCTGGAATTGCTCTGGCAGCCGGCGGTGTTGCGGCCATGCCTCTGTTGCGAAACTGCCGCTACGGGATCGTCCAGGTAACCATGCCGCCAAACGGACCGTCGTCTCCAATTGACACGGACTGTAAATCGCCTTTAACGTTTCGTTAATAAAGAACAGGGCGGCGGGGGCAATGACTTCCTCAGCGATGACGCGAATTCTGCGTTTATGTGCAGTCGCAGGGCTGGCGATCTCTGCGCATTGGGCGGTGCCGGCATGGGCGGCAGGCGCGATGGCCACGGGCGGCCTGACATCGCAGCCGATCGGCCATTACGATTTCTGCAAATCGCATCCGAACGAATGCAACATCCATCCGGCCAATCTCGATCCTGCCAGGATGACCGACAGCCTGTGGCGCCGGCTGGTCAGCGTGACCGCCAAGGTCAATGCCGCCGTCAAGCCGATGAGCGATCTCGATCACTACGGCAAGGACGAAGTCTGGGCCTATCCGGATGACGGCTATGGCGACTGCGAGGACTATGTGCTGGAGAAGCGCCGCCAGCTCTACCGCATGGGCATGTCGCTGGCCGACCTTCTGATCACCGTCGTGCGCAAGCCCGACGGCGAAGGCCATTCGGTGCTGACGGTGCGCACCGACAAGGGCGATTACGTGCTCGACAATCTGACCGACAAGGTCAAAGCCTGGGACGCGACCGGCTACCGCTACCTTAAGCGCCAGGCGATCGACAACACCGGACGCTGGGTCTCGATCCGCGACGGCCAGGCGGTGCTGGTCGGCTCGGTGCAGTAGGAAGAGCTGGGCGCACCCTAATTTTCGTCATGTGTGGGCGAAGCGAGGAGCGTAGCGACGCAGCGCAGATCCTAGAATCCATTCCGCGACCTTCGCGCATCGCAGCGATGCAGAACGACCTCTGTCTTGCGCCGTCTTTGCCCTTCGCGCGAGATCACGGAATGGATCCTCGGGTCTGCGCGTCCGCTTCGCTCCCGCTCCGCCCGTGGATGACGAAGTCTCACAACTCCATGAACCATTTCCGCCCGGCCGGCGACACACGGCCGTGGATTGAAACTCAACATGGAGAATTCAAATGACTGCTTTCCTGCGAAACACCCTGCTTGCCGCCGTCGCGGTGTCGGCCCTGACCGGATCCGCCCTGGCGGACGAGACCGTCAAAAGCTGCGCCCAGAAAAACCTCAATGATCTGTGGAGTGGCCATTGCTGTGGCGCCGGCGATGCGAGTTGCATGGGCGGGCACGGTCGCGGCGGCGATCACGACAATGGCGGCCGGGGCAGCACCAACGGCGCGGGCGCCGGCAAGTATTGATCTCGGGCGGCTCCTACGGGCTCAGTTGTGGAGGGCGAAGGCAACGGTCACGCGGCTTCGTCATTCCAGGGCGGAGCAAGGAGCAGAGCGACGCGCGCAGACCCTGGAATCCATTCCGTGAAGTTGAGGCGTTACCGGGATGCAGAATTCTGCTCCGCTGCATCCCCCGGCCAAAGGTCACGGAATGGATCCTCGGGTCTGCGCGTCCGCTTCGCTACCGCTCCGCCCGTGGATGACGAAGTTCGGGCGCTTCGGATAAACCCACCCGTTTGTCATCCTGGCAAACTATCCCCTCAGCGCGGCCCGGACCGTCGCCGTGATTTTCCGCAACTCCGCCTCGTCCAACCTCTCGATGCTTTCGGCCAGAAGGTTGGCCAGCTCGGTCGCCGCCGGCGACAGGCCGGACGTGTCGATCCTAACCCTGGGATGCGAGCTTTCGGCGAGACGGGCGAGATCCTCGGCATCGTCCCAGATGATGTTGAAATAGCCGATGATCTTCTGGATCAGCGTCCAGGTCGGGGCGCCGCGGCGGCCGTGCTCGAGCGCCGACAGATAGGCGGCGCTGACGCCGATGGCCTCGGCCATCGCCTTCTGGCTGACGCCGCGTTCGGCGCGCAGCGCCCTGAGCTTTTCGCCGAACGGGGTCACCTAGGCATCCTCTTGGTCGGCCCGCTCATGCGCGTATCCGCCGCAGCCGCACATAGAGCGCGCCCGAACCGCCGTGGTTGCGGGCGGCGTGATCGTGGCTGGACACAAGATGCCTAAAAGCGGGCGTCGACAGCCAGGCCGGCACGGCGCGGCGCAGGATGCCATCGCCGCCGGAGGACGAACCCTTGCCGGTGATGATCAGCACATAGCGGATGCCGCCGGCATGCGCCCGGTTGAGGAAGGTGAGCAGCAGCGAATAGGCCTCGTCCTGCGTCATGCCGTGCAGGTCGACGCGGCCTTCGAGCGGCAGCCGGCCTTTTTTCAGCTTGTGCAGCGTCTGGTCGTCGAGCGTATGCGAGACATGCGGCGTCTTCGGCTTGGCGGCCACCGCCGCAACGCCGTTGACGGGCGGGCGCGGCGGCTCGGGCGGCGGCTCGACGATGTCGGGGATCTCGACCGCGGTCTTGCCCTTCAGCGGCCGGGCCGAACGCGCCACCAGGTTCCACAGGATGCGGTCGTCGTCGCTCAGATGGTCGTCGCGGCGACTCACCGGGTCGCTCCGTCGAGCAGGCCGCGGGGAACCAGGGCATAAAAATCCGCCGCATTGCGGACGACGCCGGCGATTTCGCCGGCGGCATCGCCGGAGCCGGCGAAGAGATCGCCGCGGGCCGGGCCAGTGATGGCCGAGCCGGTGTCCTGCGCGATCATCAGCCGCCGGAACGGTTTTTCGCCGAAGGCGGTGAGCGTCGGCGCGTCGATATAGAAGGGCGTGCCGAAAGTGTGCAGCAGGCGGTCGACCGCGACCGAGCGCCCAGGCGTCAGCGGCACCTTGGCGGCGGCGATCGGCCCAAGCGCCGCATCGTCGACCGCGGCTTCGCGGAAGAAGATATAGGAGCGGTTTTGCCACAGGATCTCGTCGACGCGATCGGGATGCGCCTTGAACCAGGCGCGGATCGACTGCATCGTCACCTTTTCCAGCGGGATCTCGCCGAGATCGCTCAGGACCTTGCCGGGGCCGGCGAAGCGCTGGCCGGACTTGGCGGCATAGGTGACGCGGGTGAGCCTGCCGTCGGTCATCTTCAGTCTAGCTGCGCCCTGCACATGGACGAAGAAGGCGTCGACCTTTTCGGCGAGCCAGGCGATTTCGAGGTTCTGGCCGGCAAGCGCGCCGCGCTCGATTTCGCCGCGGTCGAAATATTCGGCAGGGCCGGTATCCGTCCGGCGGGCGAAGGCCAGATAGGCATCCATGCCGGCCGGCCGGTTGCCGTCGTCGATGTCGACCAGGTCGGCGGGGCGGGACAGCAGCGGCACGGTGAACCGCTCCGTCCTGACCGGCGAGGCCTCGACTTGCGGTTCATAAAAACCGGTGACGAGACCCGAGCCTCCATTGTCGGGGACGACCAGAGCGGGGACGAAATGCCGTTCGAAGAAGGATCGCGCCTCGAACCGATTCGGCTCCGAAACGGCACGCGCCTGGGCATAGGCATCGGCAAAAGCATTGAAATCGACGCCGAGCGATCCGGTGCGGTAAGGTTTTATCGGCGCGTGGAAGGCCGAGCGGCGAAATGCGGCGAATGCCGCAGCGTGATCATCCCCGCTCCAGCCGGGCAGGTCATCGAACGATTTTTCCCTGAATGTGGAAGAGAGCGGCACGACCGAGCCCCGCCACTTAGAGACGGACGATTTCAGGTCTGTCCGACCTGAAATCTGAATCCGCCTCTAATTCAAAGATATGGAGCATGATGTCATCCGAAAACCGCTCCACACTTTTCGGCATCATGCTCTAGATCAATCTTCTTCTTCGGTGGCGACGAGCTTCCAGTTCGGGTCGCGCGAGCGCGTGTCGCGGGCGAAGGTCCAGACATCCTTGACCTCGGCCACCGTTTCCGGGTCGCCGTCGATGACGGCGCCGGCCTTGTCGCGGGTCGCCGAGATCAGCTCGGAGACGATGCGCAGCGTGAGATGCGCTTCCGAGCCCTTCATTTCGGCGGCGACGATGTCGGCCTTGTCGATGCCGACGAAGGACGACTGGATCTTCTCCGACTTCGCCTCGCGCTCGCCGATCGCGGCGACGAAGCCGTCATAGACCTCGCGCGACAGAAGGTTCTTCAGCGTTTTGCGGTCGCCGTCGGCATAGGCCATGACGATCATCTCATAGGCCATCTTGGCGCCGTCGACGAAGCCCTTGGGCTCGAAGGACGCATCATTGTCCTTGATGGTGCGCAGGCCCTTGTTGAGATCGGTGTCGGGCTTGGCGAAGGCGTCGATATCGGCATAGGTCTCGGCCTCGCCAGGCATGCGCTTGCGCGGCAGCGACACCACATTTTCGGGCTTCTGCGCCGCATCGGCCTCGCGCGTGCGGCTCGCCGAGTAGGGATCGAAGGGCGGACGCTCGTTTCCGGTGCGACGCCCAAGCACGTTACGCAGCTGGAAAAAGATCACAACCGCCGCAATCAGGAAGAAAATCGTGCCGAAGTCGAAGAAACCCATATTTTCCGCCAACTCGAACCCTGTTCTTGCCGGACCGGCTTAACCCGTCGGGGCGGCGGTCGCATAGCGTTCAACACTCAAAGCATATAGAACGGTAGGCGCAATCATTCAAATCAAAGGCAGCCATACCTATCTAAGGGCGCCAAGGCCAGTGGCGATTATCCGCCAGGCCGCAAAACAAGAAAGCGATCGGTCAAGACTTGCGCATTTCGTTCATCCCGCTGTTCCTGCTGTTGCTGCCGCTGCTGGAGATCGCCGGCTTCGTGGTTGTCGGCCGCGAAATCGGCGCTTTGGCGACGGTCGGGCTGGTCATCCTTTCCAGCGTCGCCGGCAGCCTGCTGCTGCGGCATCAGGGTTTCGGCGTCATGACGCGGGTGCGGGCGGAAATGGATGCCGGGCATGATCCCAGCCGCCAGCTCGCGCATGGCGCGATGATCGTGCTGGCGGCGATCCTGTTGATCATCCCGGGCTTCATCACCGACATTTTCGCCATTCTTCTCTTGCTGCCGCCGGTGCGCGACTTCGCCTGGCGCGTGCTAAAGAGCCGCATCGTCATGGCGACCAGCTTCTCGAGCGGCTTTTCGGCGCGCCGGCGCGATACTGTCATCGATCTCGACGACAGCGACTATTCGCGCGACGATTATCCGAACCGGCCGGACCACAATTCGCCCTGGCGGCGGCTGAAGAACGACTAGTCGGATTCTGGCCGGTCGTTCGCGTTGGCAAGTAAGATGCCTTGGAGACTGGCCGAAGCGCCCACTGCGATCGTCATCCACGGGCGGAGCAAGAAGCGAAGCGCGCAGAATGTCGTCCCTGATCCAGACGGCCTCAATGGAAACGATCGTGCGGCGATGCCGGGCTTGCCGACGTCCGAGATTAGCCCGAGCCCACGTGACGTCGTCATACTCGGGCTTGACCCGAGTATCCATGCCGTGACGCATGAGCGCCGCAACGGTGCGGAATTCCGCTCTGCTGCGTCCTACGATCAGGGTCACGGAATGGATTCCAGGGTCTCCGCGACGCTGCTCCGCAGCTGCTCCGCCCTGGAATGACGAGGTTGGGGAGCTTTGGCCAAATCCCCAACGTTTGCACTGTCCTGCTCCTTCTGCCGACAGAGGCGGCAAAACTTGTTTTGTCCAGCAGGCCATGGTAGCGAACCCGCGATTTCAATCCGGTCAGCAGTGCTGCCCAGGCAAAAGGACCAAGGCTCATGGCCAGCAACGATGACGCCGCGACCGGCGCCGCCAACGGCAACGGCACCCAGAACCAGCCGTCGCTCAATGTGCTTGCGCAATATGTGAAGGACCTGTCCTTCGAAAGCCCCGGCGCGCCGAATTCGCTGCGCGGCCGCGACAAGGCGCCTGGCATCGCCATCAATGTCAACGTCAACGCCAACCCGCTCTCGGACAAGCAGTTCGACGTCAATCTGACGCTGAACGCCAAGGCCTCCTTCGACCAGGAAGTGCTGTTCAATGTCGAGCTGGTCTATGGCGGCGTCTTCGCCATCTCGGGCTTCCCGCAGGAGCACATGCTGCCGCTGCTCTTCATCGAATGCCCGCGGCTCCTGTTCCCGTTCGCCCGCCAGATCATCGCCGACGCCACGCGCAATGGCGGCTTCCCGCCGCTGATGCTCGACCCGATCGATTTCGCGCAGATGTTCCAGCAGCGCATCGCCGAGGACCAGGCGGCGGCGAGCAAGGTCCAGGTGAGCTGAGAAGGCGCACCGTCACATCGTATCGAGAGCCCGGCTTCGCGCCGGGCTTTTTTTGTTGGAGATGCTGGCTGTCGCCAACGTTCGCGATTGGCTGAGACGGTCCAGCGATCCATGCCGTGACGCCAAGGGGTTGCAACGGTTACAGAATTCCGCACCGTTGCACTCTGTGGCAGAGGTCACGGCATGGATACTCGGGTCAAGCCCGAGTATGACGAAGGGATGGGCGGTTCGGCTAATCGCGACGGTTGGCGCCAAGAGGGCCCGCTCAGCCCACCGCCACTTTCAGCCACAGCGCCTTTTCGCCGAGCGTCGAAACCAGCCCGGCATGCGCCGCGCGGTCCACCTCGCTCAAGCGCGGCGGCAGGGCGATGGGTCTTGCGCCGACCGAGATGTCGATGTCGGCCACCTCGCCTGAGCCGTTCATCTGCACCGCCACCGCTTCCAGCACGAGCGCCGCCTGCTTGCCGCCGATGAGCTCGATATAGACCTCGGCCAGCAATTCGGAATCGAGCAGCGCGCCGTGCTTGGTGCGGCGCGTGTTGTCGATGCCGTAGCGCCGGCAGAGCGCGTCGAGCGAGTTCGGGCCCATCGGATGCTTGCGGCGCGCCAGCGCCAGCGTGTCGACGATGCGGCCGGGATCGATGGCCGCCTGGTCGAGCCGGCTGAACTCGATGTTGAGGAAGCCGATATCGAAGGTGGCGTTGTGCGCGATCAGCTTGGCGCCGTCGGTAAAGTCCAGCCATTCCTGCGCGATTTCGGCAAAGGTTGGCTTGCCGACAAGGTCGGCGGCGCTGATACCATGCACGGCCTGCGCCTCGGCGTGGATGGCGCGGCCTTGCGGATTGATGAATTTGTGAAAGGTGCGGCCGGTCGGGAAGCGGTTGACCAGCTCGACGCCGCCGAGCTCGATGATGCGGTCGTCGCGCAAATCGAGGCCGGTGGTTTCCGTATCGAAGATGATCTCACGCATTTCGAATCAATCCGCTCCAAAGAGCAGAATCACAAACCAGAACAAAATGGCAATGGGGACTGCTGTCAGCGGACGTCAGGAGCCATGCCGGCCGGACTTATCCCCCGTCAATTCGACGATGACGGCTTCGACCGCTTTTCGCGCCGCCTCGAAACCATGGCCGGTGTCGATGATGAAATCGGCCTGGCGGCGTTTTTCCGCGTCGGGCACCTGCTTGGCGAGGATCGAGGCAAATTTCTCCTCGCTCATGCCTGGCCTAGCGAGCACACGGACGCGCTGGATTTCGGGCGAAGCGGTGACGACCACGACCTTGTCGACGCGGCCGCGGCCGCCCGTTTCGAACAGCAGCGGAATGTCGAGCACGGCGAGCGGCGCACCGGCGGCGCGGTGTTTGGCCAGAAACGCATCGGCGTCGGCGCGCACCAGCGGATGCACGATCGCCTCGAGCTGCTTCAGCGCGGCGGGATCGCCCAGCACTTTTCCGGCGAGCCTGACGCGATCGACCACGCCGGCCTGCGTCGTGCCCGGGAAGGCCGCCTCGACCAGGGGCGCCGCCTTGCCGGAATAAAGCCGATGCACGGTCTCGTCGGAATCATGCACCGGCACGCCCGCCTCGGCGAACATCTTTGCCGTCGCCGACTTGCCCATGCCGATCGATCCGGTAAGGCCGAGCACGATCATCAATGGCCCTCGATGTCGGCGACGATCATGCGCCGCAGCTCGCTCGTGACCTCCGGCTTCCTGCCGAACCAGCGTTCGAAGCCAGGCACAGCCTGATGCAGCAGCATACCGAGCCCGTCGACCGTCTTGAGGCCGCGCGCCCTGGCGGCGGCAAGCAAAGGCGTCTCGAGCGGCACATAGACAATGTCGGTGACAACGGCGTGGTCCGGCAACCCGCTCGGATCGGCGGCGAGGGCTTCGTTGCCATGCATGCCGAGCGCCGTGGTGTTGACCAGCAGGCCGGCGTCGCCGAGCAGCTCGCCGAGCGCATCGGCGCCATGCGCCGAGATGCCGGCGCCAAAGTGGCGCCCGAGTTCCTCGGCGCGGGCGAGCGTCCGGTTGACGATGCGGATATCCGTCACCCCGCGCTCCTTCAAGGCATGGATGACCGCGCGGGAAGCGCCGCCGGCGCCAAGCACCACGGCCGGGCCATTGGCCGCCCATCCAAGCGCATATTGGTCGAGATTGGCGGCAAAGCCGTAGCCGTCGGTGTTGCCGCCCCAGAGAAGCCCATCCTCGAGCCACAATGTGTTGACCGCGCCGATTTCATCGGCCGCATGGTCCCGGCGGTCGACGCCGGCGAAAGCGGCTTCCTTGTGCGGGATGGTGACATTGCCGCCGCGATAGCCGTCCGCGCCGAGAGATTTCAGGAAAGCGGCGAAATCCACCGGCGCGACGTCGAGCGCCCGGTAGCTGCCGTCGATGCCGTATTTGGCCAGCCAGTGGCCGTGGATCTTCGGCGAGCGCGAATGCGCGATCGGATGTCCGGTGACGAAGGCCTTTTTCTCAGCCATCGATGGCTCCCAACGCGCGCAGCTCCTTCAGCACCGGCAGCAGCGGCAGACCGACGATGGTCAAATAATCGCCCTCGATCTTGTCGAACAGCTGGATGCCTTCGCCCTCGATCTGATAGGCGCCGACGCTGGACAGCGCCTTGGCGCCGACGCGCGCGAGATGGCGGCCGATGAAGGCGGGATCGAGCTTGCGCATGGTGAGGCTCACAACGCCGACATGGCGCCACAGCACAGCGCCGTCGCGGCAAAGCACGGCGGCGCTGTTCAATTGATGCGTCTTGTCCGAGAGCGCAAGCAGGTGGTGGCGCGCGCCTTCCATGTCGGCAGGCTTATGAAAGACCTCGTCGCCGAGCGACAGCGTCTGGTCGCAGCCGAGCACCAGCGCGCCTGGCCTGCGCTCGCTGACCTCGGTCGCCTTGGCCTCGGCCAGGATCGAGGCGACGTCCTCCGGCGAGGCGCCGCTGTCCTTCAGCGGGGCCTCCAGCGCGCGCTCGTCGACATTTGCCGGCACCGCCTCGATGTCGAGGCCGGCATTGACGAGCATCGCCTTGCGGTACGGGCTGCCCGAAGCGAGGATAATTTTTTCCGGCATGATGGCTCATCCAACGGTTGCGATCCGTCCAGCACCCCTCATCCGTCTCGGCGCTACGGCGCCGATCCACCTTCTCCCA
>NZ_VFUA01000042.1 GCF_006440735.1 Mesorhizobium sp. B2-7-1 | reverse complement strand
GCCCGTGGAGTTCGAGGCAAACTGGACGCCGCACGGGGCTGCTGCGCAGCAGCCCCGTGCGGCCTAACGCTAACGCTATCACCTATTCCCTGTCTCACAACAGGGGTGCAGTCCAGCAGTAGGCAGTAGGCAGTAGGCAGTAGGCAGTAGGCAGTAGGCAGTAGGCAGTAGGGCTGTCTTCCTATTGCCTACCGCCCAATCCCTATTCCCTAGGCCGCGGCAGCGGCCAACCCCGCATCCAGCCCCTCGGCGATCTTCACCACATCGGCGGCGGTGATGATCAGCGGCGGCGACAGGATGATGTTGTTGCCGGAGACGCGCAGCATGACGCCTGCCTCGTAAGCGCCGTCCGCGACGGCGGCCATCGTCTTCTTGTCGACAGGCTTCTTGGCGGCGCGGTCCGAAACCAGCTCGAGCGCCGCCATCAAGCCCTGGTAGCGGACGTCGCCGACCAGCTGGTGCTTGGCCTTCAGCGCCTCCAGCGCCTTGCCGAGCTCGACGCCGCGCGCCGCCGCATTCTCGTTGACGGCCAGCCGCTTGGTTTCGGCGAGCGCCGCCAGACCGGCCGCGCAGCCGACCGGATGGCCCGAGTAGGTATAGCCGTGGCCGATCGCGCCGAAGCTCGTCTTGTCGGCCTCGAAGACTTCGGCGACCTTGCCGCTGATCACGGTGGCGCCAAGCGGGAAATAGCCCGATGTGATCGCCTTGGCGATGGTCATGAAATCCGGTTTCGTGCTGGAGAGCCGCGAGCCCGACCAGGCGCCGGTGCGACCGAAGCCGGTCACCACCTCGTCGGCGATCAACAATATGTCGTGGCGGTCGCAGATCGCCCGCACCATCGGCATGAAGCTCTCATGCGGGACGATGACGCCGCCGGCGCCGAGCACCGGCTCCATGATGAAGGCGGCGATGGTGTCGGCTCCCTGAAAGGCGATCTCCTCTTCGATCGCCCGGGCGCAAAGCTTCGCCAGCTTCGCCGGGTCGGTCTCGTCGAATGGGTTGCGATAGGTCATGGGTGCCGGCGTATGGAAGACGCCGGGCAAAAGCGGCTCGTAGTTGCGGCGGAAATTGGCGTTGCCGTTGACCGAGGCGCCGCCGAAATGCGTGCCGTGATAGCCCTTCTTCAGCGCCAGGAATTTCGTGCGGTCGGCCTGGCCGCGGATCTTCCAGTATTGCCTGGCAAGTCGCAGCGCCGTCTCGACCGAATCCGAGCCGCCCGAGGTGAAGAAGGCGCGCACCATGCCCTCGGGCGCGAACCATTCGGTGAGCTCGTAAGCGAGCTCGATCGACGGTCCGGTCGAGGTGCCGCGAAAACCGGAATAATAGGGCAGGGCGTCGAGCTGTGCCGTCATCGCCTTCTTGATCGGATCGCAGCTGTAGCCGAGGTTGACATTCCAGAGGCCACCGACGGCGTCGAGCACCGTGCGGCCCTCGGCATCGGTTACCGAAACGCCTTCGCCTTTCATGATGATCTTCGGCGGGCTTGCCCGCATTTCGGCCGGATGCGCCATCGGATGCCAGATCGGCTTGGCGTTGTTTTCGGTGAGGAAGTTGATGTCACGCATCGGGAGGGACTCCGTTTTTCCAATCAGGAGAGCGTCAGCCCGAAAGGACTGAGCGCCTCGGCATAGCTTCGCGCCGGCTCTGCGACGTCGAAATGAACGGTGAGCATGCCGGCGGCGACCGCGCCGTCGACATTGCGCTTCTGGTCGTCGACGAAGACGCAGGCCGAAAGCGGCAGCTGCATCGCCTCACCGACCATCGCATAGGCGCGGGCATCGGGCTTGAGGATTTTTGTGTAGGTCGCATCGACGATCGTCTCGAAAAGCGAAAGCAGCGGCAGGCGTTGTCGAAAATCGGCGCCATAGAACAGGTCGAGCTCGTTGGAGAGGATGGCGAGCCGCACGCCGGCTTGATGCGCGATGCGGATCGCACGCTCGGCCTCGGGCCGCACCACCGCCTGCGGATCGGCGCCGCGCGCCCGCTGCACGAAGGTCGACATATCCTGCCAGTCCTCGCCCACCAGTCGGCCGACCTCGTGTGTGCGCGTTCTCCAATAGTCGCGTTCGCTGATCTCGTCGGCCTGCATCGAGCGCCACAGCGCATCGGAAGCCGGATCGAAGGGCCCGCGCCAGTCGAGCGTGCCCGGCTTGAGCCCAAGCGCCTGCTCGGTCAGCGCATGCGTCTCGAACAGCGTGCGCGTGACCACGCCGCCGAAATCGAGCACCAGCGCCTGCGGCTTCACTTCGCTCATGCCGCTTGCCTGCCGGTCACGCCGGGCGGCACGATGCCTTCGGCCACCCAGCGGTCGAAGATCTCCAGCGCCTTGGCGCTGAAGGCGACGTCGTTGATGTGGCCGGAGATCTCATGCAGCTCGGCATTCTCCGGCACGCGCGTTCGCATCTCTTCGACAAAAGCCGACAGCGCCTCAGGTTCGTAGAGCGGCTCGCCTTCCTGGTCCCATTGCTGGATGCCGCCGGCGGGCAGGATGAAGGCCGTCGGACCGGTCGCTGCGGCGAGCTTGTCGCCGATGGCGCGCGCGATCTCCTGGCGAGTTGCGCCGTCGGAAGTCACCGAGGCGAGCAGCCGGTTATGCGCGTGGTACGGCCGCTCGGCGAAGCGCGACGGCACCGCCTGCCAGGTCGGGAAGTCCACCATGTCGATGGCGCCGGGCGCGACGATCTGCGGAATGCCCTGCCGCCCGGCATTCTCCAGCCGGTCGGTGCCCGAATTCACCACCGAGCCGGTGAGCTGGTTGGCGAGCTCCTGCAGGCTGAAGTCGAGCACCGCGACGAAACCCTTCTGCGCCGCGATCGCCTCCAACGCGCGTCCGCCCATGCCGGTGGTGTGGAAGACGATGACCTCATAGCCGCGCTTTTCCAGCTCCGGCTTCAGCGTCACCATATATTGCAGGCAGCTCTTGCCCAGCGAGCTCATGCCGACCTTCGGCCGCGACATGTCGGGTTTGACGACAGCCCGCGCGGCGCCGACGACGGCGCCGCTGGCCTGCGACAGCACTGCCTTGCAGGCGCTGTTGAGCCCGTAGAGGCCGCCGGCCCACAGGATCATCATCAGGTCGGTGGCGATGCGCTCCGGCGGCACGAGATGCGAATAGGCAATCGTCGAGACGACGAATTTGGGCACGCCGAGCGGCAATGCAAGCGCGACGTCGAGCGCAAGGTCGGTGCCCATCGAGCCGCCCAGCGCGATGAAGCCGTCGATCTCGCCTTCGTCATGGAGCGAGCGCGCGAGCCGCGAGGCGCCGAGCGCCATCAAGGTCATCGCCGTGTTCTCGTCACCGCTGGCGATGATCGCATCGATCGTCGTGTCGGCGGCCTTGGCCACGGCATACCGGTCGTGCTCCGGCCTGTAGGGCGGATCGCCAAGCACGCTGACGTCCATCATCACGGCAACGCCGCCGACGGCCTCGATGCGCTCGCGCATGAACAGAAGCTCGTCGGCCTTGGTGTCGCCGGTGCCGATAACCAGGATTCGGCGTTTCTCCTCCACGTCAATCTCCCTGCAGTCTCTTGTTGGTTGTCATGCCCGCTTCTGGCCGGGCAGCCGGCCGAACAGCCGTTCACCGATCTCGCGGCCCGCGGCGGTCACGCCGATGCCGAGCCGCTCGATATCGGCCTTTTGGGTACGCACTCTTGGCGCCGCCACCGCGATGGCGCCGATGGCGTAACCATCGGTGCCGAGAACCGGCGCGGCGACGCTCATCACGCCTTCCTCGAAACCCTGCGAGCCGATGGAATGCCCGCGCGCGCGGGCGGCGGCGACTTGTTCGGCCAAAGTGTTTGCATCGCCGATGGTGAAGGGCGTGAAGGCCGGCATCGGTCCGGCGAGGATGGCTTCGCGGATGCGCTCCTCGGTGAAAGCCAGGAAGGCGATGCCGGACGCCGTCGCATGCATCGGCAGCACTTCGCCGGGCGGCACGCTGACCCTGTTGGCTTTAGGCGATTCGACCACATGAACGGTGATCAGGCCGCGCCTGGAATATTCCGACAGATGCACCGTCTCGCCGGTCTCGGCGGCCAGCGCATCGACCACCGGCACCGCCATGCGCAGGAAGGGGAACTGCGCCTCGCGCATCAGCGCCAGCCGCGTCAGGCCGGCGCCGAGCCGGTAGAAGCGTGTCGCCTCGTCCTGCTCGACCAGCCCTTGCGCGATGAGCGAAACCAGCAACCGGCGCGTCGTCGCCTTGTCGAAACCGGCGGCCTTGGCGATATCGGCAAGCGCCGCCTCGGGCGCGCCGCTGCCCAACAGCTCCAGCAGCGAAATGGCTTTGGCCACGGTGCTCATCGCGTCTCTGTTCCTCCTCCAGATACTTAACGTGCGAATTAACTTGACAGCAAGTCGATTCCTTTGCAAGTCTAATATCGAAATGCCGTTGCAAATAGTGAAATGAACTTCGGACCCGCCAGAAGGTCCTCGGCATCTCAGGGACACTTGGTTTCCGCTAAGCGGAATGGAGGGAAAAATGACGACCATTGAAGCCGGCTCAGCGAACCGGCTAAGGAAGAACAGCCTTGGCGTCGGCGCCATCACCTTCATGGTGATCTCGGCCGCAGCACCCCTTACGGCCGTTGCCGGCGGCACACCGCTCGGCATGCTGATGGGCAACGGCGCCGGCTTTGCCGGCACCTATCTGATCGTGACGCTGCTGCTGCTCCTGTTCGCGGTTGGCTATGTCGCCATGTCGCGCCACATCGGCAATGCCGGCGCCTTCTACGCCTATGCCGCGCGTGGGCTGGGTGGCCTCTCCGGCGGCGCCGTCGCGCTGATCGCCATCCTGTCCTACAACGCCATGCAGATCGGCGTCATGGGCCTGTTGGGCGCGGCCACTTCCGGCCTGTTCGCTGGCTGGGGCATCAACCTGCCCTGGTGGGTGTGGAGCTTCATCGCCATCGCCATCGTCGCCGTGCTCGGCTACCGCCAGGTCGACCTGTCGGCCAAGATCCTGACGGTGCTGGTGCTTGCCGAATACGTCGTCGTGCTGATCCTCGACCTCACCATCCTCAAGACCGGCGGCGACAGCGGCCTGTCGGCGGCGCCCTTCAGCTGGAGCCAGATCACCAGCGGCGCGCCGGCCATCGCCATCCTGTTCTGCTTCGCCGCCTTCATCGGCTTCGAGGCGACGACCATCTATGCCGAGGAGGCGCGCGACCCGAAGGTGACCATCCCGCGCGCCACCTATTTCTCCGTCATCCTGATCGGCCTGTTCTACATGATCACCGCCTGGCTGATGGCGGTTGGCGCCGGCGTCGAAAAGCTCTTGCCGTCGCTGCAGGCCTTGCAGGATCCGACCACCTTCCTGTTCGGTCTCTCCGACCGCTATGCCGGAACACTGCTCACGCACGCCATGAGCATCCTCTTCGTGTCGAGCCTGTTCGCTGGCGTGCTGGCCTTCCACAACGCGGTCGCCCGCTACATCTACGTCGCCGGCCGCGAGAAACTTCTGCCGCAGTCGATCGGCGTGACGCATTCGGCGCATCAAAGCCCGCATGTCGCCTCGGTCATCCAGACCGTGCTTGCGGCCGTCGTCGTCGGGCTGTTCGCGGTGCTTGGCCTCGATCCGGTGCTGGCGCTGTTCTCGTGGCTCACCAACGTCGCTACGCTCGGCGTCATCGTCATGATGGCGGTGGCCTCGCTTGCGGTCGTGATGTACTTCCGCGCCAATCCGTCCAACCAGGAGAACGGCCTGAAGACCACGATCCTGCCGGCGCTGACCTTCATCGCCTTCGTCGTCATCATCTACCTGATCGTCATCAATTTCGGCAGCCTGTCGGGAGCCGGCGGTTTCCTCGGCGTGTTCCTGCCGGCGCTGGTGCTGATCGCCGCCGTGATCGGCCTGCTGCTGGCGGGCGCATTGAGGGGCCGGGATCCGACTGCCTTCGAAAGGCTCGGCCAGCCGCTCGGCGATTGAGGGATAGGCGATTGACGGACAAGGCAGGGCGGCGTCCGCGCCGCCCTACTTTAACGTAGCGGGAGCAGCGGCATGAGCTTTGCCGATGATATCACGGTCGAGGCGCTGGAAGCCGATCCTTATCCGATCTACGCCGAGCTCAGGCGCAGCGCTCCGGTCGCTTTCGTGCCGGCGGTCAACCTGTGGTTCGTCACCCGCTGGAAGGACGTCGAGCTGGTGGCGAAGTCGCCAGAAATCTTCTCCGCCATCGTCAGGGCAGGCGTCTCTCCGGTCGAGCGTTCCTTCGGCAAGCCGACCATCCTCACCACCGACGGCGAGGTCCACAAGAACCTGCGCCAGGGCGTCGACCCGAAATACCGGCCGCGCACCGTCGCCGCCTATGCCGGCGATCTCGTGCGCTCGATTGCCGAACCTTATCTCGATGAGATCGCCAAACGCGGTTCCGCCGAACTGATGGCCGACTATTTCGAGCCGGTGTCGACGCTGAGCCTGGCGCGCTCGCTTGGCTTGATGGACATCGACATGCCGACCTTGCGCCGCTGGTTCTATGGGCTCGCCCAGGGCGCCATCAACTTCGAAAAAGATCCGAAGCGCCAGGAGATCGCCGACACGATCGGCGCCGAGGTCGGTGCCGCCGTCCTGCCGACGCTTGAACGGCTGACCCGCGAGCCGGATGACTCGGCGCTGTCGCACATGCTGCATGACGGCATGCCCGAGGGCAAAACCCGCGCGGTCGATTTCCTGATGCCGACCATCAAGGTCATCCTGCTTGGCGGCATGCAGGAACCGGGACACGGCGCCGGCTCCATCCTCGTTGGCCTGCTGACGAACCCGCGGCAACTGCGCCAGGTGCTCGACGATCCGGAAACTTTCGTGCCCAAGGCGGTGGACGAGGGCCTGCGCTGGGTGGCGCCGATCGGCACGCAGACGCGCGAGACGACCCGCGCCGTGGAGATCGGCGGCGCGACCATCCCGGCCGGCGCGCCGGTCGCCGCGCTGGTCTCCTCGGCCAGCCGCGACGAAAGCCGCTTCACCGATCCCGACAGCTTCGACATCCATCGCGACGAGGGCAACCACGCCGCCTTCGGCTTCGGCCATCATTTCTGTTCTGGCCGCTTCTTTGCGCGCGAGCAGATGTGCCTTGCGGTGAGATTGCTGCTGGAGCGTTTTCCCGACCTGCGCCTAGTGCCGGGCAAGCAGCCGGTGTTCCGCGGCTGGGAGTTCCGCGCGCCGGCGACACTTCATGTAGAATTTGGAGCAAACTGATAATGATCAACCAGGACACCATCGACACGCTGCGCAAAGCGGAGGTCGGCGCGCGGCGTCTGTTCATCGATGGAAGCCCGGTGGACGCGCAGAGCGGCGTCAGCCTGCAGGTGATCTCGCCGATCGACGGCCGTCCCTTTGCCAGCATCGCCGATGGCGGCGCCGCCGATGTCGACCGCGCCGTCGCCTCGGCGCGTAAGGCGTTCGCCAAAGGCTCCTGGTCGCGCGCCGCCCCCGCCTTTCGCAAGAAGGTGCTGGCGAAATTCGCCGAGCTGGTCGAAAAGTATGCGCTGGAACTGGCCGTGCTCGGGGTGCGCGACAACGGCACCGAAATCGGCATGGCCTACAAGGCCGAGCCGCTCTCCGCGGCCGGCACCATCCGTTACTACGCCGAGGCGATCGACAAGATCTATGGCGAGATCGCGCCGACGGCCGACAATGTGCTGGGCCTGATCCACAAGGAGCCGCTCGGCGTCGTGGGCGCCATCGTGCCGTGGAATTTTCCGTTGATGATCGGCGCCTGGAAGATCGCGCCGGCCTTGGCCGCCGGCAACGCGATCGTCGTCAAGCCGCCGGAGATCGCCTCGTTGACATTGCTGCGGCTGGCGGAACTCGCCACCGAGGCCGGACTGCCGGAAGGCGTCTTCAATGTCGTCACCGGGCGGGGTTCGGTCGCCGGCGAGGCGCTCGGCCTGCACATGGATGTCGACGCCATCGCATTCACTGGCTCCGGCCCGGTCGGCCGCCGCCTGCTCGAATATTCCGCACTCTCCAATTTGAAGCGCGTCTTCCTCGAGCTCGGCGGCAAGTCGCCCAACATCGTCTTCGCCGACGCGCCTGATTTGAAACAGGCGGCGGTGGTCTCCGCCAACGGCATCTTCCGCAATTCCGGACAGGTCTGCGTCGCCGGCTCGCGGCTGCTGGTCCAGGCCTCGGTCTATGACCGCTTCATGGAGGAACTCGTCAAGGCAACCACGAAGCTGAAGGTCGGCGATCCGCTCGATCTCGGCTCCGATGTCGGCGCTGTGTCGAGCGCCGAGCAACTGACCAAGAATCTCGGCTTCGTCGCCAAGGCTACGGAGGAGGGCGCCCGCCTCGTCACCGGTGGCGAGCGCATCCTCACCGAAACCGGCGGCAGCTACATGGCGCCGACGATCTTCGAGAACGTGACCGAGAAAATGCAGCTTGCCCGCGAGGAAGTGTTCGGCCCGGTGCTCGGCATCATGCGCTTCGAAACCGAGGAAGAGGCGATACGGCTCGCCAACGCCACCGTCTATGGCCTTGCCTCGGCCGTGTGGACCTCGAACCTGTCGACCGCGCACCGCATGGTCCGCGCCATCAATGCCGGCGTCGTCCACGTCAACACCTATGGCGGCGCCGACATCACTGTGCCGCTCGGCGGCTTCAAGCAATCCGGCTTCGGTCGCGACAAGTCGCTTCACGCGATCGAGAAATACACCGACCTCAAAACGGCGTGGATCAGTCTCGGCTGACCTCAACGGGTCCCCAGGATGAAATCGGCGCAGCGGTCGCCGATCATGATCGCCGGCGCGTTGGTGTTGCCGCTGGTGAGGCGCGGCATGATCGAGGCATCGGCGATGCGCAGGCGCGGCACGCCGCGCACGCGAAGCTGCGGGTCGACCACCGCCCGATCGTCCGTTCCCATCCGGCAGGTGCCGCAGGGATGATAGACGGTCTTGGCGTGGCGGATGATGTGGTCGGTTATCGCCTCGTCGCCGAGATCATCGGCTTTGCCGGGCGCAAGCTCTTCGGCGACGACTTCGCGCAGCGCCGGCTGGCGCAGGATCGCGCGCGCGACCTTCATGCCGGCGAGCAGCAGGGCAAGGTCGTCGGCATGCGACAGGAAGCCAGTGGTGAAGCGGATCGGATCGCCTGGCTTTGGCGAGCGCAGCCGGACCGAACCGCGCGACTTGGGCCGCAGCACGCACGGGTTCAACTCCATGCCGTGGCGTTCGACCGAGCCGTGCTCGGCGTTCTCAATCATCACCGGCAGCACATGGAACTGTATGTCGGGCCGGCCGTCGCCGTCGGTGTCGAAGAAGCCGCCGCTCTCGACCACGTTGGAGGCGAGCAGGCCGCGCCGGAACAAAAGATATTCGAGGCCGTGCCGCAGCGCCTTGAGGCCGCGATCCTCGCCGAGCAGCGAGACGGGCCTGCGGGTCAGCGCGTAGAGCGGCGCTGCGACATGGTCCTGCAGGTCCTGGCCGACCCCAGGCATGTCGCGGATGACGGGAATCCCCATCTCAACCAGATGCGCGGCCGGGCCGAGACCGGACAGCATCATCAGCTTTGGCGTGGCGAGCGCGCCAGCGGCAAGGATCACTTCCACCCTGGCCGAGGCTGTATGGTTCTGTCCGTCCGGCGTCGTGTAGGACAGTCCGGTCGCGGCGCCGTTCTCAAGCGTCAGTGCCGTCACCAGCGCATCGGTGACGATCTTGAGATTGGCGTTGCCGGCGAGTGGCCGCAAAAACACCTTGGCGGCCGACTGCCTTTCGCCGTTTGCCGTCGTGGTCTGGTAGAAGCCGACGCCCTCCTGCCGTTCGCCGTTGAAGTCGTCATTGAAGCGGTATCCAGCCTGCTGGGCGGCGCGCACATAGGCGAGCGACAGTGGGTGCCGGTAGCGCGGATCGGAGACCGGCAGCGGACCGTCGCTGCCGTGCCGCTCGCCGGCGAGGCGTTCATTGCGCTCCAGCCGTTTGTAGACCGGCAGCACATCGTCCCAGCCCCAGCCCGGGCAGCCGAGATCGCGCCAGCCGTCATAGTCCTCCGGCTGGCCACGGATATAGAGCATGGCGTTGATCGAGGAGCCGCCGCCGAGCGTGCGCCCCTGCGGGATCGGCAGCGAGCGGCCGCCGACGCTTGGCTCCGGCTCCGACTGGTAGATCCAACTGCGCGCCGTGCCGATCACCTTGGCGAAGGTGGCGGGCATGTCGACGAAGCGCGTGTTGTCGGCCGGCCCCGCCTCGACGACGAGCACGCGCTTGCCCGCTGCGACCAGACGGCTCGCCAGCGTGCAGCCGGCCGAGCCGGCGCCGGCGATGATGTAGTCGTAAGCCTCCGTCATCTGGTCAGGCGTAGCGCATGATGGCGGTCTTGGTTTCGAGGTAGCCCTCGATTGCCGCGCGGCCGTGTTCGCGACCGATGCCGGACTGCTTGAAGCCGCCGAAGGGTGCCGCCGGGTCGAGCGTGTTGTGCGAGTTGACCCACACCGTGCCAGCCTTGAGGCCGTGGATCGCCGTCATCGCCTTGCCCATGTCGCGGCTCCAGATCGAGGCCGAAAGGCCATAGCGCGTGTCGTTGGCGACGCGGATCGCCTCGTCAAGATCGGCGACCGGCATCGCCGCCACGACGGGGCCGAACACCTCCTCGCGCACGATCTCCATATCCGCCTTCACATGATGCAGGATGGTCGGCGCCACATAGTGACCTTTCGCCGGCACCGGCCGCGCGCCGCTCACCCGTTCGACCCCGGCTGCCAGACTGCGCTCGACGAAGCCTTGCACGCTGTTGCGGTGCTTGGCCGAGACCAGCGGATTGATCTGCGCGTCCGCATCGCGGCCGGCGCCCATCGTCATGCCGTCGGCGATCTCGGCGAGACGCGCCAGTGTGCGGTCATAGATCGGCTTCTCGATCAGAAGCCGCGCCGCCGAGGTGCAGACCTGGCCCTGGTTGAAGAACATGCCGAGCCCGGCGAGCAGCGGCTCGATGCCGTCCTCCATGTCGGCAAGCAGGATCATCGGCGATTTGGAGCCGAGCTCCAGGGTAAAGCGGGCCACGCGGTCGACGGCGGCGTGGCCGATGCGCTTTCCCACTTCCGTCGAGCCGGTGAAGGTCAGCTTGTCGATGCCGGGATGCCGGATCAGCGCCTCGCCGGTCACGCTGCCGCTGCCGGTGACGATGTTGACTACGCCGGGCGGGAAGCCGGCAGCCTCGATCAGCTCGGCAAGCCTGAGCAGGCCGAGCGGCGTTTCCTGCGGCGGCTTCAGCACGATCGTGCAGCCGCAGGCCAGCGCCGGCGCGATCTTCCACATGCCGATCAGCAACGGAAAATTCCACGGCACGATGGCGCCCACGACGCCGACCGGCTCCATCACCGTCATCGCGTGGTGCTTGGCGCCTGGCGGCACCGGAATGGAAACCTGGAAGGTCGAACCTTCGATCTTGGTCGCCCAGCCGGCATAATAGCGCAGCCAGTCGACGGTGCCGCCGGCGCTCAGCATGCGCGCGACACCCAGCGACTTGCCGTTCTCGATGCTCTCGACCTCGGCCAGAAGGCCGGCATCGGCCTCGATAGCGTCGGCAAGCTTCAGCATCAGGTTCTGGCGGTCGACAGGCCGCATCGAGGCCCATGGCCCCTCGAGCGCCGCGCGCGCCGCACGCACCGCCTGGTCGACGAGTTCGGGGCCGCTCTCCGGCACATAGGCGACGACCTCGCCGGAAGCGGAATCATCGACAGCCAGCCCTTCGCCGGCGAGACCATCGACGAAACGTCCATTGATGAAGGGCCGATGCGGCCGCGACAGGAATGCGGCGGCAGCCGCGCTGATCGGCGGCACGGTTCTCTCGTTCACGCCATCCTCCTCGATGCTGATGAACATTTTTGCCGAGGGTTATGGAGCGCGCCGGCGACGTTCAAGCCGGCGCGGCCGCGAGTGCGCTCTCAGTCAAAACAAAGTTCCCGCTCGGACAAGACGCCTCGCTCGAGGCCAATCAAGATCGCGGGATGAGATCGGCCACGCCGGCACGTCTCCGTGGTCCTGGAAGGTGAAGACGATTTGAGCGCGGTTCTCGGCAATCCGATGGTCACCACAGCTGCGCTACCGCTGCTGCTCGGCATCACGCTGGCGCTCGCTGCGCGCTTTGCCGTGCCGGCCGCATCGCCGGTGGTCACGCTATTCTGGGCGGCGCTGCTGCTGTTCTTCTACTGGGACACGCTCGGGCCACCGGCCGTGCCGCCGGTCGCGGCCAGTCAGAAGCTGATCTATCTCGCCTTCGCCGGTATCGTCATCGGCCTGCCGCCTGGGCGGGTGCTCGGCCGTGCAACGAGTTTTGTCGCCGCCATCGCTTTTGCGGCTGCCTTCCTGTGGCTCGGTTGGCGGCGGCTGGCCGGCGGCTCGCTTGACCTGCAGATGATTGCCGCGCTGGCTGTCGGCCTATTGGCGCTGATCGGCGCCGCGCTGCTCATCGGACGGCAGCCTTCGCCGTCGCCCTCGGCGGAAGAGCCGTTCCTGGCACCGGCGGCGGTGCTCGCTTTGTCGTTCTCCGGCGCCATCGTCTCGGTGCTCGGCGCATCGATCGTCACCGGGCAATTGCTAGGCTCGATCGCCGCGCTGATCGGCGGCTGGTGCCTCGTGCAGTATCTCGCGGTATTGCGCGGCGGCGCGGCCGCTTCGTGGAGCAAGGGCGTCGAATTCCTGCTGCTCTACGCCTCGGCCACGGTGCTGATCCAGGTGGCGCTGCTCGCGCCCAAGGCCAATCCCGCGGCGCTCATCCTGTCATCCCTGCCGCCGGTCGTTGCCGTGCTTATGCGCGGCCCGCTGCAAGGCCTGCTTCCCGGCACGCGGCCCCTGCGGCCGCTCGTTGCCGGCATCCTGATCGCCGCTCCGGCGATTCTGGCCATCATGACGGCGATCGTCTGGGCGCCGCATGGGGCCGCCCTCGGCTTTTCCTGAGCCGGGTCCAAAACAACCAACAACAGGGAGAAACATGTGAGGACGAGAAAACTGATTGCGGCGCTCGCTTTCGCCGGCGCATCCATGCTGGCCGTGGCGGCTCATGCCGACAATTACGAGATCGACGGCCAGCACGCCTGGGTCACCTTCACCGTCAAGCACGGCATCTACGGCATCGCCCATGGCCAGTTCGACGGCGTCAAGGGCACGATCGCGTTGGACAAGGCCGATGTCAGCAAAAGCAGCGTCAAGGCCGAGCTCGATGTCGGTTCGATCCATACCGCCTTCGACCAGCGCGACAGCGATCTGAAAGGGCCCGACTTCTTCAACGCCGCCGAGTTCCCGACGATCAGCTTCGAAAGCACCAAGGTCGAGAAGGTCGACGACAAGACCGGCAAGGTCACCGGCAATCTCACCATCAGCGGCGTCAGCAAGGAAGTGACGCTCGATGTGAAGCTGCTCAACGAAGCGCCGGCGCCATGGGACGCGACGTTGACCAAGGCGGCTTTCAGCGCCACCGGCAAGGTCAGCACCGCGGACTTCCCGATGGCCAAGGCCGCCGACGGGTTCGGCCTAGGGCCTGAGGTCGAGATCGTCATCGATCTCGAGGCGATCAAGAAATAGGCCGCCGCTAGCCAAACGCATGATCCCGCGCGGCAAAGGTCGCGCGGCATCCCAGAAGAACGCAGGAGTGCGCTCTCAGTCAAAACAAAGTTCCCGCTCGGACAAGACGAAAAAGGGCAGCCGTCGCACACTCCAAACCAACGATCGGCAGCATTTGGGCCTCGCGCCCGCAAGGACGGCAGGATGAGATTTTCCGGCAAGACGGCCTTCATCACGGGCGGCGGCACCGGCATCGGCGCGGCTGTCGCCCGGCGCATGGCCGCCGACGGCGCCAAGGTCGTGCTGATGGGCCGGCGGCGCGAGCCGCTCGAGGCCGTGACCAGGGACATTGGCGGGCTGGTCGTGCAGGGCGACGCCGCCGATGCCAAGGCGGTGCGCGCCGCCCTTGCCGAGGTCCACGAGAAGATCGGCCCGGTCGATATCCTCGTCGCCAATGCCGGTGGCCATGGCGTCGGCCCGACGGTGACAATGAGCGACGAGACCTGGGCGCTGGCGACGCGCACCAATCTCGACACCGCTTTCGTCTGCGCCCGCGAATGCCTGCCGGATCTGATCGCGCAGAAGGGCAACATCGTCGTCATCGCATCGATCGCCGGCCTGTTCGCCGGGCCGGCGGCGGCGGGCTACGTCACCATGAAGCATGCCTGCGTCGGCTTCGGCAAATCGCTGGCGCGCGATTATGGCCGCCAGGGCGTGCGCACCAACATCATCTGCCCCGGCTGGGTGGCGACGGCCATGGCCGACGAGCAGATGCAGGTGGTCGTCGATAAGCACGGACTGGGCTCCATCGAGGAAGCCTACAGGCTTGTCACCAAGGACGTGCCGCTCGGCCGGCCGGCGACTCCGGAGGAAGTATCCAACGTCATCTGCTTCGTCGCTTCGAGCGAGGCGGCGATGATGAACGGTTCGATCCTGACCGTCGATGGCGGCGCGACCGTCGTCGACTTGCCCACACTTGCTTTTGTCGATTGATTTGGAGATGGCGATGAACGACCAGAACAGACCCGCCGACTGGAAGCATTTCGACGACTTCGCCGCCGGCATTGCCACCAACCGGCTGCCGAAGACCGATGCATTGCGCGGCCAGACCTTCAAGATCACGCTGAAGACCGGCCGTACCATCGATCTCGCCTTCACCGCCGCCGACACCGTGGCCTGGAGCGAAGGCGCAGAGGCCGGCGCAGACTGGTACGAGGCGCTGGAAGTCGCGCCTGGCATCTTCTTCATCAACATGACCTTTGCCGCGAGGCCGGCCGAGGACGAAGCCTTCATCGTCGACACCAGGACGCGGCGCGTGCTGTCGGTGCGCGAGCGGGTGCGCGAGCCCGGTGAAGCGCCCGGCGAGCCGCGCGTGGCGCAGACCTATTCCGCCGGCGTGCTGGGCGATCCCGCCGTGCCGCCGACCGGCCGCGAGCCGGCGCCGACGCGCGACCTGATCGGCCTGACCGCGCACTACACCTACAGCCCCAACCACGTTTACGAACATATTTACTTGAGCTCGCAGCGCTATGCCTGGCAGAATCTCGTCGGCGTCCAGCGCGGCCATGGCGACGTCGATCTCGCCACCACGTGGAAGTTCGCCGAGAACCTTTATGTCTTCGGCTTCCGCGAGTTCATCATCCCGGTCGCCTCACTGTTCTTCTACAACTGGGACACGATGCGCTCGACCGGCAAATTCCTCGGCGTGACCAGCCAGGGCAAGGTCGAGAACAAGCCCGCCGGCGCCTTCATCGAGAAGAAATCCAGGGCCGTGTACGACCACGGCCAGGAACCGGTCTGAGCGTTGGGATCAGCATCATGGGCAACAGCAATTACGACGCCATCAAGGCCCACTATGCCGGCTCCGACGCCAAGGATCTGGCGGCGATGATGGCGCCGATCACCGAAAGCACGGCCTGGACCGAGATGGCCGGCTTTCCCTATGCCGGCACCTATGTCGGCCCCGATGCGGTCATCGCCGGCGTCTTCAAGCGCATCGGCGAGGACTGGGACGGCTATACTTTCGCGCTGGAGAAACTGGTCGACGGTGGCTCGACCATCGTCGGCATTGGCACCTATTCGGGCACCTACAGGAAGACCGGCAAGCCGATGACGGCGCGCGTCGTCCATGTCTGGGAGATGCGCGATGGCAAGGCCGTGAGTTTCGAGCAGTTCACCGACACCAGGCTGGTCGCGGCCGCGATGGGCTGAGGAGGCATCGGCGTGAGTGAAATGCGGGCTCGCCTTGGGAGGGTTGGTCCGATGAAAACCTGGGAGGATGGAAATGGAAATCAGTCTGAAGGGAATGCTGGCCGGCCTGTTGCTGTCCTCGGCGCTTGGTCTCGGCGGCACGCTCGTCGCCAATGCCGCGGGCGACGAAATCGTTATCGGCGCGCCGATCTCGCTGACCGGTCCGCTCGCCGGCGACGGCAAGGAGCAGAAATGGGCCTATGAACAGGCCGTCGCCGACATCAACAAATCAGGCGGCATCATGGTGAAATCGGCCGGCAAGAAGCTGCCTGTCAGGCTTGTCGTCGCCGACGATGAAAGCTCCGAGGGCAAGGTCGCTTCGGCGCTCGAAAACCTGATCAAGGTGCAGAAGGTCGACGCGCTGCTGTCGACCCATTCCGGGCCGATGAACATCGCCGGCGCCATCGTCGCGGAGAAATACAAGAAGTTCTACATGATCACCACGGCCTTCCCGTTCGAGTGGCAGCCGTTGAAGCTGAAATATTCGGCGCTGTTCTTCTTCCATCCCGGACCCGGTGCCGAGGTGCCGTTCCAGATCTGGGACAAGCTGCCGGCCGGCGAGAAGCCGAAGCATCCGGCGCTGGTCTCGGAAGACTCGCCCGACGGCAAGGGGTTCGGCGGCGCCTTCGAGGCGGCAGCCAAGAAATACGGCTACAGCTTCGCCGTGGACGATCCCTGGGCGATCGGCGCCACCGACTATTCGGCTTTGATCACCAAGCTCAAGGCGGCGGACGTCGACGCCATGCTGGTCTTCGGCTCGCCCGCCGACACCATCACGCTGCTGCGGCAGATGAAGGAGCTCGGCTTCTCCGTGCCTTATTTGCATGGCTGGAAGGGCACCTGGACCGGCGAATTCCACGAAGCGCTCGGACCGGACTCCGACTACATCCTGACCGACGGCTTCTGGTCGGCGAGCTACCCTTACAGGGGCGCCAAGGAGCTCGGCGACCGCTACGAGGCCGAGTTCAAGAAGGACTCCGTCACCGTCGGCGCCTTCTACGCCAACGCGCAGGTGCTCGCGCAGGCGATCGAGAAGGCCGGCAGCACCGATGCCACCGCCATCCACGACGCGATCTTCGGCCAGGAGTTCAAGGACACCGTGGTCGGCGACCTGAAGTTCGACGAGACCGGCTTCGCGCTGATCCCCAGCGTCGCCACGCAATGGTGGCAGGGCAAGCATCAGCTCATCTATCCGGACGGCAACTGGACCTACAAGCCGGCCCCGGCCTGGGACAAGCGCTGAACGAACAGATGCGGTGGAAGCGGCGGGCGCATGATCGCGAAGCCAGGCGCCCGTTCGCTTCCCGCCTGCCCGTTTGGATCGCTTGGCAATGAGTCGGTTTGAGCGCCTAATCCTTTGTGCTCCCGCTGGAAGGAAACGAAAAACACGATGCAGGCGGACGAAACCTTGCTGCGCCTCGAGGCGGTCAAGAAGCGCTTCGGCGGGCTTGTCGTCCTCAACAACATCGACATCGCCGTCGGCGGCAACGAACTCATCGGGCTGATCGGCCCCAACGGCGCCGGCAAGTCGACGCTCTTCAACGTCATCACCGCCATTTATGCGCCGACCGAAGGCCGGGTGTCTTTCCGCGGCAAGGACATCACCGGCATCGCGCCGCACCGCATCTCAAGGTTGGGCATCGCCCGCACCTTCCAGCTGGTGCGCACCTTCCTCACCATGACCGCTTTCGAGAATGTCATGGTCGGCGCCGTCTACGGGGCAGGGGGCCGGGTCAAGCACGCGACCGAGGCGGCGAATGCCGCGCTGGAACTGGTCGGCCTCACTGCCAGGCGGGACATGCGCACCGCGCATATGACGCTCTCCGACCGCCGCATGCTGGAGATCGCGCGCGCCGTCGCCTCCGATCCGGCATTGCTGCTCCTCGACGAGCCGATGGCCGGCCTCAACCCGACCGAGATCCAGCGCATGGTCGACGTCATCCGCCGCGTGCGTGCCGACCGCGGCATCTCGATGCTGTGGGTCGAGCACAAGGTCGACGCCATCATGAAAGTGTGCAGCCGCGTGATCGTGCTCGACCATGGCGAGAAGATCGCCGACGGCACACCGCGCGAAATCACGCAAAACCGCAAAGTCATCGAGGCCTATCTTGGCGAACCGGCTGCTTGAAATAAGCGATCTCGAAGTCGCCTATGGCGATGTCGGCGCGCTGTGGGGCGTCTCGCTCCATGTCGATCCCGGCACGATCGTCGCGCTCGTCGGCGCCAACGGCGCCGGCAAGACGACGCTGCTTAGGACCGTTTCGGGCCTGCTCAAGCCGAAGGCGGGCGATATCCACCTGTCGGGCCAGTCGATCATAGGCAAGGCGCCTGAAGCGATCGCCAGCATGGGCATTGCCCATGTGCCGGAAGGGCGCGGCCTGTTCCGCCAGATGACGGTGCTGGAGAATCTCGAGCTCGGCGCGTTCCAGTCCAACGCTCGTCCGCGCACCAAGGAGCTGCTGGAGAAAGCCTACACGCTCTTCCCGCGCCTGAAGGAACGCGCGCAGCAGAAGGCCGGCTCGCTCTCCGGCGGCGAGCAGCAGATGCTGGCGATCGCGCGGGCCACCATGTCGGAGCCGTCGCTGCTCATCCTCGATGAGCCGTCGCTGGGCCTCAGCCCGCTCGTCGTGCAGCAGATGTTTGCGCTCATCCAGACCTTGCACGGCCAGGGCGTCACCATCCTTTTGGTCGAGCAGAACATCCACCAGGCGCTCAAAGTGGCCGACTACGCCTTCGTGCTGCAGACCGGCTCGCTCGCCATGCAAGGCACCGGCGCCGACCTCATCGCCGACCCCGAAATCCAGAAGGCCTATATGGGCGTGTTGGAGTAGGAAATGTTCAATCTCCCGCCACCCGAGATCCTCTTCCAGCTTTCGCTCAACGGCGCGCTTGGCGGCGCCATGTATGGCGTCGCCGCCGTGGGCTTGAGCCTGATCTTCGGCACCATGCGGCTGATCTTCCTCGCCCAGGGCGCGATGATCATCCTCGCCGCCTATTTCGTGCGGGCGCTCTTCTACGGCCTCGGCATCGACCCGTTCCTGTCGCTGCTGATCGTCGTGCCGGTCGGGCTCGTCGTCGGCTGGCTGATCTACCAGGGCCTGTTCCGCAGGGCCGCCGCTGAAGCAGACCGCAACGTCTCGCTGCTCATCGCCGTCGGCTTGATGTTCCTGGTCCAGAACCTGATGACGGTGATCTGGGGTGGCAACACCGCCGGCGTGGTGACGAGCTACACGGCGAGCGGCATCGAGCTTCTGGGCGTGCGTACTTCCTTCACCCGCTCGATGGGCTTCCTGATCGCGCTCGCCGGTACCGGCCTGGTGGTGCTCTTCCTGCGCAAGACGATTGTCGGCAAGGCCGTGCGCGCCGCTTCCGAGGACATGGACTCAGCAATGCTGATGGGCATCAGCCCGCACCGCGTCAACGCCATAGCATTCGCCATCGGCATTTCGCTGGCGGGCGCGGCCGGTGTCGCGGTGGCGACGACCTTTCCGTTCAACCCCTTCGCCGGCTTCATCTTCAGCCTGAAGGCGCTGGTGGCGCTGGCGCTGGGCGGCATCGGCAACGTCACCGGCGCTCTGGCCGGCGGCATCCTGCTCGGCCTGATCGAGGCCTATGTGCAGTTCTTCATCTCGGGCGGGTGGACGAATGCGATTGCCTACGGCGTCTTCCTCCTGGTGCTGATGTTCAAGCCGGAAGGCCTGTTCAGCCGGCCCTACAAGAAGGCGTGATGCGATGAGCCGAGCCTTGCAATGGATCGCAACCGTCGTCGTCGCGGCGCTCGCGCTGCTGCCGTTTCTGCCCGGCGCCGTCGACGCCTATTATTTCTCCTTCCTGTTCTTCGTCTTCCTCTATGCCATCATGGCGCAGAGCTGGAACCTGGTCGCCGGCTATGGCGGTCAGATAAGCCTCGGCAGCCACGCCTTCTTCGGGATCGGCGCCTACACCACCGCCATCCTGTGGAGCGGCAACTATCTCTGGGGCTCGCTCTATGACAGCCACCCAAACATCTACTATTTCGATCCGGTGACGATGCTTTTGGGTGGCGTTGTCGCGGCGCTTGCGGCGGTCATCATCGGCCTGCCGCTCCTGTCGAAACTGCATGGCGACTATTTCGCGCTCGGCACGCTCGGCTTCGGCGAGATCGTCAAGGTGCTCTTCGTTAATGGCGGCGACTTCACCGGCGGCGCCTTCGGCATCGTCGCCCCTGCGAGCAGCTTCGACACGCTGCGCCCCCACTACTGGGTCGGCCTCGGCCTGATGGTCGCCACCGCTCTGGCCATCCGCGCGCTGATGCGCTCGCGCTACGGCCTGGCGCTGATCGCCGTGCGCGACGACGAGATGGCGGCCTCCGCCAACGGCATCGACACGCTCAAGGTCAAGGTCGCCGCCTTCGCCGGCAGCGCCTTCATCGCCGGTGTCGCCGGCAGCCTCTACACCTTCTACATCTTCCATGTCGGGCCGGACTCGGTGTTCGACCTCGACTGGATGCTCCTGCCGCTGATGATGACGGTGGTCGGCGGCACCGGCACGATCCTGGGGCCGATCCTCGGCGCGCTGGTGATGTACGCCGTCTTCGATCTCGCCCGCATCGTCGTGCCGGACTACCACCCGGTGATTTCGGGTCTGACGATTATCCTGGCGATGCTGTTCCTGCCGAAGGGCATGATGCGGCTTGGCGCAATGCGGCGACTGAAGCCGGCAACCTAGCTCATCAACTTCGGCAATCCCGCCGCCCGCCGAGGCGCACCGTTTTCTGGGGCGAGCGAACAGTTCGGCAAGATCGTCATGGTGGTTTGAGGCGCTTCAGCAGGAAAAGCGACTATCCGCTTGGCAAGCGGTGCCGCTCGGGACAAACTGGTCATCCGCGTGACGCCTCAAGGAGACTCCGACAATGACCGCCAATGTTTTTTCCGGCTGCATGCCTGCGCTGATGACGCCCTGCACCGATGACCGCCTTCCCGACTTCGACGCGCTGGTGCGCAAGGGCCGCGAGCTGATCGCTGCCGGCATGTCGGCCGTCGTCTATTGCGGCTCCATGGGCGACTGGCCGCTCTTGACCGACGCGCAACGCATGGAAGGCGTCGAGCGCCTGGTGAAGGCCGGCGTTCCGGTGATCGTCGGCACGGGCGCGGTCAACACCGCCAGCGCCGTGGCCCACGCCGCTCACGCGCAAAAGGTCGGCGCCCGCGGCCTGATGGTCATCCCGCGCGTTCTGTCGCGCGGCCCGTCGGTGGCGGCGCAGCGTCACCACTTCAAGGCGATCCTTGCCGCTGCCCCCGACTTGCCGGCCGTCATCTACAATAGCCCCTATTACGGCTTTGCCACGCGCGCCGACCTCTTCTTCGCGTTGCGCGCCGAGCATCCGAACCTCGTCGGCTTCAAGGAGTTCGGCGGCCCCGCGGATCTGCGCTACGCGGCTGAAAACATCACCAGCCGCGACGATGAGGTTGCGCTGATGATCGGCGTCGACACCGCCGTCTTCCACGGCTTCGTCAATTGCGGAGCGTCCGGCGCCATCACCGGCATCGGCAATGTCCTGCCCAAGGAGGTGCTGCATCTGGTGGGCCTCAGCCAGGCAGCCGCGAAAGGCGATGCCGAAGCGCGCCGGCTGGCGCAGGAACTGGAGGCAGCGTTGGCCGTGCTTTCCTCTTTCGACGAGGGTCCGGACCTCGTGCTCTATTTCAAGCACATGATGGTGTTGAAGGGTGATCCCGAATACCGGCTGCACTTCAACGAAACGGATGCGCTGAGCGACAGCCAGCGCGGCTATGCCGAGCAGCAGCTCAAGCTGTTCGACACCTGGTACGCCCAGTGGTCGAGGCAGCCCGTGATGGCGAGATACGCGGCCTGAGTTGATCTGGGAGTGTCAGTGCACCACCGTCCGCACGCGCTCCCTTAGCTCCCTGGGCGCCACATCATACTTGCTCTTGAACGCCCGCGAGAAATGCGCGCTGGAATTGAAGCCGCAGGCAAAGGCGATTTCGGAGATCGAGGCCGAGGCGCGGGCGGGGGAGAGCAGTTCCTCCTTGCTGCGCTCCAGCCGCCGGTCCCAGACGAAGCGCTCCAGTGTGGCGCCTTCGCCTTCGAAGGCGCGGTGCAGATAGCGGCGGGAGCAGCCCATGTGGCGGGCGATGTCCTCGGCCGAGAGATTGGAACGGGCAAGGTTGGCGTCGATATAGGCGACGATGCGCTCGCGCAGCGCTTCCAGCGGCGAGCGGCGGAATTCCGGCGTCATCGGCTTGGCCTGGATAAGGCCGTTGACGAGCTGGACCAGACTGTCGCCGACGCGGCGGCAGCCGGCTTCGTCGAGCTTATGCGCCTCGCCGATCGCCATCTGCATCAGGCCCGACACGATATGGGTCAGGCTGTCGTCCTCGCCGGGCAGCGGCAGCGGCGCCATCAGCCGCGCCAGCGTCTCGTCGCCGAAGGTCGAGCGCGGCACCTGCAGGATGAGCTGGTCGACGTCGGAAAGGTTCTGCAGCGAATAGCTGCGCACCGGGTCGTAGATGATCGCCGCGCGCGGGCCGAGGTCGATCGCCGTCTGCTGCTGCTCGAAGCGGCTGCGACCCTTGCGCTGCATCAGGATCTTGATCGCGTCGGGATCGAAGCTGCGCCAGAAGGCGCGGTCGTTGAGGACCAGATGCGACTTGGCCCGGATCTCGGACAGGCGGCAGGCGCCGAGATTGACCGAGACCAGCTTCGGCAGCGACGGCGCCTCGCCGCGCGAAAAGCGCTGGGTGATCGGGCCGAACAGCATCCGCGACGCGGACAGGAACGCCTCGCCGTCGGCGACGCTCACATGGTGGCCGTGCATCGTTTCCTCCTCCGGTTCATGATCCGCAAGGATCATGTCCAAGTGCCCGTTTTCACGGGCTCCCGTCTTTTCGCGGGATTGAGACGCAACGGCGGAGCCGATGCAACCGGAAAGGAAGTTAACATGCTAATCATCTTCGCCGCAACGGCGCAGATGAGCAATAAACAGGCCGGCGTTTGCCGCCGGCCTGTTCGTAGGTTTGGATCAGGCGGCCTTGACCTTCAGCTCTTCCTCGCCGCGCACCATCCTGGTCACGCCGGCGAAGTCGAGCTTGCCGGAACCGAGCACCGGCACTTTCGGCACGACGCGCACTTCGGCCGGCACCATCAGGTCCATGGCGCCGTTCGCCTTGGCGAAGGCCAGGAAGTCGGCGCGGGTGGCGCCGGAAGCTTCCGTGATCAGGATCAGCTTCTCGCCCTTGCGTGCGTCCGGCACCGTGGCGACGGCCGACGGCGAGCCTTTCCAGAGTTCGCCGGCCAGCGCCTCGATCGCGGCCAGCGAAACCATCTCGCCGGCGATCTTGGCGAAGCGCTTGGCGCGGCCGCGGATCGAGATGAAGCCCGCATCGTCGACGGTGACGACGTCGCCGGTGTCGTGCCAGCCGTCTTTCAGCGGCTCGATCACGCCCGGATTCTCGGCGCGCAGGTAGCCGGCCATGACGTTGGGGCCGCGCACGAACAGCCGGCCGCCCTCGTCGACACCGGGCACTGGCTCCAGCCGGTACTCCATGCCGGGCATGATTTTGCCGACGCTGCCCGACTTGTTGTACATCGGCGTGTTGATGGCGATCACCGGCGCGGTTTCGGTCACGCCATAGCCTTCCAGGATGCGCAGGCCGAATTTCTCCATATAGGTCGTGCGCGTCGCGGCCTTGACCGGCTCGGCGCCGGCGAAGCAGTAGCGCACCGAACGGAAGTCGTAAGGGTGCGCCGTGCGGGCATAGCCGGCGAGGAACGTATCGGTACCGAAGATGATCGTCGCGTTCGAGGCATAGATCAGTTCCGGCACGATGCGGTAGTGCAGCGGCGAGGGGTAGAAATAGACCGGCACGCCCGAGATCAGCGGCAGCACCGTGCCCGCCGTCATGCCGAAGGAGTGGAAGATCGGCAGCACGTTGAACACCTTGTCGCCCGAATGGAAGTCGATGCGCGAGGCAGCCTGGGCGGCGTTGGCAAGGATGTTGCGGTGGGTGAGCACCACGCCCTTCGGCGTGCCTTCCGAGCCCGAGGTGAACAGGATTGCCGCCGGATCGTCCGCCTTGCGCGCCACCCGCGGCGTCGCCTTGCGCAGCAGGCCGAGCAGCTTGTCCTTGAGGCCGATCGTGGCCCGCAGGTCGTCGAGCCAGACGATGTCGACCGAGCGGCCGATCTCCTCGACCATCGGCCCGAGCTTTGCCTGTTCGACGAAAGCGCGGGAGGTGAGCACGGTGCGCACCTCGGCCGCCTTGCAGGCCGACAGGATGTTCGCCGCGCCCGCGGTGAAGTTGATCATCGCCGGAACCTTGCCGGCCGACATGACGCCGAGAAGTGCTGCGCAGGCGCCGTTGGCGTTGGGCAGCATGATGCCAAGCGTCTGCTGGTCGCGATAGAGGTGCTCGAACTTCTCGCCGAGCACCGCGGCGCCGGTGAGCAGCTTGCCGTAGCTCAGCGAACCGGTGACCGGATCCTGCACGGCGAGCTCTTTCATGCCGCGCTCGTTGGCCGTCTCGATGATCGTCTCCAGAACGGTCTTGTTGATGTCCTGGGTGCGGAAGACGAGGTCCGACATCACCTGGTAGAGCGCCGAGCCCGCCGCGGCGCGGCGCTGGCGGCCCTTCAATTCCTGCGGCACTTCGAGCTTCACCGGCTCCAGGATGGTCACCTTGACCTTCGGGAACAGGCGGCGGCGCACATGCTGCGAGGAGAGCCGCGAGAAGTAGCTTTTCTCCAGCCCGTCGATGCGCACCGGCACCACCATCGAGCCGGTCTTGTCGGCGACCATTGCGGCGCCATCATAGACCTTCATCAGGCCGCCGGTGACGGTGATGCGCCCTTCCGGGAAGATGACCAGCGGATCGCCGCCCTGCACGATCTTGATAAGGGTGCGGGTCGACATCGGCTTGGCCGGATTGAGCGGCAAAGCGCGGGCAAGCTTCATGAACGGCTTCATCCACCAGGCCTGGGCGATCGCGTAGTCGATGGCGAAGACCGGCTCCTCGTCGGTCAGCGTCAGCGCCAGCGGGCCGTCGAGGAAGCTGACATGGTTGAGCGCCAGGATCGGCGCCTTGCCGGCCGCCTTGAGGTTCTCGATGCCCTCGACCTCCAGCCGCAGGAAGGCGCGGAACAGGATCGAGACGAAATCGCGGAACGGATTGGTCGGCAGGAATTTCAGCATCAGCCAGGCGGCGATCGCGTTGGCGACGACGAGGCCGAACAGGATGCCCGCGATCGAGACGCCAGCGGCCTGGATCGCCGCGACGAGGATCCCGCCGACGGTCATGAAGCCGGCATTGACGATGCTGACCGCGGCAACGACGCGGGCGCGGCGTGCCTCGGGCGACCAGGCCTGCACGGCGGCGAAAGTCGGCACCACCAGGAAGGCGGCGGCAATGGCCATGCCGGCGAGGTCGATGGCGACACGGATGGTGTTCGGCCCGGCGAAGAAGGCGGAAAGCGTCTCGGCCCGAGGCGAGGGCTGCATGCTGCCGATGGTCCAGGCCAGATGCAGGCCGAAGAGCGCGAGCAGCGCCGTGCCGACCGGCGCGGGCAGGAGCACCATGCGACCTTGCGACATCCAGGCTGCGATGGCCGAGCCGATGGCGATCGAGACGGCGAACACGGCAAGATAGGCGGTGACCGCGATCTCGTTGCCGCCGAGCGAATCCTTGATCATTGCCGGCAGGATCGAAAGCACGATGGCGCCGACCAGCCAAAACCACGAGGTCATCAGGCCGGCGCGCCAGATGCGCGTGTCGGTGCGCAGGTCGCTGACTTGCCGCCAGGTCGAACGGAAGATGTTCTTGTCGATGACAAGGTTCGGGGCGGCCGAGCCTGTGGAAGGGATGTAGCGGCTGACGAACCAGCAGCCGACGGCCAAGGCCATCATGATCGGCCCGAACACCCAAACGCCGATGCCGTCGGCGGAGACGACGCCGCCGGCGATGGTGCCGCCCAGGATCGCCGCGAAGGTGGCCGACTCGATCCAGGCATTGGCCTTGGGCAATTCCTTGCGCTCGAGATGATCCGGCAGGATGCCGTATTTGATCGGCCCGAACAGCGCCGAGATGACGCCGAACATCAAGAGCGCCGTCATCAGCACGGGAATAGAGGACAAGGCGATGCCGACAACGGCCACGGCGGCCGCGGCGATCTCGGTGAATTTCAGCCGCCGCGCGATCAGCGCCTTGTCGAAGCGGTCGGCGATCTCGCCGCCCAGCGCCGAAAGCAGCAGGAAGGGGGCCATGAAAATGGCGCCGGCCAGCGTCACCAGCGATGCGGCCTGATCCTTCGCCAGCGTGAAGAGAATGAGGAACACCAGCGTGTTCTTCAGGAAATTGTCGTTGAAGGCCGAGAGGAATTGCGTCCAGAAGAGAGGCGCGAAGCGCCGCGACATCATCAGATGGGTGTTCATGGCAATTTCCATTGGGCAAGGCCGTCTGGCAATCCGGCAGGACTGGGCGGACACTTGCGCGGTTTGAGCCTTGTTTAGCGGGAAGCGGTTAAGCTTCGTTACTGCGATTGATGCCAATCCATTTGTTTCTTGTTCTTGGTGCATGGAATCTGTCGTCCATGATCGGTCTCCAGGCCTTCCAGGCACTCGACTGTTTGCGGGCATGGCTGTCGGCGAGCATCGATATGATCCTTTCGTTTCAGCGTTAAGCCGGATCGGAGGCGGTCTGTTTCAGGCCGGATACAATCCAGTGAACATTGTTCATATACGCAACATAGCACATCTTGAACGATGTTCAACATAAAAATGAACGACGTTCATAACTCGAATCGGATAGGTTAAGAATGAGGAAAGCAGGGATACGAAGCTTCGAACGCGCCCGGCGTTTCACGCCTCGCCGGTCAGCCGCGCCGAGATCAGCCGGGCTGCCCTGACTGCCGCCTCGCCTTGTCCGGCCGCTGTCGCGTCGTCGACGCGCGAGACGGGGGAGGCGACGGCCAGCGTGCCGATCGGTTGGCCGTCGGCGCCGAGGATGGCCGCGCCTATGCTGTGCACGCCTTCCTCATAGCCCTGGGCGCTGCGCGAATAGCCGCGTGAAGCGGCAAGCGCGATGGCTTTCACAAGGTCATCCGGCTGGGTCATCGTGAACGCGGTGAAGGCCTGCAGCGGCTTTTCCAGATAGGCGCCGACCGCTTCCAGGCGCGAGGCGGCGAGGAAGGCGATGCCCGACGCCGTCCCATGCAGCGGCAGCACCTGGCCGACATCGACATTGACGCGGTTGGCCTTGGCCGACAGCTCGACATGCAGCGTCAGCAGCGCGCCGGCGCTGAACTCGGACAGATGCACCGTCTCGCCGGTTTCGAGCGACAGCTCGCGAATGACCGGCGCGGCCAGCCGCACGAAGGGGAAATGCGCGTCGCGGATGCGGGCGAGCCGCGACAGGCCGGCGCCCAGCCGGTAGCGGCGACTCCGCGGCTCCTGCTCGATCAGCCGGTGCGCGGCAAGCGCCATCAGAAGCCGCCTGGCGGTCGCCTTGTCGAGGCCGGCGCGGCGGGCGAGGTCTGAGAGGCCGATCTCCGGCTCGTGCAGCGTGAACAGCTCCAGCAGCGACACCGCCTTGCCCACCGTGCTCATCGTCCGTTCTCCAAGATACTTCGCATGTGAATTAACTTGACAGGCGCCCTTTCTGCCTTCAGTGTGCCTATAACATACAAAACACTGGTTCGAATAGTGAACCGATTGGGAACGGCTACGCGCCCCGAAATTTTGCGCGTCAGGGAGAGTTCAGCGCCGTGACGGCCGCCAGCAAGACCGCTTTGCAATCCGCAACGATCGAAGACTTGCTCGACCGCGAGCAGGCGCGGTTCCTCGACACGCATCCGCGCTCGGCCGCTGCCTGGGAAGAGGGCAAGACGCATTTCCTCTATGGCGGGCCGTCGCATTGGATGCGCCGCTGGGCCGGCGGCTTCCCGGTCTATGCCGCTTCGGCGCGTGGCGCGCACATCCGCGACATCGACGGCCGCGACTATGTCGACTTCGCGCTTGGCGACACCGGCGGCATGTGCGGCCACGCGCCCGAAGCGGTGACGCGCGCGGCGCTCCACCAGTTGCAGAACGGCACGACGATGATGCTGCCCACCGAGGACAGCCTCTGGGTCGGCGCCGAGCTGACGCGCCGCTTCGGCCTGCCTTACTGGACCCTGACTACGTCCGCCACCGATGCCAATCGCGGCGCCATCCGCATCGCGCGCATGATCACCGGCCGTCCCAAGGTGCTGGTCTTTTCCGGCTGCTATCACGGCGGCGTCGAGGAGGCGCATGTCGAGATCCGCGACGGCAAGATCGGCATGCGCAACATGATCCACCCGAACGGCGTCGACCATTCGGCCGTCTCCCGGGTGGTCGAGTTCAACGACGTCGCGGCGCTCGAGGAAGCGCTGTCGCATGGCGACGTCGCCTGCGTGCTGACCGAGCCGCTGATGACCAATTTCGGCATGATACCGGTCGCCGATGGTTTTCACACGGCACTGCGCGAGATCACCCGCCGCACCGGCACGGTGCTGATCATCGACGAGACGCACACCATCTCCAGCGGCCCCGGCGGCTACACCGCGCTGCACGGGCTGGAGCCGGATATACTGGTGGCTGGCAAGGCGATCGCCGGCGGCATTCCGGCCGGCATCTTCGGCGTCTCGCAGGCTATCGCCGAGCGGCTTTGGAAGATCGTGCCGATGGTCAATCCGCGCGTGCGCCAGTCGGCGCATCTCGGCATCGGCGGCACGCTGGCCGGCAACGCGCTCACCCTCGCCACCATGCGCGCGGTGCTGGAAGAGGTGCTGACGCCGGCCAATTTCGAGCTGATGATCGCCAACGCCACGCGCCTTGCCGAGGCCGCGCGCAAAATCATCGCCGACAACAGATTGCCGTGGCATGTGACGCAGACCGGCGCTCGCGCCGAGATCATGTTCATGCCGAACTCGCCGCGTAGCGGCGCCGACGTCATCGCCGGCCGGCGTGGCGACCTCGAGACGCTGTTGCACGCCTTCTACATGAACGAAGGCATACTGGTGACGCCGTTCCACACCATGTTCCTGATGTGCCCGGCGACGTTGCCGGCCGATGTCGACCGCCACACGGAGGTCTTCGGCCGTTTCGTCGATCTCGTCGGCGGCGCGGGCGTCGTCTGAGCGATGGCGACCCCGTTCGACCTCTCGGGCAAGGTGGCGCTGGTGACCGGCGGCGGGCGCGGGATCGGCGCGGCAATCGTCACCCGCTTTGCCGAGGCCGGCGCCTCGGTGGTGATCGCCAATCGAACGCTCGACGTCGCCGAGGCGCTTGCCGCCGAACTGTCGGCGCGCGACCTCTCCGCCCGCGCCGTCACGCTTGCCGGGCTGGATCGCGCGGCGCTGCACGCGCTGGTCGGCGATGTTGTGCGCAAATCGGGCCGGCTCGACATCGTCGTCCACAATGCCGGCGGCTGCCCCTGGGCATCGGTCGAGGAGCTCGACGAGGACAAGCTCGACGAGGCGCTGTCTATCAATCTAAAAGCCTGCTTTTGGCTGGCGCAGGCGGCAGCGCCTGCGATGCGCGCCAACGGCTTCGGCCGCATCCTGGTCACTTCATCGGTCTCGGCGCGCGTGGCGATAGCCGGCGGCGCGCATTATTCGGCGGCTAAGGCCGGCGTCAACGCCTTCATTCGTGGCGCCGCCTTCGAGTTCGCGCGCGACGGCATCACCGTCAACGGCGTCGAGCCGGGCTTCATCGCCAAGCCCGGGCGCGGCACGATGAGCAAGCCTGAGGTGGCTGACCGTCTGGGGCAGTTCATCCCGATGGGCCGTCTCGGCGAGGCCGACGACATCGCCTACGCGATGCTCTATCTCGCTTCGAGCCAGGCGAAATACACCACCGGCCAGACCATCGTAGTCGACGGCGGCTCGACCTTGCCGGAGACCGGATATGCCGTCGAGCGGCACTGGGGGCTCGCATGAGCCGCCGCCTGGAAGGCCGCACGGCCCTGGTGACGGGCGCCGCCACCGGCATGGGCCGCGCCACCGCCGAGCTGTTCGGCCGCCACGGCGCGAAAATCGTCGCATTCGGCCATGGCGGCGAGGTGCTGGAGGAAGCGGCCACGGCGAGTGGCGGCACTGCCGTGCGCGGCGACATCACCGACGCCGGCGATATTGCCCGCGCGATCGAAGCCTGTGGTGGGCGCCTCGATATCGTCGTCAACGCCGCCGGCGTCATGATCCTCGACGAGCCGGAAACACTGAGCGACGAGACCTGGGCGAAGAGCTTTGCCGTCAACGTCACCGGCGCGATGATGGTCTGCCGCGCGGCACTCCCGATGCTCAAGGCGCGCGGCGGCGCGATCGTCAACATCGCCTCAGTCGGCGCCTTCAACGCCAGCGGCCAGAACGCCGCTTATTCGGCAAGCAAGGCGGCGCTCGTTTCCTATACGCGCTCGCTTGCCTTCGCGCATGGCGTCGACGGCATCCGCGCCAACGCGGTGGCGCCTGGCTGGGTGCGCACGCCGATGAGCGTCTACGAGATGAAGGTCGCCGCAGGCGCCAACGGCTCGACGCCGGAGGACGAGTTCAAGGCGCTGACCAACCGCATCGCTTTGCGCCGCATCGCCGAACCTGAAGAGATCGCCTCCTGCTGCCTGTTCCTTGCGTCCGACGAAGCGTCCTTCGTCACCGGCGCGGTGCTGGTCGCGGATGGCGGCGGCCGTGCGCCGACGCAAAACAGGGCGGTGTGACGTGATCTGAAGTTTCGCCTGTCCGTTGGCGCGTGGAGGTGCCGGCCGGCGGGAGTGGAGGAGAAAAAATGCCCGACAGAAGTGCCGACCTGGTTTTCACCAATGGCCGCATCTATACGCTCGACCGCAGGCGGCCCTGGGCCTCGGCCGTCGCCGTCAAGGGCGGCCGCATCGTCGCGGTCGGCGAGGGCGCCGATGTCGCCGCGCTGACAGGCACCGCCACCCGCGTCGTCGATCTCAAGGGCGCGATGATGATGCCGGGCATCGTCGACGTGCATGCGCATCTGATGATGGGCGGCCAGGCCGAGCTTTTCGAACTGCGCTTCCCGCCGACCGCGAGCTTCGACACGCTGATCGCGCGCGTCGGCGAGGCGGCGGCCAAGGCGCCGGAAGGCTCCTGGATCATCGGTGGCCAATGGGGCAGCGATCTCCTGCCGAAGCTCAATCGGTTGGAAGCGCTGGCGGTGCTCGACCGTGTCAGCCAGGGTCGGCCAGTGATGCTGCGCGACGACACCTATCACAACCGCTGGGTCAACTCGCAGGCGCTTGGCCTAGCCGGCCTGTCCGCTTCGTCGCCCGATCCGGAGAAGGGTTCGATCGGCCGCGATCCGGCGACCGGCGCGCTGACCGGCATGATGATCGAATCCGCCGCCGGCATCGTCGAGCGCACCATCGCGCAGTCCGGCCATTACACCGAAGAGATGGACCGCGCCGCGATGGCGCGCTCGATCGCGACGCTCAACTCCTACGGCGTCACCGCATTCCTCGACGCCGCCGCCATGCAGCCGATCCTCGCGGCGCTGAAGGGCCTCGACGATCGCGGCGAGCTGACCGCTTGGTCCGTCTCGGCCATGCCGGCGGTCGAGCCGTCCTTCATGTTCGGCATTGCCGGCGACGAGCTGATCGCCCTGCGTGAGCAATATCGCGGCGTTCACGCCAAGCCGGATTTCGTAAAGATCTTCCTCGACGGCGTGCCGGGCGCCCGCACCGCCGCCTTCCACGAGCCCTACACCAAGGACCCGGTGCTCGGCTGCTGCTTCCGCGGCTCGACCATCGTCACCGTGCCGGAGCTGATCCGGTGGGTCGGCAAATGCGAGAAGCTCGGCCTCGGCGTGAAGATCCACTGCGCCGGCGATGCCGCCGTCAGCCAGGCGCTCGACGCGATCGATGTCGTGCGCTCCTTCAACGGCTCGACGACGGTGATGCATCACATCGCGCATGCGAGCTACATCGCGCCGGACGACATCGCCCGCTTCGCCGAGCTTGGCGTCGTCGCCGATCTCTCGCCCTTCCTGTGGTATCCGACGAGCTTCCTCGAAGGCCACAAGCAGACCATGGGCGAGGCGCGCGCGCTGCGTTTCTGGCCGAACAGGGATTTGCTCGCCGCCGGCGCGTTGCTTGCCGGCGGTTCCGACTGGCCGGTGATGCCGAATCCCGATCCATGGGACGGCATCGAAGGCCTCGTGACGCGCCGCAACCCGAGCGGTGAGTTTCCGGGCGCCGCGCTCTGGCCGGAGCAGGCGATCGACGTCGCCACGGCGCTCGAGATCTTCACCATCAATTCCGCCCGCGCCATCGGCCTCGCCGACACCGTCGGCTCGATCGAGATCGGCAAATCGGCCGATCTCATCGTGCTCGATCGCAACGTGCTGGAGACGCCGGCCGACGATCTCGCCGACACAAAAGTGCTGACGACCTGGTTCGAGGGGAGGGTGGTCTATGAGCGCGCCTGATCCTTCGAGCGATGCAAAGATCCCGGTGACCGTGCTCACCGGCTTCCTCGGCAGCGGCAAGACGACCGTGCTCAACTGCTTGCTGCGCCAGCCCTCGCTGGCAGGTGCCGCCGTGATCGTCAACGAGTTCGGCGCCGTCGGGCTCGATCATTTGCTGATCGAGGCCAGCGAAGAACAGTTCACGCTGCTCGACAATGGTTGCATCTGCTGCACCGTGCGCGGCGATCTGGTCGCCACGCTGAAGGAGCTCGACGCTAAGAGCCGTGCCGGCGAAACGCCACCGCTTTCGCAGGTGATCATCGAGACGACCGGCCTCGCCGATCCGGCGCCGATCCTGCACACGCTGATGGCCGAAGCTGAGCTCATGACTCGCTTTCGCATCGGAAGTGTGGTTACCACCGTCGATGCGGTGAATGGCGCGGCGACGCTTCACCGTCACCCGGAAGCAGCCAAGCAGGTCGCCGTCGCCGACCGGCTGCTGATCACAAAGACCGATCTCGTCTCGAACGAGGCACTCGGCGATATGCTGCAGCAACTGGAGCATTTGGCGCCGGCCGTCGAGCAAACCATTGCCCGCAACGGCGAAGTCGACCTCGATCTGCTGGCGAGCCTGCCTGCTGACGCAGCGGATGTGACCCGCATCGCCGGGCGGCTCGAAGCCGTCGCGCATCACGACCATGGCTGCGAACCGGATTGCCATCATGGTCACGATCATCATCAGGGCACCCATCACGGCATCCGGACTTTCAGCTTCGTCATCGACAAGCCGCTCGAGTGGGGCGCCTTCGCCCGCTGGCTCGACTATGTCGCGGCGCTGAAGGGCGAGGACCTGCTGCGCTTCAAGGGCCTCGTGCGCACGACGGACGATCCCGGGCGGCCGCTTGTGCTGCACGGCGTCCAGCATGTCTTTCATCCACCGGCGCGGCTCGACCGCTGGCCGTCGGCGGACCGCCGTACCCGGCTGGTGTTCATCGTCCGCGACATCGAGCGCGAGACCATTGCCCGCACGCTGGTGAAGTTCGCCGCGATCGACGCCGCGAGCCTCGCTTCGCCCGTGCTCGCCGCCGCCTGAAACCAATAACGCATGACAAAAATGGGAGACTGAAACATGCATTGGAAATCGAGACTGCTCGCAGCGGCACTCGCCGGCATCGGCCTTGCCGCCATGGCCGGCACCGCATCCGCCGCTGGCCCGACCTGCAAGGATGGTGCCATCAAGGTCGGCGCCGTGTCGACCGTCACTGGCCCGGCCGATTTCTCGGAAGTGCCGAAGGCGACGCAGGCCGCTTTCGATGCCGTCAACGCGGCAGGCGGCATCAATGGCTGCAAGATCGGCTACACGATCGCCGACGACAAGGCGGACCCCGCGGTGGCAGCCCAGGCCGCGCGCGACCTGATCGACAACAAAGAGGCGGTGGCTCTGGTCGGTTCGGCCAGCCTGCTCGACTGCGCCGTCAACTCGGCCACCTACAGCCGCAAGAAGATCCTTTCGGTGCAGGGCCTCGGCGTCGACGCCGCCTGCTTCTCCTCGCCCAACGTGGCGCCGGTCAATGTCGGCCCATATACGCTGTCGACCGCGATGGCGTACTACGCCACCAACGAGCTGAAGACGAAGAAGCTCTGCGCCTTCTTCATCATCATCGGCGGCACCCAGGAGGCCTACAAGAAGGCGATCGAGAACTGGGAAAAGATCAGCGGCCAGAAGATCCACCTGCTCGACCTGACACTGCCCTTCCAGGGCGATCTCACGCCATACGTCATTAAGGCGCGCGACGCCGGCTGCGACGCGGTGCTGACCAACCAGGTCGAGCCGCAGGTGGTGCAGTTGATCAAGACCGTCGATGCGCAGAAGATCACCGGCATCAACTGGCTGTTCCTGGCGCCCGGCTACACCGAGCAGGTCGCCAAGGCGCTGGCCGACACCAAGCAGCCGATCTATGTCGGCACCGAGTGGGAGCCCTACACTGAGAAGGGCTCGGCGGCCAACGCGCAGTGGATCGCCGACATGCAGAAGGCAAACCGGCCGCTCACCGCCTTCTCGCAGGGCGGCTACCTCGCTGCGCAACTGTTCCTCAAGGTGGTCGCCTCGATCGACGGCGAGGTGACGCGCGAAAGTGTCGCCAAGGCACTGCACGACATGCAGCCGCTCACCAACCCGCTCGCCGGCTCGCCTTACGTCTTCGGCAAGGCCAAGACGCATTCGCCGATGCAGGCCACCAAGGTGATGAAGCTCGAGGCCGGCGCCTGGAAGGTCGAGACGCCGGACTGGGTCGTGCTGCCGCAGGCCAAGTGATCCTCCCGGGCGTCGGCACCGCCTCTTATGGCCAGCCTCTTTCTCTCTGTGGACGGAGAGAAATGTCGGGCACGGCGATGAGGGGCGGCGCCGGCCTCGGCACATATTCGGGGCCGATGCCGGCCCGCTTCCAGATTGGGAAAAAATGAACGCATTGCTCACATCCGCCGTGGCGGGACTGACGGCCGGGGGCACCTATGCCCTGCTCGGCGTCTGCGCCGTCTTCACCTACCGGCTCGTCGCCGTGGTGAATTTCACCGGGGCCGCGATCGGCACCGCCGGCACCTTCGTGCTGATCGCGCTGTTCGAGGCCGGCTTCCCCATCTGGCCCTCGGTGTTGGCGGGCATCGCGGCAGGCACGGCGACCGGCGTCGCAATCGGCTACATCATGACGCGGTGGTTCGGCGAAGCGAGCGCTTCAACCAAGGCGGCCGTGACGGTGGCGTTGCTCGTCGGCCTGATCGCCGTCGGGCTGCGGCTCACCGGCGGCCAGCATCCGCACAACATGCCGGATCTGTTCCCCGGCTCCGCCTTTCGTCTCGCCGGCGTCGAAGTGACCATCGCCTCGGTGCTCACCATCGGGCTCGCGGTGCTGTTCACAATCCTCTCCAACCTCTTCCTCAACCGCACCAAGGTCGGCCTCAATCTGCGCGCGCTGGCGGACCGGCCGATGGCGGCGGAACTGCTCGGCGTGCGCGTGCAGCTCCTGTCGCTGCTGGTCTGGGGCATGACCGGCGCTTTCACCACTTTCGCATTGATGATCATCGCGCCGCAGCGCTCACCGAACTTCATGACGCTCAGCCTGCTCGTGGTGCCAGCGCTTGCCGCGGCGCTCATCGGCGTCTTCCGCAGCTTCTGGTGGACGCTCGCCGGCGGCATCGCGCTCGGCATCGTCGAAGGGCTGGCGAGCTCCATCGACAGCGTCAGCCAGTATCGCAGCGCCATTCCCTTCCTGGTGGTGCTCGCCGTTCTTCTCTGGTCGCAGCGGGAGGCCCGCTGGGATGAAGCGCGCTAGCTTGAGAGCCTCCTTGATCGTCATCGTCGTGGCGCTTATCGCCGGCGGCGTCGCCTATGCCGGCCTGCTGCCCTCCTACTGGGTGTTCCTGGCAACTTCGGTGCTGATCATCGGTGTCGCCTTGCAGAGCCTCGGTCTCGTCGCCGGCCGCACCGGCATGATCGCGCTCTGTCAGATGTCCTTCGCCGGCGTCGGCGCCTGGACTGTCGGCTATCTCAACCTCGCCGAGGCGCCGGGCGGGCTGGCGGCGTGGATCCTGGTCGGTGGCCTTGCCGCCGTGCCGTTCGGCGTCGCCATCGGCCTGCCGGCGCTGCGATTGCGCGGCATCAACCTCGCCATCGTCACGCTCTCCTTCGCCACCGCCTTCGACACCATCCTTGCCACCATGACCTATCCCGGCCAGACCGATTTCCTGCAGGTGCCGCGGCCGGAACTGTTCGACAGCGACGAGGGCTATTTCGTCTTCGTGCTGCTGTTCTATGTGGCGATCGCTGTGGCGCTCGAATTCATCAGCCGCTCGCGGCTCGGCGCGTCCTGGTTGGCGGTTCGCCATTCGGAGCGCGCCGCCGCGGCGCATGGCGTCAGCATCGCCACCGCCAAGCTCACGGCCTTCGCGCTCAGCGCCTTCGTCGCCGGCATTTCCGGCGGTCTGCTCGCCGGCTATCTCGGCACGCTGGTCGCCGAGAATTTCAGCATGATGCAGTCGCTTTCGCTCTATGCTGTGTCGGTGATGACCGGCGCGCATTTCGCCGGGGGCGCGATCATCGGCGGCTTGCTCGTCGTGATGTTCCCGGAAATCCTGCGCCGGCTCGACTGGCCGCAGGACATCGGCAATGTGCTGTTCGCCATCGGTGCCACCCAGGCGCTGTCGACCGGCGAGACGATGAGCGAAACCTTCCAGCGCCAGTTCCGCAAGCTGCTGCCGGCGCGTACGCCGAAGACCGCTGCCACGTCTGGCTCTGAATTGCCGGCGGCAATCGAGCGCACCGCCGGTCCGGCGCTCACCATTGAGGGTCTGACCGTGCGCTACGGCAGCGTCGTCGCGCTGAACAATGTCAGCCTGAGCGTTGCCGCCGGCACCGTGGCCGGCCTGATCGGCCCGAACGGCGCCGGCAAGTCGACCTTCATCGATGCGGTCGCCGGCTTCCTGGCCTCCTATCAGGGCAGTGTGCGGCTGGGCGGCAAGCCGCTCGAAGGCGTGCCGGCGCATTTGCGCGCCCGCGAGGGCGTGCGCCGCACCTGGCAGACCAACCGCATCGCGCCGGAGCTCACCGTCGGTGGCTATGTGGCCTTGGCGGCCAAGGGCCTGTCGGCAAGCGAGACCAGGGCAATCCTCGACTGGCTGGACTGTCCGCATCCCGACACGCTGGTTGCTTCGGTCGATGCCGGCACCAGGCGGCTGCTCGACGTCGCCGGCGTCGTCGCCGCGCGCCCGGCCGTCGTGCTGCTTGACGAGCCCGCGGCCGGCCAGTCGCATGAGGAGACGCTGCGGCTCGGCCAGCGCATCGCCGAGATCCCGAAACTGTTCGGCTCGGCGGTGCTTTTGGTCGAGCACGACATGGATCTGGTGCGGGCGGTCTGCTCGGAGGTCACCGTGCTCGACTTCGGCCAGGTCATCGCCTCCGGTCCGCCGGCCAAGGTGCTCAGCGAGCGGGCGGTGAAGAAGGCCTATCTCGGCATCGAGGAAGAGAGCGTGGCGGCATGAGCAGGCTCGTCGTTTCCAACCTGTCGATCGATCGCGCCGAGCTACCCGTCGTCACGTCGGTCGATCTCGTGGCCAAGAGCGGCGCGATCAGCGTCGTGCTCGGCGCCAATGGCGCCGGCAAGACGACGCTGCTCGAAGGCCTGTCGGGCATCATCCCGGTTGCCGCCGGCAGCATCGCCATCGACGGCCGCGAGTTGCAGAAGGCGCGTCCGGGCGCCCGTTCACGCGAAGGGCTTGCCCATGTCGAGCAGGGCCGCACCGTCTTCCGCCAGCTGACGACGGAAGAGAATTTGCACGTCAGCCTGCATCCCGGCGCCGATATCGCGGAAGCCTATGCGCTGTTTCCCGAACTGGTGCAGCGCCGCACGGTCAAGGCGAGCCTGCTTTCCGGCGGCGAGCAACAGATGCTGGTCATCGCGCGAGCGCTTCTCACCCGGCCCAAAGTGCTGCTGATCGACGAGATGTCCGCCGGTCTCGCCCCGGTCATCGTCACGCGGCTTATGACGGCGGTGCGTAAGCTCGCCAACGATGGCCTGGCCGTCGTGTTGGTGGAGCAGTTCGCCGCCCTTGCGCTGTCGATCGGCAACCGCGCCTATGTCATGCGCCGCGGCCGCGTCGTCTATGACGGCGACTGCGCGAAGCTGCGGCAATCGCAGGACGAACTGCACCGGCTTTATCTCGGCGGTGCGGAGACGTCTGTGCCGGCCTGACCGGTACTGTCAGGAGAGCAACGGAACGTTAGACAATGTCTCGATTTTGCGGCGGCTGGAGCTACACCAGCGCGCCGCAAACGGCTATCTATCGCTGCGGAATCATGCTTCGGGGGTGAGGCGCGGCTTGCAGCTGGATTTGAAAACCATCGAGGCGCTCGCGCCCGACCAGGCCTCGCTCGGCGCTGCCGCCAAGCTGACCAAGCGCTCGAACTGGCCCCGTCTCGAAGCGCATGAACAGCTGCCGTTGATCTGGGGCGAATGCCAGGGCTCGGGGTCCAACCCGTACCGCGTCGCGTTCGATACCTCCGATCACGGCTATAAATGCACCTGTCCCTCTCGAAAATTTCCCTGCAAGCATATTCTGGCGCTGGCCTGGATCGGCGCCACGGCAGCCGACAGCTTCGCCCGTGTCGATCAGACGCCGGACTGGGTCAACGACTGGCTCGGTCGGCGCCGCAAGCCCGGCCAATCTCCGACGCCGGTGGCAGCCAGCTCTGAAGGCAAAAGCATCGACGAGGCGTCGCGGCCTGCGGAAAGCGCGCCCGTCGAGGACGCCGCCGCCGCCGAGCGCCGCGAGGCGGCGCAGCGTAAGCGGGCCGAGGATACGCGCAGCGCGGTTTCCGCCGCGCTCGACGAGCTTGACCAATGGATCGCCGACCAGCTTCGGCTCGGCCTCGCCGGCTTTGTCGACGCCTCGAGCGAGCGCTGCCGCCGCATCGCGGCACGACTTGTTGATCTCAAGGCAACGGCGCTGGCCGGCCGCATCGATGAATTGCCGGCGCGGCTGATGGCGCTGCGCGGCGAGGAGCGGCCGGACGCTGCGATCCGTGAGTTGGGCAAGCTGGTGCTGCTCGCCAAGGCGTGGCGTACCGCGCCCGACGATGCCGAGCTGAAGCGCCTGGTCTCGACATCGGAAACGCGCGACCAGATCCTCGCCAATCCCGACGCCGTGCAGGTCGAGAGCGACTGGGAGGTTTTGGGCGAGAAGATCGAGACCCGCCGCGACGGCCTCGTTAGCCACGCGACATGGCTGCTCGATCTGAAAAGCCCGACCCCGCGTTTCGCCGTCCTGTTGGATTTCTTCCCGGCCTCAGCCGGCCGGCGGTCCGGCGCCTTCGCGCCGGGCGACCGCTTCAAGGCGAGGCTGGTATTCTATCCGTCGCGCCATCCGCTGCGGGCGCTGGTCGCGGAATGGTTGGGTGATGTGGCGCCGGGCAGTTGGCCTTCTTTCGCCCCGGATGCCGCTGGCGATCCGCTGGCCGCCTACGCCGCCTTCCAGGATGGCGCGCCATGGCTCTCGGATTGCCCGATCATTCTGCCGGCCGGCGCGATCGCGCAGGACGAGAAGGACGGTACCTGGTGGCAGGCGGTGAACGATCCGCATGGCATTGCCCTGCCTGTCGCCGGCTCCGTCGACCCGACCTTGCTCGGCCTGGATCTCACGGCGACGGCTGCGCTCTGGAACGGCGCCAGACTCGAGCTTCTGGCGTCGCAGAGCAATATGGGGAGGCTCGATCTGTCATGAACGAGCTCGATCAGCCAGGGCTCGCGAGGTTGCGCGACGGCTGGATTTCGGGCGGCGCCGCTTTCGAGCTTGCCCCCGTCGAGTGGAAGGAGGCCGCCGCGGCTTCCAGTCCCGACGAACAGGAGCGGCGGCTGTTGGCCATCGCAGCGCAGGCGCTCGATGTCGCGCTTCGCCCCGCGGCGCCGAAAACGTTGAAGCGGCGCCCGCCGCTGCCGGTGCTGGCCCTGCCGATGCTCCCTGAACGGTTGCGACCGCCGCTGCGGGCCGCGCTGAAATATGCAGCCGATGCGAGGCTCAAGACCCGGGTGGCCACGCTCGTCGCCAGCCGCGGCTTCGTCACCCATCCGATGGACTGGATGCCCGCCGCATCCGACCAGGCTGCCCCGGAGGTCTATGCTCCCTGGGTCGACTGGCAGGCGGGCGCGGATGGCGAAAAGCACTCCCGACGCGAACATCTGACGGCGGAAACCTGGGATGATTTCTACCCCGCAGCGCGCCGCATTGCTTTGGTCGATTTGCGGCGCGCTGTGCCTGCCTTGGCCCGCACGTTGATCGAGACCAAGGGGGCAAGAGAGTCTGCGGAGGTCAGGCTTGCGCTCATCGAACTCATGCGCTTCGGCCTGGGCGCCGACGACGTGCCGTTCCTGCAAAGCCTATCTTCCGATCGCTCAGGCAAGGTGCGAGAAATGGCTGGCCGGCTGCTGGCCAGGCTGGGGGAGCGTAGCTACCCAACAGATGGCGGCACGGAGGATCCGACAGGTGAGTTGGCCGCTCTCATCGAGGAAGGCAAATCCGGCTTCCTTCGCCGCCGTACCACCTACGCACCGATAAAACTCAAGTCGCCCGCGCAACAGGCCCGTCGCGCCGACTTGTTCGCTTCCTGCTACTTCGGCGATCTCGTCGCGCGCTTCGGCAAGACAGAGCCTGATTTCATCGGCGCATGGCAGTTCGGCGTCGATGACAATGCCGATCGTTTTCTCGTTCTAATGGTCTCGGTGTCCGGCAGCGATGCGGCGGTGGCCTGTTTGGCGGATATGCTCGTCGCCGAAGGCGGCAAGCTGACGCTTCTCGTCCTCCAGCTCATGTTGCGTTTGGACAGCGGCAGGAAGCGTCTCCTGATCAGGCAGATCTTGAATGACGCGCAGAATCTGCACGCGCTCAGCTTGGTCGAAGGCGCGGAGGCAGGCTGGCTGCAATGGGGCGACCTCGCAAACGGCAAGACGCTTTCGGCGCTGCGCTCCGCCGTCTCGGGTGACAACGACGTCATGAAACGAAGCGCCGAGCAGTATCTCGAGGCCATAGGTTTTCTCGCCACGGCGGCGACGGCGGAGAAACTAATCGGCGACGTCGCCGCCGCCGGTCTGCCGCCCGCATCGCCATCGCTCAGCCTGCTGCGCCTCAACGCGGCGCTGGCCGGAAACACAACCAAATGATCAATTCGGAGAAGATCGCATGAACGCAGCCATCCGCCTCCCGGCCGAGCAGGTCTATGCCGCCGAACTTCAGGCGCTCGCGCGCGGCGACGATCGCCAGAAGCCCGCCGGCTGGAGCCTGTCGCCCAAGGCCGTGCTGACCTATCTGATGGGCGGCAAGGCGAGCGACGGCACGATAATTTCGCCGAAATATGTCGGTCGCCGCCAATTGATGGAAACGGCGGTAGCCACGCTCGCGACCGACCGCGCGCTGCTTCTGCTCGGCGTCCCGGGAACGGCGAAATCGTGGGTATCGGAACATCTCGCCGGCGCCATCATGGGCAATTCGACGCTGGTCGTGCAATGCACCGCCGGCACCGACGAAAACCAGATCCGCTATGGCTGGAACTATGCCCAGCTCCTGGCAAAGGGCCCGAGCCAAGAGGCGCTGGTGCCGACGCCGCTCTACCGCGCCATGCAGGACGGCAAGCTCTGCCGCCTGGAAGAGCTGACGCGCATGGGCTCCGACGTGCAGGACACGCTGATCACCGTGCTGTCGGAAAAGATGATGCCGGTGCCGGAGCTGAACACCTCGATCTACGCCCAGCGCGGCTTCAACATCATCGCCACCGCCAACAACCGCGACAAGGGCGTCAACGAACTTTCCTCGGCGCTGAAGCGGCGCTTCAATGTCGTGGTGCTGCCTTTGCCGGACGACATGGCGGAGGAAGTCTCGATCGTCTCCCGGCGCGTCGGCGAGATGGCCGGCGGGCTGGACCTGCCGGTGCCGAAGAATGTCGGCGAGGAGATCGCCCGCGTGCTGACCATCTTCCGCGAGCTGCGTTCCGGCTCGACCGCTGACGGCAAGGTGACGCTGAAGACGCCGTCGGGCTCGCTGTCCACCGCCGAGGCGATCGCCACGATGGTTAGCGGCCTAAGCCAGGCGGCATGGTTCGACGACGGCAAGCTGCATGCCGAAGGGCTCGCGCCAAGCCTTGTCGGTGCGATCGTCAAGGATCCTGTCCAGGACAAGGTGGTGCTGGAGGAATATCTGGAGACGGTGCTGAAGAAGCGGCCGGACTATGCCGGTTATTACGCGGCGCTCAACGCGGCGATCTGAGCTATGACGGGAGGCGGCATCAGCTATTTCGGCATTCGCCATCACGGGCCGGGCTCTGCCGAGAGCCTGGCCAAGGCGTTGCAGGAATTGCAGCCGGTCGCCGTGCTGATCGAAGGGCCGGTCGATGCCTCGCCGTTGCTGCCGCTGCTCGCCAGTCCCGACCTGAAGCCGCCGGTGGCGCTGCTCTGCTATCCGGAGGACGATCCCGCCGCGACCAGCTTCTGGCCCTTCGCCGAGTTCTCGCCGGAATATCAGGCGGCGTTATGGGCCGTCGCCAACAAGGCGGCGCTGCGCTTCATCGACCTGCCGTCGGCCGCGCGGCTTGCCGCGAAGACGGCTGAAGGTTCGACCGACATCGATGCCGGCGAAGCAGAGCCCACGCAAGAGCAGGGCGAAGAACCGACGCGCATCCAGGATCCGATCGGCACTTTGGCGCGCGCAGCCGGCTATGAGGACGGCGAGAGCTGGTGGTCGGACATCATCGAGCAGAATCCGGAGCCCGGCCCGATCTTCGCGGCCATCGCCGACGCGATGACGACGCTGCGTGACGGCGAGGGGGCGATCGGCAAATTCGAGGCGATGCGCGAGGCGCATATGCGGCTCGAGATCGCCGCCGCGCGGAAAGAATTCGAAGGCCCGCTGGCCGTCGTCTGCGGCGCCTGGCATGTGCCGGCCTTGCAGGCGGCGCACACGCAAAAGAGCGACCAGGCGCTCCTGAAGGGCATCGGCCGGCGCAAGACCATGATGACCTATGCGCCATGGACCGGACCGCGCCTGGCGCTGGGCTACGGCTACGGCGCCGGCGTCGTCGCGCCCGGATGGTGCAAGCATCTGTGGCAAACGCGCGGGCAGGGCGACGCCTCGGTGCTCTGGCTGGCGCGCATCGCCTCGGTGCTTCGCGCCAAGGGCCACATGATCTCGACCGCGTCCCTGATCGAGGCGGAGCGTCTTGCGCGGGCGCTCGCCGCCATCCGCGAACGGCCGAAGCCGGGCTTCGAGGAACTGCGCGATGCCTCGGTCTCGGCGCTCTTCAACGGCGAGGCCTTGCTGTGGAGGATGGTCGAGGCCGAGCTGCTGCTCGGCGCCGATGTCGGCGAGATCCCGCCCGACACGCCGCTGGCGCCGCTGATCGACGATTTGCAGCGCAACCAGAAAGCCGCGCGGCTGAAGCCCGAGGCGCTGGAGCGGGAACTTTCGGTCGACCTGCGCAGCGAGAGCGGGCTGTTTCGCTCCACGCTCCTGCACCGGCTGAACGTGCTTGGCGTAGCATGGGGCCGGCTGACGGATGTCGGACGCAGCCGCGGCACGTTCCGCGAGCGCTGGATGCTGGCCTGGCAGCCGGAATATGCGGTCCGCCTGGTCGAGAACCTGGTCTACGGCCCGACCATCGAGAAGGCCGCCAATGGCCGGCTGATCCAGATGATCGGCGCAGCTGCGACACTCGATGCTCTGGCCACGCTGGTGCAAAGCGCAATTGCGGCGGCGTTGAGCGAAGCATCCGCCGCTGGCCTCGCAGCGCTTGAGGAAAAGGCGGCGCACAGCAGCGAGTGCCTGGAGCTGCTGGCCTCGGTGCCGCCGCTGGCCGACATCATCCGCTACGGCGAAGCCCGCAAGACCGAGACTGAACGTCTCGCCGGCCTGCTGGAACGGCTGATCATCGAGGGTTCGATCGCTCTGCCTTACGCGGCGCGCGATCTCGACGCGCAGGCCGCCGCCGCGCTGATGGCAGCGATGCGCAAGACCGACGAGGCGATCAAGCTGGTCGAGCCGGGCGAGCATGTTGTGGAGGCATGGCGCAATGGGTTGGCGGCCGTGCTCGATTCGTCGCGGTCCACGGCGCTTGTTGCCGGCTGCGCCGCGCATCTGCTCTACGAGGCAGGCCGGCTCTCAGCGGATGAGACCGCCGACCTCTTGGCAAAGCGCCTGTCGCCGGGAACGCCCGTGATCGATGCGGCCGCCTTCTTCGAAGGTTTTTTCAGCGGCGCCGGCCAGCGGCTGATCTACGACGAGGGTTTGCGTGGCGCCGTCGATGCCTGGCTGGCATCGCTCGACGAGGAGGCTTTCGTGGCGCACCTGCCGCTGCTGCGCCGCGTCTTCTCCAATCTCGACAGCATGGAGCGCCGGCGGCTGATCGAGGCCGTGCTCGGCAAGAGAGCGAGCCTGCCCGCCGGGCTCACGCCCGCGCCTGACGGCGGTGAGGCATGGCGCAGGCATTTCGCTCTTCTCGGCAAGTTGCTCGCGGGGGAGGCCAGCCATGGTTGATGAAGCCACCGGGCCGGAGCTCGATCCGACCGGAGACAACAGGGAGCGCCGCTGGCGGCTGGCGATCGGCGCCGACGACGAGACATCATCGGCGCTGTCGGCCGAGGACCGGCGCCTGTCGACGGCGCTCGACGCGCTCTATGGCGATGGCAGCGGCGACACCGCCGGTGACCCGCGCAAGCGGCGCGGTGGGCTGGGCCGCTCGGCGCCTCGCGTCGCGCAATGGATGGGCGATATCCGGTCGTTTTTCCCAGAGCAAGTCGTCCAGGTCGTGCAGAAGGATGCCTTCGAGCGCCTGAACCTGAAGCAGATGCTGATGGAGCCGGAATTCCTCAAGGCGATCGAGGCCGACGTCAATCTCGTCGCCGACCTCGTCTCGCTGCGCTCGGCGATGCCCGACAAGACCAAGGACATCGCCAGGTCCATCATTTCCGATATCGTCGCCAAGCTGATGCAGCGCCTGGAGCAGAAGACCGCCGAAGCGATCCGCGGCGCGCTCGACAAGTCGCGGCGCACCAACCGGCCGCGCCAACGCGACATCGACTGGCCACGAACGATCACGGCCAACCTTCGCCACTACCAGCCGGAGCACAAGACCGTGGTGCCCGAAAAGCTGGTCGGCTTCATGCGCCGCCAGCGCCGCCTGGTCGACCTCGACGAGGTGACGCTCTGCGTCGACCAGTCCGGCTCAATGGCAAGCTCTGTGATCTACGCCTCGATCTTCGCCGCCGTGATGGCGTCGCTGCCGGTGGTGCGGACCAAGCTGGTCTGCTTCGACACCGCGATCGTTGATCTGACCGAAGAGCTCAGCGATCCGGTCGAGGTGCTGTTCGGCGTCCAGCTCGGCGGCGGTACCGACATCAACCAGGCGGTCGCCTATTGCGCCGAACGCATCGAGCGGCCGACCAAGGCGCATTTCGTGCTGATCACCGATCTCTACGAAGGCGGCAACGGCAAGGAGCTTCTGCAAAGGCTGGCAGCCCTCGTCCGCTCGGGCGTCAATGTCGTCGTGCTCCTGGCGCTCACCGACCAGGGGCGTCCCGGCTACGATCCGTCGATGGCGGGGTCCGTCGCGGCGCTGGGCATTCCGGTCTTTGCTTGCACGCCCGATCATTTCCCGGACATGATGGCGGCAGCACTCAGTCGCGAGGACATCGGCGCCTGGGCGGCCGGAGCCGACATCAAGCTCATCCGGGCGGACGCCGAAACGCCGAACGCGGCCGAGTAAACCTGCCGCTCGCGCTCAAAACGGCTTCTCACCGATCACCTCGAAGCGCTCGACTTCGCAGTGCTCGCCGACCAGCGACAACACGTCCGTCGAAGGTGCGTTCGCGTCGGGCTGCTTCCACTGAACCATGAAGGAAAAAACGAAGCGGCTGCGTTCGGCATCGTGTTCCATGCCGACGAAACGTGCATCGTAGCCAATCGGCCGCACCATGTCCTGAAGGTCCGGCGGCGAACTCTTCGGCCATGAGACCGACAGGATCGCTTTGTGGTCGCGCGGGATTTTCAGATCGACCCATTTCAACGCCTGCAGCGTCACCATTGTCAGTACCGTCGCGATCATGCCGAGGCCATACTGGCCGCCGCCGAAGGCCAGTCCAATCATCGTCATGATCCACATCGTGGCGGCGGTGGTGACGCCGGTGACGAGATCGCCGCGCCGCAGGATGGCGCCGCCGCCGATGAAGCCGACGCCGGTGAGCACGCCGAGCGCGAAGCGCATTACGTCCATGCGCACGAAGGAGTCTGGCGCCTTACCGGATACATCGAGCAGCATGTTGGCCTGGACCATGGCCACGCAGGCCGCAAGACCGACCAGAATTGTCGTGCGCAGTCCGGCCGAATGGCCGCGCGCCTCGCGGTTGAGGCCGATGAGGAAACCGGCGAGCACCGTCAGCAACAGCCGCCCGACAAGGTCGAGCCAGGTCGGATGAAGCGGCATGTCGCAACAAAGCGTCTCGAACATCGTTTAGACAGGGCGGCCTAAGTCACCGCGTCTCAATTTCATCTGCGACGTTCAACCGGACAGAGCCGGGAATGGTTCCCTGACCGATGCCCGGGACATTCGCACTGCCTTCAATGCGCGACGAGGCTGACCACCAATGCCAGCACCACAATGCCGACCAGCCCGGCGATGAAAATGATGCGGCGGGCACGCGTGCGCAGGATGATCTCGCCCTGTCGCGCGTCTTGGCCGGAAAAGACCGGTCCTTCGCTATCGCGATCCTTGCTCATGATTGCTCCTTCCTTTGGACGGATCCGGAAGGTCTCTGAGCAGGAACCAATTTGTCGGTGTGAAGTTCCGCCGTAATTCGGCAGGAAGAATGCCCGCGACCGGGATTGAACCGGTCGCGGGAGATATTCGCGTCAGCCGAATTTCGGGTCGAGGCTGCCCGATTTGTAGCGCCTGGCCATCTCCGAAACCGGCAGCGGCTTGATCTTCTGGGCGTTGCCGGCGGTGCCGAACTCCTCGAAGCGCTGCTTGCAGAGCTTCCGCATCGCCGCCATCGCAGGCGTCAGATATTTGCGCGGATCGAACTCCGACGGGTTCTCGGTCAGCACCTTGCGGATGGCGCCGGTCAACGCCATGCGGTTGTCGGTGTCGATGTTGATCTTGCGCACGCCATGCTTGATGCCGCGCTGGATCTCTTCCACCGGCACGCCCCAGGTCGGCTTCATCTGGCCGCCATATTTGTTGATGATCTCCTGCAGCTCCTCCGGCACGGAGGACGACCCATGCATGACCAGATGCATGTTGGGCAGGCGGCGGTGGATCTCCTCGATCACGTTCATCGCCAGCACCGCGCCGTCCGGCTTGCGCGAGAACTTATAGGCGCCGTGGCTGGTGCCCATGGCGACCGCCAGGGCATCGACATGCGTGTCCTTGACGAACTGCACAGCCTGTTCGGGGTTTGTCAAAAGCTGGTCATGGCTGATCGCGCCTTCGACGCCGTGGCCGTCCTCCTGCTCGCCGCCGCCGCTTTCCAGCGAGCCCAGCACGCCGATCTCGCCTTCTACCGAGACACCGCCCCAATGCGCCATGTCGACGACGCGGCGCGTGATGCCGGAATTATAGGCATAGTCGGCCGGCGACTTGCCATCTTCCTTCAGCGAGCCGTCCATCATCACCGAGGTGAAGCCGTACTGGATCGCGGTGACGCAGGTCGCTTCATTGTTGCCGTGGTCGAGATGCATGCAGACCGGGATGTCGGGATGGATCTCGACCAGCGCGTCGATCAGCTTGGCCAGCACCACGTCATTGGCATAGGCGCGCGCGCCGCGGCTGGCCTGCAGGATGACCGGCGACTTGGTCTCCTCGGCCGCCTCCATGATGGCGAGGCCCTGTTCCATATTGTTCATGTTGAAGGCAGGCACGCCATAGCCGTGTTCGGCGGCATGGTCGAGCAATTGTCTCAGTGTGATGCGAGCCAACGAATAGTCTCCCGTATCTGGTTCGAGCCCGTGTTTGAAAAGGCCGCCCGGGCGTCGGGCGGCCCCGTTGCTTCTGGCCGGATTTCGCACCCACCGCAACCTTTTGAAGCCTTTTCGGCCGCAATTCTTGTTGCAGGGCTGAAATCCGGCCTCAGTTGGACCTAAGCGGCGATCCGCGCACGCGCGGCGAGGATCTCGACGCAGGCCTTCGCCGCCTCCTTGCCCTTCACGGTGAAATGCTCGTGGAAGAAGCGATGGTGCTCGGCGCTATCGTGAAAATTGTGCGGCGTCAGCACGGCCGACAGCACCGGCACGCCGGTCGCAAGCTGCACGTTCATCATGCCGTCGATGACGGCACTCGCCACGAAGTCGTGGCGATAGATGCCGCCATTGACGACAAAGGCGGTGCCGAGGATCGCGGCATAGCGTCCGGTCGCGGCCAAGGTCTTGGCGTGCAGCGGGATTTCGTAGGCTCCCGGCACGTCGAAGACCTCGACCTCGAAACCGCCGAGCGCGGCCAGTTCCGCCTTGAAGGCTTGCACGCATTGGTCGACGATATCGGCGTGCCAGCGCGCGCGAATGACGGCGATGCGGCGAGTTTCATAGTCTTTTGGGGAATGCTGATTCATGGGTCCATCCTTCGGTTTCGAACCAGAATCAGGACGCACGACGCAAAATGCGGCCCGCGCGAGCGGAACCGTCTTTTACGATCGTTCTCTTTCATCCGGACTTTAACCGTCGGCCCCGGAATCACACCGGATCTGCTGACCTTTCCGATAGGCTGGAAAGCGCTCGCGGGCTTGGGGCGAACCCCCCTTACCGCCGGTGGGGACTTTCACCCCGCCCTGAGAACATTAACGCGGAAGGTATGGAGGGGGCGGCAGGCGCTGTCAATTGGCGATTAGCCGATCTCCCCCTCGTGGGGGAGATGCCCGGCAGGGCAGAGGGGGGCGTGAAGGATCGCGGCCCGCAGGATCAAAGCTCCTCGCCCCACGGATGTGGGGAGAGGTGGCTCGGCGAAGCCGAGACGGAGAGGGG
>NZ_VFUA01000041.1 GCF_006440735.1 Mesorhizobium sp. B2-7-1 | reverse complement strand
ATTTGGCGAGACCCAAGCTGGGGCAATGCCTCATTCCTTCGCGCCCCCCTCGGTCCTGCCGGGCATCTCCCCCACTTGGGGGAGATTGGCAGTTCGGCCGCTATCGCCAATTGCCAACGCCGCCTTGGCGTAATCCAATCCGGTTCGTGCCCTGCCCTCCGCGTGCTAACAGAGGCGCTTTCAACAATTCCAACGAATGGATCAGGACATGGCGGCAGAAAAAGTAGCTCTGGTGACGGCGGGCGGCAGCGGCATGGGGGCCGCGGCGGCGAAGCGCCTGGCAGCGGACGGCTTCAAGGTTGGCGTGCTCTCCTCCTCGGGCAAGGGCGAGGCGCTGGGCAAGGAACTCGGCGGCTTCGGCGTCACCGGCTCCAACCAGTCGAACGAAGACCTGAAGCGCCTTACCGACGGCGCGCTGCAACGCTGGGGCCGCATCGACGTGCTGGTCAACAGCGCCGGCCATGGGCCGCGCGCGCAGATCATCGAGATCAGCGACGAGGACTGGCACAAGGGCATCGACACTTATTTCCTCAACGCCGTGCGCCCGACCCGGCTGGTGACGCCAGTGATGCAGAAGCAGAAATCAGGCGTCATCATCAACATCTCGACCGCCTGGGCGTTCGAGCCGAGCGCCATGTTCCCGACCTCGGCCGTGGCGCGCGCCGGGCTCGCCGCCTACACCAAGATCTTCGCCGACACCTATGCGGCCGACAACATCCGCATGAACAATGTGCTGCCCGGCTGGATCGACAGCCTGCCGACGACGAACGAGCGTCGCGACAGCGTGCCGCTGAAGCGCTACGGCACTTCGGAAGAGATCGCCGCGACGATCTCGTTCCTCGCCTCGGACGGGGCCGCCTACATAACCGGGCAGAACATCCGCGTCGACGGCGGCATTACCCGAGCGGTGTAAGTCGCGCGGCAACGCGATGGCGCCTGGCAATGCCGGGCGCCAAGTCATTTGCGGCTGCGAAGATGCAGCAGCAAGAGGACACCCAGAAACGCAACGACGGCGACCACATTGCCGAGAACGTTGCTCCAAAAACGTGCCGGGTCGTCCGCACACGAAATCCAGCTGAGCCGCCCCCGGATTTCTCCGGTCTTCAGGCCGTAGGCAAGATTATAGATCGCGAAGGCGGCGAGTGCCGCCACCAGGACAAAGAAAGCGTCGGTTTTGTTGCGATCCATGGAGCATGGTCTAGCCCCGCCCGATGAAATTTTGCTTATCGTCGTGCGGGCGACAGGGACGCCCGCTCAAGTCATCCGGGTCTGCGGGAATTGAGCACGCACAGAACGCACAGGAAGGCTATCGAGCCCACCAGGACGATCGAATTGCCGACCACGATGTTCCAGAATCGTGTCGGATCGTCCACCAGCGCGACCCAATGCAACTTGCCGCGGACTTCGCCAGTCTGGATGCCGCAGGCAATGTTGTAGACCGCGATGGCGGCGAGCGCCGCCATCAGGACAAACAGGTCGTTGTTCTTGTTGCGATCCATGGCAGCGGCTTTTAACAGCGCTTGGTGAAATTTTACTTACCTTGGGTAAGGCGGCGGCCGCGATCCAGCCGCCGCCTTATACGAGTTTATTGGTTGATCTCCGGCTCGACGAGCTTGGCCAGGTTGCGCAGCGATTCCTGCCAGCCGAGATAGCAGGCCTCGGCGGGGATGGCGTCCGGGATGCCGGCCTGGGTGATGTTGATCTCGGTGCCGACCAGTACTTTCTTCAAGGTCACCGTCACTTCGATCTGGCCCGGCAGGTTGGGATCGTCGAAGCGGTCGGTATAGCGCAGGCGTTCACCCGGAACGAGCTCGACGAATTCGCCGCCGAAGGAATGGCTGTCGCCGGTGGTGAAGTTGCGGAAGGACATCTTGTAGGCGCCGCCGACCTTGCCCTCGAACTCATGCACCGTGCAGGTGAAGCCGTTCGGCGGCAGCCACTTCGCCAGCGCATCTGCCTCGACGAACGCGCGGTATACCTTTTCCGGCTTGGTCGCCAGGACGCGGTGCAGTTTGATGGTGCTCGGCATGTCTCGATATCCTCTCTGGTTTCCGTTGATCGATGCCCCAAGGACGGACGGGCTGCGGCCGATCCGACAGAGGCTGTCAAATTTTTTGCCCGGCGGCTACCGTGGCATCCGGCAACGGAGGCAGCGGACATGAGCGCTTCGATCAGGCTGGGCATCGTCGGCGGCGCGGGCTGGCTGGGCGGCGCCATCGCGGCTGCGGCGCTGCAGGCCGGCGTCGTACAGCCGGAGAAGCTCGCCCTCTCCTACCGCAGCGCCAGGCCGGATCGTTTTGCCGGCGCATTCTGGACCGACGACAACCAGGCGCTTGCAGAGCGTTGCGACATCATCATGCTTTCGGTGCGGCCGCAGGATTGGCCGGCGCTTACCGTCGACGCCAAGGGCAAGCTGGTCATCTCGGTGATGGCCGGCATCCGCCTTGCCGAGATCGGCGAGAGGCACGGCACACGCCGCGTGGTGCGCACATTGCCCAACGCCGCGGCCGAGGTCGCAAAATCCTACACGCCGTGGATCGCGAGCAGCGATGCGACCAGCGAGGACCGCGCCATCGTGCGCGCGATCTTTTCCGCCTGTGGTTGCCAGGACGAGGTCGGCAGCGAACGCGACATCGACTATCTCACCGGCCTGACCGGATCGGGACCGGCCTTCCCTGCCCTTCTGGCCGACGCCATGATGCGCCACGCCATCGCGTTTGGCCTCAAGCCCGAAGTCGCGCAGCGCGCCGTCAACACGGTGCTGACCGGCACCGGCCGGTTGCTCGAGGTGAAGGATGCCTCACCCGCCGACACGGTCGAAGCGTTCCTCGGCTATCGCGGCACGACTGCCGCGGCGATCGAGACGATGCGCAAAGCCGGGTTCGACGAGGCGGTAGCCCAGGGCCTGACGGCGGCGTTCAGGAAGTCGATCGCGATGGGCGAGACGTGAGCGAGCGCTCCACTCCCAGATGTCAAAACTCGATCGGCCATGCCCTGTGGCTCCGCCGCGACAGATGCATGCGTCCACGGCTATCTGCACAATCTTTTGGCAGAAAATCTTGCCAAATTAAGTAAAATTGAGTATAATTCGCGCCCTAATTGCATTAGGTATCGCTCATTCTATCTTCTCGAAAATATCGACAAAATTACTGTCGTTTTTCTCTGTACTATTTCCTTGTTTTCGGGAACGATAGCCCGTGTTGCAAGTTGGTTCGAAGCACTCGCTTGAACCTGCAATGAGCCATCCGGGCGGGGCAGCGCGGAAGGATCGTCCGATGAGCTTCGTCGTCAACGCGGTAGGCGTTCCTCTCTACTATAGCGGCGCTTCCAATCATTGGTTTTCGGCCTCGTCCGGACCGACGTTCAACGGCAGCAGCGGCAACGACTCCATCTGGGCCGCCAGTGGTGTCAACGTCACCATGTATGGCGGCTCCGGCGACGACATCTATTATCTCTATTCGGCGGGCAACAAGGTGGTCGAGAACCCTGGCGAGGGCATCGACACGATCAGCACATGGATGAGCTACACGCTGCCGGACAATGTCGAGAACCTCATCGTCACCAACCCCCACAACTATGCCTTCGGCAATGCGCTGGACAACATCATCACCGCCACGGCAGGCGGCCAGACCCTGGACGGCGGCGCGGGCAACGATGTCCTGATCGATGGTGGCGGCGGCGCCGACACTTTCATCATCGCCAAGGGCAACGGCAGCGACTCGATCGTCAATTTCGCCTCGAACGATACCGTGCGCCTCGACGGCTACGGGTTCACCTCGTTCACCGCCATCCATGACAGCATGATCCAGGCGGGACCCAATGTGATGCTGAACCTTGGATCGGGAGAGATCCTCGAATTCAAGAACACCACGATCGACAAATTCCAGCCTAACCAGTTCGAGCTGCCGATCGACAAGTCCGGCATGACGCTGTCCTTCAGCGACGAATTCAACACGCTCAATCTTCACAGTAGCCAGGGCGGAACCTGGGATACCAATTTCTGGTGGGGCGCGGCGAACGGCAGCACGCTCACCCGCAATGGCGAGCTGCAGTGGTACATCGACGCCAATTACGGCCCGACCAGTTCGGTGCATCCGTTCAGCGTGCAGGACGGGGTCCTCACCATCACCGCGGCGCAGACGCCGGCCGACATCAAGCCACTGATCAATAACTACGAATACACATCCGGCATCCTGACCACGCATGATTCGTTCTCGCAGACCTACGGCTATTTCGAAATGAAGGCCGACCTGCCGGAAAACGCCGGCGCCTGGCCGGCCTTCTGGCTGCTGCCGGAAGACGGCTCCTGGCCACCGGAGCTCGACGTGATGGAAATGTATGGCCAGAAGCCGAATTCGCTGCTGGTGACCGCGCATACCAATGAGACCGGCCAGCACACGACGGTGGGATCGACGGTGAACGTCATGGACACCGCCGGCTTCCATACCTATGGCCTGTTGTGGACGCCGGACAAGCTGGTGTGGACCTATGACGGGATGCAGGTGGCCGAAGCGGCGACGCCGTCCGACATGAACAAGCCGATGTACATGCTTGTCGACCTCGCGGTGGGCGGCCAGGCCGGGGCGCCGCCGGACCATCTCGCCACGCCGGCCCAGATGAAGATCGACTACATCCACGCCTATACGCTGGATGAGCTGCAGCAGAGCCATTTGAACGTCACGGGCGAACACACAGCCTAGGCGGTCGAGGCGATGTCAAGGGAGCGCGCCCCGGATGCGATCAGGCAGGCCGGCCCGTGGCCGGTGCTTTTGCGCCGGGTGTTCCTGCGCGCCGTCGCCGATGTCGGGCTGTTCTCGCTGCTCGTCAATCTCCTGCTGTTGGTGATCCCGCTTTACCTGCTCCAGGTCTATGACCGTGTGCTGCCTTCCTCCAGCGTCGAGACGCTCGTCTATCTGTCGGTCATCGCGGTCGCGGCGCTTGGCTTCCTCGGCTTTCTCGACGCCGTCCGCGCCATCTACACGCAGCGCGTCGCCGCGACCGTCAACGACAGGCTGGGCGCGAGAACGTTCGCCGCCTCGCTCGGCTCCAGGACTGTGCCGTCGCCGCTCACCGACCTCGCCGCGGTCTGCGCCTTCATCCGCTCGCGCGGTGTTTCGGTGCTGTTCGACCTGCCCTTCGCGCCGGTCTTCCTCGCGCTGCTCTACCTGATCCATCCGCTGTTGTTCTGGGTGACGCTTGGCGGCGCGGCGCTGCTCGTCGTGCTGGTCTTTGCCAACCAGCTTGCCATCGGCAGGAACGATGCGCTCTCGGCGGAGCGTTCGGCCTTGGCCAGCCAAGCCGAGCAGGCCTTTGCCCGCAACGCCGAGACCCTGCGCGCCATGGGCATGGTGGAAAACGCCGCGCGCGCATGGGGCCGGCATGTGGCGGCCGCGCTTGTCCTGCACGACCATTCGGCCGGCGCCAACGCAGTCTTCAGCGGCGCTTCGCGGGCGCTGCGCATGATGCTGCAACTGGCGATCCTCGGCACCGGCGCCTGGCTGGTGCTCAAGAGCGAGATGACGGCGGGCATGATCTTCGCCGCCTCGCTGGTGTCGTCGCGCGCGCTGCAGCCGCTCGACCAGCTGATCGGCTCCTGGCGGCAGCTCGGCGAGGCCAGGCGCGCCTGGACGCGGCTCGGGCGCGCGCTTTCGGCGCAGCCGGAAAAGGCGGGCAAGCTCATCCTGCCCGACCCCACCGGCGCGATCTCGGCGCAGGATCTTTTCTTCATCGCGCCGAATGCCACGTTCGGCGCCGAGCCGATCCTCAAGCGATTGAGCTTCGCGATTCAGCCCGGCGAAGCGGTGGCGATCGTCGGCCCGAGCGGCGCCGGCAAATCGACGCTGGCGCGGCTGCTTGTCGGCGCCGCGCAACCAAGCGGCGGTTCGGTCAGGATCGACGGCGCGGAGCTCAGGACCTGGGACGAAAACCAGCTTGGACGGCATATCGGCTACCTAGCGCAGGAGGTGGAACTTTTCCCTGGCTCCATCGCCGACAACATCGCCCGCTTCGACGCGGACGTCGACGACGCGGCGATCGTCGAGGCGGCGAGGCGCGCCGAGGCGCATGAGTTGATCCTTTCGCTGCGCGACGGCTACCAGACGACGATCGCCGGCACGCTGTCAGGCGGCGAGCGGCAGCGGATCGGGCTGGCGCGCGCCTTCTACGGCAACCCGCGCATCCTGGTGCTGGACGAGCCGAGCACGCATCTCGACGGCGCCGGAGAGACCGCGCTGGACGCGGTGCTTGCCGCCGCGCGCGCTGCCAGCGTCACCACGATCGTGATCACGCATCGGCCTTCGGTCGCCACCGCCTGCGACCGCGTGATGGTCTTGCGCGGCGGCGTCATCGAGGCGTTCGGGCCGAGCGCGGAGGTGCTGCGGCAACCCGGCAAAGCCGCGCAGCGGAGCACGGTGGTGACCGGATCGTTCGCGCCGACCATTCGCGCCGCGCCGACCACCCGCTACAGGTCCTGAACGATGACGCAGAGCCTCACCTTCGACGGCCGCCCGCGCACGGATTTCCGCCGCACCGCCTTCGCCGGCTACGCCGCGATCGCGCTTCTTATCGGCGGCTTCGGCTATTGGGCGGCCAAGGCGCCTCTGGCCGGCGCGGTGATCACGCAAGGCACGATCGCGGCGACCGGCGGCAACATCCTGATCCAGCACCGCGAGGGCGGCATCATCAAGCAATTGCTGGTGCATGAAGGCGACCGCGTGCGCGAAGGCCAGGAGCTCATCCTGCTCGACCGGACGGCAGCCGAAGCCGATCTCAACCGGCTGACGAGGCAGTGGATCGCGCTCAAGGCGAGCGCCGCGCGGCTGGAGGCCGAGCGCGACGGTCTCGCCACGCTGGCGCCGATCGCCGAGCCCGCGCCCGCGCCGTTCCAGCCGGAATTCGAGAACCTGATCCGCGAACAAAAGAAAGAGTTCGACGCCAGGCTGGCGCGGTTCCGCTCGGAGCAATCGATCCTGGCGCAGCGCGTCGCCATGCATCGCGAATCGGTCACAGGGCTGAACGCGCAGAAGCTCGCCATCGAGCAGCAGGCCGAGGTGGTGAAGAAGGAGCTCGGCATCAAGACCGACCTTCTGGACAGGGGCCTTACCGATCGCAACGAATATTCGCTGCTCTTGCGCAGCGAGGCCGACCTCGTCGGCCAGGCCGGCGCGCTGGAGGCCAACCTTGCCTCGGCCAACACGCAGATCATCGAGGCGGAGGTGCAGACCGAACGCGCCACCACGCAGCGCGTCGAGGAAGCGCTGACCAAGCTGGACGACGTGCGCACCAACCTCGCCGACATCGAGGAGCGGATGCGCGCGGCGCAAGCGGTGCTGCAACGCACGACGATCACCGCGCCAGCGGCGGGCATCGTGGTGTCCTCGACCTACAATTCGCAAGGCAGCGTGATCGGGCCAGGCGAGAAAATCATGGAAATCCTGCCCACGTCATCCGGCCTGATCGTCGACGCGAAGCTCAGGCCGAAGGACATAGACCAGGTGCATGTCGGCCAGCAGGCGAAGCTGAGGCTCTCCGCGCTCAACACGCGCCTCACGCCGGAAGTGCCGGCCACGGTGAGCGAGATTTCCGCCGACCGGCTGATCGACCAGGCCACGCACGAGCCCTATTTCCGCGCCAAGCTGAAGATCACCGATGCCCTGCCCGCCGGCGTGAAGAGAGAACAGCTCTATCCCGGCACCCCGGTCGACGCCTTCATCAGCACCGGCGACCGAACCTTCTTCGAATACCTCGTGCGCCCGATGATGGATTCCTTCGCGCGGGCGTTCAGGGAAAGGTAGGGCTGCGAGGCGAGTCCTCTTGATCGCTCCCCCTGGTCGACGCTCCCCGGATGTTGGGCCGATAGCGGATCGGCAAAGCCTGCGATATAGGAACCGGAAGCCGAAATTATCCTGCGGTTCAACCCGACGCGTAAGGCCCACGTGACAACTGCTCGTTTGCTTCATGTCTGGCGATCGCTGTCCGGTGTCGGCATGGCCCTCGGCATGCTGTTCTTCGCGGCCGCCCTGACGCCGACGCTCGTTCCCCGCACCGACCTGACGCAGGGCGTACTGGCGGGCGCGTGCTTCGCCATCGGCTACGGCCTCGGCGTCGCCTTGCGGTGGCTGTGGAGATATCTGGAGATTCCGGAGCTGCCGCCACGGGCGCGTTCGCTGTCGAAGGCCGTCGTCATGATCCCGTGCCTCGGCCTGGCGATCGTGGCGCTGTGGCGATCCGGCGCCTGGCAGAACTCAATCCGCGCGGTGATGGGCATGCCGGCCGTCGATGGCGCTCACCCGGTCAATGTCTGCGCCCTGGCCATCTGCACCTTCATCGTCGTGCTGGCGCTGGCCCGCCTCGTGGCATGGCTGGTGCGCACCATCGCCGGGGCACTGAGACGCTACATACCCAGGCGCCTGGCGAATGTGGCCGGCGCCGCCATCGCCACGCTGCTCATCTGGTTGCTGGTGAGCGACGTCGCGATCCGGGCGATCTTCAGCGCGCTCGACTCCTCGTTCGCCAAGTTCGACGCTCTGTTGGAACCGGAGCGCCAGCCGCCGAGCGATGCCTCCAGGACGGGAAGCCCCGACTCGCTGGTCAAGTGGGACGAGCTCGGCCGCGCCGGCCGCGAGTTCATCGCGGACGGTCCCGCCGCTGCCGAGATAGGCGCCTTCACCGGGCGCCCGGCGCAACAGCCGGTCCGGGTCTATGTCGGACTGGGGGCGGCGGACAACCCGCAAGCCCGGGCAAAACTTGCGCTGGAGGAATTGAAGCGGACCGGCGGCTTCGACAAGTCCACGCTTGTGGTCATCACGCCGACCGGCACCGGATGGATCGATCCGGCCTCGATGGACGCGCTCGAATATCTGTGCCGCGGCGATGTCGCCAGCGTCGCCGCCCAGTATTCCTATCTGAGCAGCCCGCTTTCGCTGCTGGCGCAGCCGGAATACGGCGCCGAGACGGCCCGCGCGCTGTTCCTCGAAATCTATGGCTACTGGACGAGCCTGCCGAAGCAGTCCCGACCGAAGCTTTATTTGCACGGGCTGAGCCTCGGCGCCATGAACTCCGAGAAATCAGCCGGGCTGTTCGAGATCTTCGGCGATCCGATCAGCGGCGCGCTCTGGAGCGGACCGCCCTTCGAAAGCCGCATCTGGCGTTCGGTCAGCGATACGCGCAGCAACGGCTCGCCGCAGTGGCTGCCGATCTTCCGCGACAGCAGCCTGGTCCGGTTCATGAACCAGAATGGTCCGGCGGTGGCGCCCGACACGCCCTGGGGGCCGCTGAGGGTCGTCTACCTGCAATATGCCAGCGACCCGATCGTCTTCTTCGACTATCGCGACGCCTACCGGCAGCCCGACTGGATGAAGGCGCCGCGCGGGCCGGACGTCTCGCCGCAACTCGCCTGGTACCCGGTGGTGACCATGCTGCAGCTCGGTCTCGACATGGCCGTGGCGACGACCACGCCGATCGGCCACGGCCATGTCTACGCGCCGCAGGACTATGTGGAAGCCTGGAGCGCGCGGTGCTGGGCGTGAAGGATTGGTCGCAACAGGATCTCGCCGCCCTCAAGGCCCATCTTGCCGCCAAGGTTGCCGCAGAGGCCGACAGAGGCGGATAGCTGAGGCTTCAGGGCACCGCCGAAATCAGCAGAAACATGGCGAATATGCCGAGATGGACCACGCCTTGAAGGCTCGTCGTGCGGCCCGTGCTGAGCGTGAGCGTGCTGACGAACAGGGTGAGCAGAAGAAGGGTGTCGGCTTGTGTCCGCGACCGACCCCGGGCGCGGACCTCGATAGCCTCTTACGATTTGACGATCTCCGTCACGCAGTGGACGTAGTCCATCCGATGGCCTTCGGGGGCGCGCGCAACATCGGCTTCGTACGCGCCATAGAGATCGTCGACGATTGCGGCACGGTCATTGGCGGGACGCGAGGGATCGAGCGCGTTCGCAAAGACGGTTTCCGACCAGGAGCGGAGCGTAGGCACATAGGCCCAGGCGAAGTTCTGCGCGTTGCCATGGACCCGGAAGGCCTCGGCATAGGGGCAAGGCGTCACCATGGTGAAGATGTTTTCCAGCCTCAGTCCGGCTTGTGACACCGGCGAAGCCGGATCGCGGAAGGGTGCCGCGAATTCGTCCGGCGTCTTATAGAACTGCTGGAACGTCGCGTTGACATATTCCGTCTCGCTGATCCGCCCCGCCCGCGCCAGATCGCGCCAATGGCGCGCGAAGCCGTCGAACATGTCGACCCCGGTCGTATGCCCGAGATAGCGCCCTTCTTCGTCGACGCAGAAATTGGCCAGCGCCAGCCTGCCGCCGGACCTGAGCTCGCGCGCCCTGGCCAGCAGGATCGTCTCCCAGTCGCGCAGGCCCTGGGCGCGAAACTGCGCCCGCTCGGTTTCCGTCGCACCGACCGCCTGAACATGGTCGGCAATCATGCACGGCCGCTTGCTGATCCAGTGCATCGCCGTGGCGGAAAAGCCGAACGAGAGCGAATTGTCCGGCAATATCTGGCGATAGAAGCTGGTGCCGCTGCCGAAGATGTAGAGACCGGGCGTCTCGGCCAACGGAACCTCCGCGGAGGTTCCCAGCAGCCCCTGGCTCAGCCGGAACAGGGTCGAGAAATCATTGTGAGGCAGGTCGGTGTAGGTGATCGATATCGCCCGCTGCGGTTCCCTCTCCCGAATGGCGCCGACCAGCCGACGCATCATGTCCATCGAGGTGCCGCCATCCGCCGCGCCGAAATCGGCGATCGCGAACGGTTGCCCCTCAGCCAGCCGAGGCATCCTCGCGGCGGCCTCGACGACGAGGTCGCCGACCTTGTCGATGACGTATTTGGCGCCCACGGTGTTGGCCGAGTAATAGCCCGCTCCGCGCATGGCGATCTTCTGGCCGTCGGCTGCGCTCATTTTTTCTCCCCTTGTTATTCATCGTCCACGCGGCCGCCGCCGGCTCCGCGCATGCGCGACCGCTCGCTTTCCGGCACATAGGTTCTGGCGGCGAAGGAATTCAGGGCGGCAAGTATCTGCCCGTCGATCGCGCCGCGCCGGCCCGTGACCGGCTGGGCGATCCCGGCGCGGCCTTCGATGACGACATCGGCCTTTGGCGTCAGCGGCGCCGCCGGATGGGCTATGCGCATGGCCGAGCGGCGCAGCATGGCGTCGAGCCAGATCGGCTGGCCGACATCCATGATCGTGAGCGGCATCGCACTCGCTGGAAGCAGATCGTCGAGAAGCAGAGCCGCCGTTCGGATCGGGCAGAGCGGCCTGCCGTCGGAGACATCGGCAGCACCCTCGCGCCAGCGCTTTGCGCGGGCCGGCTCCGGCGGCGCGAAGGATTGCGTATCCTCGAACAAGCTCAGCAGGGCCGGCCCCCAATTGTCGCCCTCGACCGCGATCCGCCGTGCCGCGCGGCCGATATCCTCGGCCAGCCCCCATGAGAATCCGGCGCCCCGCGCCGCCTTGGTGCTCAGCGTTTCCACCTCGTTGAGCGACAGGTCGATCACGCGGCCTCTCCTGCCATCGTGGCGACATCCTCGATCAGGGGCTCGCCGCTGAAGAGCGCGATGCGCAGCCAGCGGTCGGAGCGCGGATCGAAACTGCGCGCGCCGAAGAAGGCGAGCTTGGCGCGCAATATGTCGACGGGCCGCAATTCGGCGCCGATCAGGTTGTCGTGGATCTCGGCATAGGGGAATTTCGCGACGATCTGGGCGCGCCGCACCGCATGGCGCCATTCCGGCCGGCGCAGCAGGAAGTCCGCGACACGGGCCAACGCCGGCTCCCGCGCCAGCGCGGCCGCCAGGCTGAGTGCGTCGCGCGCGGTGGCCAAAGGCTGTTCGAGCTCGGCGCCATCCTCCTCGAAGCGTTCTCCGAGCCGGGGCTCGAGCTTCTCCGCCGAGACATACCAGAAGCGCGCATTGGCGGACGGCTCGGCGAAGTCGATGCCTGCCGCCCAGGAATAGCAGTCGAGAAGCGCCTTGCGCAGCGAACCGCAGTCCATGCCGCCTGCGATAGCATGGCCGGGCGTCTCGTCGGCTTTCATCGTGTCGCCGAGCTCATCGACCAAAGTTCCATGCGGCTCGAGGATCAGCGAGACGCAGGCCTCCTGCCCTTCGAGGGAGAAATTGTCTTCCGCGAAGCGATAGACCGCATCCCAAGGCTGGGGTTTCGCCAGCAGCCGATCGAGGTTTTCGACCAGCGCATCGAGATCGGCGGCCAGCGACAAGGTTGCGGCGGCTTGGCGGCTGTCGTCGCTGTGCCAACGGGCGACACGTCGCGACAGGTCGGCAAGCGTCCGCGCGAAAATCCCCCGTTCCGCCGCGCCAGCATGCGGCTCTGCGCGCACCCGCGCCAGCGCGGTTTCGCGGGCCAGGAACCAGCTATGCGTCAGGAGCGGATGGCGAACGAGGAACGGCGCCATGCCGAGCCCGGTCGCGTTTCCCACGCCGAGCGCCCGGCGCAAATCCGGCGCCAGCCTGGCCGCGCCGGCCGGATTGCGGCGATGGGCGATGTGATCGACCAGATCGAGCGTGAAGGAGCGGATCAGCCAGACGGTGAGCATTTCCGCCTGGAAGGATCCCGCAAGCTCCGGCCGTGTTGCGATCTCGTCGCGATCGGCGATGCCGAACTTGCCGTTGCCGTAAACGGCCGTCGTGCGCAGCAGATAGCCGACGCCGAGCAGTTGCTCCTCGGCCGGCTGTCGTCCTTGCGCAAGTGCCGCGGCGACGTCCTCGAACAGCCGCACGCTCTTGTTGGCGCGCGCCAGCACCAGTTCGCGGCTGGTGTAGCGGCCCGCCTCCTGCAGCGGCGCATTTGCCTCCAGCCGCGCGATTTCGGCGGCGTCCGGCAATCCGTCGTAAAGCACGTAGCTCGTGTCCCAGGCCTGCGCGATCACCCGGTCGGATCGCTTCTCGTCATCGAGCGGCGTCGAGAACGCGACCAGGCTGTAGGTTCTCGCCGGCGTCTCGACCGCATAGACCGCGCGCCCGAACCCATTGTCGTCCAGGTCGAACAGATGCTTGCGCACCCGCCATTTCTCCCTGGTGGCGCGGCGGATCAGCTGACGCAGAAAGCTGAGACGCGTCGGATGCGCGGCGCCCAGCCGCTTAAGGCGCATGACAACCTCGGGCGGGCGCAGCGCGATCGCCGTCATGCGGTGGCGCCCGCAAGCTTTTCGAGCGTGGCGAGCGTTTCGGCCGCCACCTCGATGCCGTCTCTGGTGTTTTGTTCGCGGGCGCCGAAGCGCCTTGTGCCTGGAAGCCTGGTATCGCCAGTGAAGGCGCCAGCGACGGTTTCCAGATTGCCCGCGAAGGCCCCTGCCGAAGTGGCATCGGGCGACACCGCCAGGAAGAACTGGCCGGTTCCGGGCGGCCCTCCGGCCGTGCCGGAAAACGGGCTGGCGACAAGCCCGGGATTGGCTCCCGTCAGGCAGGCGGCAAAAATCTCCACCAGCAGCGCGGAGCCGACGCCCTTGTAGCCGCCCGCCGGCGCCATCGTGCCCTTCAGCGCTTCGCCGGCATCGGTGGTGGTCTCGCCGCTCGTGTCGAAGGCCCAGCCGGGCGGGATCGGCTCGCCGGCGCGGGCGCGCTTGATGACCTCGCTCTTGGCGACGACGCTGGCGCTCTGGTCGATGACGAAGCGGGCGCCGCCCTGCCCGTCCGGGACCGCCAGCGACCATGGATTGGTGCCAAGCGCGGCCTTTCGGCCGCCCCAGGGCGCGATCGAGGCCGGCGCGTTGGTGAACCCCAAGCCGACTAAGCCTGCTTCGGCGATGTGTTCGGTGTGATAACCGAGCGCGCCGCAATTGTAGGAGTTGCGGATGGCCAAAGCCGCCATGCCTTGCGAGCGCGCCGCTTCGATCAGCGCCGGCAGGCCGAGGGCGATGGCCGCATGGGCAAAGCCGTTGGCGGCATCGACGGCGACGACCGCGGGAGCCGGCCGCGTCAGGATTGGCTGCGCCTGCCCCAGCACCTTGCCGCAGGCCAGATGCTCGCAATAGGTCGGCAGATACATCAGGCCGTGCGACTTCAACCCGTCGCGTTCGGCTGCCGCGATGCCGGCGGCCAGCGCCCCGGCCTGGCCCTCGCTGGCGCCACGGCGCATCAGCGCGGCGCGGGCGAGCGTTTCGATGCGGGCTTGCGTCAGACGTGTCATCCCCTCACCCGCCAATCATGCCGCCGCATAGCCGAACTCTCCTTCGCTCGCCCGCGTCTGCAGTCGGATGCATTCGATGAAGCGCAGCGATGCCGGCTGCCGGTTGCGGCCCTCCTTAGCGATCCAGCCGACGGTGCGGCTCGAGCGCGGATCGGCAAGCGGCATGAAGCGAACCGCATGGCTCGATTTCCAGCGGCAGAGCCTGGGCAGGATCGTCACCCCGAGCCCCGCCTCCACCATCGCCAAATTGGAGCTCACATTGGTCGCGGTGAGTTTCGAGCCGGCGGCAAGCGCCTCGATCTCGGTAATGCCGAGGGCAGCCGCCGCGCCGTTGCGGATGAAGCTCTCGCCGTCGAGCTGCGCCCATTTCAACGGGCGCTTCGATTTTGCCAGGGGATGATCGACCGGGCAGACGAAATCGAGCGGCTCATGGAATAGCGGCTCGAAGCTGAGCTGCGGCCGCCTGGTGGCGAGCACGCACAGCCCGACCTCGACCATGCCGTTCTCAACCGCATCGACGATGGCGCTGGAATCGCTGTCGCGGACATGGATGTCGAACCGGCTGCCCTCGGCGCGAAGCTGCGCGATCGCGCGCGGCAACAGGGTCACCGCGACCGAAGGCACACTGGCCACATCGCAGCGCCCCTGACGGTCTGCCGCGTAGCTAGTCATTGCCAGGCAGGCGCGGTCGTAGTGCGCGATCATGGCGCGCGCCTCGTCGAGCACGATGCGACCGACCGGAGAGAGCGCGCCCTTGCGTTCGCTCTCGAACAGCGGCGCGCCGATGTCGTCTTCCAATTGCTTCAGGGTCATCGACACGGCCGACGGCGTGCGGCCGATCTGGTCGGCGGCGGCGCGCACGCCGCCGGTCTCGCAGACCGCGACGAAGCTGCGCATGCCGGTCAGGCTGATGGTTTTGGTCACTGTTAAGCTTGCCTGAACATTTGTGCCAAAAATTGAGCTTGATTGAAGTTCACAGCATTGGTTAGGTCGTTGTCAACCGAATTGATGCAGGTCGAACAGGATGCTGAACGGTCAGAACTTCATTGCAGGCGAATGGCGCGACGGCGCCGGCTGGGTCGAAGACATCAATCCATCCGATGTGACCGATGTTGTCGGGCGCTTCGCCCAGGCGCACACCTCGGACATCCATGACGCCGTGGCGGCGGCTCAAGGCGCCCAGCGGGAATGGGCGGCGGCGGGGCTGGAAGCCAGAGCCGCCGTTCTCGACGCCGTCGGACGCGAGTTGATGGCGCGCTCGAAGGAGCTTGGCGAATTGCTGTCGCGCGAGGAGGGCAAGACGCTTCCCGAGGGTGTCGGCGAGGTTTATCGCGCCGGGCAGTTCTTCACCTATTTCGCGGCTGAAGCCTTGCGCAATCTGGGCTCCTCGGCCGACTCGGTCAGGGCCGGCGTCGACGTGCTGATCGAGCGCGAGCCGCTCGGCGTCGTCGCGATCATTTCGCCCTGGAACTTCCCCGTCGCCACAGCGTCCTGGAAGATCGCGCCGGCGCTTGCCTTCGGCAATGCGGTGGTCTGGAAGCCGGCCAGCATCACCCCGGCGAGCGCCTGGGCGCTGACCGAAATCATCAGCCGGCAGGCGATCCCGAAAGGATTGTTCAGCCTGGTGATGGGATCGGGCTCGACGATCGGCCGCGAGCTTGCCGCCAATGCCAACATACAAGGGTTGAGTTTCACCGGCTCCGGCGCCGTCGGCTCCGGCATCGCGGCGCTGGCCGCCGCGCGCTTCGTGAAGCTGCAGCTCGAAATGGGGTCGAAGAATCCATTTGTGATCATGGACGACGCCGACCTCGACCGCGCCGTCGACCTTGCCGTGAACGGCGCCTTCGGCGGCACCGGGCAGAAATGCACGGCCTCGTCGCGCCTGATCGTGCACCGGCCGATCCATGACGCCTTCGTCGAGAAGCTGCTGGCGAAGACCAAGGCCCTGAAGGTCGGCCATGCGCTCGAGGCCGGCGTCCAGATGGGACCGGTCGTCAGCGCCGAGCAGATCTCGGCCAATCTCGATTATGTGACGCTCGGCATCAGCGAAGGCGCTGAGCTTGCGACCGGCGGCGAGGTGCTCGATCTGGCGCATAATGGGCACTATATGGCTCCTGCCGTGTTCCTCAACGGGGGCTCGCGCATGCGCATCAACCAGGAGGAGATGTTCGCGCCGATCACCTGCATCATTGCCGCCGACGATCTCGACGAGGCGATCTTCATCGCCAACGACACGCCCTATGGGCTAACGGCAGGCATCGCCACGCGCTCACTCGCACGCGCCACGAAATTCCGCCGCGCCTCGCGCTCAGGCTGCGTCATGGTCAATTTGGCGACCGCCGGCACCGACTATCACGTGCCGTTCGGCGGCGTTCGCGCCTCGAGCTACGGGCCGCGCGAGCAAGGCCGCGCCGCGATCGAGTTCTACACCCAGGTCAAGACATCCTACATCCACGCGGGCGCGCCCGAATGACCAGCGACGCGCCGCAAGTGCTCATCGACGGGCTGCAATATTGCAACTGGTCGCGCGAAATTTTCGAGGAGATGCGCCGGGGCGGCCTGACCGCGGTCCACGCCACGGTCGGCTATCACGAAGGTTTCCGCGAGACGGTGCGCCACCTCGTCGATTGGCGCACTTGGCTTCGCGACAATGAGGACCTGATCCTCCTGGCGCGCGATGCCGGCGACATCGAGCGGGCGCGGGCCTCGAACCGGACGGCGATCCTGCTTGGCCTGCAGAACCCGATGCCGATCGAGGACGACATCGGCCTGATCGAGATGCTCTTCGATCTCGGCATCCGCTTCATGCAGTTCACCTACAACAACCAGTCGCTGCTCGGCTGCGGCTGGATGGAGAAGGAAGACAGCGGCGTGACGCGGATGGGGCGCGAGGCGATCGCCGAGATGAACCGGCTCGGCATGATCATCGACCTGTCGCATGCCGGAGAACGGACCGCGCTGGAAACGATCGCGTTCTCACAACGCCCGGTGGTCGTCAGCCATGCCAATCCGCGCTGGCTGCGCGACAGCAACCGCAACGTCTCCAAGGCCGTCCTGCACGCGCTGCGCGAAAAGCAGGGACTGCTTGGCCTGTCGCTCTATCCGCTGCATCTTCCGAACGGCTCGGACACGACCCTCGCGCAATTCGGAACGATGGCTTCCGAGGCCGCCGAGATCATGGGAGCGGATCATCTCGGCATCGGCTCGGATCTCTGCCAGGACCAGCCCGACAGCGTCGTGCGCTGGATGCGCGAAGGCCGCTGGACGCGCGAGACACAGGCGGCGGCAAGTTTCCCGCCACAGCCATCCTGGTTCAGGTCGAACCTCGACTTTCCTGGGTTGTCGGAAGGCCTGCTCTCGGCGGGCTTCGACAAGGCGCAGACCTCGCTTGTGCTCGGCGGCGCTTGGCATCGCTTCCTGACGGCCAGCCTGCCTGCGGCCGGGTGATTGCTGGCCTTTTCAATAGCTAGTTCATCGGCCGAAGGCGCTTGGCCGCGCCGCCTATGGCATTGCGGAAGGCGGCATCGAAGTTGACGCCGGCGATCTCCCAGCTCTTGTCCTGCGCGCCAAGCGGCAGGCGCCAGACGGCATGCCAGCCCGGCTCATTGGTTTCCCAGTCAAGAGGGCCGACCAGGATCGCATCGGCCCCCAATCTGGATTTCAGACCTGCCAATGTCTCTTGCGGTATCGCGTCGACCTTCTCCGGCGCGATGGTCGACAGGTCTGCTTCGCTTGCGAAGACGATAGGTATCGCGAAACGCGTCGAAGCGTCCTCGAAGCTTGCGCGCAGGTCCGAGCCGTGGGCGCCGCCGGAACGACGAACGGGCCGCCGGGCTTTCGGCATCCATTTCATAGAGCGATGCGTAGCCAGACCGCCAAAGCTCGAACTCACGCGCATTGCCGGCCTGGATGGACAGGTTCAAGCGGTTCGGCGCGCGGCGGGCCGTTTGTGGCGCTGGCGAATCCATGGGGCAGGCTGCTCCAAAAGCTGGCGAGCCAGCGTGCCCAACAGGCCCCGATTTTGCAAGGCATCCATTCAAAGCCCTTATATTTCCGGACCGTACGCTCCTCGCGTCGCGCGGCCCTCCCCTGGCTGAATCGAATTTAGGCCAGCGCCTGTAGACATCGCGGCGGCAATGAAACAATCTTCACTGCGGGAACACAAGCGCCTCGAAGAAGGCGCCTACATCCGGGTGCGCATGAACAATCGCTGGACCTTGTATGATCCACGCCTGGCCTGGATGCTGGTTGCACCAGTGCTTCTGCTGCTGATCTTCTTCCTGGTGCTGCCGATCGCGGTGATGGCGGCCTATACGTTCTTCACCTTCGTCACCGCAGGCGTCGAAACCAGCGCGCTGACCACCGCCAACTGGCAGGAGTTCTTCACCGACAGCTACTATTCCGGCTTCCTGCTCAAGACGTTGAGGGTCGGCGCGATCACCGCGCTGCTGTGCGGCGTGCTCGGCTATTTCCCGGCCTATTTCATCTGGGCGACGAGCTTCAAGCACAAATGGCTGCTCTTGCTCCTGCTCATCGTGCCGTTCTGGATCAGCTTCACCATCCGCACCTTTTCCTGGATAAACATCCTGGGCGAACAGGGCGTCATCAACGTCGCGCTGCTCAAGATGGGCATCATCAACGAGCCGCTGCAGATGCTCTACAACGAAGGCGCGGTGATCCTAGGACTGCTGCACTTCCTCCTGCCCTACATGATCCTCAACGTCTATGTCAGCCTGGAGGGCATCGACCGCACACTGATCGCGGCGGCGCGCTCGATGGGCTGCACCAGCGCACAGGCGTTCCGCGAGGTGACCTTGCCCCTCTCCCTGCCCGGCCTCGCGGCTGGGCTGCTGCTCTGCTTCGTGCTGGCGGCCGGCAGCTATGTGACGCCGCAACTGCTCGGCTCGGGCCGCGACGCGCTGTTCGGCAATCTGATCTACGACACGATCATGGGCGAATTGAACTGGCCGATGGGCGCCACGCTGTCGATCGTGCTGTTCGTCGTGCTCGGCTTCTTCGCCGCCATCTACACCCGCTACATGGGAATGTCGCAGATCGTCAAAGGGCTTGCTGGATGAGGAAACCGGGCGGATGAGCGGGACGCGGCGCAAGGAGGAAGGCAGATGGGCCTGGCGGCTGACCGGCTTCGTCACGCTCTGCGTCTACATCTTCATGTTCGCGCCGATCGTGGCGACCGTCATCCTGTCGTTCAACGCCTCGATGTTCGGCGGCTTCCCGATGACCGGCTTTTCGCTGCAATGGTACGCCAAGCTGATGAACAACGACGCGGTGCTGACGGCCTTCCGCACCTCGCTGTGGATCGCGCTGGTCACCGCTGTCGCCACCACGGCCATCGGCGTCGTCACGGCCTTCGCGCTGGTGCGCTTCGAATTCCCCGGCAAGCAGGCGCTGAGCACGCTGGTGATCCTGCCGGCGCTGGTGCCGGAAACCATTCTCGGCGTCGGCCTGCTGGTGCTGATCAAGGCGATCGACCAGCCGCGCACCATGCTGCTTCTGGTGCTCGGCCATATCCTGCTTGCAGTGCCCTATGTGGTGCTGATCGCGCAGGCGCGCATGGTGGGAATCCGGCGCGTCTATGAGGAGGCGGCGCTCTCGCTCGGCGCCTCGCGCTTCTCGTCCTTCCGCGAGATCACGCTGCCGCTGCTCATCCCGGCGGTGGTCGGCGGCGCGCTGCTCGCTTTCACAATCTCGTTCGACAACACCTCGGCCAGCCTGTTCTGGCGGCCGGCGGGCGTCGAGACCATGCCCACCCAGATCCTTTCGATGCTGAAAATCTCGATCAGCCCGGAGATCAACGCGCTCGGCACCGTGATGATCCTGGTGACCGTCGGCATCCCGTTGGTCGGCGGCCTGATCCTGCAGAGCTTGACCAAGTTGAAGAGACGAGGCGAACCAAAGGAGGAAGTACGATGAAACTGACGACGACCAAGCGGCTGGAACGGCTGCACGACCGGTATGCCAATGGCGATCTGAGCCGCCGCACTTTCCTGACGCTGACGGCGGCGGCCGCCGCATCGGCGGGGCTTTCCATGCCGTGGATGGGCCGGGCGCTCGCCGCGGTCGAGGAAGTCCGCTTCGACGGCTGGGGCGGCACGGTGCAGGACGCGATCGACAAGTTCGCCTTCCAGCCCTACACGGCCAAGACCAAGATCAAGGTGGTGCAGGGCACGTTCGGCGACGAGGACGAGATCATCACCAAGATCAAGACCGCGAAGCCCGGCGACTACCAGGTCATCCATTCCTCGGGCGTCAACTACTACATCAAATATGTCAATGGCGGCCTGACCTCGGAGATCAACGAGGCCAACATTCCCAACATGGTGAATGTGCTGCAGCCGATGATCGAGCCGTTCCGCAAGCTGACGCCGAAACTGTCGGCCGTGCCTTACGACTACGGCACCACCGGCATCGCCTACAACACCAAGGTGATCTCGCCGGAGGAGGCCAAGGAAAAGGGCGCGGCACTGCTGCTCGACAAGAAATATGCGGGCAAGGTGGGCGGCTATTCCGACATGACGACGCGCGTCTGGTACGCGGCTTTGGCCACCGGACAGGATCCCAACAACCTCAAGGACATGGACACGATCTGGGCCAAGGTGCGCGAGACGCGCGACCTCGCCAAGAAGTTCTGGAGTTCCGGCGCCGAGCTGATGGACCTGCTCTCCAAGGGCGAGATCGTGGTGACCGACGCCTGGTCGGGCCGCGTCGCAGCACTCCAGGACCAGGGCCATCCGATCGGTTACCTCGATCCGGCGGGCTCCTATGCCTGGATGGAGGACATGCTGATCCTGAAAGGCTCTCCGATGGCAGAGTGCGAGGAGCTGATCAACTTCATGCTCGATCCGGCGACCTCGATCGCGGTGGCCGAGGGCCAGAGCTACCCGCCGTCGCTCGACCCGACCAAGGTCAAGCTCACCGACAAGATCGCGAAGCTGCCGGCCTTCGATCCGACCGGCACGATGAAGGCGCTGACCTTCGCTGATCCGACTTACTGGGCGACCAATGAGGATGCCTGGACCAAGCAATGGAACAGGATCTCGAAAGGTGCCTGACAGCCAGGACACGAAAATCCATCCCCGGCCGGCCTCGGCCGGGGCAATCGGCGCGAGCGCGGCCGCCGAGGCGACCAGCCCGGCGGTCGAGTTCCGCAACATCGACATCGCCTATGGCAAGTTCGTCGCGGTGCGCGATTTCTCGCTGTCGATCCGCAAAGGCAGCTTCGTCACGCTGCTCGGGCCGTCCGGCTGCGGCAAGACGACGATCCTGCGCTCCATCGCCGGGCTGGTCGACATTTCGGCCGGCCAGATCATGATCGGCGACCGGCGCGTCGACGACGTGCCGATCTACAAGCGCAATATCGGGCTGGTGTTCCAGAGCTATGCGCTCTTTCCCCACAAGACCGTGTTCGACAACGTCGCCTTCGGCCTGAAATACCGCAACGTCGCCAAGCCCGAGATCAAACGCAAGGTCGGCCAGGCGCTCGACATGGTGCGGCTGCCGGGCAGCGAGAAGAAACTGCCCTCGCAATTGTCGGGCGGCCAGCAGCAGCGCATCGCGCTGGCGCGCGCCATCGTCTTCGAGCCGCAGGTGCTTTTGCTCGACGAGCCGCTCTCGGCGCTCGACGCCAACATGCGCGAGGAGATGCGCGTCGAGATCAAGAAGATCCAGAAGGAAACCGGCATCACCGCCATCTTCGTCACCCATGACCAGGAAGAAGCGCTGTCGATGTCGGACCGCATCGTGGTGATGAATGCAGGTTCAGCTGAGCAGATCGGCACCCCAGAAGAGGTCTATGAGCGGCCGGCCACCGCCTTCGTCGCCAACTTCCTCGGCAAGGCCAACATGCTTTCAGGAACGGTGAGCCGATCCGGCGGGCCGACCACGGTCAAGCTGGCCAGCGGCCAGACGGTCAATGTGCTGGCGCCCAAACCTCTGGCGCAGGGCAGCGCCGTCACCGTCGTGGTGCGGCCGCAGAAACTGTCGGTCGTTGGAACGAGCGCCAACCGGTTGCCCGGCCAGGTCGTGTCGGCCTCCTATCTCGGCGGCAGCGCCATCTACGAGGTCGACATAGGCGGCAAGACGAACATCCGCGCCAACGCCCCGATCGACGGCCGCGTTCGGCGCGAAGGCGAAGCGATCGAACTCGGCTTCGACCCGAACGACTGCGTGCTGCTGGACGAGGACGGGCGGCGGATCTCCTGAGCTCGCCACCGCCTTCCTGCAGGCATGGCGGTGTCGTTATTTCCGCCGTGTAATCAGTACGATCCCTGACGGCTATTACAGTTCATTTTTTGGAGATAAATGCCTTGCAGGCAGGAGTGAGCTCACTGATGTGCTGTTTAAGACAGCTTAACCCCTTTGCATTGTCGACCATCTTGCACACTCGCTGGGCATCCGCCCTGCATGGTGTTTTGTAGGCATCTTTCGCTAAAGCGGCGTCGGCGAGGAAAAGCGATATAGAAGCCAGAAGCGCCAGTCCAAGCGATTTCTGTTTGCGCATGACTTAGTTCCTCTCTGAAAATGGGCATAGTAACGCATCCGTTATATACGATAATCCTGATATAATTGAAAGACCAAAGACTTCACGACGACGCGCTCCGTGACACATTGGCAAAGGACGATATTTCAAACTGAGAAACTACCAGATTCCACGGCAATTTCGACGCCCGCTCCAACGCTGGCTCCCCCGGTCGTAGGCCACAAGCCCCGCCATCGACGACGCGAAGCATCGCGCCGCAAAACGATGGAGACGACGATGACGACTTTGGAACACACCGCTTGTGAAACCGGCCGCGCGGGCTTCGGCCTGGCCGGCTTTACCGGCCGCGCGCTCAGGCTTTGCTATCGCGCGATGAGGATGCGCAGCGACCGCGCCGCCATGCAGGCCATGCCCGATTATCTGCTCAAGGACATGGGTATCGCCCGTTCGGAAATCGACCATTACACCTCGATGCGCTACGCGTCCGACGCCGACGGGATGGACATCCGCAACGCTGGATGACCGCCGATGGCGATCATCCAGCGCCGTCGACAAGCCCCGGGCTTTCCCATGCCCGGGGCTTTTTGCGTTCGGGTCGGGCGGTGGCGACGCGTCGTTTCAAACGGTACGTCCAACGCAATTTCCACGGTAGGCGTATTAAAAATTCCACGGTCGCATCCACTCTCGTTCAAACGCCCCATCGGCAGATAGAGGCCGTCACGGCAACCAAGCCGCAACCGAACCTTTGGAGATGAAGATGCAACCCAACACCAAACCTGCACGGCTTCCGCTCAACGGCGTCGACACGCCGAACCTTTTGGCGACGATCAATTTCGTCGCGGGGCAGCCGGAGCTGGCCAAGTTCCAGTTCCGCGCTCACAACGAGTGGATCGAAGGCACGCACAGCAAGACCGTCATGAACGGCTTCTTCGGCGCCGGCCAGGAGCAGAAGCACGAGAAGCCCCACTATGCCGACGCCGATCATCCGGCGATCCTGTGCGGTGCGGACAACGCGCCGACCCCGGTCGAGTGGCTGCTGCACGGGCTAGCGGGCTGCCTGATGGCAGGCGTCGCCAACATTGCCGCCGCGCGCGGCATCAAGCTCACCAAGGTGAAGTGCTCGGTCGACGGCGACATCGACCTGCGCGGCATCCTCGGCATCTCCGACGAGGTCCGCAACGGCTTCCAGAACATCCACGTGTCGTTCGAGATCGAAGGCGACGCGCCGGCCGAAAAGCTGCAGCAGTTGGTCGAGCAGTCGCGCGCCCGTTCGGCGGTGTTCGACGTGCTGACCAAGGGCGTGCCGGTCACCGTCGGCATCAAGACCATCCAGTAAAGCCGGCAGGCGGCCCGGAGCCGATCCGGGCCGCCTCCTTTCTCAAACGGAACAGAACATGAGACGCGCGGACGTCGTCATCATCGGCGCGGGCCAGGCCGGCCTTGCGCTCAGCCATTGCCTCGGCCAGGCCGGTATCGACCATGCCGTGCTGGAGCGCGGCCGCATCGGCGAGCGCTGGCGCTCGCAGAGCTGGCGCTCGCTTCGGCTGCTCACGCCGAACTGGCTGAACGCCCTGCCCGGCTCGCCCTATAAAGACGGCGATCCCGACGGCTTCATGAGCAAAGGGGCTTTCGTGGAAAGCCTGGAGCGCTACGCCTGGCAATGGCATGCGCCCGTCGAGACCAATGTCGAAGTCATCGCTGCCAAGCGGACCGGCGACGGCTTCGCTTTGCGCAGCAGCGCCGGCGACTGGTCGGCGCGCGCGGTGGTCGTGGCGACGGGGCATTGCGACAGGCCGGTCATCCCTTTTTCGGCTGAGACACTTCGCGGACCGCTCAGCATCCACGCTTCGCAATATCGCTCGCCCGGCGAGTTGCCGGGCGGCGACGTGCTGGTCGTCGGCGCCTCGTCCTCCGGCGTGCAGATCGCCGACGAGCTCGCCCGCGCCGGGCGGCGTGTGGTGCTTTCGGTCGGCAAGCATACGCGCCTGCCGAGAACTTGGCGCGGCCAGGATATCTTCTTCTGGCTCAGCGCAATGGGCCTGATGGCGCAGCGCCAGGAAGACCTCGCCAACCCGGAAGCCGCCCGGCGCCAGCCATCGCTGCAGCTCGCCGGACGGCCCGACAGGGCCGATGTCGACCTCGCCACGCTGCAGGCGCTCGGCGTGGAACTGACCGGGCGGGTACGCAGCGTCAGCGATCGCGAGATCGCCTTCGCCGGCGATCTCGGCCAGCACGTTGCGGCGGCGGAAGCAAAGCAGGCACGCCTGCTCGACCAGATCGACCGCTTCACGGGCTCGGCAACGCCATACCGGCCCGAGCCGGTGGCGGTGCGGGCAGCCTGCGCGGAGCGGCTTTCGCTGAGCGACGGGGGGATCCGCACGATCATCTGGGCGACCGGTTATGCACGCTCGTTCGGCTGGCTGGAGCCGCTGGCGCTCGGCGCCGATGGCGAGTTCGCGCATCAAGGCGGGATCACCAGCGTGCCCGGCCTCTACGCGCTCGGCTTCCGCTTCCTGCGCAAGCGCGATTCCAACTTCATTGGCGGCGTCGGCGCGGACGCCGAGGCGATCGCCGCCGAAATCTCCCGTCATCTCGACTGCAACGGCCGCAGGGCGGCCTGAGGACCACAACCATGGCAACCACCCCCATCTCCCTTATGGCTGCCCCCAGGCGCGGCCATTACGACGCCATCGTCGTCGGCGCGCGCTGCGCGGGTGCGGCGACCGCGATGCTGCTCGCCCGCGCCGGCCTCAAGGTGCTGGCGATCGATCGCAAGCCCTATGGCTCCGACACGCTGTCGACGCATGCGCTGATGCGGCCTGCCGTGCTGCAATTGTGGCGCTGGGGACTGCTCAAGCCGCTGATCGAGGCCGGCACGCCGCTGATCGAGACGACGACCTTCCACTATGGCGACGAGGAGATCACCATCCCGCTCGCCGCCGGTTCCGACCTTCCCGGCCTGATCGCGCCGCGGCGTACCGTGCTCGACCGCATCCTGGTCGATGCGGCGCGCAAGGCCGGCGCGGAGATCCTGCACGAAGTGGCGGTCGGCGACCTCTTCGCCGACACGCGCGGGCGCGTTCGCGGCATCGAGATCCGCGCCGCCGGCCGCGCATCGCTCCGGGTCAGCGCCGATATCGTGGTCGGCGCCGACGGCGTCGGCTCGCTGGTGGCGAAATGCGTCGACGCCCAGCCCTTACGGCGCGGCGCGGTGTCGGCCGCCCATGTCTATGGCTACGCCCCGGTCGAGGCCGGCGCCGGCTACCATTGGTATTTCCGCGATGGCATCGCCGGCTCGTTCATCCCGACCAATGACGGCCTCGCTTGCATCGTCGCCTCGGTGCCGACTGGTCTGTTCGACCAGCGCTTCCGTCTCGGCCACGCGCGTGCCCGCATGGATGTGCTGGAAGCGCTTTCGCCGGCGCTGGCCGCACAAGCGGCCCGAGCGCCGAAGGATGCCCGCCTGCAAGCCTTCCGAGGCGTGCCGGGCTATATCCGCCAGCCACACGGCCCCGGCTGGGCGCTGGTCGGCGACGCCGGCTTCTTCCGCGACCCCATCACCTCGCACGGCATTTCGGATGCGCTGCGCGACGCCGAAAGCCTCGCGCGGGCGATCCTCGACGGGTCCGAAGCCGCATTCGCGATCTGGCAGCAGCAGCGCGACATGATCGCCAACCAGATCCTGGATACCACCGACGCGATCGCCGGCTTCGACTGGACGCTCGACGATCTCGGCGAGCGGCATCGCCGCTTCAGCGCCGTGCTGAAGGCCGAGGTGCAGGCGCTGGCCGGGCAGCCCATACCGGTCCGCCGTGCCCCTTCCCCGGCATCGCGGCCGACGGCCCACCGGGCGCCGGCCAACCAGGACGAGCCGCCGGCCTCGACCGGCTCGAACCTCAATCGCAACCGAACCGGAGCAAGACCATGACTGTGCATCTGATGAAGGACGGCTGGGTCGGCGTCATCAACGGTCGGCCAAAGGTGGGCGCCTTCGCCGAGCGCTCGCGGCGCACGCAGCCCCAGGATATCGACGCCTTCGCCGAGATGACCGGCGACCGCAATCCGCTGCATTACGACAAGGCGCTGGCCGAGGCTTCGGTGTTCGGCAAGCTCATCGTGCAGGGCGGCGTCACCTCAGGCATCCTGAATGCGGTGGTGGCGGAAGACCTCCCCGGCCCAGGTTCGGTGTTTCTCGAAGTCTCGTGGAAATTCGTCAAGGCGGTCGGCGTCGGCGAACTGATCACCGGCCGCGTCGAGGTCAAGGAGGTGCGCGCCGACAAGCCGATCACGAAGTTGGAGACATCGGTGCGCAACGAAGCCGGCGAGCTTTGTCTCACCGGCACAGCGACGGTGTTCACCGTGCCCGTGGCCAGGGGTTGAGAACTTTTCGAGCGGCCGGTTACCGGCCCGCCGTCTCGGCGATGAAGGCGCGAACGTGGTCTATGAACTCCTCGAAGGCGGGCTCGCCTTCGAGCAGGATGTGGTTCTGGCTGTCGAGCTCGATGAAGCGCGCGCCGGGAATGCCCGCGGCCATGGTGCGGCCCGACTCCACCGGCGCCACGTTGTCGTCCCGCGCATGCAGCACCAGCGTCGGCACGCTCACCTTCTCAAGCAAGTCGCCGACGTCTATCACCGAAAAGGAACTCTGAAGGCGCCAGGCATCGTCGGGCGAGACGGTACGCAGCATCAGATCGTCCATCCAGGCGAAATGCTCATGCGTGGCGCCGGGGATGAACATGGAGCAGAAGGCCTGCCGGAACATCGGGTTCGGCTTGCCCCAACTCTCGCGCATCAGCGTCGCCGCGGCCTCGCGTGTGGCGATCTCGCCCGCGTCGCCGCGCGCCCGCCAGCCTTTGACGTAGCCGCCGTAAAGGATCATGCCCGACACTTTCTCGGGATGGCGGATGGCGTAGGCGATCGATACCGCGCAGCTCTGCGACAGGCCGAGCAAGGTGAAGCGTTCGAGCCCCGTCGCCTCGACCACGCATTCGAGGTCCGACAGCATGGTCTCGAACGAGATGTCGACGACGTGCCGCTGCGAAAGCCCATTGCAGCGCTCGTCATAGCGCACCAGCCGGTTCTGGCGCGACAATTCCCGCATCCAGTGCCGCCAGATCGGGCTGTCCCAGTCGAAGGTGAGATGCGACATCCAGTGCGCGGCGCGCAGGATCGCGGGGCCGTTGCCGGTGCTGGCGTGGGCGAGCCTGGTGCCGTCGAGAGCCCGGCAGAATTGCACGGCGCGGCGAGGATCCTGCGATGACGTGACGGGTCTCGGCGGCGTGGGAGAAGTAGGCTGCGGCGCGCGGCCCGTGGCTTGCGCGGCGGCCGAGCGGACCTTGTCCTCCAGCGCCTCGGTCTCGGCGGCGAGCCTCGCATCGTCGGGCACGAGGCTGCGCAGGCGCTGGGCGAAGGGCAGCGCCCGCCGCGGCTGGTCCGCCAGGCGCTCGACCAGCTCGCGCAGGATGCCGAGCTCGACGATCTCCACCTCGCTGGCGATGGCCTGCCGCCAGGCTTCATAGTCGAAGCAGCGTTCGAGCGAGAGATCGGCAAGAAAGCAGCCGCGGATCGAGGCCAGGGCGGCTTCGAGCTCCTCCGTCGAGCGGGACGAAAGATCGGCCTTCACCAGCGGCGCCAGCCGCGCATGGTCCGTCTCGAGGTTGAGCGCGACGGCGTTGCGATCCGTGGCAAGGGCGGATTCGTCGTCGCCTAGCACCTGGCGGATTTTGGACAGGCTCCAGCGCAAGGCGCCGCGCGGATCGTCGGGAATGTCCCAGAATATTTCGCACAGCCGCTCGCGCTGGTGCCGCCTGCCGGTGACGGCGAGGTAGGCAAGCAGCGCCCGCGTCTTGCGCGACGGCGGCAGGTCGAGCGGCTGGCCGTCGCGCATCACCTGAAAATCGCCAAGCACGCGCAACTCCAGCATATGCTGAGCGCCGTTCATGCGTTCACGCGCTTGTCGATCGCCATGATCCCCCTTCGGCCTTGGCCGGCGCTGCGAAGGGCAGCCAATAGCAAAATCGGCTAATTTAGGAAAGCTTGGAGCCTCACGGCAGCAACAGTTTCAGACTGGAGAGCACGAGGCACGCCCGTGACGGCCCGGCTTCAAGCCTTTGCCGGAACCACCCTCGGCTTGATCACTGTCGCCAGCAGGACCCCGGCCACGATGAAGGCCGCGCCGAGCAGATCGTAGTCATGCAGGCTCTCGCCGAGCAGCAGATAGGCGAGAATGGCGACGAACAGTGTCTGCAGATAGAGCAGCATGCTTGCCCGGCTGGCGCCCAGCGCCTCGACGCTTTTGTTGTAGAGATAATACATCAGCGCGCCTCCAGGGCCGGCCAGATAGGCGAGCGCGAGCAAGCCATTGCCGTTCAGGGCGGAGCGTTCGTCGTTGACGATTTCCCAGAGGTGGAACGGCAGCGCCACCAGCGCGCCGGCGCCGAGCAGGAGCACGACCAGCGGCAGGAGCTCGAGGCCGAATTTGGAGCGGCGCAGCAGCACCGTGTAGAGCGCCCAGCAGAAGGCGCTGCCGACGATCCACAATTCGCCGATGTTGAAGCGCAGTTGCACCAGTGCGTCCAGCTTGCCATGCGCGACGATGACCAGCATGCCGGCAAGTGCCGCAACCGCGCCGAGCGATTTCCAGAGGCCGAGCGGCTCACCAAGCACCAAGCGCGCCAGCACCATGGTCATTATCGGCGACATCGCCATGATGATGCCGGCCGTCGTCGCGTCGGTGTCGTTCAGGCCATGATAGATCATGCCCTGGCAGAGCGTCAGCCCGATGGCGCCGACGGCGACGATCTCCAGCGGCCGGGCTTTGAGCAGCGCAATCATCGCGCCGTGATGGCGATGCACGATCGGCAGCAGGATGGCGCAGGCCAGCAGGAGCCGCCAGAAGCACAGCCCCCAGGGTGGCATTTCCGGCGCTACCCATTTGGCGGCGATATAGACGCCGGCCGAGAGCAGCCAGCAGAAGACGGCGGTGGGATAGCCACCCAGGGAAGGTATCGAGATCGCGGCAGGTTGCTCTGCCGGATGCGCTATCGGTATCGCCTGCATCGCATGCCCCCCGTTCCATGAACGCCAGCCCAGACGTGAGCGGCAGTCTATCTCATATCGGGGGTGTTACATAGTTGGCCGACCAAGCCATGCCGCAGGGATCAATGCGGCGTGCCGCCGGCCATATGCAGAAGGTCCCAGGCCGAGTCGACGCGACCGTCGAACTGCGAAGCAAAAATTTCGGCCTCGAGGTCTTCGAAGCCGTCGTCGACAAGAGCCTCGATGCTTCGCCGCAGCAAGGCAAGCTGCATCTGCCGCGCGTGGATTTTGTCGGATTCGCGCATGATGGCCGTGACGTGATAGGCGACGACCGGGTGGCCAAGACAGGACAGGAGCGTGCCCGACCCTGCCGTCGCCGCAGTGACTGCTTCCTCGATATTCATGCCGGCACTCCTCATCAAAAGATGCTGGGCGCCTCCCCGGCAGACGGCGACGGTATCCGTCGCTTCTTTTCTCATTTCGGCAGTCGCAAGGTGATTGCTCGCGGCCAAAATCAGTATCCTCCAGAACACTATTAAAGGCGACCGGATAGTTAATCGATGGTTAACGGCAAAGCTCGCATCTTAGGCATCCGGGCCGGCTTGGCGCGCCGGTCAGTGACCGAGGACGTTACGCTCGGCCGACGGCGCCAGGCTCTGCGAACCGGGCACCGAAACCGGCGCGCCGCGAAGCACCCAGTCGGCCGCGATCTGGCCGATGACCGGGGCGAGCTGGATGCCGTAGCCGCCGGCGCCGGCGGCCGTGATCAGTGACGGTTCCGAGGCATCGAGCGGCCCGACGAAGGGGCGATGGTCGGCGGTGACCGGATAAAGGCCCGCCCAGCCACGGCCGAGCCGCGCTCCAGGCAGATCGGGCACGCGTTCCAAAAGCAGCTCGGCCAGATCGACCTTCGACTGCTCCTCGCACTGGTCGTTGTAATTGTCGGGGTCTTCCGGCGCGATCGAGTTCACCTTGTGGATCTCGGCGATCAGCTCGCCCGGCTTTTCATGGCGGAAGTTGAGGCCGCTGCCTTCGCTGTTCACGAGGTCCATCACCATCGGCATGGTGTAGTCGAGCGGCTCGTCCAGATGGATGACGACGGCTTCGTGGCGCTCGGGCCAGATGTGCAGCCGCTGGCCGAAAAGCGCGGCGACCTGCGGCGCCCAGGCGCCGCCCGCATTGACCACGACATCGCAATCGATCAGCCGGGGCTTGCCATCGGTGGCGTCGCCGCTGGTCTCCAGCCTATAGCCGCCCGGGCGCCGTTGCACGCCGAGCAGCTTGCGGTACTGGCGGATCTCGCCGCCCTTCTCACGCACGATGCCCGCCAGCAAATTGCACATCTCGTGCGGGTCGATGAAGCCGTTGTCTGGCCCGAACAATCCGCCTTCGAGCCCGTCAGGATTGATGTGCGGAACGAGGTCCCTGAGTTCGTTGGCGCGGATCAGGCGCGACCTCAGCCCCGCCTCGGCCTGGATCTCGACCGATCTCGCGAACAGCGTCATCTGCGCCGGCGTGCGGGCCAGCCGCAGATAGCCGATATGATTGAAGCGAAGCCCCTCGCCCTCCCAGTGGCGGAACCGGCGCAGCGCATGAACGCGCAGCATGATCTCGAACGGGTCGGTCAATTGCGATCCGACGACGCCGACCGACCGGCCGCTCGACCCCGAAGCAATCGACTGGGCTTCGAGCACCGTGATGCGCGCGCCCTGCTCGACGAGGTTGAGCGCCGTGCACATGCCCAGCGTGCCCGCGCCGATCACAACGACATGAGGAGAAGCTGTCATCCGTGGTTCTGCCTCAATCAGGACTGCGCGGCGACGTCGCCCAGGGTCGCGTCGATCGCTTGAAGGATGGCGCCGGCGTCTTCCTCGGTCATCGGCGTCGACAGCGCGAACAGGCCGTAGCTGGCGGAGAGCACGCCGCGGCCAAGCAAACCCTTGTGGAAGGCGTCGAACTTCCTGTGCTCGGCCGGACCTGGATAGATGGAGCGGTAGTCCGTGACGGGATGCGACGTGAAATGAACCTTGAACAGCGAGCCGACGCCGACGCATTGGCCGGCAAGCCGATGCTTTCCGAATGAGGCGACGACCCCTTCGCGCAAGGATGCGCCGAGACGATCGAGATGGGCAAAGCTCTCTTTCGTCAGCGCCCGCATCGAGGCAAGGCCGGCGCGCATGGTGACCGGATTGGCGGTGAAGGTGCCGCCGTGCGGAAGCGCTGGCTTGCCAGCGGTCGGATCGAACACCGCCATGACATCGGCCCGCCCGCCCACGGCGCCGACCGGAAAACCGCCGCCGATGATTTTTCCGAGCGCCGTGAGGTCGGGCTCGATGCCCCACAGGCCTTGCGCGCCCGACCATCCGAGGCGAAACGAGATGACTTCGTCGAAGATGACCAGCGCGCCCGCGGCATGGGCGATCTCGACCATCGCGCGGAGGTAATCCCGGCGCGCCGGAATCAGCCCGGCGCGGTTGGGCATCGGGTCGACAAGCACGGCCGCGATGGTCTCGCCTTCCGCGGCGAAGACGGCGCGCAGCGCCTCGGTGTCGTTGAAGGGCACGGCGATCACGTCGTCCAGCACGCCGCGCGGCGTGCCCTTGGCATAGGCCGTCGACCTCGGCAGATCGCCCCAGTTGGCGGGCGAGGAATCCAGGCTCACTTCGGCGAAATCGTAGGAGCCGTGATAGGCGCCCTCGATCTTGACGATCTTCGGCCGCGCGGTGAAGGCGCGCGCGGCCTTGATCGCCATCATCACGCCCTCGGTGCCGGAGTTGGTGAAGCGGATCTGGTCGACCGAGGGCAGCCGCTCGACCAGAAGCTCGGCGAGTTCGATCTCGCTCAGCGTCGGGGTGCCGAAAGCGGTGCCGAACGCCAGTTGCTCGGTCACGGCCGCGGTGACATCGGGTTGCGCGTAGCCATGGATCATCGACGTGAAGTTGTTGATGCAGTCGTAGTAGGAATTGCCGTCGACATCCCAGACCCTGCAGCCCTCGCCCCGCGCGGCATAGATCGGGAACGGATCGACGAACACCGTGGTGCGCGTGTTGCCGCCCGGCATCACCTTCCTGGCGCGCTCGAACAGGGTTTTCGATCCGGGCATGGCGTCGGGATAATGCGGCATGGCTCTCCGAAGGCGAATTCGACTTGTTGAAACAGCGGCGCAACCGCCGCTCGTCACGAAGCTACGGCTCGTTTGTGCGCCGGCGCAATCGGCCAGGCCCGGTCATGCGACCCGACCACGGTCATCGCGGACCTTCATCATTTCGCGGCAGCGGCAACCGTGCGGTTCGGGTGCCTCAGATTGGTCGGCGTGATGCCGGTCTGCTGGCGGAAGACGCGGCTGAAATGGCCGGCATTGGGGAAGCCGCAGCGGTAGGCGATCTCGCCGATCGCGAGATCGCTGCCCTCGAGCAGCGACTTGGCGTAATGCACCCGCAGCGCCAGATAGGCGGCCATCGGGCCGATGCCGAGCTCGGCGCCAAACAGGCGCTCGAGCTGGCGGCGCGAGCAGTTCTGCCTGGCCGCGATCTCGGCGACGGAGAGCGTCTCCTGGAGATTGCTTTCCATCAGAAGCAGCGCCCGCTTCACCGCGCGGCTCATGGCCGCGGGAAAAAGGTCGCCGACCGGCTGCACGTCGCGGCTGGAACGGATGCGGTCGAGCACCAGGATCTTGGCCGCCTTCTCCGCCGCTTTCTGGCCGATGAATTGCGAGACGAAATAGCCGGCGAGGTCGGCCGCTCCCGTGCCGCCGGCGCAGGTGGCGCGGCCGCGGTCGACGGAATAGAGGCTGTCGGCATGGGCGTTGACATCTGGAAACTCGGCGCGGAAATCCTTGATGTGGAACCAGCTGACGGCGGCGCTGTAGCCGTCGAGCAGGCCATAGCGCGCCAGCACGAAGCTGCCGGTGCAGAGCGCGGTAAGGGGCACGCCTTTCGCGGCGGCGCGCAGCAGGAACGCCTCCTTTTCCGAGCTCAGCTTGCGGTTGGTGTCGAGCAGGCCGCCGACCACCACGACATTGTCGAAGTCCTCGGGATTGCCCATCGCCTTGGTCGGCAGCAATTCGACGCCGCAGCTGGCGCGGATCGGCAGGCCGCGCTCGCCGACGATCTCCCAGTCGAACTCGATCCTGCGGCTGCGGTCGCCCTCGTCGCCGGCCAACCTGAGCGTGTCGATGAACAGTGATAGCGGCGACAGGGTGAAATCGCGCACCAGGAGAAATGCGAACTTCTTGGCCATTTGCCTCCGGGACCATCCTCGCTCAACCGGACATTATGCGAAATCCCAGGGCCGGGCCTTCTGATTCCGACCTGCATGCGGTCGAAACACCACCGGGGCCGCGACGTCGTGGGGCTAGCGGCGCGCAGCGGCCCGGCTGGCGAGCGCGATGATGATGCGCCCCAGCACGATCCCGGCGACGCCCGCCGCCGCCTTGACAAGGGCGTCGAGGGCGCGCGCATGCCGGCCGGGATCGAATAGCTGCAGGAACTCCAGCACACCGGCCACCACGCAAACGAACAGCACGGTCTGCGCGACCCGGGACGGAAACCCGAGCGCCAGGGCCAGCCCGAACAGGATGTAGGCCAAAGCGCGCTCCACGTTGGCGTCGCCAAGATGCGGCCGGAACTGGATGGGCGACAGCGTTGCAAAGGTGATGATGGCCAGCAGGACGAGCGCGGCGAGACGGGAGAGCGAGGTCATGCCCGCTCATACAGGCGGCAAGCCGGCATAACAATATCGACCGGTGTCCGGTCGGGGATTGGTCCCGCGCACCCTGCAAGCGCAGGCGCCAGCATCCGCCGCCGACCATCATTGTCCCGCCGGACGCTCGGTTGCCTCGCAGGTGTCGGCCTGGCGTGCGACGCGGCCAGGCTGGCCTTGCTTGAATACCGCTTCCGGCCGGTGCATGGTTTCGCGCGCTGTCGAGGGCCGCAGGGCATCGGGCACGAGCCGTCATCCCATGCCTCAGTCGAACCAGCGGGACATCTTGCAATGACGACCATCCATCAATTCGCCGTGTCGGAGGGGCAGGAATGGGTGCTGCCGGTCGATGACGAGACTTACGAGGTGTTCTTCGGCCTCGATGGGCGCTCGCTGGACGGCTGGCAGCCGCCGGTGATGCGGCGCGTCGAGGAAGGCGAGCGGCTCTATTCCGATTTCCCCTGGCTCGGCGAGCACGCCCCGCTTTTGCGCCAGGCGGCCGTCGATGCGCTGGCGGCGACGCTCGCCCCCTATGGCGAGCTCGTCGCGCTGCGCGGCGAGAAGGTCTGGCTGCTCAACGTCACCAAGGTGATCGATGCGCTGGACGAGGCGAATTCGCGGATCGTGCGCTTCGACGACGGCGATATCTTGGCGATCGAGCGATATGCTTTCGACGCCGCCAAGATCGGCACGGCGGAAGTGTTCAAGCTGCCGATGCGGGGTTCCCCTGTCTTCGTCAACGAGGTGTTCGTGGAGCGGGTGCGCAACGCCGGGTTGCGCAACGTCTCATTCGAGCCGGTATGGGCCTCGGGAACGGCAATCGCCTGAGGCGAATAACAGTTTTGCGGTTTGTGGCGGAGACGGGCAATCACCGACGCCGGCGCCGCCCCTCATCCGCCTGCCGGGACCTTCTCCCCGTATAATGACGAGGAGAAGGAAGTGGCCGCCCTGCCCTGGCCTGCCCGCTGGGCGCATCTGGAGCATCGCTCTGGCCCAACCCGGACATGCATGAACGGGATGGCCATTATAACCAGACTCTTTATAACGGTCGCTGACATAGCGACGACCAAGGGGAGACGATGCGTTACATACGTCCGCTTTCAATCGAAGATGCCGTTGGCGAGCTCGCCAAGGCGGTAGGCCCGGCCGCGATCCTTGCCGGGGGCAGTGACCTTTTGGTGAGGATGAAGGGCGGCTTCATCGAGCCCGAGCTGATCGTCGACATCAAGGCGATAGGCGGCCTGGCCGACATCACCGAAACGGCTGACGGCTTCCGGATCGGCGCCGCGGTGCCCTGCGCGGTGCTGGGCGAGAACAAGGCCGTGCGCAAGGCGTGGCCGGGCGTCGTCGAGGCGGCCAATCTGATCGGCTCCAAGCAGGTGCAGGGCCGCTGCACCATCACCGGCAATCTCTGCAACGCCTCGCCCGCCGCCGACAGCGTGCCGGCGCTGGTGGCGGCCGGCGCCAAGGCGGTGGTCGCCGGGCCTTCGGGCAAGCGCACCATTGCCGTGGAAAGCGTGCCGACCGGACCCGGCCGCACATCGCTTGCCAAGGGCGAGATCATCGAGGCGATCCTGCTCGACAAGCGCCCCGTGCATGCAGGCGACGCCTATCTGCGCTTCATTCCGCGCACCGAGATGGACATCGCGGTGGTGAGCGCCGGCGTCAACCTGACGCTGGACGACAAGGGCGCGATCAAGACCGCGCGCGTTGCGCTGGGCGCCGCCGCACCGACCGTGCTGCTGGTCGAGGAAGCGGGCCAGGTGCTGGTCGGCTCGAAGCTCGACGAAGCCACGCTGGAGCGGCTGGCCAAGATCTGCTCAGGCGCCTGCCGTCCGATCGACGACAAGCGCGGCACCATCGAATTCAGGCGGAAAGTCGCGGGCGTGCTGGCGCAAAGGGCCGCCGCTATCGCCTACAAGCGTGCGGGAGGCAAATAATGGCCGGTGTAGCTGTATCAACCACCATCAACGGCGACGCCGTCGAATATCTGTGCCAGCCCGACGAGACGCTGCTTGAAGTGCTGCGCGATCGCCTCGGCCTGACCGGCGCCAAGGAAGGCTGCGGCACCGGCGACTGCGGCGCCTGCAGCGTCATCGTCGACGGCAGGCTGGTCTGCTCCTGCCTGGTGCTGGGCGCGGAAGCCGAAGGCCGCAAGGTCGAGACCATCGAAGGTATGGCGCATGGCGACCAGTTGCACCCGCTGCAGCAGAAGTTCATCGAGCATGCGGCGCTGCAATGCGGCATCTGCACGCCGGGCTTCCTGATCGCGGCGAAGGACCTCTTGGCCAAGAACCCCTCGCCCACCGAGGAGGAAATCCGCTTCGGGCTGGCCGGCAACCTCTGCCGCTGCACCGGCTATGACAAGATCGTGCGCGCCGTCCAGGACGCGGCCAACGTGATGAAGGGAGCCTGATCATGAATTTCGATCCGCGCTTTACCGGACGCAAATTCTCCTCGGTTGGCACGCGCCCGCTCCGCCCCGACGGCATCGACAAGGTGACCGGACGCGCCCGCTACGGCGCCGACTTCAACATGGCTGGACAGTTGGTGGGCCGGATCTTACGCAGCCCGCACGCCCATGCGGTGATCAAGAGCATCGACACCTCGAAGGCGGAAAAGCTCGCCGGCGTGAAGGCGGTGATCACGGCGAAGGACCTGCCGGACCTCACCGATGGCGACGCCGCCATGTACGACATTCTCGACAACTCGATGGCGCGCAAGAAGGCGCTCTATGACGGCCATGCGGTGGCCGCGGTGGCGGCGATCGACGCCCGCATCGCCCGCCAGGCGCTGAAGCTGATCGAGGTCGACTATGAGGTGCTGCCGCATGTCACCGATGTCGACGAGGCCGCGCATCACCACGCGCCGCTGATCAACGACCAGGTCTTCACCGAGGGTCTCGAGGAAAAGCCGGCAAAGCCCTCCAACATCACCAAGCGCACGCAGTTCGGCCATGGCGATGTCCACAAGGGTTTCGCCGAGGCCGATTTCGTGATCGAACGCTCGTTCAAGACCGAGCAGACGCATCAGGGCTATATCGAGCCGCATGCCTGCGTGGCGAGCGTCAACCCGGACGGCACGGCGGATCTGTGGGTCTGCACGCAAGGCCATTTCGTCTACCGCCAGCATTGCGCCCAACTGCTTGGGCTCGAAGCCTCGAAGCTGCGCGTCACCTCGTCGGAGATCGGCGGCGGTTTCGGCGGCAAGACCCATGTCTGGGCCGAGCCGGTGGCGCTGGCGCTGTCGCGCAAGGCCGGCCGCCCGGTGAAGCTCGTCATGACCCGCGACGAGGTGTTCCGCGCCTCAGGGCCAACCAGCGCCACCTCGATCGACGTCAGGATCGGCGCGAAAAAGGACGGCACCATCACCGCCGCGGAAGCGACGCTGCGCTATAGCTGCGGCCCCTATGCCGGCTCCTGGGCCGAGATCGGCGCCATGACGGCGTTCGCCTGCTACAAGCTCGAAAACGTCAAGACCGTCGGCTTCGAGGTGCTGGTCAACCGGCCGAAGACCGCGGCCTATCGCGCGCCGTCGGCGCCGATGGCGGCCTTCGCGGTGGAAAGCTCGATCGACGAGCTCGCCCGCGAGATCGGCATGGACGCGGTGGATTTCCGCATCAAGAACGCCGCGCAGGAAGGCACCCGCGCCTCCTACGGCCCGGTCTACGGGCCGATCGGCATCGGTCCGACGCTGGAGGCGGTGAAGAAGCATCCGCACATGAAGGCGCCGCTGAAAGCCAACCAGGGGCGCGGCATGGCCTGCGGCTTCTGGTTCAATTTCGGCGGCCAGACCTGCGTGGATTTGAATATTGGCATGGACGGCTCGGTGTCGCTGGCCGTGGGCACCGTCGACGTCGGCGGCTCCCGCGCCTCGCTGTCGCTGGTTGCGGCGGAGGAGCTCGGCATCGACTATTCGCAGCTCAAGGCGATCGTCGCCGACACGTCCTCGCTGGGCTACAACGACATGACCGACGGCAGCCGCGGCACCTTCTCGTCCTCGATGGCGACGATCTCGGCCGCCCGCAACGCTATTCTGATCCTGCGCGACCGCGCGGCGCAGATGTGGGACATCCCGGTGGAAGACGTGGTCTGGGAAAAGGGCCACGCCATCGCCAAGGGCGAGAAATACGGCAATCTGTCGCCGCTGTCGCTGAAGGACATCGCGGCCAAGTCGGGCACCACCGGCGGACCGATTGCCGGCCATAGCGAGCTCGTGGCCGACGGCGCGGGCGTCTCCTTCGCCACCCATATCTGCGACATCGAGGTCGACCCCGAAACCGGCGCGACCCGGGTTATCCGCTACACGGTGGTGCAGGATGCCGGCAAGGCGGTGCACCCGACCTATGTCGAGGGCCAGTACCAGGGCGGTGCGGCGCAAGGCATCGGCTGGGCGCTCAACGAGGAGTATATCTACGGCAAGGACGGACGGCTGCAGAATGCGGGCTTCCTCGACTACCGCATCCCGGTGTGCTCCGACCTGCCGATGATCGACACGCAAATCCTGGAAATCCCCAACCCCAACCACCCCTATGGCGTGCGCGGCGTGGGCGAAACCTCGATCGTGCCGCCGCTGGCGGCAATCGCCAACGCGGTGTCGAACGCGGTCGGCGTGCGCATGACCCACATCCCGATGTCGCCGCCGCGCATTCTCGCGGCGCTCGACGCGGAGCGGGAAGGCTGAACCGAGGCTAGCGGCGATGGTCGAAGTCACCCTCTGGGGCTCGCTCAGCACCGTCGCCGGAGGCAAAGCCAAGCACGACATCGAGGCCAAGGACATAAGGGAACTGTTCCGCAAACTGGCGGAACAGTATCCCGGAATTGAGCCGTGGATCGATCGCGGGATCGCGGTCGCGATTGATGGCACGATTTATCGCGATACGTGGAGTAAGGAACTGCCGGAGGACGCGGAGATATTTCTGCTGCCGAGGCTGGCGGGGGGGTGAGGCTGCCGTCGTTAACTAGTTAGTTTGAGACGCTGATTTGTAAAAACTTGATTGTCATTCGATCGAGTCAATCTCTTAGTTTATATTCCTTTCCTGCCATCACATTGCGGAATAGATCGACAGCTTCATGCGACCACTTCCTCGTGGCTGATCTCTTTCCTGTCTTAATCCGCTCGTGATAACAATTATCAGACGCTCGCAAATCAACCCTTTTCTCATCCTTAATTTTTCGGATAACTGGATTTAGATCATTCCACCCCTTCAGCTTTAACTCGTCCGCAACTTGCGATAGCGTAAAGGGATGTGTCTTGTTGTCGGTGTCAGCAAAGGTTAGACCGAGCATACGGGGGAGTTGCTCATCGTCTTGGGCAACCTTTTCTAGAGTAGCATAGTCCACCTCCACAGTTCCGCGAGGAATATCCTTGCGCGTGAGCTTCATCAATCTCGCAGCCAAAGCTCGAAGCAAGGCAGGATTTACCTGCTTCAACTCGTGCCTTGCGGACAGCAACTCGAAGACCTCCCTTAGAGATGACACGTTGAAGACGCGTAACCTGTATTGTCGACCGCTTTCTTCATCGTCGTCGATTACCACTTCGGACTGCGATGGACCTGATTTAAGTTCGGCATGCCATACCACCTGGGCAACGTTGCTAACCAAACCGGTCTCGTCGGCAACAATCCGCCCTATATCCTGGAGGAGTGTCCGGACATTCGGGTCACCCAAGCCATAGCCAAAAATAAAGACTGGGTGTTCGACAAAATAGGTGAGGAGCTTTGCCGCGAAGTATCGGCTCTGCTTGTGCCAGTTCTCATAGTCACCGCTAGTGAGAACGAGGCTTTGTGGCTCTCCAAGCATGCCGTGAATATGAAAGATTTCGCCGAAGGAATTGAGGTCGTACCTCAGTACGCCACGGCCAACTATAGGTTCGTAGCCCTCAAAAATCAGCTCGATCATGGAATCATAATTTGTAGTTATGATCGCATGAGGGCGTATGTCCCTCAACGCGGATATCTCTTCATTATATTTCGCCGCAAGACCGTCGCGATCGGCCGGTGTGATCTTCTTCAGATGCTCGGCGATTATCGATTTTATGAACACATGTCTGTCGGCTCCCTCGAAAAGCGCGGCGTCGAAATGATCTCTACCGTCGCTCCATGCCCATTCGAAGATCAAGTCGGCTATGGCGGTACCGATCTTGACTTTGTCGTCCCCGAACTTCTGGGCGAAGTAAGAATACGATGGCGCACTCTCACCAAGAATTTCGAGGGCGTACCTGAGCGCACCCTCCCAATCCGGAGCTTGCATGTATCTCCGAGCTAGGCCTGCGCCGATGAATAGGACCGGCTGAACGTCAAACTCCTCCACTACAGCTTGGATTGCTCCCGCGACGCTTACTGCTGTATCCAACTCGCCGTCTGTCGCCGTGCCCACAGTGCCAGTCTCTTCTTTAGCCATTTAATGTCGCCTCCATCTTTTCGATAACCGGGAACGAGGCCGGCAGCAATTGATTTCGGGCTATTAGCAAACAGCTTGGTTGTCCACTTTAATCATTTGTATATTTTGGACGCTTGGAGTTTGGCTTCTGGACTCTGGGGCTTATCCCCGAAGCTCCGTGCAGCTCATCCAAGCGCGGAGTTGTCCCGTCCACCCAATGGATTGGCAATATCGCGGGCGAAACTTCTGTGTGTTATCAAAACTTTCGACGCGATGGGTTTGAGAAATGGCGATGGCCGACGATAGCCAGCGAACTGGCCTTAAAGGACTGCCCTTCACCGTGATCCGAATTCGGGCCGGCGATCCAATACATCCTAACATGGTGCACACTGGAACGGGCTTCTTCTACAGGCTCGATGTAGGTCCCCATCAAGTTGCGCTCATCGTATCTAACAAGCACGTCCTGACACGGAAGACATGGATTGAATTCGATGTAGGCGCCATGGACGGTGATAGGAACCGCATCCTTGGTCCTGCTACCGCAGTTCGTGCCGAAGCTGGCGAATTGCCCATCTTTGAACATCCAGACCCGAGCGTCGACTTAGCTGCGGTCCCATTGAATCCGATCACTGACAGCCTCGAAGCGGTCGGCAAGAAGCCTTTCGCGCTCCTATTAACAAAAGAAAACTTGCCACCCGCCAACATACAAAGCGCCCTCAATGTGGCAACGAGCGTTCTGATGGTGGGCTTTCCGAACGGGATAATGGACGACGTGAACAACCTGCCTATAATCAGACGCGGGACACTGGCAATGCCCTATGCCGCGAACTATCGAGGAAGCGCCGATATTGTGATCGATATTGCTGCATTTGGAGGATCCTCCGGCTCCCCGATCTTTGCCTTCTTTGAGCACATTTTCCCTGACGATGCCGGCAATATCAACTTCATGACACGACCGCTTATCTACCTAATAGGGATATTGCATTCGGGTCCGATGATGACGGCCGAAGGACTCATAGTTCCAGCCCCGGTGCCGACCAGCTACCAAGTTGCCCGGACGAACTTGATGATCAATCTCGGCTATTGCGCCAAGGCCTTTAGGATTGAAGAACTCGCTCCGGTTATTGAGTCCTTTGGCGCAGCCCAGACTAGAATTGCCACGTCACAGCAGTGATGGCTGCCCCTTATTTGGGCCTTTCGGAAACCTAATTTGCGTGGCCAACTTCTCGAGAATCACCAAGGCTTCGTACGGGGCTGTCCGTTGCGTGTGCTACGCCTCCGACCATGGAACTGGGAGCCAGGTTTCCACCTCCTCCCGGGCGGTGAGGAGCACCGGCATCGCCTTCTCGTGGATCGGTGCTATCAAAGCCTTGGACTTGGTTGTGAGGAAGCCATAAAGCTCAAAGTCGCCCGTACCGCCCTGACCTTGCGGACGCCCTGCCAGCGCGTCCGCAAGCCGGAGGTTGCATACGGGGCGCAATCTGCATCGAGCAATTGGAGCCTGCCAGAGGCCTGAACTTTAGAAACACAATGAGATCGCTACTAGTCCTCACCCTCATCTGAGAGCGCGTCCATCAATGCAAAGAAGTCCGACGCACCAACCTTCGTCACCGAACCGACCACCTCAAACTCATGTTCTATCAGTAGCGGGTTCGGGATTTCGTTGGCCAGGATGCGAGTTTGAAGAAGGTAGCGCCCCGGGGCCGAGGGCAAGATTGCTAGATCCTCTTCAGCGCGAACCGTTTGGCCTGGTCGTATCGTTCCTAAGGTTATATGAGCGACTGGCTCGGAGCCCCGATCATCGACAACCATCAACTGGTTGGCACGCTCTAGCCTGACGTGGGCTAAGTAGGAGGTGTCTGGCACTTCGGGCATGCAGTCGACGCGAAGCAGCGACACAGACTCTCCTTCTGGGCAACGGCAAATCACTTCGAGATGGGCATCTCCAATGGAGAATTCAGAATTGTTAGTCAATATTAATCTAACCTGTATCGCCCGCCGCCAGCTTGAGTAATAGTAAGCTCCGTCTCTCCAATAGTTTTTATTCGAAAGAGGCCTTGGGAAATTGAACATCTCGTTTCGATTTTCGGCGAAATCGGGCAATTTTTTTGGAAAAACCAAGAATTCTCTATCGAATCTGTGCGGCAGAGGCTGATTATCTGGAGCTTGGAACGACAGCAAAACCCGGGCCTCGCCCCGCGCCATGTTGGCTGCTCCCATCAACGCGACTTCTCGAGGTGAAGCGATCCCAGTGGAACTCCCCCGGCGGATGTAAACTACGTCCTTGGTGAGCTTCCCGTAGTCTCTCTTGAGGTAGAAGGGCCGCTGCTGTTTCGGTATGGAGATCACCGCGATCTGCTGGCCTTCGAACAATCCTTCCTCGTAACGGAAGTCGAGCTTGCTCTCCAACTTCCCATTAACGAATTCTTGAAGACGCGAATCATCAATGGCGCCTTCTGACGACAATCCAACCACTTCTGCAGGATGGGGCGGGTTCTCCTTGAACCCAATCAGTATGTAACCGGCACTTTCCCTATGCGCGTTTGCTAGAGCCAAGATGTCTTTCAGAATTTCCGACTTCTCTTCGTCGCTGGCCTTGGCAAAAGGATAGCGCTCGCCCTTGTAGTCCAAGTCGGAACCCTCGCCTTTGCAACGCAACTCCTCGAGCAACGCGTCGGTGAGCATCTGATTTCCCCCCGTTTCTGGTGCGCTGTTAGCAGCGCCAACCCTACTTCCGCCCCTACGCCCCCAGCGTCGGCTCCGTATTCACCGCCAGCGCCTCCTCCGCCTCATCCTCTTCGCCGAGCACGTCGCCATGCACACCGAGCGCCCGGCCGATCCAGATCGGGTCGATCAGGTGGTCGCGCTTGGGGTTGGTGGTGTTGGGGTGGATGAGGATGCTCAGGCCCCCATGGTTCAGCATCAGCCAGGGGACCAGCGTGGCGAAGATTTCGGTGGCGAAGGAGACCTGGTACATCGCCTGCTCATGCGGGCCGACCGGCTCGTCGCGCCAGTTGCCGAGGCGCACGCGAAAACGCTCTGCGATGCGCTGGCGCAGCCATTCGGCCTGCCGGCGCTGGGCCGCATCGCCGTAATAGATGTGGGCGTGATAGCTGGCGATCTCCGCAAGCGGTCTCGGATCAAGTGGCGTGGCGTTGGTCATCGCGATGCTCCCTTCGATGATTCCTCATTGTCGCGTCCAGCAAGCTAGCCCGGCCGGCACTGGCGCTTCTGCTTCAGGCATTGGTCGCCGATGTCGCGGGCAACGCAACCGGACAGCACCTGGAACGGCGTGAATTTTCCAGATTGGGAAAAAAACTGAAGGCAGTAGCTTCTCCAATCCGGTCGCAGCGCGGCCCAGTATCCAGCCAGAATGGCCTTGCGCTTCTCTTCCCCTTCCAGGCAATCGCGTCGCTCATTCGCCTTCTCGTCCGGGAATTTCGCATTGCAATAAGGGTCGCTTTTCAAGGCGGAAAACAGGGTGTCCGCCGTCGGTTCGCCGATGCTGCAGAAGACGCGGCCATCGAGGCAGGCCCGCCCCAACGCCGAGTCAACCAGGTCCCCGACGGTGAGATAGGTGTGGAACCTGACCTCCTTCATATAATCGCGCATGAGCCTTTGGTTTTCCTCCGGTGTGACGAGATACCAGAAGGGTTCCAGTTTGGCCTTCAGCGCCGTCTCGTCGGTAAGGCACTTATCCTTCTCGGCCTGTTGCTCGGCCTTGACGAGCATTTTCGAAACGAGCGCGGTGCAATAGCCTTGTGTGTCCAATTGTGGAAAGGGCGGCTCCTGCCCTGCCTCGGCGAGTTGCGATGCTAGCAGCAGTGCGACGATCAAGAAAATCCGCATCGCGCCCCCCCTTCACGGCCGACCGCAGCGTATACCTGACGACGTTGCCCGGCCTAGCCCCAAACGTCAGGGCAACCGCAGACGCCGTCGTCGCCCGCCGCTCGCGACAATGTGTATGGCCGCCATTTCAGACTTCGCTTATCAACGATGCAGCATGCCATCCATGGTTCCCGGACAGCCCCGTCCGGCGAAGAAGACGTCTTTGTGAATGAGGCAAGGGATGGAGGGGGAGCGGCGACGGAACGGCCTTTGATACGCCTCGGGCGTGGCCGTTGGCGCCCGGAAGCGGGCGGCAGGGCGCGCTGAGGCGGGCACGTTCCGGCATCTTCGAAGCGGGCAATCAAGGCGGACCACTGAGCGGGCCGGTCGAAGCGGCACGCTCAACACCGACACGCAAACCCCGGGCGCCGTCCCGAGGTGGCGTGACGGGCCTGTTTTGCCCTCTCCTTCCATTTCAGTGCCTTGGCGATTTTGAGTGCGTTGACGATTTCCAGCGGGAGTTCGGCATGTCGCATCTTTTGTTTGTGCTCGCGCTCGGCTTCATCGCCTGGCAGTGGTTCGCCAAGGCGCGAGGCGGGGCGAAAGGCGCTCGGCGGGAAGGCGTGCGGCCGGAAGGCGGCCGGCGCGCCGCGCCGCGAATGGCGTCTTCCGACAACGGTGACGACGAGACAGAAGGCGGCGAGATCGCCGACGTCGCCAAGGCGGTTTCGAGCTTCCTCGGCGAGAAGGCTTTTCTGGGCGAAAAAGGCCTGCTCGGCGAAGCCCTGCTCGGCGAGACAGGGCGGGAACTGCTCGGGCAAGCCGTCAGCCGCGCCTTGCAGGAGTCCGGAGTCGCCGGCGAGATCGAGCGCCGGGCGACCGAGGCGCTGAAGCCGCTCAGGCAGGCGTCAGCCAAAGCCTCGAAGAAGGCGGCAGCGCAGGCGCAGGGCAAGCAGCGGACGAAGTATCTGCTCGACGGCGATGGCGGCTACCGGCAGCGCAGCGACCGCACCGCGCGGCTGGAACAATCCTTCAGGGGCAAGGGCCTCTGCTCGCCGCGTTAGCGCGGCTCTCAGCTTGAATCGCCTATCCGCTCCAACTCTCTGTTTTCACATCGTAAATCCATGAGGCGCACGCGCCTCCAACCAAGCGAGGGAAGTACAATGGCAATCACCAGGCAGGTCATCACGTCTCTGCAGCGCGACGGCACGGATGCGCTGGGCACCCGGACCGTGGCGATGAAGATCGTCGACGAGAGCATCGTCTCGGGCTCGCTGCTCACCGTCGAGAGCAACCATTTCTGCATCCTGAAGTCGCGCGGCGCGGTGCTCAACGTCTACGAGACCGGGCAATATGCGCTGCAGACGCCGGACAAGCCGCTGGTCGGCTCCGTGGTGCAAGGCTTCTTCGGCGGCTCGTCGCCCTGGGTCTACGAGGTCATCTACATCAACCGCTCGAAGCTTTTGGTGCGCAACGAGGGCGTGGCGACCAGCGCCGAGATGGCGGAGATGTCCTATGTGGTGGACTACTACATCCACATCGATAGCAAGGAAGAGGCGCTCGACCTCATCACCCACATGCCCTTCGCGGGCGCGGTGATCGACACCAAGGAAATCGCCGACTATGCCGGGCCGGCCATCGAGCAGGCGATCAACCAGATCATCCAGGTCACCAAGATGGAGAACGTCAACGAGCGCATCAGCGACGTGCGCGAGGCGGTGAAGGCGCATCTCACCGATTTCCTCAAGGTCTACGGCATCATGCTCAACGACCTCAAGGTGTTGATCATGCCGCGCGACGAGCGCATGCGCGAATTGATCTCGCTGCAGGCGATCGGGCTCACCCCCATCGAGGCGGTGCGCTATTACCTGGCGCTGCGCATGGCCGACAAGGGCCTGGTCTCGGCGCCCAATGCCGCGGCCGGCGTGCCCTTCCAGATCGGCGGCCAGCCGACCGGCTTCTATCCGCTGGGCGACGAAGTGGGCGCCACAAGATGAGCCGCTTCTACGAGGCCGGGCCGCTCGCACAGGTCGGGATCAACCTGTTCTACGGCTATGGCTACAATTTCTACCGGCAGGAAAACCAGCTCCGCGCCGACGACCAGCGGGTGCGCCAGATGGCGTGCTCGCTGCTTGGCCGGGCGCGCGCGGGGCTCGACGAGGCCGAGAGCCGCTACCGGCGCGAGAACATCGCGCCCCCTACCCGCGCCAATCCCTTCCCCGACCCGGCCGTCGTCGCCAACGCGCAGGCGCTGGAGCGGCTGGGGCGCGAGGTGGGCGGGCTGGAAGGGCTTATCCGCCACCAGCCGGTGCCGGAGAACGACCGCATGGCGCAGCGCTACCGGCTGGAGGCCGCGACGCTTGCTACGCTCGCCGAAAAGGACGCGGTGCTGGTCGGCCAGGCGGAGCTCTTGCGCTCGCTGGTCGAGGGTGCCGCGGCCGACGCGATCCTGACCAACAAAAGCGAGATCGAGACCGGCATCGGCGCCATCGCGACGACGCTGCGCGACCGGCAGACGTTCCTGCTGTGAGGCGCGCGACGCGTCAAACGCGCTCCGGCGGATCGCCGGAGCGGCGCTTGGTCAGAACCGCCTTCTGTTCAAAGGCCGCTTCAGGGCGATGCGGGCGAAATTGTCCAGCGTGCGCGGCACCGGTACTTCCTCGATCGCCTCGATGGCCCCCTTCTTCGCTGCCTCTTGCCGAAAGCGCTCCACCCAATCCTCGGTGAGGTCATCGCGCTGGATCCTGAGTTGAGAGACCGGCACGGCCGCCGGCGCCGGAACATCGAGCAATTCGGCGACGGCTTCGAGATAGGGCCTCGGGTCCGGCAGGAGGTCCTCGTAGAAGAAATGCCGGTGGGGCAATTGCGAAAGGTCCACATAGGCCCGCCAGAACGCGTAGCTCTGCTCGATCTGGAAGAACGCCTGGCTGATGCCGGCGAAGCTGTAGGGAACAGGAGATCGAGCGCCCTTGGCGCGGCTTGTCCACAAGAGCGAAACGCTGGCGCGGTAGAAGGAAATGGCTTGCCTCAGCCGATCGCGGCGTTCGAGCAGGATGAAGCCCAGATCGTTGTTCTTTCGGACTTCCAGCAGGAAGTCCTTGCCGCACTTGCCCTTCGACCAGCTCAGATGGCGCGGAAACACCTTGATGGCGAAGCGGCCGTTCGCGGTCGAGGCTTCGCGGATCACCGTCTCCTCGAGCACATCGTATCTGCGCGGCTCCGGACCGAGATGGAGCTGCTTCAGCCATTCCTGCGAACGGCCCATGATGCCTGTGGCATTGGTGAGACTTCCAAGCCAGTTCGAACCGCTTCTTCCCTCGGTTAAAACTGCAACCCCCTTCAATCTATCATATCCTCCCTTTTAGCCCGCTGCCGGTAAAGCCATAGGAACGCGCGGGCTCAGAGCTTCATTCCCGCCATCGCTTCAGTCTTGCCCGGGCGGACGGGCCACTCCCGGCCTATGTCCGCCTCGATGCCGCTCTTTCGCGACTGCCGCTCCCGGCAGCCGTTCCGAACGGTCCAGCGTTTCATCGAAACGCCGACCGACTCCAGATGTTTCTTTTACGCAGTTTTGGACGGAAGGCCACGGCGAAGTCGCCGAGCCCAACCGCTCACACTTTTCCTGGAATTGCTCCAGGTGCCGCCGGGCCGCTTGCCATCCTGAAATTGCGAGGCCGGCTCACGCCTTTTGCCGGCTCAGCCGCTCGACCGCGTCGACGATCAGGTCGCAGAACTTCTTATGGTCGAGCTGCATCGCCACGGTGTGGCGGAAGTTCACCTGCTCGCTCGCCGTGCCGCCGAAATGGCGCATGCCGCCCATCTTCTCGAAATTGCAGACCGTCATGCCCTTGGTCCAGCGTCCGGCGGTCTCGACGCGGATGTCGGCCTTCTCGGTGGTGAAGACGGTCGGGTCGATCATGGCCGCCACGCAGCAGGCGTCATGCACGGCGGGGTACGCGATCTGCAGGAGGCCGCCATGCGTGGTCGCGATGAATTCCCAGATGTCGAGGATGAACTTGGCGATCGAACCGCCGACGACGCGCACCCTGTCCTGCAGCTCAGGCGTGGCCAGGGCCTGGTGCGTGAGGTCGAGCCCGACCATGGTGACGTCCCAATCGGCGCGGAACACCACGTCGGCGGCCTCCGCATCGGCGTAGACGTTGAACTCGGCCGCGGGCGTGATGTTGCCGCGCGTGAAGGCGCCGCCCATCGCCACCACCTTCTTCACCCGCCCGATGATGCGCGGGTCCTTGCGGGCTGCGAGCGCGATGTTGGTGTAGGGGCCGACCGGCACCAGCGTGACGCTCTTCGGCTCGTGCGCCATGACGGTGTCGATGATGAAGTCGACGGCATGCCGCCTGTCGAGCTCGAAGGAGGCCGGCGGCAGCTCGGGGCCGTCGAGCCCAGTCTCGCCGTGGATCTCGACGGCCAGCACCTGGTCGCTGACCAAGGGACCGGGCGAGCCCTTCGCCACCGGCACCTTGATGCCGTAGGCGGTGCATGTGGCCAGCGCGTTGCGCGTGGTGTTCTCGACATTGTGGTTGCCCGAAACCGTGGTGATGCCGAGCAGGTCGATGTTCGGGTTGCCGGCCGCAAGCAGGATGGCGATGGCGTCGTCGTGCCCCGGATCGCAATCGAGGATGATCTTTTCCATGGTTCCTCCCTGGGGCGATTACAGACTGGGGCGGCTTGCAGCGTCAAGGTTCGTCGGTTGGCACAACGGGGTGCAACATCGCGGATGCCGGCGCTGCCCCCGCTCCGTCTCGGCTTCGCCGAGCCACCTCTCCCCCACCTTTGGCGGGGGCGAAGAAACGCAAGTCGCCGAGGGTGGGGAAACGCCAACCGCCAAGGGCGCGGCCTTCGCAAGCCTGGGTTCCTCGCCCCCACAAAGTGGGGGAG
>NZ_VFUA01000040.1 GCF_006440735.1 Mesorhizobium sp. B2-7-1 | reverse complement strand
CGAGCGTCGTCACCAGCGGGTTGATGCCGATGCCGGCGATGAGCACGCCGTTGGCGAGGCCGATCGCGCCGGCGATCGAGGAGATCACCGTGCGCGAGGGCATCAATCCGCGCGACTCCTTCTTCGTCTGCGGCGGCGGCGCCACCGCCATCCACATCGCCGAGATGGCCGACATCCTCGGCTTGAAGCGCTATATGGTGCCGCGTTTCATGGCCGGCCTCAGCGCCTTCGGCGGCCTGATCTCCGACATCCGCTCCGAAGAGAGCGCGGTGCTGCTCACCTCCGATGCCGACTTCAACGTCGCCGGTGTCAACGATGCGCTGAAGCGGCTCAAGCAGGCCGGCAACAACTTCCTCGCCGAAGCCGGCGTCGCGCCGGAGAATCGTCAGTTCGAGTTCTCCTTCCTCGGCCGCTACGAATACCAGTCCTTCGAGATCGAGGTGCCGTTCGAGGCCAAGGACGGCGTGGTCGATGAGAGCGATCTGCCGGGTCTGGTCGAAGCCTTCCACAAGATGCATGAGCGCATCTATTCGATCCGCGCCGACAATGACGTGGTCGAGTTCACGGCCTGGAAGCTGCGCGCCATCGGCAAGCGCTCGGGCCAGGACATCTGGCAGAAGAACACGCTGGCCGACCAGGTCGGCGCCATCGACCTGAAGGCCCAGCGCGGCATCTACCAGCAGGAGAGCGGGCGTGTCGAAACGGTGCCGGTCTACGAACTTGCGCGGTTGCGCGCGGGTGCGCAAGTCGCCGGTCCCTGCCTCGTCGAGGCCGAGACCTTCACCGCCTATCTCAAGGACCAGCACCAGGGCCAGATCGACCGCTACGGCAATCTCGTCGTCAACATCGCCTAGTCAAATCCATACAAGGGAACGATCCTATGGACTCCATCAACAGGCTCGAGCTCGACGTCGCCGACCGCCGTGTCGACCCCTTCCTGATGTCGGTGCTGAAAAGCCGCTTCGAGGCGATCGTGCGCGAGATGACGCTGGTCGTCATGCGCGCCAGCCGCTCGGCGGTGATCAAGAACGCGCGCGACTTCTCCTGCGCCATCCTGACCTATGATCATCGGCTGGTCTCTGTCGAGGACGCGCTGCCGATCCACGTCATGTCTATGGACATGGCGACGCGCCCGTTGACTGATCTCTTCGACGACATCACGCAAGGCGACATCTTCCTCAATAACTGCCCCTATACCGGCGGCACCCATCACGCCGACCTGATCATGGCGATGCCGGTGTTCTTCGAGGGCGAGCCGCTGTTCTGGGTCGTGGCGCTGTCCCACCACGCCGACACCGGCGCGCCGGTGCCGTCGACCTATCTGCCCTTCGCCAAGAACATCTTCGAGGAGGGGATGCATTTCCCCTGCGTACGCGTGGCGCAGAACTACGAGGAGAAGAAGGACATCTTGCGCATCGGCACGATGCGCAACCGCGTGCCGGACATGTGGCTCGGCGACGTGCGCGCGCAGATCGGCGCCTGCCGCACCGGCGAGCGCCGCATCGGCGAGTTGTTCGCGCGCTACGGCCGCGACACCATCCTCGGCTTCGTCGAGGACTGGTTCGACTACGGCGCGCGCTGCGCCAAGGCGGCGATCGCCAAGCTGCCGGCCGGCAGCTACAGCTACGAAACGCGCCATGACCCGGTGCCCGGCGTCGCCGATGAAGGCATTCCGGTCAAGGTGACGATCAATGTCTATCCGGAGAAGGGCGAGATCGTCGTCGACGTGCGCGACAACATCGACAATGTGCCGGGCGGCCTCAACCTGTCGGAGAACACCGCAACCGGCTCCTGCCGTATCGGCGTCTTCAACAATCTCGACGAGAGCATCCCGCACAATGAGGGCGCGAAGTCGCAGATCAAGGTGCTGCTGCGCGAGGGAAGCGTCGTCGGCAAGCCGAAATATCCGGTCGGCACCTCGGTCGCCACCACCAACGTCAACGACCGCCTGATGATTGCCGGCAACTGCGTCTTCTCGCGCATGGGCGCCCCTTACGGCCAGGCCGAGAGCGGTTCGCACCTGCCGGCCGGCGTCGGCGTCATTTCCGGCGAGGATCCGTTCAAGCACGGCAAGTCCTACGTGAACCAGGTCTTCGTCGGCTATGCCGGCGGCGGCGCCCGCCATGGCTTCGACGGCTGGCTGACCTATTGCGGCCCGGCCAATGCCGGTCTGATCCAGCTCGACTCGGTCGAGGTCGACGAGTCGATGTATCCGATCGTCATCGAGCGCCGCGGCGTGCTGCCCGGGTCGCAGGGTTTCGGCGAGTTCGAGGGCGCGCCGGCGACCGGCGGCGTCTTCTATCCGCTCGATCATGACATGACGATCGTCTACGCGGCCGACGGCACCAGCTTCCCGCCGCGCGGCGTGCTGGGTGGCGGCGACGGCAAGGAAAGCGAGACGATCAAGCTCCGTGCCGGCGAGAAGATCGTGCTGCCGGCCTTCAGCGAGGAGACGATCGAGGATGGCGCCCGTATCGAGTTCACCGCCTGTGGCGGCGGCGGTTACGGCGATCCGCTGAAGCGCGATCCGAAGCGGGTCGCGGCGACCGTCAATCGCGGCTGGCTGAGCCGCGAGGATGCCGAGACGGTCTACAAGGTGGTTCTGGTCGATGCCGACGAGCCCGGTCTGCTCCGGGTCGACGAAGCTCGTACAGCCGCCCTCAGAACGGTTTGACTCCGATAGAGCGTTTCACCGTTTCACGGAAACGGTGAAACGCTCTATCCCTTTGTTTTTACGCAATTCCGGACGGAAGGCTACGGCGAAGCTGCCGAGCCCAACCGCTCACACTTTTCATGGAATTGCTCCAGGCGCGGAACAGGTCTGCAAGAGACCTCGAATTCCGGGCCGGTGGTTGGAGAGGGAGCGCCTGCCCGGCGGGGTGCCATGCATGACGACCGACCCGTGGCGAGCGACCGCCTGCTGCCGATGGACGCTGTTCTTCTGCTGCTGGCAGCGGCGATCTATGGCGGCATCTTTCCGGTCAACCGGCTGGCCGCCGAAACGCAATGGCCGCCTGTGGGCTTCGCCTTCGCCCAATCGCTTGCGGCAGGCGTGATCCTGGCCGTGTTGGCAGTAGCAGCCGGCGGTCGGTTCGCCGTTACCGCCGGACAGGTGCGCACGTACCTGATTTTAGGCGGTCTGGTGGTTGGCCTGCCGATCGGCATCCTGGTCTCGGCCGCTCCGCATGTCGACGCCTCGGTGCTGACTTTGGTGCTCTGCCTTTCTCCCATATTCACCCTTGCCATTGGTGCGCTGGCGGGCCTTGATCGCTTCGATTGGCGCACTCTCGCCGGCATGCTGCTCGGAGTGGCAGGCGTGGCCGTCCTCGCGTTGCCCGATGTGGGCGTTGTCGGCTCGGATGGCATCGTCTGGTTCCTGGTGGCGCTCATTGCTCCGGTCATGTTCGCCGCCGCCAACAATTGTGCCAAATGGCTGCGCCCCGAAGGTGCGTCTTCTACAATGATGGCGGCCGGAACATTGCTGGGAGCGGCCGTCGTCGCCGGCCTCGTCATGCTTGCGCTCGGCAGCGCGGCATTGCCTTCCGAGTGGACCGGCAGGACCGCGATGCCGCTCGTTCTCGCCACGGCGATCAACGCCGTCTTCTTCGTCCTGTTCTTCGAGCTGGTCGCTCGGATGGGACCGACGCGCTTTTCGATCTTCAACTATCTGGCCGTGGCCGCCGGCATTCTCTGGAGTATGGCCGTCTTCGCCGAACGACCGGCCGCCTCGTTCTGGCTGGCCCTGTTGCTGATGCTTGCAGCCATGTATCTGGTGCTGTCGCGCAAGCCCGACTGACCGTTTGGTTACGACCAGCCGCGGCCTTTCACATGATGCCGAAGGTCTTGTAGGCATCCACCGCGCTCATCCCTTCGCGGATTGCCTTGGCGACGAGCTTTTCTCCTCGGACTTTTTCAAGGGCCAGGCGCACCACCTCTTCCTCCGCTTCCCGCGGGATAACGAGAACGCCTTCCTTGTCGCCGAACAGCAGCGTTCCCGGCTCTATGCGGACGCCGCCGATTTCGAGCGCGCAGCGATAGTCGACGACCTTGCCGCGCACGCCCTGATCCTGCGCGTAATAACCAGTGCAGAAGCAGGGAAATCCCAGCGCCTTGATGCCGTCCGTGTCGCGGGCGAAGCCGTCGACCAGCGCGCCATGCGCGCCAAGGATCTTCGCACGCGTCGACATCAACTCGCCCCACAGCGCGTAACGGGGCGAGGCGCCGCTGGCGACGTAGATCTCGCCGGGCTTCAGGTCGTCGAGCGCTTCGAACATCAGCCCGAATGGCTTCACCATCAGTGGGTTGTGCGTCGGTCCGCTGGACGGAAAGATGTCGGTCTCGAGCACCGGCATGGCCCTGCCGAGCAGGCGCGTCTTCTCGTCGACGGGCTTGAACACCGGCGGCAGGAATTGATGCTGCAGCCCCAGCGTGTCCATCACGTCGCCGACGACCGCGACGAAGAGCTCCTCCTCGAACAGTCGGTACATTTCGGCGTCGTCGGCATAGAGACGTGTCGATCTGGTCATCAGGCTTGCATCCGTATGTTGCTGGAGTGCTGTGAGCGCGAGGGTCCCAGCGCCGCGGCGTTCTGCACCAGCGCGCGCATATAGCCGAGCGCGAAGGCCTTCCCCGCGTGCCAGGGCGCATCGCAGGACATTTCCGGCGTATGGTCGGGGATGATGACGCCCTCATAGTTTTCATCGCGCAGGATGCGGACGATTTCGGCCATGTCGATGTCGCCGTCGTCGACGAAGGTTTCGTGGTAGTTCGGCACCTTGCCGCGCACGTTGCGGAAATGGATATAGCCGATGCGCTTGCGTCGGGCGAAGCGCCGGACATGCCCGTAAATCTCGTCGGTGTCCGGCATCTCCTGCAGCGAGCCGAGGCAGAGCTCGAGCCCGTTGGCCGGCGAATCGACTATGTCCATCAGCCGGTCGTATTTCTCCGGCCGGTTGACCAGCCGCGCCGCGCCGCGCAGCGCCTCGGCCGGCGGATCGTCCGGATGCGCGGCGAGCACCACGCCGGCCTCCTCGGCCACCGGAACGACGTCCCGCAGGAAGGCGCCGAGCCGCTGCCAGAGTTCATCGCTGCTCACTCTCACCGGTTCGGCGCCCGGCCGGCCGGCGCGATAGCGCATGTTCCAGACCACGCCGTCGGGCAGGCGCAAGTCGGGGTCGATGGCCGCAAGGTCGAGCCCGACCGACATCGCCTCGCCGCGCGCGAAGGGCCCGCGCGACCAGCCCCAGACGCCGGCGATGGAAAAATTGTAGCCGATGCACGGGATGCCGGCGCGGCCGGCATCCCGGATAAGCCTCTTCAGCCCTTCGATCTGCTTCGCCCTGTCGGGGCCATCGAGCAAGACATCGGACCAGAAGCGCGGCGAGAAATTCTCGATCGCGGCGATTTCCAGCCCGTTGTCGCGCACGGTCTTCACCAGGCCGGCAAAGTCCTCGTAGTTCCACAGCTCGTCGGTGGAGCAATCGCCCCAGCCTTCCGCCTCGCTGCCTGCCGACAGCGAAGGATCGCGGCCGCGAAAATAATTGGTGAGGTGGGCGACGATATGGGTGGCGCCTGCCTGGCGGGCGAAGCGGAAATTGTCGGGAGTCAGCGATTCCCGGTAAAGACCAAGACCGATCTTCATGGTCACCTCACGCCGATGCCGGCGGTCAGGCCGCCATCGATCTTGTAGTCCGCGCCGGTGCAGAAGCCGGCTTTCGACGAGCACAGGAAAGCGATGAGCTCGGCCACTTCCTCCGGCTCGCCGATGCGGCCGAGCGGATGCGCCGCGCCGAAGCGCCTGTAGGCGTCCTCGACGTCGGCATCGCTGCCATTGTCGCCGCGCGCGGCCTTCTCCAGGATCGGCGTACGGATCGAGCCCGGGCTGACCGAATTGACCCGTATGCCCGCGGCCGCGTAGTCGAGCGCCAGCGAACGCGTCAGCGTATGGATGGCGCCCTTGGTGGTGGCATAGGCAGCGACGTTCTGCTGGCAGGCGAAACCCTGCACCGAGGCGACATTGATGATCGCGCCGCCGCCGCGCTTGATCATTTCCGGGATGCCGAAATGGGCGGTCAGATAGATCGAGCCGACATTGACCGTCATCGCCTTGTTCCAGGTTTCCCAGTCGGTCGTCGTCGCGGTTCCGTAGGGATGGACCGCCGCCGAATTGACGATCACGTCGAGGCCGCCGAAGCGCGCCACGCCGGCAGCGACGGCGTCGCGGACCTGGTCTTCTACGGAGACGTCGATGTCCACGACCAACGCGCCGGCCCCGGAGCTTTCCAGTTCCGCCCTCATCGCCGTATTGGCAGCGCGATCGATGCCACAGGCGACGATCGCGGCGCCGCCGGCGGCAAGGCGCCTGGCGGTTGCGAGACCAATCCCGGTCGTCCCAGTCACCAGCGCGACCTTGCCTTCAAAATCCTTCATTGCGGGAACTCCTTCAGTCGCTGTCGGAAGCCGGCTCTTCCGGCAGGAAGCGCAGGGCGAAATCGAGATGGCGGCTCATCAGATAGGCGTAGGCCAGCCTGTCGCGCGCGCGGAGCGCGGCGATGATCTCGCCATGCGCGGCGCGGGTGTCGGCCAGCACCGGTCGCATTTCCTTGCCGATGGTCATGATCCGCAGGATCACGGGCGACAGGAACGAATACATGTCGGTGAGCATGCGGTTGTCCGCCAGCCCGATCAGCGCCATGTGGAAATTGAAGTCGTTCTCGGCGGCTTCCTCGATCGAGCGGCTGTCGACGATCCTGGCGTTGATCTCATCGAGCGCCTCGATCTGCTCGCTCGTGGCGTTGAGCACGATATGGTCGCCGATGCCGACCTCGATGATGCGCCTGAAACCCTGGATGTCGGCGAAGGACGAGCGCGAGACATCCATATGCGCGGCGAAGAAATTCTGGATGGCGATGCTCTGCCCGTCGGCCAGCACCGCGCCGACACGCGGCTTGGGCTCGATCAGCCCATAGGTGCGGATGGTGCGCAGCGCCTCGCGCACGGTGTTGCGGCTGGCGCCGGTGATCTCGCTGAGCTCGCGTTCGGTCGGCAGCACATCGCCGACATTGAGTTGTCGCGCGCGAATAAGCTCAAGAATCCGTCCGGCCGCGGTGTCGACCGCGGACCTGCCGCCAGCGCGGCGGGCGACGGCGTTGTCACGCGCGGCCTGAGTGTCTTCCAACGCCGATCCTCCTGAATTGTTGGACCAACATATCGCAGAGTCTGAGGAAAACAACTGGTTTCGGCGGCTGCTTGGTCGAATTCCCTGAGATTTTGGCGCGAGTGGACCTCTTGTAGACTCGAAATTTTTAATTTGACTCTCGTTGTGGTCCAACAATAAGTTCCGGCCATTCATAGAGGGAAGCGGCAATGGAACAGTGCTGGCGCTGGTATGGCCCGGACGACCCGGTGACACTCGATCATGTCAAGCAGGCGGGCGCGACAGGCGTGGTCTCGGCCCTGCACGACATCTATGACGGGCGCGCCTGGCCGCTGGAGAACATCCTCGAGCGCAAGCGGATCATCGAGGCGGCGGGGCTGACCTGGTCGGTGGTCGAGAGCATTCCGGTCCACAACTCGATCAAGATCGGTTCGCCGGAGCGGCTCCGCTATGTCGGCTTCTACAAGGATACGATCCGCGCCCTGGCGAAGGTCGGCATCGCGACCATCTGCTACAATTTCATGCCGGTGGTCGACTGGACCCGCACGGATCTGGCTTGCCGCCTGCCGACGACGGGTTATGCGCTGCGCTTCGACGCGATCGATTTCGCGGCCTACGACCTGTTCGTGCTGAAGCGCCGGAATGCGCGGGACGGCTACACGCCCGCCCGCATCGCCGAGGCGGAATCGCGGCTGAAGGAGCTCGGCGACGAGAAGATCGACAGGATCGAGCGCAATCTCATCGCCGGCCTGCCCGCCACCGAGCGTGCCTACAACCGCGACAGCTTTCGCGACGCCTTGGCCGACTACGATTCGATCGGGCCGAAGGAATTGCGCGAGAACCTGGCCTGGTTCCTGCGCGAGATCATTCCGGTGGCCGAGGAGGAGGGGGTGCGCATGTGCATCCATCCCGACGATCCGCCATTCTCGCTCTACGGCCTGCCGCGTATCGTCTCGACCGCCGAGGATGCGCGCTTCATCCTCCACGCCGTCGACAGCCCGGCCAACGGGCTGACGTTCTGCACCGGCTCCTACGGCACGCGCGCCGACAACGACATCGTCGCCATGGTCAAGGCATTTGCGGAGCGAATCCATTTCGTCCATCTGCGCAACGTCACCATCGAGGATGACGGCTCCTTCCACGAGGCCGAACATCTCGAAGGCGGCACCGACATGGCGCATGTCATCCTCGCGCTGATGCAGGAGGAGGCGCGCCGTCGCAAGGAAGGCCGCGCCGACTGGCGCATCCCGATGCGGCCCGATCACGGGCATCTGCTCGCTGACGACATCGGCAAGACCAGGATCAATCCCGGCTATTCGCTGATCGGCCGCCTCAAGGGCCTCGCCGAACTGCGCGGCATCATGCGCGCCGTCGAGCGGTTCGGGCTGGCTTGAGGCGGTCGCCGGGAAGAAGGTTGTCGTTTGCGTATGTAAAAACTATTTGCTCAGGTAAAAATACCTGCTACTGGTCTGCGGGTCGGGCACATGCCCGGTTCCAGGGAGGAATTGCCGGATATGACAAGACTGCGCGGTCTTGCGTGGGATCATCGACGTTGCTGGGGTCCGCTGGATGCCAGTGTGGCGCCGTATCGCGCCGCCAATCCCGACCTGGAAATCGAGTGGGACCGCCGCAGCCTCTACGAATTCGGGGAAGGCGCGCTCGGCCCGGTGCTCTCGGCCTACGATCTGGTGGTGTTCGACCATCCCTTCATCGGCGACATCGCGCAGGACGAGTTGATGGTGCCGTTCGACGCTTATCTGTCGGTTGAGCAGATCCGTTTCTTCGAACGGGATTCGGTCGGTCCGTCCTGGCGGTCCTACGAGAAGAACGGACGCCAATGGGCATTGCCGATCGATGCCGCCTGCCACGTCGCCTCCTATCGTCCGGACCTGCTGGAGCGCTACGCACCGGTGCCCCGTACGCATGAAGAGGTGGTCGCGCTCGGCCGGCTGGCGCGCAAGGACGGGAAATGGCTCGGCCTGCCTTTCGTGCCGACTGACGCTATGTGCCTGCTTCTGACGCTTGGCGACCCGCAGGAGGACGGCGAGCAGTTCATCGCGACGGACATGGTCGAGCAGGCCGTCGGCCAATTGCGCGAGCTTGCCGCGCTGTCGCATCCGAACTCGTCCGGTTGGAATCCGATCCGCTGCTACGACCACATGATCGCGCATGACGACGTCGTCTATGTGCCGTTCGCCTTCGGCTATGTGAACTACGCCGCGAAGACCGACAGGCCGTATCTGCGCTTTGCCGACGTGCCGACCGCGCGATCGGCCGGCGCCCTGCTCGGCGGCGCCGGCATCGGCGTCAGCGCCCAGTCGAAGCACAAGCAGGCGGCGATCAACTATGCGCTGTTCCTTTGCTCGCCCGACTATCAGCGCGGCGACTATGTCAAGTCGGGCGGGCAGCCGGGATCGCTGGCGGCCTGGAAGGATGCCGAGGTCAATCGCCTTTCCGGCGATTTCTTCTCCTCGACGCTGCGCACGATCAGCTCGTCCTACCTGCGTCCGACGCATCCGGGTTTCATCGCTTTCTTCCGCGAATGCGCGCCGCGCGCGGCCGCGGCCATCGCCGGCGACATCTCGGCCGCTGAGCTCGCCGACCACGTGAACCGCCTCTACCGCGAAGCCAGGCAACCGGAACGGAGCGTTGCGTGATGGCTGCCGGTATTGCCGAAACGCTCGAAGAAAGCGAAAGCGGCCGCAACGGATATCGCGTGCCGGCGGTGGAGAAGGCGCTCGACTTGCTGGAGTTCATGGCTTCCAGCGCCGATGCGATGACCCAGACCGAGATTGCGACCGGCCTTGGCAGGTCCATCCACGAAATCTACCGCATCCTGCTTCTCCTGGAGAAGCGGGGCTACATCTTCCGCACGCAATCTGACCGCTTCCGGCTGTCGCTGAGGCTGTTCGAACTGGCGCATATGCATCCGCCGGTGAACAGGCTCGTCGAATGCGCGCTGCCGGTGATGCGCGAATTGACCGCCAATGCCGATCAGAGCTGCCATCTTGTGGTGCGCGAGGGACAAAACGCGCTGGTGGTGCTGCAGATCGATTCGCCGCTGCCGATGCGCTATTCGGTTGCGCTCGGCTCGCATTTCCCGATCCTCGAAACCAGTTCCGGCGCGGTGCTGCTCGCCCATTCGAACCGGGCCGAGCGCGACCGCATCGTCGAGCGCATCGTCGCCGCTGGCGAAGGCCAGGGAACGCGCGAGGAAATCGAGGCGCGGCTGAACGAAGTGGCGAAACTCGGCTACGAGATGCGCGCGTCGTTGGCCGTCGAGGCCTGCACCAACATCTCCATGCCGGTGCGCGATCACACCGGCGCCGTCATCGCCGCGCTCACGGTGCCGCTGCTGCCGCAGAAGGCGGCGCGTTTCGACCGTGAAACCGTCTTCGAGCGAACCCGGACCGCCGCCGAGAAGATATCGGCCGCGCTCGGCTGGGGCGACGCCAGCAGCTCTTCACGTGCCGACCCGGAACGGCGGGATTACCCGTTCAGCGACTGAGACAAACGAAAACCCTGGGAGAGAAAAATGAACTGGTCCAAATCAATCCTGCTCGCATCCGCGGCCATGCTGGCCATTGGCGCGGCGACGGCGCGCGCCGAGAACATGCCCAAGCACATCGGTTACGTCACCAACTACGCCACGCATGAGTGGTACCAGAACGTCATCAAAGGCATGAAGGCGCACGGCAAGGAATTGGGGATCGAGGTCGAGGTGCAGGACGCCAATCTCGACATAGCCAAGCAGGTCGCCGCGGCCGAAGATTTCATCGCCAAGGGCGTCGACGTGCTGATCATCACCCCGGTGAACGAGGAAGGCGTGGTGCCGCTGCTGCGTCAGGCCAAGGCCGCCAACATCCCGGTGGTGCTCGAGGGTAACCCGGTCAAGGGCATGACCACGATGGTCGCCATCTGCGACTACGACACCGGCTATTTCTCCGGCGTCGAGGCCGGCAAATATGCCAAGGAAAAGCTCGGCGGCGTCGCCAAGGTGATGAATGTCGGCCTGCCGTTGCTGTCGGCGACGGTGCTGCGTTCGCAAGGCTTCATGGACGGGCTGAAGACCATCGTCCCAGACGCGGTCATGGTCCACGATCTCGATGGCGGCGGCAATCCGGACCGCGCGCTCGAAGTGTCTTCGGCCGCACTCGCCAAGAATTCCGACATCAACATCATCTACGGCATCAACGACTCGTCCTCGCTGGGCGGTCTGCAGGCCTGGAAGGCGGCCGGCAAGTCGCAGGACGGCCTGCTGACGGTCGGCACCGGCGGCGAAGGGCTCGCCTTCATCAACGCCATGCAGAACGAACCGTCCTACCGCATCGAGGCCGCCATGTTCCCGGAAAAGGAAGGCTTCACGACCATCGACGCGGCGGTCAAGCTGTTCAACAACGAGCAGGTGCCGGAGCACATCGTCAGTCCGACCGCGCCGATGACTGGCGACGACTGGAAGAAATACTATGATTATGACGGCACGACCCGCACCATCAAATGGGACGCCGTCAACGCGCTCCAGCCGCCGGCAAAGTGCATGAAGACCTCGGCCGATCTGAAGAAATAAGTCGGTCGGAGCGGCCTTTCCCGCATCGCGGGAAGGGCCGTCAGCTAGGTCGGCGACGACACGGCGCGGGCGCCTGACCTTAGAGATAGAGCATGATGTCGTCCGAAAACCGCTTCACACTTTTCGGCATCATGCTCTAGCGACGGGAATGGACTGACATGAGCGAGCTTACACACGCTTCCACGCAGAAGCGTTTCATCGGCGGCCAGCTTCTCGGCAGCAGCCAGCTGGTGCTAGGCGCCATCCTGGCGGTGCTGTGCATCGCCATCTCGATCGCGGCGCCGCAGTTCTATTCGGAGGCCAACATCATCGCCATCCTGCGCCAATGCGCGCTGGTGCTGATCGTCGCCTCGGGCATGACAATGCTCATCATCACGGCGGAGGTCGACCTGTCGGTCGGCGCCTCGCTCGCCTTTGTCGGCTGCATCGGCATGGCGGTGCTCAATTCCACCCACAGCCTCGCGCTCGGCATGCTGGCGGCGCTGGCCTTTGCCGGCGGCGTCGGCCTGTTCAACGGGCTCGTCGTCACCAGGCTCAGGGTGAACTCGCTGATCGCCACCATCGGCACCATGATGATGCTGCAGGGGGGCGTCTATCTGTTCACGCGCGAGGCGGTACAGAACCACAATCAGCTGGCAAGCTTCACCGACCTCGGCGCCGGCTATGTCGGCGCGGTTCCGGTTCCCGTCATCCTGGCGGCGCTGATCTTCGTCGTCGCCTATGTGACGCTGCGCTTCACCACGCTCGGCCGCTATCTCTACGCGGTCGGGGCCAATGAAAAGGCGGTGCGCCTGTCCGGCCTGCGTTCGGAACGGCTCAAGCTGCTTGCCTTCGTCGTCACCGGCCTGTGCGTCGGCGTCGCCGGCATGATCCTGTCCTCGCTGATGAATGCCGGACAGCCGACAGCCGGGCGCGGCTTCGAGCTGACGGTGATCGCCGCCGTCATCCTCGGCGGCACCAGCCTGCTCGGCGGCCGCGGTTCGCTGTTCGGCACGCTGCTCGGCGTGCTGGTGCTGAAAGTGATCGACAACGGGATCATCATCCTGGGCTGGAACCAGGACCTGCAGATGGTGGTGCCGGGCATCGTCATCATCCTGGCGACCTATCTCGACATCATCCGGAACAAAGCCAATGTCCGTTGATTTCCTTCATCCCGGCGAAGGTGCTGCCATCGACACGAATGTGCCGGCGCTGGAGATGCGCGGCATCGGCAAGCGGTTTCCGGGCGTGGTGGCGCTGGACAATGTCGACTTCACCCTGGAGCCTGGCAAGATCCACGCCCTGATGGGCGAGAACGGCGCCGGCAAGTCGACGCTGATCAAGATCATGGCAGGCGTCTACGGCAAGGACGCAGGCACCATCCGCATGCGTGGGCGCGAGGTCGACATCAAGTCGCCGCGCGACAGTTTGAAGGAAGGCATCAAGGTCGTTTTCCAGGAGATCGCGTTGATCTCCGAATTCACCGTGGCGGAAAACATCTTCCTCGAAGGCTATCCGACCGGCAGGACCGGCTCGATCGACTGGAAGAAGATCCGGGCGGACTCGGCGGCGCTGTTCAACCGCATCGGCTTCAACGTCGATCCGGCGGCACGGACCGGATCGCTGCCGGTCAGCCAGCAGCAGATGGTCGAGATCGCCCGCGCGCTCGCCCACGAGGCGCGCGTGGTGGTGATGGACGAACCGACATCCTCGCTGACGCCGAACGAAGTCTCGCTGCTGTTCACCGTCATCCGCCGTCTGGCGGCGCTCGGCATCGCCGTGGTCTATGTAAGCCACAAGCTCGACGAGGTGTTCGAGATCGCCGACACGGTGACTGTGCTGCGCGATGGACGCCACATCTCGACCAGGCCGATCGGCGAGCACACCAACGACACGCTGATCCAGGACATGATCGGCCGCCGGATCGACAACCTCTTTCCCCGCCAGCGCGGCGCGGCGGGCAGCAAGGTGGCGCTCTCGGTCGAGAAGCTCAGCACGGCGAAGAAGCTCATCGACGTGTCCTTCGAGGCGCGCGCCGGCGAGGTGCTCGGTTTCTTCGGATTGATGGGCGCCGGCCGTACCGAGCTCGCCAAGGCGATCGTCGGCTACGATCCGATCATTTCGGGCACCATCGCGGTCGACGGCCAGCGCCTCGCGCCGCACGACACGCGCACCGGCGTCCGGCTCGGCATCGGCCTGCTCACCGAGGACCGCAAGAGCGAAGGCCTGATGGGCGAGCTGCCCGTCTACCAGAATGCCAGCCTCGCCTCGCTCGGCGCGTTCGCCCGATTGGGCTTCGTCGACAAGGCGAAGGAGCACCAGGCGGTGCAGGACTATGTCGATCGCTTCCGCATCAAGACGCCCAGCCTGTTCCAGCAGATCAAGAACCTGTCGGGCGGCAACCAGCAGAAGGTGCTGATCTCGCGCTGGCTGATGCGCGGCCTGAAGGTCATCGTCGTCGACGAGCCGACGCGCGGCATTGATGTCGGCGCCAAGTCGGAAATCTTCGCGCTGATCGACCGGCTCGCCGGCGAAGGCCTGGCGGTCGTCATGATGACGTCGGAGATGCCGGAGCTGCTCGGCCTCGCCGACCGTATCGCGGTGATGTGCGAGGGCCGCCTGACCGCGATCATGTCGCGCGAGGACGCCACGCAGGAGAAGATCCTCAATGCGGCGATCGGATAGAACCATGACGCATCGCCGCAGCATCCCTGGCGATACGCGCCATTCCCTCGGAGGAGGCAAGCGATGAGCCTGGCAAGCACGGCTTCCGCAAAAGACCAGCCATCCATGCTGGCGAGGCTCTTTGCCCGGCAGGAACTCGCGCTGCTCGTCTGCCTCATCCTGGTGCTGGCGTTCTTCTCCATCACAGTGGAGAACTTCTTCTCCGTGCGCAACATGACCAACGTGCTGGGCCAGGCCTCGCTGGCGCTCACCGCTGGCATCGGCTGCGCCATCGTCTTCATTTCCGGCGAGGTCGACATCTCGATCGGCTCGCTGCTGGCGACCATCGCGCTGCCGCTGATCATCATCATGAACGACACCAACTCGCTGCTCCTCGGCGTCGGCGGCGCGCTGCTGTTCGGCCTGATCATTGGTGTCGTGAACGGCTATCTCGTCGCCTATGCCGGCATCAACTCGTTGATCGTCACGCTCGGCACGATGTTCATCATGCGCGGCGGCGTCTATCTCTACACCGGCCAGCGCGCGATCCCCGACGACGCCAGCCTCGACAGCTTCATCGCGCTGTCGGATGGGCGCCTTTTCAACATCGTCCCCTATTCGGCGGTGATCGCGATCGCGCTCCTTGTCGCCTTCGGCTACATGATGCAGCACCGGCCGTTCGGGCGGCAGATCTATGCCGTCGGCGGCAATCAGGAAGTGGCGCGGCTGGCCGGTTACGACGTGCGGCGCGTCAAGTTCATCTGCTTCATCATCAGCGCGCTGCTCGCCACGGTCGCCGGCATTATCCTTGCCGCGCGCGTCGGCTCGGCGCAGCATACCGCGGGATTGAATTTCGAATTCCAGGTCGTTGCCGCGACGGTGCTCGGCGGCGTGAGCCTCGCCGGCGGCATCGGCAGCCTGACCGGCATGGCGCTGGGCGTCCTGATCCTGCAGTTCCTGTCCAACGGCCTGCGCGGGCTCGGGCTGCCGACCGAATGGCAGCTGGTCATCACCGGCATGATCATCATTGCCGCGGTCGCCTTCGACGAGGCGAAGCGCCGGCGCGCGAATGGAGGCTGACATGGCTCGTCTCGAAGGAAAAACCGCCGTCATCACCGGTGCGGCCGACGGTATCGGCCACGCGATCGCCGAGGCGATGGCGCGGGAAGGGGCGCGTGTCTTCCTCGGCGATATCGCCGACGAGGCCGGTGAGAAGTTCGCCGGTGCACTTCGCGCGGCCGGCCGTCGCGCCGACTACGTCCATTGCGATGTCTCCCAAGAAGCCGATATCGCCGGCCTGATCGACAGCGCCGTCAAGAAGACCGGACGTCTAGACGTCCTGGTCAACAACGCCGCCATCGCCATAGGCGGCATGCCGGTGCACGAGATGACCGACGAGCAATGGCACCGGCTGATCGCGGTCAACCTGACCAGCGTGTTCCGCGGCTGCAAATACGCGCTGCCGCATATGATCGCGCAGAAGTCCGGCTCGATCATCAACATGGCCTCGGCGCAGGGCCATATCGGCCTCGACGGCTGGACCGCCTATGCCGGTGCCAAGGGCGCGGTGATGGCGATGACGCGCCAGATGGCGGTCGAGTTCGGCCCTGTGAACATCCGCGTCAACTCGATCTCGCCGGGCACCATCAACACGCCGATGAACGACAGGCTGATCAAGGAGATCGGCGGCAGCCTCGCCAAGGCCTGGGTCAAGATGCATCCGCTCGGCCGCATCGGCGAGCCTTCCGAGGTAGCCGAGGCCGCCGTCTATCTGGCTTCCGATGCGGCCGGCTTCACCACCGGCACCGACCTGCGCGTCGATGGCGGGCTGACGGCAGCGCCCCGCTACGTTCCCGAACTGCTTTGAAACGAAACGAGACATGAAATGAACAAGGCCCTCGAAGGCGTCCGCATCCTCGATTTCAGCCATCTGTTGCAGGGGCCCTTCGCCACGCAGCTGCTCGGCGACATGGGCGCCGACATCATCAAGATCGAGCGCGCCGGCGCCGGCGACATGTTCCGCGGCATGACCTTTTTCGCCAAATGGGTCGGCGGCTCCGAGAGCCCGAACTTCCTCGCCTGGAACCGCAACAAGCGCTCCATCGCGCTCAACCTCAAGAGCCGTAAGGTGCACGCCATTATCATGGAGATGGCGCGGACCGCGGATGTCGTGGTTCAGAATTTCCGTCCCGGCGTGCTGGCCAAGCTCGGTTACGGCTATGAGGATTTCAAGGCCGTCAATCCGCGCATCATCTACTGCTCGGGTTCGGGCTATGGCGAGGAGGGCCCCTATGTCGAGCGCCCCGGACAGGACATGCTGATCCAGGGACTGGCCGGGCTGATCGCCAACACCGGCCGGGGCGACCAGGCCCCGGTTCCGGCCGGCGCTGGCCTCGCCGACCAGATCGGCGCCATGAACATGGTCTATGGCATCCTGTCGGCGCTCTATTATCGCGAGAAGACCGGCAAGGGGCAGAAGATCGAGGTCAATCTGCTGGCCGGCCTGCTGGCCCACCTCAACCAGGAATATGTCGCCGTGCTCAATCTCGGCGAGGATTTCGTGCGGCCGAATTCCGGTATAGGCCATCCCGGCATGCAAGCGCCGTTCGGCATCTACGAGACGAAGGACGGCGGCTACGTGTCGATCGCCATGAGCCCGTTCAAGACGCTCTACGAGGTGCTGGAGGCGCCGCAGCTCGCCGTCTACGACGACCTGAAAACCTTGTTCGACAAGCGCGACGAGGTGTTCGAGAAGGTCAATGCCGAGACGAAGAAGTTCGCAACTCAGGATCTGCTGGCGCGACTTCTCAAGGCCGATATCTGGTGCGCCGAGGTGAAGGATATCCGTCGCGCCGCGGAAGACCCGCAGGTGAGGCATATGGGCATGATCACCAGTTACGATCATCCGCGCGGCGGCAAGGTGCGGGTGGTGGCGCCGGCGGTCAAGATGAGTGAGACGCCCGCGACCATCGAGCGGCCGGCGCCGCTGGTCGGCCAGCATGGCCGCGAGATCCTGGCCGAGTTCGGCCTGTCGAAGGATGAGATCGCAGCGCTCGAAGCCTCCGGCGACATGACCGTGGACGCGGCCTGACGATGCGCGACTACCAGACGCTCACGGTGGAAACCCAAGGCCGCGTCGCGGTCGTCACCTTCCGCCGTGCCGACCAGCTCAACGCCATGAACCGGCTGATGCAAGGCGAGATCACCGAAGCGTTCGAGGCGCTGTCCTCCGACGCGGGCGTCGGCGCGATCGTAGTGACCGGCGAGGGGCGCGGCTTCATGGCCGGCGCCGACATCAAGGAATACGCCGCGCAGACGGCGGCCGAGTTCGACACGTTCCAGGCTGCCGGCATGCGCATGTATGCGGCGATCGAGGACAACCGCAAGCCGGTGATCGCGGCGGTCAACGGCTTCGCGCTGGGCGGCGGCATGGAGCTGGTGCTGTGCTGCGATATCGTGATCGCCAACCAGTTCGCCAAGCTCGGCCTGCCGGAGATCAAGCTCGGGCTGATCCCCGGCGGCGGCGGCACCCAGCGCAGCGTCGCCAGGCTCGGCCGCAACCGCGCCAATCTTCTGCTGATGACCGGCGCCATCGTGCCGGCCTCCGAGTTCGTCGATGCCGGCCTGGTCAATGAGATCGTCGATGTCGAAAGGCTGATGCCGCGCGCGCTGGAACTGGCCGGGATGATCGCTGCCGAGCCGGCCGCCGCGATCGAGGGCCTCAAAGCCCTGACGGCGCATGCCGTTTCTGGCGATCTGGCCGAAGGCCTTGCCATGGAGCGCAACATATTGGGCGGCCTCTACCGCAGCGAGACCGGCCAAAGGCGCGTCAAGGAATTCGCCGAGAGGAGCACGACGAAGGCGAAAAAGGCCGGGCCGTGAAGACCGTCGATCGAACCGCATTGTCCCTGGTCAAGCCGAACCGGCCGCGCTTCACCGATGTCGAGGGCCTGGCGGCGATGGTCGGCGACGGCGACGTCTTTGGCGTCGGCGGCCACCACTTCGCCAGGCTGCCGATCGCCTTGCTGGGCGCGATAGCCGGGTCCGGCATCAAGGATTTGCGCTACGTCTCCTGGGCTGGCGGCCTGCCGCTCGAGCTGCTGCTCGGGGCGGGCGCGGTGGCGGAAGTCGAGCTTTGCTTTTCCAGCCTCGACATCTTCGGACTGCCGCCGAAATTCCGCGCGGCTGCCGAGAACGGCGCGATCCCCGTCCGCGACTGGACGGCCCTGGCCATGATCCAGGCGCTGCGGGCGGCGCAGCAGAACCTGCCGTCGATGCCGTTCCAGCTTCCTCAAGGGTCCGACATGCTGGCGCGCGTGCCGGGCGCGCGCGCCGCGTCCGATCCGATTTCCGGAACCGCTACCGGATTTATCCCGCCGCTGCGGCTCGACACCTTGGTCGTCCATGCCCAGCGCGCCGACGAAAGTGGCAATGTCGAGATCATCGGACCGCGGGCGCTGGACTTCGCCATGGCCGGCGCGGCGCGCCAGGTGCTGGTCACGGTCGAGGAGATCGTGCCCGTCGGGGCGCTGCGGCGGGATGGCCGCCAGAGCATCCTCACCCGCAACCAGGTTTCGGCGATAGCGCTGGCGCCGGGCGGCGCCTATCCGGCCTCGTGCCTGCCATTCTATGTCACCGACTATCAGGCCTTGTCGGTGGCGTTCGCGGCGAAGGACGTGGCTTTGTCGGATAGGCTCGGCCTGCCTGCGGGCGGCCTGCCGGAGCGGCTTCAAAAAGCGGCCAAGGTCAGCGCCGCAACGGTCGTCGCGATGCCTGCATTGGCGCAGGGCGAGGGGCAAGCATCCGTCGAAGAGATCATCGCCGCGCGGATCGCCGCCGAGCTCGACAATGAGAGTTTCGCCAGCGCTGGTGCGGTATCGCCGCTCGCCAACGTCGCCTACCGGCTGGCCAAGGCAACGCATGCGCCGGACATGATCATCGCGACGATGAGCTGCGGCCATCTCGACATCGCGCCGAGCCCGATGGTGCTGTCGCTGATCGAAAGCCTCGATTGCGAGACGGCCGTGGCGCATGCCGGCGGCGACGACACCTACTCGACCTATTACCAGGCGGGCGCCGTGACACACGAGATCGTCGGCGCCGCGCAGGTCGACCGGCACGGCCGCGTCAACACCATCGCGCTGCGCAAGCCGAGCGGCGGCCTGATCCGGCTGCCGGGGCAGGGCGGCATGGCCGACGTCGCCAACATGCATCGCGACTACCTGCTCTACGTCCCGCGCCATTCGGTCCAGTCGCTGGTGGGCGCGGTCGAGATCGCAAGCTCCGCCCGCGGCCTGCTGACACCGGCCGAACGCGAGCCGATGGGCTATCGTACAGGCAAGGCGCTGGTCTTCACCGATCTCTGCATCTTCCGGCTCGACCAGGCATCACGGGAATTGATCGTCATCGAAACCATGCCCGGCGTTACCCGGCAGCAGGTCCGTGAAGCCACCGGGTTCGAAGTGACATTCGATGCCGACTGCCGCGAGGTGCCGATGCCTTCCAGCGATACGCTTGCCGTGCTGCGAAACCGCATAGACCCGCTTGGCCTGCGGCGTCTGGAATTCGTCAGCGCCAAGGAGCGTGGCGCGCTGATCGCCGAGATCCTCGCGGCCGACCGTGCCATGGTCGAGCGCTGCATCGCCGCGCAGAGGCCGCTTGCCGCAAGCTGAGGAGCATTCCATGGCAAAGCCGTTGCTCGATATGTCCGCCGCTCGCGTTTTCTTCGACGGCATCTTCACCAGTCCGCGCGTCGCGCATCCGGAGGGCGTGGCTGTCCATCGCGACGGATCGATCTGGTGCGGCACCGAGACCGGCGATCTCGTGAGGCTGGCGGCAGACGGCGGCTCGGTCGAGCGCATGGGCGGCACAGACGGCTTCCTGCTCGGCATCGCTTTCGACAGCGCCGGCAATTGTTTTGCCTGCGACCTCAAGTATGCCGCGATCTTCCGCCGGGATGCCGCGACAGGTCGCATGGAGCGCTTCGCTTCGTCCGGCATTCGCGTGCCCAACTATCCGATCGTCGACGAGGCGCGGGGCTGGCTGTTCGTTTCCGACAGCGTCGGCGAGGACAATCGCTCGGGCATCTTCCGTTACGATCTCAGGACGGGCGAGGGCGGCCTGTGGTGCCGTGAGGTCATGAGGTTCGCCAACGGCATGGCCATGGCGCCGGACGGCAACGGGCTCTATGTGGTTGAGAGCGATGCGCCCTGCGTCAGCTATGTGCCGATCCTCGCCGATGGTGCGGCAGGGGTCCGGCAGGTCGTCGTCGAAGACGTGCGCAATGTTCCTGACGGGCTCGCCTTCGCGCCCGACGGCTCGCTGCTCATCTCATGCTACGAGCCGAGCCGGATCTATCGCTGGCGAAAGGAGCAAGGCCTCGAAGTGCTGATCGAGGATCCGGCGGCGACGACGCTGGCGCATCCCACCAACATCGCCTTCAAGGGCGACAAGCTCTACACCGCAAACCTTGGCCGCTGGCACATCACCGAGATCGATCTTGCGGCGGTTCCGGGCCTGAGCGGCGCTTAATCCGGCAAAACACACACAGTGCCGCCGCAAAGGGCGAGGGTATCCTTCGGGCCGTCATCGGTGGGCAGATTCAAGCCCGAGTGCTAGGTCGGATTGTGGCGCCGATCCGCCGGAAAATGAAGCTTTCATTTCCCTCCGATGCTGCCTCTTCCTGCGCGGCGTCGGTGAGTATCGCCATGTACTTGTGGATCGGCGATTTGACGCAGGCCGGATCCGTTGCCGCGGCGTCGCCGGCAATCGCCATCGCCTGACACCTGCAGCCGCCCCAATCGACCTCGCGGCGCTCGCAGCTTCGGCACGGCTCCTGCATCCAGTCGGTGCCGCGGAAGGCATTGAATGCCGGTGAATCGGTCCAGATTTCGGCGAGCCTGCGTTCGCCGAAGCGCTCGAAGCGGAGCGAGGGAATCGTCTGGGCGGCATGGCAGGGCAACACGATGCCGTCGGGCGCCACCATGAACGCGTCGCGCGCCCAGCCGCCCATGCATGGCTTGGGATAGATGGCAAAATAATCCGGCGTGACGAAGTCGATGTCCATGATGCCGGCGAGCCTTTCGCGCGCCGCCGCGACAATGTCCGCCTGCCGGTTGACCGCCGCCAGGTCGGGCATCAGCCTATCGCGGTTTGTCAGCGCCCAACCGGCATATTGAACATTGGCGATCTCGATCCGCTCCGCACCCAATGACAGGGCGAGATCGATGTATTCCGGCACTTCCTGGATATTGTGCCGATGGACCGGCGCATTGATGGTGAGGGGCAGCCCGGCCGCGCGGGCGCGGCGTGCCGTCTCCAGCTTCTTCTCGTGGCTGCCCTGGTGGTTGCCGATACGGTCGGTGGTCGCCGGGCGGGCGCCCTGGAAGCTCAGTTGCAGATGGTCGAGACCGGCTTCGGCAAAGGCCTCGATGCGGCCCTCGGCAATGCCGACGCCGGCGGTGATAAGGTTGGTGTAGACGCCGCGCGCCGAAAGCCCGGCGATCAATTGCTCGAGGTCGCGGCGCAGGGTCGGCTCGCCGCCGGAAAGATGCACCTGCAGCACGCCGAGATCGGCGGCCTGCGAGAAGAGATCGAGCCAAGTCTGCGTGTCGAGCTCGCGGTTGGCTTTCAGCAGTTCGAGCGGATTGGAGCAATAGGGGCACTGCAGCGGGCAACGATGCGTCAGTTCCGCCAGCATGCCGATCGGAGGCAGAATGGGCTCGCTCATAGCTTCACCAAAAGCTTGTCCGACCATTCCTGCAGGAAGGCGATGACGTCGGCCGCCACGTTCTCCGGATCCGCGTCATAGTCGGCCGCAAGACCGGTGATGATGTTGTCGACGGTGGACTGGCCGTCGCAGCGGCGCAGTATGTCGAGGCTTATCTCGTTCGGCCAGAACACTTTCTCCGGTGAAAGCACGGCGAAGGCCTGCCGCACGGGGTCGTACTGGATGCGCACATGCCTGGGCAGCGATGGCGCCGACCGCAACGACACGATGGCTCTTTTGCGTAATGCTGTCATGAGGCCGCCTCCGGGCGGAAGGCGCCGGGCGGTATGTTTCCCGGCGCGCCATAGGCATGCTGGAGCGCATCGAGCATGGCCCATAGTATATCGCATTTGAACACCAGCGCATCGATCGCCTGCTGCTGGCGTTCGGGCGTGTCGGCGTGGGCGAGCACATAGGCGAGGGCAAAGTCGGCGTCGCGCGATGCCTGTTCGGGCCGCCGGCTGAAATAGGCCAGTGTATCCTCGGTGATATAGTCGTATTTCGCCAGCATCGCCGGCACCCGCTCGCCGATGATGCGCGGCGAGAACATCTCGGTCAGCGACGACGCGACCGCCTCGAGCGGCGTCCGGTTGGTGCAGAACGACAGGTAGGCGCCGACGGCGAAGCGGGTTGCCGGCAGCGCCAGCCTTTCGCTTTTGACCGCTTCGGCATCGAGCCCGAGCGAGGTCGCCAGATGCAGCCAGCGCGCGATGCCGCCGCTCCAGCCGTCCTCGCCGTCATGGTCCTCGATGCGCTTGCGCCAGGCGGCGCGAAACGCCGGATCCTCGGCACGCGCCAGGATCATGGCGTCCTTGCGCGGGATGACGGCCTGGTAGCAATAGCGGTTCAGCGCCCAGGCCTGCATTTCGGCCTTCGACAGGGCGCCGCCGGTCATTCTGTGATGGAAAGGATGGCGGTTGTGATAGCGCTCGTCGCCGACCTGCCGCAGCACGGCCTCGAGCTCGCTCTTCGACAGGCCGCCCCGCGCCGCGTTGTGGAAATTGCTCAAAATTCCATCTCCATGCCATCGCTGGCGACTTCCCAGCCAGCCGCCCTGACCGCCGCGTGTTCGGCGGAATTCTCGTCCAGAACAGGATTGGTGTTGTTGATATGGATGAAGATACGCCGAGCGATCTTCACATCGGCGAGGCCGGCAATCGAACCCGCCTCTCCGGACATCGCGATGTGCCCCATGCGCGCGCCGGTTTTCTGGCCGACGCGGGCCGTGATCATCTCGTCGTCCGTGTAGACGGTGCCGTCGAACAGAAGGCAGGCGGCATCTGCCAGGCGCGCGCGCAGCGCGGCATCGATGCGCGCGCAGCCGGGAATGTAGAAAACAGCGGCGCGGCCATCGACACTGCTGATACGGACGCCGATCGTGTCGCCCGTGTCGGAGCTGAAATTGGCGCCGGGATCGTCTCTTTGCTCGAGATAGAGCGCGACCTTGCCTGGTACCGCGAAGCTGCCGACGACCAAGCCAGTCGGGTGGCCGTCCGCGTCGCGGATCGCCATTTCCTCCGTTGGCGCCAGGAGACGCCGCGGCACGATCGCCGGATCGAGAACATTGAAGATCGAATTCGCCTCCAGCGTCGCCAGCACCTGTGCCGTCGCATAGATCGCGAAGGGCTGTCGTTCACGCAGGCTGAGCAAGCCGGCGATATGGTCCACGTCAGCATTGGTCAGCACCACCGCGCGGATAGGCGTCGAGCGCAACGATGCGTCGGCCGCGGGCTGCAGCTCGGGCGCCTGCGCAATCTGCTGGCGGATATCGGGCGATGCGTTGAAAAGAACCCAGCCTATCCCGTCCGCCGACGCGGCAATGGATGATTGGGTTCGCGGATGCACGCCGGGCATCCCGGTGCGAGCCGCCCGGCTCAGGCGGTAATTGCAGTTCCATTGCGGAAAGCCGCCTCCCGCCGCCGATCCGATGATTTTCACGCGCATGGCAAATGCCCGCTCCGCGGCCCATCTGATGGGCTTCCCGGCGGTAGACAGTTTCGTATCCGCGTTTCCCGCTGCAAAGCCCTCACATGCGGCGGGGTGCATGCCCCTGCTGCCAGGGACATGCACCCTTGCGGCCTACTTCCTGGGAGGAATTTCAGCAGGCAGATACCGCGAAATTTCGAAGCCCGCAGCGACCTGGCACATGGTCGGTTTCTTCCAGCTCTTCTTCATGGCATTTCTCCTCTTCTGCCAGCCCGAAGGGGCCGGTCATGTCGTTGTCGCCATTGCGGGCGGGTGCAATGGCTCGTCCATCACTTCACAAATGGACAAATGAAACACTGGGTTCTCAAACAACTAAAAGAAACTATCCGCATCGACGATCGGTTCCTTTCCTCCATCGCATCTCCTGTCTTCGCGCTTACCCCGGCGTTGCCGTGATCGGGTTGTCGTGCTCGTCGATCAGCGGCACGTTATAGTCGAGCAGCAGCTTGTTGATCTCCGCCTGGTTCTCCCGGATCACCTTGTTGAGCGTACGCTTCCATTCCTGGTCGGATGGACGCACGCCCATGGTGATGCGGTAGGACATGCGCGAACCGGTCTTTTCCTTGACCAGCGGAACGATCGTGACATTCGCGTCGAGCTGCCTGACATAGTAGCCCGCCATCGGCCCCCACAGGATCGCCGCGTCGATCTTGCCGGCGAGCATGTCCTTGATCATGACCTCTCCCATCGACGGGGTGACGCGGGTGTCGACGGACAGCGGGTAGATCTTTGCCGTTCGCAAGAGCTTGTTGGCGGCCATGTTGGCGGTTGGCGGCGTGCGTTCGACGACGCCGATCCTCTTGCCGGTGAGCTTCGGATCCTCGATCGTCTCGACACCCTCGAGGTCATCGCCCTTCGGATGCACAAGCACATAGGAGGAGCGATAGTAGGCGTTGGTGTTCTGCACCAGCTCATCGCCCTGGGCATAGCCCATGATGACGTCGCATCGGTTGGCGGCGAGCGTGTTGCGCACGAAGCCGATGACGGTCGGAAACCATGTATAGGCGACCGACTTCCGCCCCGTCTTCCTGGCGACGAGCTCGGCCAGCTTGTTTTCGAATCCCTGGCCGTTCTGGTCGGTGAAAGGCATGTTCGAAGGATCGGCGCAGACGCGCAGAATGTCGGGGTCGACCAGTTCTCCCGCGGCGCCGAGGCCGGCGCCTTGCGCCCAAGCGGCCAACGGCAGCAAGGCGAGCGCGCCGAGCAGGGGCAGAACGAAACGTGGCTTCGATGCAACCCGGCTGGTCACTTCATCCCCCCATGCAGGATTTTTCGGCATCCTTGGCCGCCTGGGGCTTGTCCTCGTGCTTGGGCGGCCTGCCGCGCGGCGCGGCGCCGTCGGCGCGGGCGCGCAGATAGACGTAGAGGTCATCCAGGTAGCAGTAGACGTTCTTGTTGTCGCCAAAGGCCGGCATGACATTCTCCTTGCCGTTGGCGGTGTTCTTACGGCCCTGTGCAACGATCGAGAGGAAAGTAGGGTAGTCGATCGTTTTAAGGCTGTTCGCCAGGGCCGGGGCATAGGTCGAACCCATCCCGTCCTGTCCGTGGCAGACATGGCAGTCGGAGTGATAGCGGCGGTAGCCGCTGAAGGTGTACCAATCGACGGTTCCGTTCTCGATCTTGTAGGTTGGATTTCCATCCGCATCCAAATATTTGCCGCCGTCGTCCTTCACCGCCTTGGCTTTGTCGGCGCTGTCCTCGGCCTGCGCCGAAATTGAGCCGGCCAAAGGCAGAAGGGTCAGGGCGAGAACGGAAACTGCGATGCGGATGGACATTCAGACGCTTCCTTATTTTGCCAAAGGACGAAGGGGTGCCGTCGCAAAGCGGCGTTGGCCGGTGTTCGGGTATGCTGCAGATCGAGAGCCCGGCCGTTGCCTGCGGATGATCCGGGCTCTCGATCTTTCAGCCTTCGGTCTTGAGGTGTTCCGGAATATCAATCCGGAAGACCGAAGACGGTGAGCTGGCCGCCGAGCGTCGTGTAGTCGGCGAGTGCAGCGTAGCCACCGACCGCTCCGAGACCGGCCGTTCCAACGACCGCGGCCTGATCGCCTTGCGCGCGGCCCTGATCGACGGCGCCGTGCCAGGCAGCGGCGTTGTCGGGTGACAGCAGTCCGCCGGCGAGGCCGATGCCTGCCCATCCGCCGACACCGGACAGAACGGCGATGTACTGCTTGCCGTCATGCTCGAAGGGCGTGACGTTGCCGATGATGCCGGACGGGGTCTTGAACTTGTAGAGTTCTTTGCCGTGCTCATCGACCGCCTTGATGTAGCCTTCGAGCGTTCCGTAGAAGATGACGTCGCCTGCGGTCGCCAATGCGCCCGACCACACCGAGAACTGCTCGGGCTTCGACCAGACGATCTCACCCTTGGCGGCATCCCAGGCAATGAAGTTGCCCATGTTGCCGTCACCGCCGGGCGCCGGATACATCGACACCGTGGCGCCCACATAAGGCTGGCCGGCCGTATAGCTCACCTTGTAGGGCTCATAGTCCATGCAGACGTGGTTCGTCGGCACGTAGAACAGTCCGGTCTTCGGCGAGTAGGCGGCCGGCTGCTGGTCCTTGGTTCCAAGCGCTGCCGGGCAGATACCCGTCGAGTTGGTGTCTTCGCCGTTCTGCTGCGTCGAATATTTCGCCACGACCTGCGGGCGACCATACTCCTTGCTGTTGGGGTCCATGTTGACTTCGGTGGCCCAGTTCACCGCCGGGTCGTACTTCTTGGCGACGAGAAGTTCGCCGGTGGTGCGATCCATGGTGTAGGCGAAGCCGTTACGGTCGAAATGCACCAGCACGTCGTGCTTCTTGCCTTTGACCTCCATGCCGTCGACGAGGATCATCTCGTTGATGCCGTCATAGTCCCATTCGTCATGCGGGGTCATCTGGTAGACCCATTTGGCTACGCCGGTGTCGGCATCGCGGGCGAAGATGGTCATCGACCAGCGATTGTCGCCGGGGCGCTGGACCGGATTCCAGGTCGAGGGATTGCCGGTGCCGTAGTAGACGAGGTTCAGCTTGGGATCATAGGAATACCATCCCCATGTCGTGCCGCCGCCCGTCTTCCACTGCTCGCCTTCCCAGGTGTTCGTGCCGGAGTCCTTTCCCACCGGCTTGCCGAGCTGCGTGGTCTTGTCGGGATCGAGCAGCGTGTCCGCATCCGGACCTTCCGAATAAGCCTTCCAGGCGAGCTTGCCATCCTTCAGATTATAGGCGGCCAGCCACCCGCGGACGCCGAATTCCGCGCCGGATACGCCGACGAGGACCTTGTCCTTGACGACCACGGGCGCCGACGTGCCGGATTCACCCTTGCCGCCGTCGGTCTGCTCGCCGTTCTTGACCGACCACACGACCTTGCCGGTCTTGGCATCGAGCGCAACGACGGTGGTGTCGGCCTGGTTGAGAATGATCTTGCCGTCACCATAGGCAACGCCACGATTGACCGTGTCGCAGCACATGATCGGAATGACATTGGTGTCCTGCTTGGGCTCGTACTTCCAGAGGATCTTCCCGTCATTGTTGAGATCGAGGGCGAAGACGGTGTTCGGGAACGGCGTGTGAACATACATGACGTTGCCGATGATCAGCGGTCCGCCCTCATGACCGCGCAGAACACCGGTCGAGAAGGTCCACTTGACCTGCAGGTTCTTCACGTTTTCCTTGGTGATCTGCTTCAGCTTGGAGTAACGGGTGTTGGCGTAGTCGCCAGTCTGCATCACCCAATCTTTCGGATTTTCAGCCATCTTCACGAGATCTTCGTTAGCCGACGCTGTATAGAGCGCGCCTAACGACAGTAGGGCAGTGGTTGTTGCGATGTAGGTAGCTTGCGTAAGTGCGCGCATCAAATTCCTCCCATGTTGACAACAAGAAATCGGTATTCAGGCTCGCAAGAGCCTGTCCAGGCGATTCGTATTGGGAAGTATTTCCGGCAGCTGTCACGACCTAGACTGCAAATAGCAGAGGACCTTTTCTGTCCTTTACCAAACCAGCCCAGCCTACACCCGCCCGATGTGGCCTACGAAAGACTGCCGCCGCTCCCTTGTTACAGCGATGTCCTTGAAGCCGGAAACAGGATTAGGCTATGTCATTGCAAAATGTCAGGCAAGGAAAAACCCTTGCCGAAATTGTGCGATGCAGCATATATTTGATGCGATGCAATACAAAATTGAGGTACAAAGGATTATCCAAACTTCATGATGATATACAGTGTAAAATCGAGAGACTGCATATATAAAATCCTATAATATCGCGTTAAAAAGCGTGTGTACTTTGGCGTTTATTTATATATATTCCTTTTCCTTGCTGTATAGGATACTTATGGTTTTCCGTATTGATCCGGCTATGAAACAGTACTCATGAAGATGGGTTCTGTGGCGGGCCGTAAAGTTGCCTTGGAGCACTGCTGCCGGGGGGCAAGGCATTCCTCCTTTGGTCCTATACCGGGGCGGTGGGAACTTGACCGGGCGCGCGCCATGTCGCCAACTGGACACGATGGTGCTGCCTCGCCGCAGCGCGGGCGGGCAATAGGAGGAATTTCTCATGGTCAGATATGTTGGATTTTCGATCCTGACGCTCGTCTTTTCGTCGGCAACGGTCTTCGCAAACCCGGCCGGCGCTGCGGGAGACTATCCGACAACGACGATTGTCGACTATGTGCTCGGCTGCATGCGGACGAACGGCCAGACACGCCAGGCGCTGGAGAGCTGTTCATGCTCGATCGATGTCATCGCCTCGATCCTCTCTTACGATCATTATGAGAGGGCCGAGACCTTCAAGAGCATGTCCCTGACGACAGGCGAGAATGCAGGTCTGTTTCGCGAAAGCGCGCCGGCGAAAGCCGCGCGAACGGAGCTGAAGCAGGCGCAGGCCGAAGCCGACGTGCGTTGCTTCTGAAGCAGGAAGTCGGCAGCGGTTTTCCGTTCGCAACTGCATAGAGCAGTGTGATCAGCTCACGCCCGGAAATTTCTGATGGAACGATCGCAAAAGGTCGTTCGTCGCCTCGGGGCCGCGGTGTTGCCTGGGCAGCCCTATGTCGAAAACGCCGAGCACATGCGAGGGCCGCGGCGAAAGCACGATGATGCGATCCGCCAGCGCCAGGGCCTCTGCCAGGTTGTGCGTCACCATCAGGGCGGTCGTAGGCCTGGCCGACCAGACGTCGAGAAGCAGGCGCCGGAGCTGCCCGGCGGTCCGCCCGTCGAGCGAGACGAAGGGCTCGTCGAGGAACAGCACCGCCGGTTCGGTTGCGAAGGCCCGCGCAAGTGCCGCTCTTCGTGCAAGGCCGAGCGACAGCTCGGCCGGATAAAGCGAGCGCATGCCGGCGAGACCCAGCGTGTCGAACAGCGCGTCGAGATTTTTCACCCGCAGCTCTTTCGGCAGCGCCAGCCTGACATTCTGTTCCACCGTGCGCCAGGGCAGCAAGGTCGGTTCCTGGAACACGGCGGCTATGCGGTTCGAGCCGCCTTCGGGAAGCTGGAAAGAGCCGGAGAACTGCCTGTCGAGCCCAAGCAGTATGCGCAGCGTCGTGGTCTTGCCGCAGCCCGATGGTCCGAGCAGGCAGGCGAATTCGCCGTTTGGGACCTCGAAGGAAAGGTTCTTGAGCGCCGTGACCGAGACGCCCTGCGCGGACCTGAAGGTCTTCTCGGCGATGTCGACCCTAAGCGGGGCGGCGGCGCCAACGGGTTGCATGTCGTTCAACGGGCTGCACCAGAAGAAGTTCGATCACGAGCATCACCGCCACGAATGCCAGCGTGTAGGCAAGAATGGCGGCAACGTCGAAAAGCTGGAAATAGAGGTGGATCTGGAAGCCCACGCCATTGGAGCGGCCGAGCAGTTCGACCACCAGAACGATCTTCCAGATGAGAGCAATGCCGGAGCGCGAGGCCGCGGCCAGATAGGGCTGCAGTTGCGGGAGCAGGATATGGCGAACGCGATCGAGGGGACCGAAGCGGTAGACTGCCGCCATCTCGGCGTAACTAGGGTCCAGCGCCCTGGCGCCCTCACGCATGGTCACCACGACATTCGGGATCTTGTTCACGGCCACCGCGCCTATCGCCGCCGCCTCGTTGAGGCCGAACCAGATGTAGGCCAGCACGATGATCACCAGCGCGGGAATGTTGAGGAACAGGATGACCCAGGGGTTGAAGAACCGGTCCGCGCGGCGGTAGCTGCCGAGGAGGATGCCGATCACCGACCCGGCAATCATCGCGACGAGGTACGCGGCGGCGACCCGGCCGAGCGTTGCGCCGAGGTGGTAGAAAAGGTCGCCGCTCGCCGCCTCTCGCAGCAATACCTGCCAGACCTGTCCCGGTCCCGGAAAGGCAGGGCTCGGCCAGGCATTCGCCGCCAGGCTCCACAGCAGGCCTAGCCCGAGCAGAGAGACCGTCACCGTCAGCGCGGGCATCAGCGTCGCCGCAGGAGCGGAACGCCCGGAGATGCCGGCCGCTTCGCCGAGCGTGCGATCGCCACCCTCTCTTGCGGTCATTGCAGCGGCTCCTGCCAGAATGTGCCAGGCGCCATCTCCGGCGCGCTGCCGACCAGCTTTTCGCCGCCGATTCCGGCCAACACCCGATAGAGCTTGCCGGCATCGGCAGCCTCCTCGGAGACCGGCCGCCTGGGGATGCCCTCGCGGTAGCGGTCGCGCAGCTTTGCCAGCTCCTTGCCGTCCGCGCGGATGATCGGCGCGAGGCGCAGCCACTCTTCGTCGGACGTTGCCAGCAGATCCTTGGCCTGCGCGGAAGCCTCGAGGAAGCCGCGGGCGGCTTGCGGGTTATCGTTTGCCCATTTGTCGTGGAAGACATAGCCAAGCGTCGATACCGGACCTGAGGCTCCGAGCGCCATCTGCGCGTCGCCGGCGCCGATCAGCCGACGGAAGCCGTCGGCTTCGAGCCGGGCGCAGAAATGCCAGAAATTGAGCACCGCATCGAGCTCGCCTTGAATGGCCTTTTGCGAAATCAGCGGCGGCGCGCCAAAGACGACATCGCTCACCGCCGGCAGGTCGAGGCCGTGATCGCGCCTGGCCAGCGCCTGTATCAGCAGCCAGCTCTTGTCGAGCGCTCCGCCGGCGACGCCGATCTTCTTTCCTTTGAGGTCGGCGATGGTGCGGATCGGCGATGCGTCCTTCACCATGATCGCCCCGACGGCCGTCGAATAGGGGGCCAAAGTGACATCGCCGCCTTGCGAGCGCTGACGCGAGACCCACAGCCAATCGGTTACGATCATGTCGATCGCGCCTGCCAGCATCGCCACATTGGTCGCATCCTCCCCGGCTAAATAGATGACGTCCAGATCGATCCCGTTGGCGGCGTCGAACTTGTGTTGCTTCAGCGTATCAAGCTCCCAGCTCACCGTGCCGAACTTCAGCACGCCGATGCGAACCGTGGGCGCGACGGCAGCGGCAGTGGGGTGCGGGCCGAGCACCGCCGCCGTTCCAAGGGCCGCCAAACGAAGCGTTTCCCGCCGCGAAATCATGATGCGTCCTCCCGGGACTGCAACAAGTTTGGGGCGCCGGTCAGATTGCCCGGTCATTGGTCGGGAAAGCGCATTTCCAACGCCTGACCTTCAGGGCCGGGTGTTCCTGCGACCATTTCGCGATCTCGCTGGGCGCCAGCATCATGCATTGGAACAGGGAGCCACGGCTTTCAAAATAGAGATGCTCGTCCCGGCAATCGCCGGGATTGGCGCTCAGGCAAACCGTCAAGATGAGGTCGACCATATTCATTCAGCACCTCTTGCGCGCGAAGACGCCCGCTCTGGCTAAATGCCGCCGCCCCCATAGCCTGGGCAAATCTCAGCCTGGATGAAACCAGCCTGACCGATGTCCCGAGGTGCCCTTGGGATTCCAGAACGAGCTGAAGCTACGCGCTCGCCCCAGGACCGTCAACAAAGGCGAAAGTACAGGATGGGCTCTCTCCAGTGCCGGAGTCTGGACCTTCGTATGATTGACTTCCGCCATCCTCCAGCTAGCTTTTTACAGGCGCCGGGGATCTGACGATTGATGAGGAATTGCCATGCGCGCTATCGCATTTTTTGCCGTCACATTCCTGGTTACTTTCATCACGGACCAATCCTACGCGCAGGATGCGGCGGCGGGTGAGAAGGTCTTCACCAAATGCAAGGTCTGCCACGTCGCGGACAAGGATCAGAACAAGGTCGGTCCGTCGTTGAACGGCGTCATCGGCCGCACGGCCGGCACGCATCCGGGGTTCAGCTACTCCCAGGCCATGGTCGCGGCTGGAAAGTCCGGCGTCAAATGGGACGAGCCGACGCTGACGACCTATCTCCATGATCCAAAGGCCATGGTGAAAGGCACGAAGATGGCGTTTGTCGGCCTCAAGGACGACAAGGACGTGGCCAACGTCATCGCCTATCTCAAGCAGTTCTCAAAGTAGGGCAATTCTCGAAGTGGCGGCTTTCGGGCGGTTCAGTGTTTGATAGACTGAACCGCTCTAACTCTTTGTTTTCACACAATTCCGAAGGGAAGGCTACGGCGAAGTCGTCGAGCCCGACCGCTGCGCGCTTTCCTCGAATTGCTCCAGCGCGCCGTTCGATCATTTGGTCGACGCGACGCGCTTCAGGCGGCGTCGCGCGGCCTCCGCATGGCGGAAGGCAGATCGAGCAGGCTGTCGCACACGAGGTCCGCGCCCAGTTCTTCGACGGGGACATGGGTGTAGCCGCCGCGCAGCAGAACGACCGGCGTGCCGGCCGCTCGCGCGGCGCCGACATCGCTGACGCTGTCTCCAACCATCAGCGCCTCGTACGGTTCGACCCCAAGCTGGTCGAGCGCCAGAAGCAGGGCGTCGGGCGCCGGTTTCAGGTTCGTCACGGCGTCTCCGCCGACGATCGCGCCGAGATATTCCGTCAGGTGGAAGTGCAGCAGGATTTCGCGGGTCGCCAATTGCGGCTTGTTGGTGACGACGCCCATGGCCGTGCCGGTCAGGTGGAAGTGCGTCAGCGCCTCCCTGACGCCAGGCATCAGCCTCGTCCGGCCGGTCAGATGCCTGCGGTAGATCGGCGCCATGTCGCGGTTGGCTTCCTCGAGGGCGCTGCCGGAAAGCGGCGACCCCGACGCTGCGAAAGCCCGCTCGACCAATTTCATCACGCCGCCGCCGATCATCGCCTTGACCTGATCCACGCTGAGCGGCGGCAGATCGCGGCCGGCCAGCAGCTCGTTCACGGCCGCTGCGATGTCGGGCGCCGAATCGATCAGCGTGCCGTCGAGATCGAACAGGATCGCCCTCGGCGACCGAAACCGTTTGCTTGCGCCGACGTTCATACGGCCTCCTTCCATTTGATCGAGCAGCCGATCGAAGCGATCTGATGGAGCGGTCCGTTGCCGGTTCGGGCAACCTGCTTCATCGCCTCGAACAGATCGCGTCTTAGCCCAGGCGGTCCGGCGTCCCGTCGCGATGCATCCAGCCGCCCGCGATATTGCAGCGTCAGTTCTCCGTTGAAGCCGAAGAAATCCGGGGTGCACACGGCGCCATAGGCGCGCGCCATCTGCTGCGCCTCGTCATGGAGGTACAGGAAGGTGAAGGCGTTCGCTCTGGCGAAGAGCTTCATGTTGTCGAAGCCGTCGTCCGGATAGGCGTCGACATCGTTGGCGTTGATCGCGACAAAGCCGATCCCCTCGGCCTTGAGGTCGTCGGCATCGCGCACGATGCGGGAAATCACCGCCTTCACATAGGGGCAGTGATTGCAGATGAAGGCGACGACCAGCCCGTTGCGACCGGCCTGGCCGAAGATCGAATGCGATTTGCCGTCGATGCCGGGCAAGACGGCATCGACGCCTTGCCAGCCGAAATCGCAGACGGGTGGGATTGCCGCCATGTCGTGCTCCGATCAGGCCGTCACGCGGCCCGCCGGACCGCTCCGTCGGCCGCCTGTCTGATCGCGCCGATATTGGCGCGATAAGCAGCCTCGGCGCCACCCTTGAAAACGGCGGATCCCGCGACGAGCACATTGGCGCCGGCCGCGGTGACAAGGGGAGCGGTCTCGGGCGTGACGCCGCCGTCGATCTCGATGTCGATCGGACGCTGGCCGACGAGCGCCTTGACACGCCTGACCTTGTCGATGACCGCCGAAATGAAGGCCTGGCCGCCGAAACCCGGATTGACCGTCATCAAAAGCACCAGGTCGAGCCGGTCGAGAACATATTCGATGACGCTTTCCGGCGTCGACGGATTGAGCGACACGCCGGCCTTCTTGCCGAGGTTCCTGATCGCCTGCAGCGAACGGTCCAGATGCGGTCCGGCCTCGGCATGCACCGTGATGATGTCGCAACCGGCGTCGGCGAAGGCGGCGAGATAGGGATCGGCCGGCGCGATCATCAGATGACAGTCGAAGATCTTGTCCGTTCGGTTGCGGATCGCCTTGATCACCGGCGGGCCGAAGGTGATGTTGGGCACGAAGTGTCCGTCCATCACGTCGAGATGGATCCAGTCGGCGCCCGCGCGCGCGACCGCTTCGACCTCGTCGCCGAGCCGTGAGAAATCCGACGACAGAACGGAAGGGGAGATGATGGTCTTTGCGGTCATTTGCCTTCTCCTTTCCCAGGGGGCAGCGCGAAGACCCGGCTGGCGGTGATGTCCTCGCCGGAGATCGTCGACAGCGCCTTTGCGTCGAGCGGTCCCTTGGCGCTCTCGAACAGGCGGTTGGCCTGCCGCAGCCGTGTCCGGTCGAGCGCGTTGCGGATCGAGCGGGCGTTGGCGAAATGCGGCTGCGCGCGGCGGCGCGCGATGTAGTCGGCCATTGCGGCGGTTGCCTTGGCGTCGAACAGGTAGTTTTGCTTTTCGAGCATTTGTTCCGCGATCCTGAGAAGCTCGTCGTCGGAATAATCGGGAAAGTTGATGTGGTGGGCGACGCGCGAACGGAATCCCGGATTGCTTTCGAAGAAGCGATCCATGCGCTGCGCGTAGCCGGCCAGGATCACCACGAGATCGTCGCGCTGGTTCTCCATCACCTGCAGCAGGATCTCGATCGCCTCCTGGCCGTAATCGCGCTCGTTCTCGGGGCGATAGAGATAATAGGCCTCGTCGATGAACAGCACGCCGCCCATCGCCTTCTTCAGTATCTCCTTGGTCTTGGGCGCGGTGTGGCCGATATACTGGCCGACCAGGTCGTCGCGGGTGACCGAAACCAGATGGCCCTTGCGGATATAGCCCAGGCGATGCAGCAGGTCGGCCATGCGCAGCGCGACGGTCGTCTTGCCGGTGCCCGGATTGCCGGTGAAGCTCATATGCAGCGTCGGCGTCTCGTGCGCGAGGCCCATGCGGCGGCGGGCCCGCTCGACCAGCAGGAGCGCCGCCGTCTCGCGGATGCGCCGCTTGACGGGGGCGAGTCCGATCAGATCGCGGTCGAGTTCGGCCAGGACGTCCTTGACGCCGGACGTCTCGAATTCCTCGCGCAGATCGATCGCCGCCGGGGCGGCGGCTTGTGGCAGTTCCGTTTCGGCAAAGGCTGGCGCCGGCATGGCATTTCCTCCTATCGCGATGATCAGCCGTACCTCGCGCCGGCCGGCCTGTCGGCGGCGTAGGGCCTTGTGGTGTAGCGGATCATGCGGCCCGCTGCCTCCTGCCGGTCGAGCCGATAGCCGGGTTCCTCGTCCGGGCGGTTCACGATGAAGGAGAGCTTCACCGATTCCCAGCCGGGCGAGGAATCGAAGGCGACGACACGGATATAGCGATCGCCATAGAGCTTGCGGCATGCGTTCAGCTCCATCATCAGCGCCGCCGCGTCGGGATTGTCGAACATCGGGTGGCCCCACATGTCCCAATAAGTGTTGCGCGGGTGCGGGTCGTCGGTGAACTCCAGGCTGACGGCCCATTTGTTGTCGATGCAATATTGCACCTGCGCGCGGATCTGGTCGTCGGTCAGGTCGGGCAGGAAGGAAAAGGCCCCTTGGGTAATGCGCATTGTCCGTCTCCTTATTCGGCCGCCGTTGCCACCGGGACGAAGTCCGGCGTGTCGGTCGAGGCGTAGTTGAATGTCACGTCCTTCCAGACGTCGAGCGCCTGTCGCAGCGGCAGGCATGAGCGGGCGGCACGCTCGAGGATCTCAGGCCCCTCCCGCAGGTAGTCGCGGCCCTCGTTGCGGGCGAGGATCATCGCTTCGAGAGCCACCCTGTTGGCGGTAGCGCCGGCCGTGATCCCCATCGGATGGCCGATGGTGCCGCCGCCGAACTGCAGCACGACATCCTCGCCGAGCAGGTCGATGAGCTGATGCATCTGGCCGGCATGGATGCCGCCCGACGCCACCGGCATGAGCTTGTTGAGCGAGGCCCAGTGCTGGTCGAAGAAGATGCCGTTCTCCAGCCGCATCGGGTTATAATCCTCGCGGCAGATGTCGTAATAACCCTTGGTCGTCGCCGGGTCGCCTTCCAGCTTGCCGACCACGGTGCCGGCATGGATGTGGTCGACGCCGGCAAGCCGCATCCATTTGGCGATGACGCGGAACGACACGCCATGGCTCTTCTGCCGCGTGTAGGTCGAGTGTCCGGCGCGATGCAGGTGCAGGATCATGTCGTTCCTGCGCGCCCACTTGGCCATCGACTGGATCGCCGTGTAGCCGATCACGAGGTCGATCATGACGATGTTGGAGCCGAGTTCCCTGGCGAAGTCGGCCCGCTCGTACATGTCCTCCATGGTGCCCGCGGTAACGTTGAGATAGGTCCCCTTGATCTCGCCCGTCTCGGCCTGCGCCTTGTTGACGGCCTCCATGCAGTAGAGGAAACGCTCGCGCCAATGCATGAAGGGCTGCGAGTTGATGTTCTCGTCGTCCTTGGTGAAATCGAGCCCGCCTTTCAGTGCCTCGTAGACGACACGGCCGTAGTTGCGGCCCGAAAGGCCGAGTTTCGGCTTGACGGTTGCGCCGAGCAGCGGGCGGCCGAACTTGTCGAGGCGCTCGCGCTCGACGACGATGCCGGTCGCCGGACCCTGGAAGGTCTTCACATAGGCGACGGGAAAGCGCATGTCCTCCAGCCGCAATGCCTTCAACGGCTTGAAGCCGAAGACGTTGCCGATGATCGATGCCGAAAGATTGGCGATCGAGCCCGGCTCGAACAAGTCGAGGTCGTAGGCGATATAGGCGAAGTACTGTCCGGGCGCATTCGGCACGGGGTCGACCCGATAAGCCTTGGCGCGGTATTTTTCGCTCGCCGTCAGCCGGTCCGTCCAGACCACGGTCCAGGTCGCGGTCGAGGATTCGCCGGCGACTGCCGCGGCGGCCTCGATCGGGTCGACCCCGTCCTGCGGGGTGATCCTGAACACCGAGATTATGTCGGTGTCCTTCGGCTCGTAGTCGGGCTCCCAATAGCCCATCTTCTTGTATTCCATCACACCGGATCTGTAGCGGTCCTTGCCGGTGACGGTCTCGGATTTGTTGGGCATGAGGTTGGTCCTTTCCTTCTCTGGCGGACCGCCGCTCAGGCGGCTTTCGCGGTTGCGATCTGCGGGTCGAGTTTTCCCGCGGCGTAGCGTTTCGCCATCTCGTCCATGGCGATGACCTTGATCTTCGAGGCGTTGCCCGCGGTGCCGAAGCGTTCGAAGCGATCGCGGCAGAGGTCGCGCAGGGCGTCCATGGCGGGCTTCAGGAATTTTCGCGGATCGAATTCGCGCGGATCCTGTGTCGCGACGCGGCGGAATTGCCCGGCCATGGCCATGCGGCAATCGGTGTCGATGTTGACCTTGCGCACGCCGTGACGGATGCCGCGTTCGATCTCCTCGACCGGCACGCCGAAGGTCTGGGGCATCTCGCCGCCATATTTGTTGATGATGTCCTGCAGGTCCTGCGGCACGGAGGAGGAGCCGTGCATGACCAGATGCGTGTTCGGCAGCTTCTCGTGAATCGCCTCGATCACCTGCATGGCCAGGATGTCGCCATCGGGCTTGCGGGTGAACTTGTAGGCGCCGTGGGAGGTGCCGCAGGCGATCGCCAGCGCGTCGACCCTGGTGGCCGTCACGAAGTCGACCGCCTGATCGGGGTCGGTCAACAGCTGTTCATGGGAGAGGGCGCCTTCTGCGCCGTGACCGTCCTCCCCTTCGCCCTGGCCGGTTTCCAGCGAGCCGAGCACGCCGAGCTCGCCCTCGACGGAAGCGCCGACCCAATGCGCCATGCGCGCGACGCGCTCGGTGATGGCGACGTTGTAGTCGTAGCTCGCCGGGGTCTTGGCGTCCGCCAGCAACGATCCGTCCATCATCACCGAGGTGAAGCCGTGGCGGATCGCCGAAAGGCAGGTGGCTTCGTTGTTGCCGTGATCCTGGTGGATGCACAATGGAATGCTTGGATGGATCTCGGTCAACGCCTCGATCATTCTGGCCAGCATGACGTCGTTGGCATAGGAGCGGGCGCCGCGCGAGCCCTGGATGATCACCGGCGCATCGCAGGCCCTGGCCGCCTCCATGATGGCGAGGCCCTGTTCCATGTTGTTGATGTTGAATGCCGGCACACCGTAGCCGTGCTCGGCGGCATGGTCGAGAAGCTGGCGAAGGGTGATGCGGGCCATTGTCGGTCCTCCTAGATGATGAGCTTCAGTGCCGCCGCGACGACGGCTTCGGGTGTGATGCCGAAATACCGGTACAGGTCCGGTGCGGGCGCGCCGGCGCCGAAGCCGGTCATGCCGACAAAAGCGCCGGTGTCGCCGATCCAGCGGTCCCAGCCGAGACGGGCGGCTGCCTCGACGGCAATGCGCGGCGCGGAACCGAGGACGGACTTGCGGTAGTCGGCTTCCTGTTCCTCGAACAATTCCCAGCACGGCATCGAGATGACTGCCGCGGCAAGGCCGTGCTGGGTTTCCAGCCGCTCCGCGGCAGTGACGGCGATCTCGACTTCCGAGCCGGTGGCGATCAGCGTCACGGCGCGGTGTCCGGATGGCTCGCGCAACACGTAAGCGCCGCGGCCGGACCGGTTCTCGTGGCTGTACGCCTGGCGCAGCATCGGCAGGTTCTGGCGCGAGAGCACGAGCACGCTCGGCCGCCTCCCGCTCTTCAGCGCCAGCTCCCAGCACTCGGCCGTTTCGATGATGTCGGCCGGACGGAAGACGTTGAGGTTCGGTGTCGCCCGCAGCATCGCCAGGTGCTCGATCGGCTGATGGGTCGGGCCGTCCTCGCCGAGGCCGATGGAATCATGCGTCATCACATAGACGACGCGCTGGTTCATGAGCGCCGAGAGCCGCATCGCGCCGCGAGCATAGTCGGCGAAGCACAGGAAGGTGCCGCCGTAAGGGACGAACCCGCCATGCAGCGCGATGCCGTTCATGGCCGCGGCCATGCCGTGCTCGCGGATGCCGTAATGAATATAGCGGCCCGCGTAATCGCCAGGCGCTATGCGATCCATGCCTTTGGTGATCGTCAGGTTCGAGTGCGTGAGATCGGCGGAGCCGCCGACCGTCAGCTCGGTTGCGTCGTTGATCGCGGCGAGCGCCATTTCGGAGGCCTTGCGCGTTGCGACCTTGGAAGCCTTCTCGACATGCTCCTCGCGAAAGGCGTCCAGTGCTTCGAAGACCGCACCGGGCAGCTTGCCGGAAAGCGCGCGCTCGAAGTCCTGACGCCGTGGCGAGGCGGCAAGCCGCCGTTCCCAGGCGCGGCGCGCCGCTTGCCCGCGCTCGGCGACCTCGCGCCATGTGGACAGGATATCGTCCGGCACCTCGAACGGCGCGTGGGCCCAACCGATGTTTTCGCGCGTCGCGGCGATCTCCGCATCGCCCAGCGGCGCGCCGTGCGTCTTTTCCGAACCGCCGAGATTGGGTGCGCCCTTGCCGATCACCGTGCGGCAGGCGATCAGCGACGGCCGATCCGACCGCCGCGCGGCCTCGATCGCCGCGGCGACGGCTTCCATGTCGTGGCCGTCCACGGACTGCACATGCCACCCGGCGGCTTTGAACCGGGCCGGCTGGTCCATCGATGTCGACAGCGAGGTGGATCCGTCGATGGAGATCGCGTTGTCGTCCCAAAGCACGATCAAGCGGGAGAGCCTCAGGTGACCGGCGAGGTCGATCGCCTCGTGGCTAATGCCTTCCTGCAGGCAGCCGTCGCCGGCGATGACGTAGGTGTCGTGGTCGACGAGATCGGCGCCGTAGCGGGCGGCAAGCATGCGTTCCGCCAGCGCCATGCCGACAGCGGTCGAGATGCCTTGTCCGAGCGGACCGGTGGTCGTCTCGATGCCGAGCGCGTGGCCATGCTCCGGATGTCCGGCGGTACGGCTGCCCAGCTGACGGAACCGCTGCAACTCCTCGATCGGCATGTCCTGGTAGCCGAGCAGGTAATGCAGCGCATATTGCAGCATCGAGCCGTGCCCGGCCGAAAGCACGAAGCGGTCGCGGTCGGGCCAGTCCGGCGCCGCTGGGTCGATGGCGATGAAGCGGCTGAACAATACCGTCGCGACATCGGCCATGCCCATCGGCATGCCCGGGTGTCCGGAGCTTGCCTTCTGCACGCTGTCCATGGCCAGCGCGCGGATGGCGTTCGCCATATCGCGCTCGGACACGGCTGCGGCGGACTTCAATGCTGCCAGGCTGGTCATGGCATCCTCCTCACGACACACGTTTCTTGCGTTCGATCAATTGCAGGATGAGCGGCGTCAGGATCAACTGCATGGCAAGGTCGAGCTTGTTGCCTGGCACCACTATGGAATTTGGCCGCGACATGAAGGAGTCGTGGATCATTGAAAGCAGGTAGGGGAAGTCGATGCCACGAGGATTGGCGAAGCGGATGACCAGCATCGATTCGTCGGGGGTCGGGATCCAGCGCGCGATGAACGGGTTGGACGTGTCGACGATCGGCACGCGCTGGAAATTGATCGCGGTCTGCGAGAATTGCGGGACGATGTAGCGGACATAGTCCGGCATGCGGCGCAGGATCACGTCCATCACCGCCTCGGTGGAATAGCCGCGCGTAGCGCGGTCGCGATGGATCTTCTGGATCCACTCGAGATTTATGACCGGCACGACGCCGATCTTGAGGTCCGCGTGCCTGGCCAGGTTGATCTTGTCGGTGACGACGCAGCCATGCAGGCCTTCGTAGAAGAGCAGGTCGCTTGGCGCGAATTCGCGCCATTCGGTGAAATGACCGGGCGGCGTGTCGTACTGCTTCTCCTCGTCCTCGTCATGGACGTAGGTGCGGGTCCTTCCGCTCCCGCGGCGGCCATATTCCTCGAAAACCCCCTCGAGGATCTCCAGCTCGTTGGCCTCGGCATGGAAATGGGTGAAGTTCGGGTTGCCTGCCTTTTCCTGCGCGGCGACCTCCGCCTTCATCGCGGCGCGATCGTAGCGATGAAAGGCGTCGCCTTCGATGAAGGCAGCCTCGATGTTCTCGCGCCGGAAGATCATCTCGAAGATGCGCTTGACCGAGGTCGTGCCCGCGCCCGACGATCCGGTGATGGTGATGATGGGGTGCTTCGCCGACATGGTTTCCGCTCAGGCCCTGAAGAGTCCGCGGCGGCTGAACAGCGGCGCACGCTCGCCGATGGCGCTGGGTTCGGTGTGGTAGCGGGCGATGCGCGCGACTTCCCGCGAGGATCCGAAGACCACGGGCACGCGCTGATGCAGGCTCTCGGGTTCGATTTCCAGGATGCGGGTGATCGCGTCGGTCGCGGCACCGGCCGCCTGTTCGATCAGATAGGCAATCGGGTTGGCCTCATAGACCAGCCGAAGCCGGCCCTGGCCGTAACCTCGGCGTTGGTCGCCGGGATACAGAAACACGCCGCCGCGCATTAATATGCGATAGCATTCGGCAACCAACGAGGCGATCCAGCGCATGTTGAAATCCTTCTCCCTTGGACCTTCGGTGCCTTCCAGGCAGTCGTCGACATAGAGGCGCACGGCCTCGTCCCAGTGGCGGTAGTTGGCGGCGTTGATGGCGAACTCCTGGGTCCGCTCGGGGATGATCCGGCTTTCGTAGGCCTGGACGAAGGTGCCCAGCCGGGTCGAATGCACGAAGACGTGCGTGCCGCTGCCGAGCGACAGAACGAGCGCCAACTGCGGCCCGTAGATGAAGAAGCCGGCGCCAAGCATGCTCACGCCTGCCTGTAAAAAGGAGGCGGCCGGATCGACATCCGGCGCGCCAGTTGCAGGGAGGAGCGAGAAAATCGTTCCGACCGACACGTTGGTGTCGATGTTGGAAGAGCCGTCCAACGGGTCGATGGCGACGGCGAGGGGGGCTTGCCTGTCGAGCAGTACCGGCTGCTCCAGCTCCTCGGAGGCATAGAGCGCGACCGGGGCGCGACGCATGGCGTCGAGGAAGATGTCGTCGGCGAAGACGTCGAGATCCTTCTGGACATCGCCATCGGCATTGGCGCCGTGGGTCCCGGCAAAAGCGACGCCGAGCGCCCCCTGGTTGATGGCATTGCGGACCTTGGTGGCGGCTTGCGTGAACTGCCGGATGGTCGCAACGACCGCGGATCGGCGTTCGTCCGGCTGGTCGCCGAGATAGGAGTTCAGAAAAGCGTCGAGCGTTGCCGCTGGCATCGTAACCTCCCGGTCCGGCCATATCCCTCGAGGCCGGATGGAGAGATGAAACCAAACGATCCACGCTAAGTAAAATTCAATAACTTTACCTCGGCACTAAAATTAATTTAGTATAGCCCATGAGAAACCTCACGCTCAAGCAATTGAAGACCGTCCAGGCCATCGTCAGTCACGGAAAAATCGTGAGCGCGGCCAAGGTGTTAGGCCTTTCTCCTCCAGCGGTTACGATCCAGTTGCGACAGGTGGAGGACGAGTTCCAACTGGCCTTGTTCGACCGGACGTCGGACGGCATGCGTCCCACCGCCGCAGGGCTGGCCTTCGTCGAGGCAGCGCAGGCCATCGACGAGCGGCTGCGCATGCTCGAAGACGAGATGGACGCCATCAAAGGCGTGCGCACCGGCAGCCTGAGGCTCGGCGTCGTTTCCACCGCCAAATATTTCGCGCCGCGGCTGATGGCCGGCTTCATGAAGGAGCATCCCGATATCGACATGCGGCTTGCCATCGGCAATCGCGCCGAAACGATCGACAGATTGAAGAACCACGATATCGACATCGCGCTGATGGGCCGTCCGCCCAAGGAAGTTTCGGTGCGTGCTTCCGTCTTCGGCGACCATCCGCTGGTCATCATCGCGCCGCCCGAGCACAAGCTGGTTTCGGCACGCGACATTTCCAAGGAAAGGATCGCCGAGGAGCATTTCCTTATCCGCGAGCCAGGCTCGGGCACGCGCATCTCGCTGGAGATATTCCTGAGCGACGTGCCCGGCCGGATCGACGATCTCGGCGTCGAGATGGGGTCGAACGAGACGATCAAGCAGGCGGTGATGGCAGGTCTCGGCATCGCCTTCATCTCCGCCCACACCATCGCCGCAGAGACGGAAGCCGGCCGGCTCGTCATTCTCGACGTGGCCGGCATGCCGATCCGCCGGCAATGGTTTTCGGTGATGCGCACCGATCACGTGATCTCGCCGGCGATGGCGACCTTCAACGATTTCCTGATGCGCAAGGGCGCGACCTACCTGCCCCTGTTCGGCAAATTGTATCCGCACGCCGAAGTAGATGAAGCAGCGCCGGCACGGCAAGCGAGAACGCCTGCAAGGTCCAAGTGAAACGCCTGACATACCGGCCGTCGAGATCGTGCGAAAGGTTCGGAAAGGGCGTGAGCAATGGGTCACCGCCATGGTGATCGGCCAGCCCGCATGTTATATTGCTTATTGCTAATGGAATGGTAGGGCAGCAGGGCAGCCAAACCCTGCAGACAATCGCTATGCGTCCCGGCGTGGGGTTCGGGATTTCGAAGGGGAAGGGGCAATGCTTTATACAATCGTGATGATGGTCTGCATGACGGGCGTACCGCAGAATTGCGAGCAACGCGAGGAAATGGCGGACGGTCTGGCCATGAATCCCGGAGTGGCCTTCATGCAGGCACAGCCGCTGGTCGCGCATTGGCTGGACACACATCCTGGCTACTTCGTGCAGCGCTGGCGCGTGCTGCCCGGCCGGAGCAGTTGACCGGAGAGGTTATTTCTTCGCGGCAAGCGTGCCCGAGACGGTCTTGGCCAGCTGATAAAGCCGCTGCTCGATTATCGTCGGCACGTCGCAGACATAGGTCAGGGACTGGGCGCGCTCCGTGAAGATCCGCGTCGCGAAAGTCAGCTGGTCGGTCCGCCGCTCGACCTCGTCCTGATCCGCGTCGGGCTTCGCGCGCAACGCATCGACATCGGAGGCTTGCTTGCGCAAGTCGGCGGCCATTTCGAGCTGCCTGTGGGCATAACGGGAAATGCCGGAAATCACATGCGAACGCTCGGCGTCCATGTGGTCGAACATACCCTGCACGAGCATCGCCATTTTCGGTGCAAGCTGCTCGGCCGGCAGCGATGCCGCAAAATCCCTGATCTTCTTCTCTGCGTCGGCGATCGGCAGCCGCCGTGCCGCAACGTCCTCGACAAGGGCGGAAACCGAGGCGTCGTTTGACCAGTCCTTGGCCGAAGGCGGAAGGTCGGCTCCGTTCCAGACCTGGCCGAGCGACAATTGCGGCACCTTGCGCTGGACACACGGCCAGTCCGGATCGACGGTCGCCGCCTTGGCATTTGCGCCCGGCGCGAGCATGGCGACCACAACAAGGCCGCGAGCAAAGGCCAATCGCGTCATCAGGCATTTCCTCCCGTATCCTGCTTGCGGGTCATCAGGCCGCGTGAAGGGTCGTAGGCGATGATGGCTCCGGCCAGGAACAGCAGCGTGCATCCGGCGACGACGCCCAGCGACAGCCAATCGACCTGCCCGTAAAAGGCGAAGCGGATCAGTTCGACCGCGTAGGTGAACGGATTGACGACGCAGATCTTGTAGAGGAGAGGGCTGGCTTCCTGGATGCGCCACAACGGATACAGAGCCGGCGAGGCGAAATAGCCGGGGAATATGACGAAGTTCATGATGCCGGCGAAGTTCTCGAGCTGCTTGATCACCGAGGACAAAAGCATCCCGAGCGCGCAAAGCATCATGCCCGACAAAAACAACGCCGGCAGCACGAACAGGTAGCCGAGCGGCGGCGCCTTGACGCCCCAGAACCAGGCCACGATCAGGAACGCGTAGACCTGCGCGATCGAAACGGCGACGCCGGCGAGCATCTTCGACACCAACAGGAACCAGCGCGGAAACGGGCTGACGAGAAGGGTGCGCATATTGCCCATCTCGCGGTCGTAGACCATCGACAGCGATGACTGCATGCCCGAGAACAGAAGGATCATGCCGCACAGGCCGGGCGTGATGTAGACCTCGTAGAGGACGTAGGTCTTGTAGGGCGGGATGATCGAGACGCCGAGCACCTGGCGAAAGCCGGCGGCGAAGATGAACAGCCAGACGAGCGGCCTGACCAGCGAGGAGATGAAGCGCTCGCGTTGATGCAGGAAACGCAGGCACTCGCGCAGGACGACGCCCTTGAGGCAGATGAGATAGTGGCGCAGGCCGAACGCGCCGGACCTCACCGGCGTGACGGAGGCGACCTTCTGCGGCATTGCGGAGGCGCTCACGGCGAGATCTCCGCAATGCCGGCCGCCTCTGCGCGGTTGAGCTTCGAGAAAGCGTCGCGGATCGAATCAGCGCCGTTGGCCTGGATGAGATCGGACACCGTGCCGCTGGCGACAAGGTTGCCCTGTCGCAACACGACGGCATGGTCGCCGTCGTCGACTTCGTCGATCAGATGCGTGGCCCACAGAACGCCGATGCCTTCGGTTTCGACCAGCCTACGGATGGTGGCCAGGATGCCGGCGCGCGACTGGATGTCGAGGCCGACGGTCGCCTCGTCGAGCAGCAGCAGGGCGGGGCGATGCAGCAGCGCCCTGGCGATCTCGATCCGTCGCATCTGGCCGCCGGAGAGAGAGCGGGCCTTGTCATGCCCGCGACCCCGCATGTCGACCGTTTCGAGCAGGGCCGCGATGCGCTGCCGGGCCTCGCGTCCGCCGATGCCGTGCAGCGAGGCGTGGTAGGAGAGGTTCTGGTGCACGCTGAGGTCAAGGTCGAGGGTGCGTGCCTGGAACACGATGCCGACACATCTGAGCGCTTCGCCGGAAGCGCGGCGGATGTCGTTGCCGAAGATGCGGATCGATCCGTGGCGCGTGTCGTAAAGGTGGCTGATCAGCGAGAACAAGGTTGTCTTGCCGGCGCCGTTGAGGCCGAGCAGAACGGTGAAAGTCGCCGGCGCGATCGAGAAGGACACGTTGTTCAGCGCCCGCTTGGGACCGTAGGAATGGCTGACACCGGCGACGTCGAGCGCCGCCACCTCATTTCCCGGTCCGCCTGTCCGTACATGCTGCACGCCGATCACCTTGTCCTCATCTGTGCCCGGTCCTCATTTGCCGTTTTCATTTGATCGTGATCTTTCCCTTGAGGCCCTTGTCGGCAAGGTCGGAGACGGACCAGGTGTATTCGCCGGGCCGCACGGTGTGGAACTGAACCAATATGGTTCCCGCATCGTCGAATTCGAGCCAGGCTGGTGCGCCGGCCATATGCACTTCGAGATCGTTTATGACGATCTGGTCGATCCAGACGTTTCGCCAGAGATCGGTCATGAACTTGTATTCGAAGCCGCCGTGAGACGTGATCTTCCAGCGGTAGCCCTGGCCGGCGACCAGTTCGAAATCCGCCCGGTTGACGTCGTAGCTGGATTTGTCCGAGCCCAGGACCAGCTCGGGGAGGTTCTTGCTCGATCGCGTCACCTTCAGCGCATTGTCGTCGGCACTGGCCGCGAGCGGAGCAACCGCCAGTCCAACCAGAACGGCGAAGGCAATCGTGCGGTTGATCGTCATGGAACGAACCTCCTGGCTTGCTTGGAGCATCGCTAGTTGGGCGATATGGCCACGCCCCACGGCTGCTGGCCGACGGTGAGCGACTGGACCGGTTCATCGGTCGCCGTGTCGATGAAGGTGATGTCGTTCGAGTTGCCGTTCGTGGTGATCAGCGTCTTCTGGTCGGGGGTGAAGGCCAGATGCCAGACGCGCTGGCCGACAAGGATGTATTTCTCCACTTCGTAGGTCTCGGTGTTGATCACCGCGACATGGTTTGCCGGACCGAGCGCGACATAGGCCTTCTTGCCGTCGGCGGTTATGGCGATGCCCACGGGTTGGATGGTTTCAGCCCGCAATCCATTGATCGCGAACTGGATTTTCTTCACGACCTGGCGCTTGGCGTTGTCGATGACGCTTACCGTGCCGCCGACCTCGGCGCTGACCCAGACCTGCGAGCCATCGGGCTTGAATTCGGCGAAGCGCGGGCGCGTGTCGACCAGCACGTTATCGGTCACCTCATGACTTTGCGTGTCGATGAAATGCGCCATGCTGGTGGTCTCGGAGGTGTTGACCATGGTCTTGCCGTCTGGGCTGACGCCCATGCCTTCCGGCTCGACGCCGACCGGGATCTCCGAGAGCACCGCCTTGCTCGCGACGTCGACGACAGTCACCAGATTGTCGTCCTCGTTGGCGATATAAAGCGTCTTGCCGTCGGGCGAGAGCACGAACAGTTCAGGGTCGGGCCCAGAGGGCAGCGTGCCCACGATTTCAAGGCTGGACGTATCGATGATCTGGACCGTGTCGTCGTCGCTGGCGCACAGGTAGACGAACTTGCCGTCGGGCGAGATCGTGATGCCGCGCGGCCGCTGGCCGACATCGACGGTCTTGATCACCTTCATCACCGCCGTGTCGATGACGGTCATGGTGTTGTCCTTCTCGTTGGAGACATAGGCCGTATAGGCCGATGCCGGACCGGTCATCAGACCGGCCGCGAGAATGGCTAGTGCACAAGTTCGTCCTTGCACCGAAACTCCTCCCGATTGCTTTCTACTTAAGGGCGCATTTGGTCTCCGGTTGGTCGACGCCGAGCGTGTCGAGCTCGGAAACCTGATGGAGATAGCCCTCCTGCGGCGAAGTCGAGACGACCGACTTGGCGTCGCTGAGCAGGATCGGCTGGCGCAGCTGGAGGTTCCATTTGCGGAAGGTCAGCTTCTGGCCCTTGAAGGCGGCGACCGAGAAATCATCCGAACGGATGTAGTCGCTGATTTTTTTAGGATCGTCGCCATTGGTGCGCGTGGTGGCTTCGCCGACGGCCCGCACGGCCGTCCAGGCCGACATGTCCTTGGACAACATTCGCCGGCCCGTGGTCCTCAGGAAGCGGCTTTGCATCTGGATGCCGCCCCATTGCTCGCTCGCGGGGTGCCATGACGATGCGACAAGTCCGGCCGTGCCCGCGACCGGCCGCGGCGTCCATGTGCGGTAGGGCACATAGGTTCCGAATACCTCGCTCTCGTCGGCGACCAGCACCACGTCGTGCTCAGGCAGGTCCTGCGTGAACACGGAAATCTGCTGCTGGATCTGCGTGGCGCCCGTATCGGTTCGCCTGGCGGTGCCGGTGTCCTTGAACTCCTTCTCCGCCACGATCTGGCCACCGAAACGGGCAGCCGCGCGGCGCAACGCATCGGCGTAGAGGTGGTCCTGCTCATGCGAGCCGTAGAGCAGCACCCAGTTAGGCCATTTCTTGACCATGAGATACTGCGCCAGCGCGTCGGCCAGCATGCTGCGCGTCGGCGCGATGTGGAAGACGTTTATGCGGCAGTCCTCCTCGCGCAGACTGTCGTCGGTGGCGCCGATGTTGAAGATCAGCACGCCCTTGTCGCGCGCGATGTCGGCGATGGACAGCAGCTGCTTGGCCGGGAGGTCCGCAACCACATAGCGGTCGCCCTTGGCGATCAGGTCGTCGAATGCCTGAACCGCATCGGCGTCCGGTTTTATTTCGGTGATGTCGAGGCTGAATTTCTGGCCGAGGAATGCTCCTGTCGTATTGTTGTCGCCAATCGCCACCTTGGCGCCGGCAAGGCCCTCGTCCCTTGGCGGCAGGTCGAGCAGGGAAAGCGTCAGCTGCGGCGCGTATGCGCGCAAATAACCTATCTTGATTTCGGTGATCTTCTTTTCAGGCTTGGCCGTCGCGGCCGGTTGCTTGCTCGCCGCTTCCTGGGCCGCCGCACCGGAAAAATTGGCGGCCAGGAAAAGGAAGCACAAAAAGGTCGTGAGAGTGCTCGGCACCGCGCTCGTCATCGAAAACATTACCCACTCTCGTGCCGAGTCCAATCCTATCGGACCAGCGCCAAGCCAAGGTGCCCGCGAAGAAATTAGCGGAAGTGTTGGATTTATCAAACCTTGTAAGCTGACCTGTCACTTCTGCTTTAGTCCTATTCGCCGCCGGGAAGGCGGCCGGCGATCAAGCGGAGCACGGCATGCCGAAACTGCGCGGAAAGCTTCCAATTGATCTGCGAGATCGAACAACATGTCTACCGGACAGCCACTTTGAAGCGGCTGGAAGGGTGGGGGGACCTTGGTAGAATAGACTTATGAGGGAGACCGTTCGATTATCGCGACCTCACTACGGCTTGGAAACGGTATTTTTTGTTGCCCGGCGGACTTCACGTCCGCTGGAACATGAAGTTTTTTCGACTGCCTTGGGAGGAAGTGCCTCATGAAAACGCGTGCCGCCGTAGCCGTTGCCGCCGGAAAGCCGCTTGAGATCATGGAGGTGGACCTTGAAGGTCCGCG
>NZ_VFUA01000004.1 GCF_006440735.1 Mesorhizobium sp. B2-7-1 | reverse complement strand
TTGGCACTCCGTCGCCCCCCTCTCTGTCCTGCCGGACATGTCCGGCAGGACAGAGAGGGGGGCGACGGAGTGCCAACTTGCGAGCGAATCAAGCTGCCTCTCCGACAAGTCGCGGGTATGCGCCTCTCGTCCCTTTTCGGCCACCATCCGAAGAGCTGCCACGGCGATGTCGCGTGCAGCATCCGAGTCGACCGTCGAAAGCGGCTTCGCGCTTTGACCGTCGCCGCTAACCGAAACGCTCCAAAGGGCGCCAGCGCCGGCCGACACAGCCTTCAGCCGGACATCGGCCGTCACAGCGCTCATGCTCAATTGCCCGCCGCCGTCGACAACCACCGACACCTTCGGTCCCAGCCGTGCCGTCAGCCCAGCCTCTTCAATCGCAGCCCTGATCCTCTCAGCCAATGGCCGCGGATCGGCAATCTCGTCCGGATCGATACCCGCCAGCGGCCCGGTCTCGACGGGCACGCCACTGCGCACTTGAATGCCCAGCGCATCGACCTCCGCCGCCAGCAGCCGGGCGCTTTGCGCCGTCAAACCGCGGATCTGCAGGCTGCCGCGCGCCGTCACCTCCATGATGCCGTTGCCATGGCGCAGAGCGGATTCGCCGAGTCCGATCAGCGACTTGGGCGCAAGTCCTCCAGCAACCGGATTGAGCCGCACCAAAAGACCGTCGCCGGTTTGCATCGGTGCGCTCAGCGCAGGGCAGGCGCCGCGGCGCGAAAAGGCGTTCATGCCGCCACCCCGCTGGCCTGAGCCTCGGCGATCAAGGCCGCGAGATCGTCGTCGATGGAATTCCTGAGCGGATGCCAGAGGCCGCGCCGCCGCGCGGCGAGGAAGCGCTCGGCGATGACCTTGGCCGCGGCCGGGTTCTCGCGCAGGAGGAAAGCGCGCACCTCCGGGTCGCCAAGATAGGCGTCGTGCACCGCTTCGATCAGCGCGCCTGATATGGCATGGGTGGTCTCGGCAAAGCCGACCAGACGGTCGACCGTCTCGGCGAATTCGGAGGCGCCGCGCGGGCCGTGGCGCATCTGGCCGGCGATGAAGCGCGGGTTGACGGCGCGGGCCCGCACCACGCGCGACACGGCTTCGCCGACCGAACGCGGCTTCGGCTTTTTCGGATCGGTGGTGTCGAGCACGATGACGTCGGCGTTCCGCCCAAGTGCTGCAAGCGCCGCCGAAAAGCCGCCGATGAAGGCGACATCGGCCGAGCCTTCGAGGATATCGCGGCCCGGATCGTCGCCGGTGTGGACGAGAAGATCGGCTTCGGCGATCCGGCCTTCGAAGGCGCCGGGCGCCGCGATCGCTTCGCCATCGGCGCCGCCATAGGCGTGCGAAGTGGCATCGAGATAGGCGCGGCCGATCTCCTCGCGCGCGCCCCATTCGCCGCGCGACAGCAAGTCCTCGACGCCGGCGCCATAGGTGCCGGGCGAGGTGCCGAAAATGCGCGGGCCGACCTTGCCCGCGGCGCGGGTCGCGGCGGCGAGCGGGTTTTCGGTATCATCCTCGTCGCGGCCGGCGACGGCATTGGCGGCGGCATCGATCAGCGCGATCTGCGTCGGGAACATGTCGCGAAACAGGCCGGAGATGCGCCAGGTGACGTCGACGCGCGGCCGGCCGAGCGCTGGCGGCGGCAATACCTCGATGCCGGTGACACGGCCGGTGGCGGCATCCCATTGCGGCCGGCAGCCCATCAGCGCGAGACCTTGGGCGATCTCCTCGCCGCCGGTGCGCAACGACGCCGAGCCCCAGAGGTCGATCACCAACGAGCGCGGCCAGTCGCCATGGCTCTGCATATAGCTGCGCACCACTTCCTCCGCCGCCGCCTGGCCGAGATCGTAGGCGGTCGGCGTCGGCATGGTGCGCGGATCGGAGGTGAAGAGGTTGCGGCCGGTGGGCAGCACGTCGGAGCGGCCGCGCGCCGGCGCGCCGGCCGGGCCTGCCTTGATGTGGCGGCCGTCGAGTGCCGCGAGCAGGTTGGCTTTTTCGGCCGCAGCGCTTTGCCGGCGCAGCGGATCGGCCTCGTCTTCCGGCGCGCGGCCATAGACATGCAGCCCGTCCTTGACGGCGAAATCCTTGAGATCGCAAAGCCAGGCGTCGATACGGCGTAGCGCTTCGTCGGGTTGATCGGTCCTGGCGACGCCTGCCTCCGAGGCAAGTCCGGTTTTCTGCGCCGTCTGGACGATCAGCTTTGCCAGGCGGTCGCGGCGGCGGCGGTCGAGGCCGTCGGCCTGGGCATATTCGTCGACCAGCCGCTCCAGCTTTTGCTGGTTCTCGTCCAGCCCAGCGCCCGTCAGCGGCGGCGGCAGATGGCCGAGCGTGACGGCCGAGATGCGGCGCTTGGCTTGTGCGGCCTCGCCGGGATTGGAGACGATGAAAGGATAGATGACCGGCAGCGAGCCGGTGACGATCTCGGGAAAACAGGTGTCGGAGAGCGCGACCGTCTTGCCCGGCAGCCATTCGAGCGTGCCATGGGCGCCGACATGGATGATGGCATGGACGCCGAGCGATTTCCGCAGCCAGAGGCCAAAGGCGATCAACTCGTGGCGCGGAGGCAGCGTCGGGTCGTGGTAGTCGGCGCGGCGGTCGGCCGAGCGGCCGCGATCGGGAGCGAGCGCGACGGTGATGTTGCCGAAGGTGGCGGCGCGGAAGGAGAAGTGTTGCAGGGCGGCTGGTTGCAGAGGCTGGCGTTCTGTCGCCCCTCTCTCTGTCCTGCCGGACATCTCCCCCTCAAGGGGGGAGATTGGCAGTTCCGCCGCTGGCTCTTCCCTTGCGGGCCCGGGAATTGGCGAAAGCGGGGGCGAAGGAATGATCTCCCCCCTTGAGGGGGAGATGTCCGGCAGGACAGAGAGGGGGGCCTCGCGCGAACCTATCCCCTCTGCCTTGCCCCACGCGGCCTCTACTGCATCGCGTGCTGTTCTCGGCAGTTCGGCTGAAAAGGCAACGTAATCCGTCAAGGCAAGGCCATGCCCCGCCTTCTCCAGCGCATCCAGCAACTCCCGCGGCGATTGTGGAATCCCGTCAACCGCATAGTCCTGTTCCTTCAGGTCATGCAGCATGGCGAGCACGCTCGACGGTACATCGAGGCCAACGGCATAGCCGGTCCGTCCGGGCGCGCTCGGGTAATCCGGGATCAGGATGGCAAGCTTGCGCTCGGCCCGCACGGTCCGCTGCAGACGAATAAACACGGCGATCCGCTTGGCCACCTGCGCCACGCGGTCCACTTCCGGCCGGTTCGCAAATGCCCGGAAGGCGAGCTCCGGGTCGGTTTCGACCTCACCCTTGAAGGAGATCGCGCCGGCCAGGATGCGGCCGTCGAGCTCGGGCAGGACGACATGCATGGCGAGGTCGGCGGGCGCCAGGCCGCGCTGGTTCTTTTCCCAGACCTCGCGGCGCGTCGTGGCGACGATGACCTGAAAGACGGGCACGCCGCCGCGGTCGAACAGAGTTTCGGCGCCCGGTTCCGCGCCGGAGGCGAAGGCTGTGGCGGTGATGATGGCGGCAGGGCTTAGCGAGGCGAGCGCGGTTTCGACGAAGGCGAGGGACGCCGGGTCCTTGAGGCTGGAAACGAAGATCGGCATCGGGGCCATGCCTTGCGAGCGTAGCGCCTCGACCAGCGCATCGATCGGCGCGACATCTGCTGCGAGCAGCATCGAGCGGTAGAAGAGGATGGGGATGACGCCGAGCTTGTTGGCGTTGAGTTCCGTCGCCCCCCTCTCTGTCCTGCCGGACATCCCCCCCTCAAGGGGGGGGATTGCCCTGTCGTCGACGGCTTCGCCAATCGTAGATGCTGCGGATGGCTCCGTCGTGGGTGGAGCGGAAAAAGCGCCCAGGCCCGCGACGGCCGATCTCCCCCCTTGAGGGGGAGATGTCCGGCAGGACAGAGAGGGGGGCGAAGGATCGCCGACATTTGAAAGATCAGGCTTTTCGACTACCCCCAACCCCGGCTGATAAAACCCCGCCTTGGGCACGCTGACCGGCTCAACCACGGCCGCATCCGACCCGGCCAACCGCGCCAGCCTTTGCACCAGTGCCGCCATATTCGCCGGCCCGCCTTCGCGGAAATAGCCAAGCAGGGCGTCGAGCTCCTCGCGGGGCAAAGTGGAGCCTTCGATAAGCCGCTGGTCCTCGTCATGGCTTTCGCCGGGCAGCAGCGCCAGCTTGATGCCGCGCTCGCGGGTGACCGCGGCGAGCTGGTCGCAGCCGTAGCGCCACCAGTCGTAGCCGCCGAGGATGCGGACGAGGACGACCCTGGCATGACGGGCGACGCTGTCGATCCACAGATCCACCGACATGGGGTGGCGAAGGTCGCGCAGTGCTGCCAGCCGCATCGAGGGCAGCCGTTCCGCATCCGCCTTCCAGGCGGTGGCCAGGCCGGCGAGATCGCTGTCGGTGAAGGACAACGCCACGACATCCGCAGGCGTCTGCCTGAGGTCGATCGGCTCGGCGATATCGTCGAGCGAAGCGGATGTGGTGGCGAGGATATGCATCGCAGTCCGGTTTTGCCTCAGCCGGCGAGAATATGCTCGATCGCCGGGCGGTTCAGCCCCTTGAGGCCGATGACGACGAGCCGCGAGCGGCGGTCATCCTCGGCCGTCCAGGCGCGGTCGTAATAATGGTTGACGCGTGGCCCGACGGCCTGCAGCAGGAGGCGCATCGGCTTGCCGCCGACCTCGACGAAGCCTTTGACGCGCAAAACGTTTTCCTGCTCGGCGGCAAGGGCGACGCGCTTTGCCAGCTCGTCGGGATTGGCGATCGAAGGGATGTCGATGACGAAGGAATCGAAATCGTCGTGCTCGTGGTCGAGTTCGTCGTCGTGATGGGTCTTGCGGTTCTCGATGTCGTCCTCGACGGCGAGGCCGAGGCCGAGCAGCACGGACGGATCGACCTTGCCTTGCGCGGTCGGCACGACCTTCACGGCGCGCGCCACATGCTTGCCGATGACGGCGTTGGCGCGCTCCGAGCCGGCCGCATCCATCAGGTCGCTCTTCGACAGGATGATCAGGTCGGCGCAGGCGATCTGGTCCTCGAACACTTCTTCGACCGGATCGTCATGGTCGAGCGAGTCGTCCGCGGCGCGCTGGGCCTGCAGTGCGTCCATGTCGGAGGCGACGCGGCCGTCGGCCAGCGCCGGACCGTCGACCACGGCGACGACGCCGTCGACCGTGACGCGGCTCTTCACCGTCGGCCACTGGAAGGCCTGCACCAGCGGCTTCGGCAGAGCGAGGCCGGAGGTCTCGATCAGGATGTGGTCGACCTTCGGCGTGCGTGACAGGATCTGGTCGAGCGCCGGCACGAAGTCGTCGGCCACGGTGCAGCAGATGCAGCCATTGGCGAGCTCGACGATGTTTTCCTCCGGACAGGTGTCGACGCCGCAGCCCTTCAGGATCTCGCCGTCGATGCCGACGTCGCCGAACTCGTTGACGATGATCGCCAGCCGCTTGCCCTTGGCGTTTTCGAGCAGATTGCGGATCAGCGTCGTCTTGCCGGCGCCGAGGAAGCCGGTGACGACGGTGCAGGGAACACGGGAAACGGAAGCGTTCATGGTCAGTCCTTCAGCATATCGAGGGGAGGGATGCGGGCAACCAGGCCGCGCTTGAGGGAATCGGGCCGGCCGCGCCAGGGGATCAGGCCGTCGGTCGAGGTGGCGAAGAGCTTTGCGCCGGCGACGAGATCGGCGCCGCTGGCAGCATTCAGGTAGCCGAAGACGTAGCTCCAGCAGCCGTCGCGCAGCAGCGCGGCGCTGAGGCGGCGCTTGCAATTGCCGAGGCATTCGACGGTGCGGATGCGGATATTTTCGCTAGTGGCGGCGCGGCGCGTGTCTTCGGCCAGCAGCGCGCCAGCGCGCGGATGCGCGTCCGAACCGGTCTCGTCGCGGCAGGAGGAGCAGACGATGACGGTGACGCCGGCCAAAGCGTCGGGCTCGGACGAAATGTCCTCGATGTTTGCCGGGAAACTGCCGTTGCGATCCAAAACCAGGCTCCTTGCCCGGAAAACCCGCCGGGCATTCGGATTCTTAAAGTCTCAGACGGCAGGTCTCCTGGCTCGCGGGTCGTCGCCTCGAATGCCGCCTTCCCGGGAACATCCCAGTGGTTTTCGGCAAAGGCTCGTCGCTTACAGTTGCGGGGACAGCCGCGGATTTGGGTTTTTGGCCCGCACCGCATTCCCTCTTGGCTCCTCCCTTTGCCGGGAGAAGACCGTCTGGGTCAGGATTTAGGCTTACGGCTAGGCGCCTGTCAACGCACGGCTACGACACCGCGATGTCGGCCAGCGCCGGACCGAGGTCGCCGGCCGGCGTCACTTCGATCGCCTCCAGGCCGAGCCAGCCCTGCATCTGCTTCAGCTCATCAAAGAGCTGGGCGGCGGTGTCGGGTGGCGCACCGGCCTCGGCATAAGCGGCATGGACGCGCAGCACGCTGGCCGGGCGGTCGGCCCTGAGGTCGACGCGAGCGACGATGCGGTCGCCGAGCAGGAAAGGCAGCACATAATAGCCATATTGGCGCTTTTCCGCCGGCGTATAGATCTCGATGCGATAACGGAAGCCGAACAGTTTTTCTGTGCGGGTGCGTTCGAAGACCACTGGATCGAAAGGCGCTAGCAAGGCGCGGGCTTCGATGCGGCGCGGGATTCGCGCGTCCTTGTGGAGATAGGCGGGCTTGTCCCAGCCTTCGACCTTGACCGGCAGCAATTCGCCGGTTTCGACCAGTTCCTCGATGCGGTCCTTGGTGTCGCCCGGCGCCAGGCGGAAATAGTCGCGCAGATCGCCATAGGTGGCGATGCCGTGGGCGCGGGCCGAGATGCGCAGCAATTGGCGATGCGCGTCCTCGACCGACGGTACGGGCAGGTCGAGCACCGCCTGCGGCAAAACGCGCTCGGGCAGGTCGTAATAGCGTTCGAAGCCGCGCCTGTAGGCGGTGGTGATGCGGCCGGCCCAGAACAGCCATTCGAAAGCGTGCTTGGCCTCGCTCCAGCCCCACCAGCCGCCATTGCCCTTGTGGCCCTCGATATCGGAGGCCGCGATCGGACCGCGATCGGCGACCTCTCTATATATCTCGTCTATCATTTCCTTGCGCTCACGGCCCCATTTGGCGAGGCCGAGATACATCTCGTCGCCCTGCTCGGCGCGCTGCATGCGCCAGCGCATCAGCGGATAGGTCTCGACGGGCAGGAACGAGGCCTCATGCGCCCAATATTCAAAGACGGCGCGCTTGCGGGTGACCGCGGCGTTGTCGAGGAGCGCGAGCGGGTAGGGGCCGAGGCGCGAATAGAGCGGCATATAGTGAGCGCGCACCACCGCGCTCACGGAATCGATCTGCAGCAGGCCGGTTCGCGAAAGCACACGCGCAAGGTGCCGGCGATCCGGAACCGCCGCGGGGCGAGGGTCGTTGAACCCTTGCGCGCCGAGCGCGATGCGCCTGGCCATGGCCAGCGAAATCTTATCCTTCATCGAGGCGCCCTTGCCTTGATCGTTTGCCGGATTTCTAGCCGGTGATTCCAGCGATGCTAGCAGGCAAATGGCGGGAGATGTGTCAGGAGAGAAAAGTGGAGTAAAAAGTGAAGGAAATCAAACAAGAGCGGATCGGACCAGTTTCTTCCGATAAGGCGTCCAGGGCCGCGAATTGAACAAGGTTTGACTTGCGTCACCGAAACCGCTGCGCTAACCCTCGCCGCGTTGCAGCATGGGCCTCTTAAAACGGTTCAGCGGTTAAACTGTCACGCTTCCGCATTAGAGTTCGTTGCTGTAATCAAAGTGAACTACCCCGCCGAAGGAAAGCCGCCGCATGAGCGCACTCCTGAGTTCATATCTGCCCATCGTCCTGTTCATCGCCGTGGCGATGGTCGTTGGTCTGGCGCTGCTCGTCGCCCCCTTCCTAGTGGCCTATCGCAATCCCGATCCGGAAAAGCTTTCCGCCTATGAATGCGGGTTCAACTCGTTCGACGACGCCCGCATGAAGTTCGACATCCGCTTCTACCTGGTGTCGATCCTGTTCATCATCTTCGATCTCGAGGTCGCCTTCCTGTTCCCGTGGGCGGTGTCCTTCTCGAAGGTCGGCATGCTCGGCTTCTGGTCGATGATGGTGTTTTTGGCGGTGTTGACCATCGGCTTTGCCTATGAATGGAAAAAAGGAGCGCTGGAATGGGATTGAACGACAGTTCAGGCACCCTCGTCGCGCCGAAGCCCAAGGGCATCATCGACCCCAATACCGGCAGGCCGGTGGGGGAGGACGATCCCTTCTTCCTCGAAATCAACAATGAACTGGCCGACAAGGGTTTCCTTGTCACCTCGACCGAAGCGCTGATCACCTGGGCGCGCAGCGGCTCGCTGATGTTCATGACCTTCGGCCTCGCCTGCTGCGCGGTCGAGATGATCCACACCTCGATGCCGCGCTACGACTCGGAGCGCTTCGGCGTCGCGCCGCGCGCCTCTCCGCGCCAGTCCGACATCATGATCGTCGCCGGCACGCTGACCAACAAGATGGCGCCTGCGCTGCGCAAGGTCTACGACCAGATGCCGGAGCCGCGCTACGTCATCTCGATGGGCTCCTGCGCCAATGGCGGCGGCTATTACCACTATTCCTATTCGGTGGTGCGCGGCTGCGACCGCGTCGTACCGGTCGACATCTATGTGCCCGGCTGCCCGCCGAGCGCGGAAGCGCTGCTCTACGGCATTCTCCTTCTGCAGAAGAAGATCCGCCGCACCGGCACGATCGAACGGTGAGCCGATGACCCAGGCATTGAACGAACTCTCCACCTATCTCGGCGAGAAGCTCCCCGGCCGCATCGGCGAAGCCGTGCTTGCCTATGGCGAGCTGACGGTCTCCGTCGAGCCGGCTAACTTGATCGAGGTGGCGACCTTCCTGCGCGATGATGCGCGTTGCCAGTTCATCTCGATCATCGACATTTCCGGCGCAGACTATCCTTCGCGCGCCAGGCGTTTCGACGTCGTCTACCATCTGTTGTCGCCGAAGCAGAATGTCCGTATCCGCCTGAAAGTTCAGGCTGACGAGGAGACGCTGGTTCCCTCGTTGACAAGTGTTTATCCGGGCGCCGACTGGTACGAGCGCGAGACCTATGACCTTTACGGCGTGCTCTTCTCGGGCCATCCCGATCTGCGCCGCCTTTTGACCGACTACGGCTTCGAGGGACATCCGCTGCGCAAGGATTTCCCGCTCACCGGCTTCGTCGAGGTTCGCTACGACGACGAGGCCAAGCGGGTCATCTACGAGCCGGTCGAGCTCAAGCAGGAATTCCGCAATTTCGATTTTCTTTCTCCTTGGGAAGGGACGGATTACGTCCTTCCGGGGGATGAGAAGGCGAAACAGTGAGTAGGGAAGTAGTGAGTAGTCAGTAGGGAAGGAATTGGGAAAGAAGATCGAATCCTATCGTGACTTGGTGTGGCAATCGGCAATGGTACTTGCCGAGGATTGTTATCGCATCACCAAAGGTTTTCCGAGAGATGAGATCTATGGAATGACCTCCCAGATGCGCCGCTCGGCGGTTTCTATCGCCGCGAACATTGCTGAAGGGTACGGTCGTGAGAATAGAGGTTCTTTCGTTCAATTTCTGCGCACGGCGCAGGGTTCATTGAAGGAACTGGAGACGCACATACTGCTGGCATGCCGGATCGGTATGTTGGAGAGAGACAACGAGACTGAACTGCTGCTGCGGTGCGAAGAGATTGGAAAAATGACGCGATCTCTGATCAGAACGGTGCAGGCCAAGCAGGCGGAATGAAGCAGGCATTGAGATTGATGGCCACTATTCACTACTCACTATTGACTCTTCGCCAGAGGCGCCACAATGGCTGAAACCTCCGTCCGCAACTTCAACATCAACTTCGGTCCGCAGCACCCTGCGGCGCATGGCGTTTTGCGCCTGGTGCTGGAGCTGGACGGCGAGGTGGTCGACCGCGTCGATCCGCATATCGGCCTGCTTCACCGCGGCACCGAGAAGCTGATCGAGGCCAAGACCTATCTGCAGGCGGTGCCCTATCTCGACCGGCTCGACTATTGCGCGCCGATGAACCAGGAACATGCCTTCGCTTTGGCCGCCGAGCGCCTGCTCGGCATCGAGGTGCCGAAGCGCGGTCAGCTGATCCGCGTGCTCTATTCCGAGATGGGCCGCATCATGTCGCACATCTTGAATGTGACGACGCAGGCGATGGACGTCGGCGCGCTGACGCCGCCGCTGTGGGGCTTCGTCGAGCGCGAAAAGCTGATGGTGTTCTACGAGCGCGCCTCTGGCTCGCGCATGCATGCGGCCTATTTCCGGCCGGGCGGCGTGCACCAGGACCTGCCGCGCCAGTTGGTCGAGGACATCGGCAAGTGGATCGACCCGTTCCTGAAGTCGATCGACGACCTCGACAAGTTGCTGACCGGCAACCGTATCTTCAAGCAGCGCAATGTCGATATCGGCATCGTGTCGCTGGCCGATGCCTGGGCATGGGGTTTTTCGGGCGTGATGGTGCGCGGCTCGGGCGCCGCCTGGGACCTGCGCAAATCGCAACCTTATGAATGCTATTCCGAGATGGATTTCGACATCCCGATCGGCAAGAACGGCGACTGCTACGACCGTTATCTGTTGCGCATGGAAGAGATGCGCCAGTCGGCCAGGATCATGCGCCAGTGCGTCGATCTGCTGCTCGGCAAGGAAAGCGCCGGCCCTGTGTCGAACCTCGACGGCAAGGTGGTGCCGCCGAAGCGCCAGGCTATGAAGCGTTCGATGGAAGCGCTCATCCATCACTTCAAGCTCTACACCGAGGGCTATCGCGTGCCGGCCGGCGAGGTCTATGCGGCCGTCGAGGCGCCGAAGGGCGAGTTCGGCGTCTATCTGGTCTCCGACGGCACCAACAAGCCCTACCGCTGCAAGCTGCGCGCGCCGGGTTTCGCGCATCTGCAAGCCATGGATTTCCTGTGCCGGGGCCACATGCTGGCCGACGTCACGGCCGTGCTTGGCTCCCTCGACATCGTGTTTGGTGAGGTCGATCGCTAATGTCAGTCCGCCGCCTCGCAGATGCCAGCGTCCAGCCAGCTTCCTTCGCCTTCAGCAAGGCGAATGAGGCTGCGGTTCAGCAGTGGATCGCCAAATACCCGAAGGGACGCGAACAGTCGGCCATCATCCCCTTGCTGATGATCGCGCAGGAGCAGGAAGGCTGGGTCACCAAGGCGGCGATCGAGACGATCTCCGACATGCTCGGCATGCCGCGTATCCGCGGCCTCGAAGTCGCGACCTTCTACACGCAGTACCAGCTCAATCCGGTCGGCACGCGCGCCCATATCCAGGTCTGCGGCACGACGCCCTGCATGCTGCGCGGCTCGGAAGCGCTGATGGATGTGTGCCGCTCGAAGATCCATCACGACCAGTTCCACACCAACGACAAGGGCACGCTGTCGTGGGAGGAGGTCGAATGCCTCGGCGCCTGCGTCAACGCGCCGATGGTCATGATCTTCAAGGACACGTTCGAGGACCTGACGCCCGAGCGGCTGGCCGAGATCGTCGATCTCTATGACGCCGGCAGGGGCGCCGAGGTGAAGCCCGGTCCACAGAACGGCCGCCACGGCTCCGAGCCTGCCGGCGGCTTGAAGACGCTGACCAGCGAAAAGGCGATCCTGAAGACGACGCGCGACAAGGAAGCCAAAGCTGCCGCGAAGGCGGCCAAGGATGCCGCCGCCGCGGCGCCTGCTGCCGTCGTCTCGCAGGCGGCGCCTGCTCCGGCCGCGCCTGCGGCTCCCGCACCCGCAGCCACTCCGGCTTCCGGTCCGGTCGCGCCATCAAAATCCAGCAAGCCGAGGACCCACGCGGCTGAAACCAGCCCGGCGCTCAACACGCCGTCGCCGGTCAAGGTAGCTCCGGCCACCGAGAACGGCGCCAGCGTCAAGGCGCCGCGCCATTCGGCCGCCAACGCCAACCAGGCCGATCCGGAAGTCGAAGCCGTGTCCAAGCCGCGCAGCGGGCCGAAGACCAAGACCGAACCGGCCACCGCGTTCAAGGCGCCGGAAACCAAGCAGCCGGTCGCCAAAACGGCGAAACCCTCGCTCGAGGACAAGAACCGGCCCGCAGGCATCGAACGCCCGGCAACGATCGACGATCTCAAGCTGATCTCCGGCGTCGGTCCGAAGATCGAAGCGACCCTGCATTCGCTGGGCATCTACACTTTCGCGCAGGTCGCTTCCTGGAAGAAGGCCGAGCGCGAGTGGGTCGACGGCTATCTCAGCTTCCACGGCCGCATCGACCGCGACGACTGGGTGAAGCAGGCCAAGGCGCTCGCCAAGGGCGGCGTCGCCGAATACATCCGCGTCTTCGGCAAGAAGCCGGTCTGAGGGACGAAAAATGCTTCAGGACAAAGACCGCATCTTCACCAACATCTATGGCCTCTTCGACACGTCGCTGGCCGGGGCGCAGTCGCGCGGCATCTGGGACGATACGCCCGGGCTCATCGCCAAGGGGCGCGACTGGATCGTCAACGAGATGAAGGCGTCTGGATTGCGCGGCCGCGGCGGCGCCGGCTTCCCGACTGGCCTGAAATGGTCGTTCATGCCCAAGCAGAGCGACGGCCGGCCGAGCTATCTGGTCATCAATGCCGACGAATCCGAGCCGGGTACCTGCAAGGATCGCGACATCCTGCGCAATGATCCGCACACGCTGGTCGAGGGCGCGCTGGTCGCCGGCTTCGCCATGGGCGCGATCGCCGCTTACATCTATGTGCGCGGCGAGTTCATCCGCGAGCGCGAGGCGCTGCAGCGCGCCATCGACGAGGCTTATGCGGCCAAGCTTATCGGCAAGAACAACACGTCGGGCTACGACTTCGACGTCTACATGCATCATGGCGCCGGCGCCTATATCTGCGGCGAGGAGACCGCGCTGCTCGAAAGCCTGGAAGGCAAGAAGGGCCAGCCCAGGCTGAAGCCGCCATTCCCGGCCAATGTCGGCCTCTATGGCTGCCCGACGACGGTCAACAATGTCGAGTCGATCGCGGTGGCGCCAACCATCCTGCGGCGGGGTGCCGCCTGGTTCTCGTCCTTCGGCCGGCCGAACAATGCCGGCACCAAGCTGTTTTGCGTGTCCGGCCACGTCAACAATCCGTGCACCTTCGAAGAGGCGATGTCGATCCCGTTCCGCGAACTGATCGAGGAGCATTGCGGCGGCATCCGTGGCGGCTGGGACAATCTGCTCGCGGTCATCCCGGGCGGCGCCTCGGTGCCGCTGGTGCCGGCCGAGCAGATCATGGACGCGCCGATGGATTTCGACGCGCTGCGCGATCTCAAATCCGGCCTCGGCACCGCGGCTGTCATCGTCATGGACAAGTCGACGGATATCGTAAAGGCGATCGCCAGGCTCTCCTATTTCTATAAGCATGAGAGCTGCGGCCAGTGCACGCCGTGCCGCGAAGGCACCGGCTGGATGTGGCGGGTGATGGAGCGTCTGGTGCGCGGCGAGGCGCAGAAGCGCGAGATCGACATGCTGCTCGACGTCACCAAGCAGGTCGAGGGGCACACGATCTGCGCGCTGGGCGACGCGGCGGCCTGGCCGATCCAGGGCCTGATGCGGCATTTCCGCGGCGAGGTGGAACGCCGCATCGACGAGTTTTCGCGCAACGCGCACCGCGTCGAGCCGGTGATGGTGGCGGCGGAATAGGACTTTGAAATACGGGCTTGGCCCGAAGACTGACAGCAGGGGCGGGGCATACGAAGAAACGACCAGGAGATCTCTATGGCGCCGTATTCGATACCCTACCCGTTCATGCCTGATTTGGACCAACTCGAGAAGATGAACCAGGACCTGACCAAGATGATGCCGAAGGAGATGGCCAGCGCCGTCAACCTTCTGGCGCATCCGGTCGCGGGCGCCGCGGCGATGTCGGCACTAAGCATCGGTTTTGCCAACCATGCCGTCGGCATGTGGATGGGCGCCTTCACCGGCGCGCTGGAAGCCTCGCAGCGCATGTTCCAGCCTTTCCTCGACGACCTCGAGGCGCAGAACGAGGCGGCCGCCAACGCGTCCAAGGCGCGCAAGGCGACCGAGAGGCTGATCGCCAGGGCGCAGACCTTCGCCAGGGGCGTGACCGACATCGCGGCGAACGCGACCGAGAAGGCGCTCGACGCGACCGGGGCCGATATTGTCGCCCAGCCGGCCGCGACCGGGCTGATGCCCGAGGATTTCAGGCAACCGAAGACGCTCGACAAGCCGGCGAAGCCGTCGGACCTGAAGGCGATTTCGGGCATCGGGCCGAAGCTGGAGAAGGTGCTCAACGGTCTCGGCATCTGGACCTATGGCCAGATCGCCGCGTGGACGTCGGAAGAGGTCGCCTGGGTGGAAGATTACCTGTCGCTCGCCGGCCGCATCGGCCGCGACGACTGGACTGGGCAGGCGGCGGCGCTCGCCGCGAAGAAGTGAATTGAAATGCCGGGCGCGGCTCAGCCGTGCCCGGCAGATAGAGATTGCGGAACATCCGCAGGGGTTTGAGGCGAATGGCAAAGCTAAAGGTCGACGGGAAAGAGATCACGGTACCCGACCATTACACGCTGCTGCAGGCGGCCGAGGACGCCGGCGCGGAAGTGCCGCGCTTCTGCTTCCACGAACGGCTGTCCATCGCCGGCAATTGCCGCATGTGCCTGATCGAGGTGAAGGGCGGCCCGCCCAAGCCGCAGGCGTCCTGCGCCATGGGTGTGCGCGACCTGCGTCCAGGCCCGAATGGCGAGCCGCCGGAAATCTTCACCAACACGCCGATGGTCAAGAAGGCCCGCGAAGGCGTGATGGAATTCCTGCTGATCAACCATCCGCTCGATTGCCCGATCTGCGACCAGGGCGGTGAATGCGACCTGCAGGACCAGGCGATGGCCTTCGGCGTCGATTCCTCGCGCTATCACGAGAACAAGCGCGCGGTCGAAGACAAGTATATCGGCCCGCTGGTCAAGACGGTGATGAACCGCTGCATCCATTGCACGCGCTGCGTCCGCTTCACCACCGAGGTTGCCGGCATCTCCGAGCTCGGCCTGATCGGCCGCGGCGAGGATGCCGAGATCACCACCTATCTCGAACAGGCGATGACGTCGGAGCTGCAGGGCAATGTCATCGATCTGTGCCCGGTCGGCGCGCTGACCTCCAAGCCGTTCGCCTTCCAGGCGCGGCCGTGGGAACTGACCAAGACGGAATCGATCGACGTCATGGATGCCGTCGGCTCGGCGATCCGCGTCGACTCCAGGGGTCGCGAAGTGATGCGCATCCTGCCGCGCGTCAACGAACAGGTGAACGAGGAGTGGATCTCCGACAAGACCCGCTTCATCTGGGACGGCCTGCGCACGCAGCGCCTCGACCGCCCCTATGTGCGCAAGAACGGCAAGCTGGCACCGGCAAGCTGGGCGGAAGCCTTCGCCGCCATCAAGGACGAGGTAGGCAAGGCAGCGCCCGAGCGGATCGGCGCGATCGCCGGCGACCTCGCCGCTGTCGAGGAAATCTACGCGCTGAAGCTTTTGATGGCGGCGCTCGGCTCCAAGAACATCGACTGCCGTCAGGACGGCGCCGCGCTCGATCCGTCGCTCGGCCGCGCCAGCTACATCTTCAACCCGACCATCGAAGGCATCGAGCAGGCCGACGCGGTGCTGATCGTCGGCGCCAATCCGCGCTTCGAGGCTTCTGTGCTCAACGCTCGCATCCGCAAGCGCTGGCGCGTCGGCAACCTGCCGGTCGGCGTCATCGGCGAGATCGGCGACACCCGCTATGACTACGACCTCATCGGAGCCGGTCCGGAATCCCTGAAAGACCTTGCCGACGGCAATGGCAAGTTCTTCGAGGTGCTGAGCAAGGCCACGCATCCGCTGATCATCGTCGGCCAGGGTGCGCTGGCGCGCACGGACGGCGCGGCGGTGCTCGGCCAGGCGGCGAAGCTCGCGGCCGCCGTCAACGCGGTCACCGCCGAATGGAACGGCTTTGCGGTGCTGCACAACGCAGCCGCCAGGGTCGGCGGCCTCGATGTCGGTTTCGTGCCGGGCGAGGGCGGCAAGGACGTCGCCGGCATGCTGGGCGACACCGATGTGCTGTTCTTGCTCGGCGCCGACGAAATCGACATGGCCAAGACCGGCGGCGCGTTCGTCGTCTATATCGGCACGCATGGCGATGCCGGCGCGCACCGCGCCAATGTCATCCTGCCGGCCGCCGCCTACACCGAGAAGTCCGGCACCTATGTCAACACGGAAGGCCGCGTTCAGCAGACCAATCGCGCCGGTTTCGCCCCGGGCGAGGCACGCGAGGACTGGGCGATCCTGCGGGCGCTCTCCGACGTGCTCGGCAAGAAGCTGCCGTTCGATTCGCTGGTTCAGCTGCGCGCCAAGCTCTATGGCGAGTTCCCGCATCTCGCCCGCATCGACCAGGTGCAGGCCGGCAGCGGCGACGACATCGCCAAGGCGGCGAAGCTCGGCGGCCGGTTGAACAAGGGCACCTTCACCTCGCCGGTGAAGGATTTCTATCTCACCAACCCGATCGCGCGGGCATCGGCCGTAATGGCCGAATGCTCGGCGCTGGCCAAGAGCGGCTTCAAGCAGGCGGCGGAATAAGCATGGAAACCTTCTTCTCCTTCTACGTGCTGCCGGCGCTGCTGATCCTGTTGAAGTCGGTCGTGCTGATCGTCGTGCTTCTGATCGGCGTCGCCTACCTGCTCTATGCCGACCGCAAGATCTGGGCGGCGGTGCAATTGCGTCGTGGCCCGAACGTCGTCGGTCCGTGGGGAACGCTGCAGGCCTTCGCCGACCTCCTGAAATTCGTCTTCAAGGAGCCGGTGATCCCGTCGGGCGCCAACAAGGGCGTGTTCCTCCTGGCGCCGCTGGTGTCGGCGGTGCTGGCGATCTCGGCCTGGGCGGTCATTCCGGTCAACGAAGGATGGGCGATCGCCAACATCAATGTCGGCATCCTCTATGTCTTCGCCATCTCCTCGCTCGAGGTCTATGGCGTGATCATGGGCGGCTGGGCGTCCAATTCGAAATACCCGTTCCTGGGCGCGCTGCGCTCGGCCGCGCAGATGGTGTCCTACGAAGTCTCGATTGGCTTCGTCATCGTCACCGTGCTGCTCTGCGTCGGCTCGCTCAACCTCTCCGACATCGTCATGTCGCAGCAGGACGGTCTCGGCACCAAGCTCGGCCTGCCCAACACCTTCCTCGACTGGCACTGGCTGTCGCTGCTGCCGATGTTCGTGGTGTTCTTCATCTCGGCTCTTGCCGAGACGAACCGCCCGCCTTTCGACCTGGTCGAAGCGGAATCGGAACTCGTCGCCGGCCATATGGTTGAATATTCGTCGACGCCGTTCCTGCTCTTCTTCCTCGGCGAGTATGTCGCCGTCGTCCTGATGTGCGCGCTGGCGACCATCCTGTTCCTCGGCGGCTGGCTGCCACCGTTCAACTTCGCGCCCTTCACCTGGGTACCAGGCGTGATCTGGTTCGTGCTGAAGATCTGCCTGATGTTCTTCATGTTCTCGATGGTGAAGGCTTTTGTGCCGCGCTATCGCTACGACCAGCTGATGCGGCTGGGCTGGAAAGTGTTCCTGCCGATCTCGCTGTTCATGGTCGTGGCCACCGCGGCCTTCCTCAAGATCACGGGGTTTGCGTGATGTCCGCTCTGGCCCAGGCCGCAAAGTCGCTGCTGCTGAAGGATTTCGTCAGCGCCTTCTTCCTTTCGATGCGCCAGTTCTTCGCGCCGAAGGAAACGATCAACTATCCGCATGAGAAGGGGCCGACCAGCCCGCGCTTCCGCGGCGAGCATGCGCTGCGCCGTTACCCGAACGGCGAGGAACGCTGCATCGCCTGCAAGCTCTGCGAGGCGATCTGCCCGGCGCAGGCCATCACCATCGAGGCCGGCCCGCGCCGCAACGACGGCACGCGCCGCACGGTGCGCTACGACATCGACATGGTGAAGTGCATCTATTGCGGCTTCTGCCAGGAAGCCTGCCCGGTGGACGCCATCGTCGAAGGGCCGAATTTCGAATTCGCGACCGAGACGCGCGAGGAGCTCTACTACAACAAGGACAAGCTGCTCGCGAACGGCGATCGCTGGGAGCGGGAGCTGGCGCGCAACATCGCGCTGGACTCGCCCTATCGCTGACATTTGACGCATGGACGGGGCGAGGGGCCTCGTCTAAGGACAACGCGGCTTCGGCACCGGAGGCGGAACGAAGCCAGAGAGTACGGAACGGACGATAGGTCCGACCCGACAGGAACCCGGGGGAACCCATGCTGAGTGGACTAGAGGCGGCCTTTTTCTACCTCTTCGCCTTTATCGCGGTGGCGTCGGCCTTCATGGTCATTTCGTCGCGCAACCCGGTGCATTCCGTGCTGTTCCTGATCCTCACCTTCTTCAACGCCGCCGGCCTGTTCATGCTGACTGGCGCCGAGTTCCTGGCGATGATCCTGCTGGTCGTCTATGTCGGCGCGGTGATGGTGCTGTTCCTGTTCGTCGTCATGATGCTCGACGTCGACTTCGCCGAGATGAAACAGGGCGCGCTGCAATACGCGCCGATCGGCGCGCTGGTCGGGCTGATCCTGGCGGCGGAACTGATCATCGTGCTCGGCGGCTACACGTTCGCGCCGCAGCTTGCCTCGACGGTCGCCAAGGCGACGCCGGATCTCGCCACCCGCTCCAACACGGCGGCGCTCGGCGACATCCTCTATACGGACTACCTCTATTACTTCCAGATTTCCGGCCTGGTGCTGCTGGTCGCCATGATCGGCGCCATCGTGCTGACGCTGCGCCACAAGGAAGGCGTCAAGCGGCAGTCGATCGCCGCGCAGGTCGGCCGCACCCCGGCGACGGGCATGGAAATCCGCAAGGTCAAATCGGGCGAGGGCATCTGAGATGGTCGTCGGCATTGCACATTACCTGACCGTATCGGCGATCCTGTTCACGCTCGGCGTGTTCGGCATCTTCCTGAACCGCCGCAACATCATCGTCATCCTGATGTCGATCGAGCTCATCCTGCTCGCGGTCAACATCAACTTCGTCGCGTTCTCGGCGGCGCTGCATGACCTCGTCGGACAGGTCTTCGCCCTGTTCGTGCTGACGGTCGCAGCCGCCGAGGCCGCGATCGGTCTTGCCATTCTTGTCGTCTTCTTCCGCAACCGCGGCTCGATCGCGGTCGAAGACGTGAGCGCGATGAAGGGTTGACGGGAACCACCATGTATCAGGCTATCGTCTTCCTTCCGCTGCTTGGCTTCCTGATTGTCGGCCTGTTCGGCAACTCGCTTGGCGCCAAGGCTTCCGAATACATCACCTCCGGCTTCCTGGTGATCGCGGCGGTGCTGTCGTGGATCGCCTTCTTCAGCGTCGGGTTCAGCCATGGCGAAGTGTTCACCGTGCCGGTGCTGCGCTGGATCCAGTCAGGCGGCGTCGACGCCTCCTGGGCGCTGAGGATCGACACGCTGACGGTGGTGATGCTGATCGTCGTCAACACCGTGTCGGCGCTGGTTCACATCTATTCGATCGGCTACATGCACCACGATCCGAACCGGCCGCGCTTCTTTGCCTATCTGTCGCTGTTCACCTTCGCGATGCTGATGCTGGTGACCGCCGACAATCTCATCCAGATGTTCTTCGGCTGGGAAGGCGTCGGTCTCGCCTCCTACCTCTTGATCGGCTTCTGGTACAAGAAGCCGTCTGCCAATGCCGCGGCCATCAAGGCTTTCGTCGTCAACCGCGTCGGCGACTTCGGCTTCGCGCTCGGCATCTTCGGCGTATTCGTGCTGTTCGGCTCGGTCAATCTGAGCACCATCTTCGCCAATGCCGCATCGTTCCTGCCGGCCGAAGGCGCGCCCGCCGGTGCCGCCGTGCTCACTTTCCTCGGCCATGCGCTCGACAAGCAGTCGGCGCTGACGGTGGTCTGCCTGCTGCTCTTCATGGGCGCCATGGGCAAGTCGGCGCAGGTGCCGCTGCACACCTGGCTGCCGGACGCCATGGAAGGCCCGACGCCGGTCTCCGCGCTCATCCATGCGGCGACCATGGTGACCGCCGGCGTGTTCATGCTGGCGCGGCTGTCGCCGCTGTTCGAGCTGTCGCATTCTGCGCTGACCGTCGTCACCTTCATCGGCGCCTTCACCGCCTTCTTCGCGGCGACCGTCGGCCTCGTCCAGAACGACATCAAGCGCGTCATCGCCTATTCGACCTGCTCGCAGCTCGGCTACATGTTCGTGGCGCTCGGCGTCGGCGCCTATGGCGCGGCGATCTTCCACCTTTTCACGCATGCCTTCTTCAAGGCGCTGCTGTTCCTGGGCTCAGGCTCGGTCATCCATGCCGTGTCCGACGAGCAGGACATGCGCAAGATGGGCGGCCTTCGCAAGCTGATCCCAACCACATATTGGATGATGATCGTCGGCACGCTGGCGCTGACCGGCGTGGGCATCCCGGCAACGGTGATCGGCACCGCCGGCTTCTTCTCCAAGGACGCCATCATCTCGACGTCGTTTGCCAGCCACAACGCGGTCGCCGGCCTTGCCTTCGTGCTTCTCGTCGTCGCCGCGGGGTTCACCAGCTTCTATTCCTGGCGGCTGATCTTCATGACCTTCCACGGCGAGCCGCGCGCCAGCCACGAGGTCATGCACCACGTCCATGAATCGCCGCCGGTGATGCTGGGGCCGCTCTATGTGCTGGCGGCAGGCGCGCTGTTTGCGGGCGTCATCTTCCACGGCGCCTTCATCGGCGAGGGCTATGCCGAATTCTGGAAGGCGTCGCTGTTCACGCTGCCGGACAACCACATCCTGCACGAGATCCACGAGCTGCCGCTGTGGGTGGAACTGGCGCCGTTCGTCGCCATGGTGATCGGCTTGCTGGTCGCCTGGCAGTTCTATATCCGCAAGCCGGAGATGCCGAAGGAACTGGCGGCGCAGCATCGCGGCCTCTACGCCTTCCTGCTCAACAAGTGGTATTTCGACGAGCTCTACGACTTCCTGTTCGTGCAACCGGCCAAGCGCCTCGGCCGGTTCCTATGGAAGACCGGTGACGGCATGATCATCGACGGCCTCGGCCCCGACGGCATCTCCGCGCGCGTCGTCGACGTCACCAACCGGGTCGTCAAGCTGCAGACCGGCTATCTCTACCACTATGCCTTCGCCATGCTGATCGGCGTGGCCGCTCTCGTCACCTGGATGATGCTCTGATGACCGACTGGCCAATCCTCTCGCTGGTCACCTTCCTGCCGCTGGTTGGTGTTCTGCTCATCCTGTTCATCAGCGACGACAGCGAAAACGCACGCCGCAACATCCGCGCCATCGCCTTCATCACGACGGCGTTCACCTTTGTCATCTCGCTGTTCATCTGGACGGGTTTCGACAATTCGCAGGCCGGCTTCCAGTTTGTCGAAAAGCACGCCTGGCTGGATTCGGGCATCTCCTACCATATGGGCGTCGACGGCATCTCGATGCTGTTCGTCATCCTGACGACCTTCCTGATGCCGTTCTGCATCCTCGCCTCCTGGGAAGCGATCGAGAAACGGGTCAAGGCCTATATGATCGCCTTCCTGATCCTCGAGACGCTGATGATCGGCGTGTTCTGCGCGCTCGACATCGTGCTGTTCTACGTCTTCTTCGAGGCAGGCCTGATCCCGATGTTCATCATCATCGGCGTCTGGGGCGGCAAGCGCCGCGTCTATGCCTCGTTCAAGTTCTTCCTCTATACGCTCGCCGGCTCGGTGCTGATGCTGCTCGCCATCATGGCGATGTTCTTCCAGTCGGGCACCACCGACATCCCGACGCTGCTGACGCATAACTTCCCGGCCAGCATGCAGACCTGGCTGTGGCTCGCGTTCTTCGCCTCCTTCGCGGTGAAGATGCCGATGTGGCCGGTGCACACCTGGCTGCCCGACGCTCACGTCGAGGCGCCGACGGCTGGTTCGGTCATCCTGGCCGCTATCCTGTTGAAGATGGGCGGATACGGCTTCCTGCGCTTCTCGCTGCCGATGTTCCCGCAGGCGTCAGAGATGTTCGCGCCGCTGGTGTTCACGCTTTCGGTCGTCGCCATCATCTACACCTCGCTGGTGGCGCTGATGCAGGAGGACATGAAGAAGCTGATCGCCTATTCCTCGGTCGCGCATATGGGCTTCGTCACCATGGGCATCTTCGCGATGAACCAGGAAGGCGTGCAGGGCGCGATCTTCCAGATGCTCAGTCACGGCCTTGTCTCGGGCGCGCTGTTCCTGTGCGTCGGCGTCATCTATGACCGCATGCATACGCGCGAGATCGACGCCTATGGCGGCCTGGTCAACAACATGCCGAAATACGCCACCGTGTTCCTGATCTTCACCATGGCCAATGTCGGCCTTCCCGGCACCAGCGGCTTCATCGGCGAATTCCTGACCATGCTCGGCGTGTTCAAGGTCAACACCTGGGTGGCGTTCTTCGCCGCCACCGGCGTCATCCTGTCGGCGGCCTACGCGCTGTGGCTCTATCGCCGGGTGATCTTCGGCGCGCTGACCAAGGACAGCCTGAAGAACCTGCTCGATCTGTCGCCGCGCGAAAAGGCGATCATCTATCCGCTGGTGGTGCTGGTCATCTTCTTTGGCGTCTACCCGGCGCCGGTGTTCGACGCGACGGCCGCTTCGGTCAAGACGCTCGTCACCAACGTCACCGCATCCATCAATTCCGCGCAGACCGCGGCGGCGAACTGACTGGGGAATAGACCATGACGCCGGACCTTCTCTCCAGTCTTTCGCTCTCGACGCCGGAACTGATCCTGGCCGTCGGCGCGCTGGTGCTCCTGATGATCGGAGCCTATTCGCGCTCCAACAACACCATGACCGTGACCGGATTGGCCGTCCTCGTGCTGGTGGTGGCCGGCCTGTGGCTTGCCTTCTCAGGCGGGAAGGGCGCTGCCTATGGCGGCGCCTTCGTCCAGGATTCCTTCAGCGCCTTCATGAAGATGCTGGCGCTGATCGGCTCAGCGGTGACGCTGGTCATGTCGATGCGCTTTGCGCGCCAGGAACATTTCGACAAGTTCGAATTCCCGGTTCTGGTGTTGCTCTGCACGCTCGGCATGATGCTGATGATCTCGGCCAACGGCATGATCGGGCTCTATCTCGGCCTCGAGCTGCAGTCGCTGGCGATCTACGTGCTGGCGGCGATCAACCGCGACAATCTGCGCTCGACCGAGGCGGGCCTGAAATATTTCGTCCTCGGCGCGCTGTCGTCGGGCATGCTGCTCTACGGCATCAGCCTCGTCTACGGTTACACCGGCAACACCGGTTTCCAGGAAATCGCGACGGCGCTCGGAAGCGGCGAGCGCCAGCTTGGCCTCGTCTTCGGCCTGGTGTTCGTGCTCGCAGGCCTTGCCTTCAAGATCTCGGCCGTGCCGTTCCACATGTGGACGCCGGACGTCTATGAGGGCGCGCCGACGCCGATCACCGCCTTCCTGGCGGCGGCGCCGAAGATGGCGGCGATGGCGCTGATCGTGCGCGTCACCATGGGCGCCTTCAAGCCGGTGGCTGCGGACTGGCAGCAGATCATCGTCTTCATCTCGATCGCCTCGATGGCGCTCGGCGCGTTCGCGGCCATCGGCCAGACCAACATCAAGCGCCTGATGGCGTATTCCTCGATCGGTCACATGGGCTACGCGCTGGTCGGCCTTGCCGCCAACAGCCAGGCCGGCGTGCGCGGCGTCGCCATCTACATGCTGATCTATCTGGTGATGACGCTGGGCACCTTCGCCTTCATCCTCGCCATGCGTCGCAAGGAAGGCAATGTCGAGCAGATCAGCGATCTCGCCGGGCTGTCCTCGACCAACCCGATCATGGCCACCATCCTCACCATCCTGATGTTCTCGCTGGCCGGCATTCCGCCGCTCGCCGGCTTCTGGGGGAAATGGTACGTGTTCCTCGCCGCCATCAACGCGCATCTCTACGCGCTGGCGATCATCGGCGTGCTGGCCTCGGTGGTGGGCGCCTACTACTATCTGCGCATCATCAAGATCATGTGGTTCGACGAGCCGGTCGGCGGCTTTGTGCCGATGGCCAGCGAGTTGCGCCTCGTGCTCGGCGTCAGCGGCGCCTTCGTGCTGTTCTATGTGCTGATCGGCGGGCCGATCGGGAGCTATGCCGAAGCCGCCGCCAAGACCTTCTTCTGACGGGATGGCATTTCGGCTGGCTCCAATCGCGGCGTCGGAGGGGTTCCGGCTCGAAGCGCATGACAGCGTCGGCTCGACCAACGCGCTGGCGCTGGACCATGCGCGCGCCGGCGATCCCGGCAAGCTTTGGGTCGTTTCGAAGAAGCAGGAAAGCGGCCGCGGCCGGCGTGGGCGCGTCTGGGCGACGCCCGAAGGCAATCTTGCGGCGACGCTGCTTCTGGTTCCGGGCGGCGAACTGCGGCTTGCCGCGACGCTCGGCTTTGTCGCCGGGCTTGCGCTGGCCGACGCGCTCGACGCCGTCGTGCCGAAAGGTCGGATCGCCGTCGCCTTGGATGGCGCGAGCGAGGGCCGCAACCGCTTCGAGCTGAAATGGCCGAACGATGTGCTGGCCTCGGGCGCCAAGCTTGCCGGCATCCTTTTGGAATCGACGATGCTGGAAGGCGGCAGTTTCGCGGTTGCCATCGGCATCGGCGTCAACGTCGTGGCCTATCCCGAGGACTTGCCCTATCCGGCGACGTCGCTGCAGGCGCTGGGCGCCGCCTGCAATGCCGAAACGCTGTTCCTGGCGCTTTCGGATGCCTGGAGCGAGAATGCCAGGATGTGGGACGACGGACGCGGGCTCGATGCCATCAGAAAGCGCTGGCTTGCCCGCGCAGCCGGCCTCGGCGGCGAGGTTGCTGTCAGGATTGACGGCAATGTGGTGCGCGGCGTCTTCGAGACCATTGACGAGGACTGCCGTTTCGTGATCCGCGACGATGAGGGATCGGTTTTGACGATCGCGGCCGGCGACGTGCATTTCGGCGCCGTCGCCTCGGCCAGAGTATAATTTTGTTTTAGGCAATTCCGGACGGAAACCGTGACACGTATTTCCCGGAATTGCCCCAACGGCTTGGCCTGACGGCCAGGAAGGAAAGAATTCATGGCGAATAAGGAAAACGCCGAGCTCGTCTTCGCGCCGCTGGGCGGCGTCGGCGAGATCGGCATGAACTTCGCCCTTTACGGCTATGGGCCCGCCGACGCGCGCGAATGGATCATCGTCGATGTCGGCGTCACCTTTCCGGACTCGGCGCATCCCGGCGTCGATCTGATCCTGCCCGATACGCGCTTCATCGAGGAGAACCTCGACGGCTTGCGCGGCATCGTCATCACTCATGCGCATGAGGACCATTACGGCGCGCTGCTCGACATCTGGCCGAAGCTGAAGGCGCCTGTATGGATGACGCCGTTCACCGCCGGCCTGCTCGAGGCCAAGCGGCAGGGCGAGCAGAACGCCCCGAAGATTCCGGCGTCGATCTATCGCGCCGGCGAGAAGTTCACCGTCGGACCTTTCGAGATCGAGGCCATCCCGGTGGCGCATTCGATCCCCGAGCCGATGTCGCTGGCGATCACCACGCCCGCCGGCACGGTGATCCACACCGGCGACTGGAAGATCGATCCGGCGCCGACGATCGGCCCGAAGACCGACGAGGCGCGCTTCCGCGCCTATGGCGACAAGGGCGTGCTGGCGCTGATCTGCGATTCCACCAACGCGCTGCGGGAAGGGGAGTCGCCCTCGGAAGTGGCGGTCGGCGAAGGCCTCAAGGGCGTCATCGAGAAAGCCAAGGGGCGCGTCGCCGTCACCACCTTCTCCTCAAATGTCGGGCGTATCGTTTCGATCGCCAGGGCGGCGCGCGATGCCGGCCGGCAATGCCTGGTGCTCGGCCGCTCGCTGAAGCGCGTCATCGATGTGGCGGGTGAGCTCGGCTACATGGATGGCCTGCCGGAGTTCATCGCCGAGGAAGACTACGGCTATATCCCGCGCGAGAACCTGGTGATCATCTGTACCGGCAGCCAAGGCGAACCGCTGGCGGCGCTGGCAAAGCTTTCGCGCGACGAGATGAAGTCGGTGGCGCTGACGGCAGGCGATACGGTGGTGTTTTCCTCGCGCACCATTCCCGGCAACGAAAAGGCAATCCTCGAGATCAAGAACCGGCTGATCGACCTCGGCATGAAGATCATCGAGGACGGCGACGCGCTGGTGCATGTCTCCGGCCATCCGCGCCGCAGCGAATTGCGCAAGATGTATGAATGGGTGCGGCCGCAGATCGGCGTTCCCGTGCATGGCGAGGCGGCGCATCTGGTGGCGCAGGGCTCGCTGATGTCGATGTCGGGCATCGGCCAGGTGGCGCAGGTGCGCGACGGCGACATGCTCAGGCTCTGGCCAGGCCCGGCGACGATCATCGACCAGGTGCCGTTCGGCCGGCTTTACAAGGATGGCAATCTCATCGGCACCGACCAGGCAATGGGCATACGCGACCGCCGCAAGCTCTCCTTCGCCGGCCATGTCGCGGTCAATGTCGTGCTCGATGACAAATATGAGCTTGCCGGTGATCCCGACCTGGTGGCGATCGGCGTCGCCGAGGCCGATGCCAGGGGCGAGACGCTGGAAGACCTGATGCTCGATGCGGCAGTCGGCGCCGTGGACTCGATCCCGCGCCAGCGCCGAAAAGACCTCGACCTGGTGCAGGAAGCGGTGCGCCGTGCCGTGCGCAGCGCCGCCAACGAAGCCTGGGGCAAGAAGCCGCTGGTGACGGTGTTCGTCACGCGGTGACGAATAAGGGAATAGGGGAGTAAGACAGTAGGGCAGTAGGGAAAGCGAGCAGTTGCTTGTTTTCTTGTTTTTCCCCCTACTCCCTTACTCCCCTAAAAGCGGAGCGCTTTATGCTTGGACGCCTGAACCATGTCGCGCTTGCCGTGCCGGACCTTACCGCGGCGATGGCTGCCTATCGCGATACGCTGGGCGCGCGATTGAGCGAGCCGCAGGCGCTGCCTGAACATGGCGTGACCGTGGCGTTCGTCGATGTCGGCAACGCCAAGATCGAGCTGCTGGAGCCGCTGGGCGACGCCTCGCCCATCACGGCTTTCCTTGAGAAGAACCCTTCGGGCGGCATGCATCATGTCTGCTACGAGGTCGACGATATCCTGGCTGCCCGCGATCATTTGAAGCAAAGCGGCGCCCGCGTGCTGGGCGACGGCAACCCGAAGATCGGCGCGCATGGCAAGCCGGTGCTGTTCCTGCACCCCAAGGATTTCTTCGGCACGCTGGTCGAACTGGAGCAGGTATGAACTGGATCCTGTTTGCCGCGCTGTTCTTCGTCACCTGGTGGGTGGTGCTGTTCGTCGTCCTTCCGTTCAGCCTGCGCACGCAGGACGACGATCAGGATGTCACGCTTGGCACCGTTTCCAGCGCGCCGCGCGGACCGCATATGCTGCGCGCCTTCATCCGCGCGACGATCGTGACGGTGATCGTGATGGGCATTCTCTACGGCCTGACGATTGGCCTGGGATTCAGCTTCGACGACATCATGCGGATCATGCCGGACTTTAGTCCGGACGTCAGTCATTGAGGCTGAAGATACAGTTTCCGCAAGTATTGGGAAGCATACGCCCGCAAAGGTTGAAATCGGAAGCCGGCTTTCGATTTCAACGGCTGATCACGCCTTATGCTGTGTGGCAGATGGTTGTGCTAAGCAGATGATTGCACAAAAAAAATGCAAGGCACGAGGCCTTGCAATTTAAACGCGTCCGATCCGTTTCCGGTGTCCGGCGGCAGCGAGTTACCGCGCCTAGATCGCATCCTCCCAAGACTTTGACCGCGTAGGAGAGCAGATTTTTTTCCGCCCTCTCGGTTATCGGGGCACACTAGACCAAGGCAGGTGAAAATGTCACGAAGAATTTTGCCTCGAAACAGGCAATATCGTGCTGCACTGCACAATAGTGCGGCAGGGCTTGCTTGTGAATCGATCAAAAAGCCATTTGCGGCACTTTGCAGCCAAAATTGCCTTTTTGGTAAGGTGCAGAAGGCCCCGATACTTTGGGGCACTCGGGTTCCCATTCTGCCATGAAATGGCTATGAAGCCCGGGCAAGCAGCCCTTTCGCGCCGATTCCCGCGCGTCATTTTTCATTCACGGACCAGTCCATGCGTTTGTCGCGCTACTTCCTGCCCATTCTCAAAGAAAATCCCCGCGAAGCCGAGATCGTCTCGCACCGGCTGATGCTGCGCGCCGGCATGATCCGCCAGCAGGGGCAGGGCAGCTTTTCGTGGCTGCCATTGGGCAAGCGCGTGCTGGACAAGGTCTGCCGGATCATCCGCGAGGAGCAGGACCGCGCCGGCGCGCTGGAAATCCTGATGCCGACGATCCAGTCGGCAGATCTGTGGCGCGAGAGCGGCCGTTACAACGACTACGGCAAGGAAATGCTGCGCATCAAGGACCGCCAGGATCGCGACATGCTCTACGGTCCGACCAATGAGGAGATGGTCACCGAGATTTTCCGCGCCTACGTCAAGTCCTACAAGGACCTGCCGCTCAATCTCTACCACATTCAGTGGAAGTTCCGCGACGAGGTGCGCCCGCGCTTCGGCGTCATGCGTTCGCGCGAGTTCCTGATGAAGGACGCCTACTCCTTCGACCTCGATTTCGAGGGCGCCAGGGCCGCCTACAACCGCATGTTCGTCTCCTATCTCAGGACGTTCACGCGCATGGGACTGCAGGCCATTCCGATGCGCGCCGACACGGGTCCGATCGGCGGCGACCTCAGCCATGAGTTCATCATCCTGGCCGATACCGGCGAGAGCCAGGTGTTCTGCGACCGCGCTTATCTCGCGCTCGACGTGCCGGGCGCCGGCACGGATTTCTCCAACGACGCCGAGATCGGCGACATCGTGAAGAAATGGACGACGCCTTACGCGGCGACGGACGAAATGCATGACGAAGCAGCCTGGGAGAAGGTCTCCGAAGGCGACCGGCTCTCGGCGCGCGGCATCGAGGTCGGCCACATCTTCCATTTTGGCGAGAAATACTCGAAGCCGATGAACGCCAAGGTGACCGGCCCCGACGGCAAGGACCATTACGCCTCGGGCGGCTCCTACGGCATCGGCCCGTCGCGTCTGGTCGCGGCGATCATCGAGGCGAGCCATGACGAGAACGGCATCATCTGGCCGGATGCGGTGGCGCCCTTCGACATCGGCCTGATCAATATGAAGGTCGGCGACGCCGAATGCGACCGCGTCTGCGACGAGCTCTATGCCGCGCTTAACGTCGCCGGCAAGGACGTGCTCTATGACGACACCGACCAGCGTCCGGGCGGCAAGTTCGCCACCGCGGACCTGATTGGCCTGCCATGGCAGGTCATCGTCGGACCGCGTGGCGTGGCCGCCGGCGAGGTCGAGATCAAGGACCGCAAGTCGGGTGAGCGCGAGACGCTGCCGATCGCCGAGGCCAAGAAGCGCCTGGGTGTCGCCGCATGAGCGAGGCGGCGACAGCGGCCAGATCAGCGGCGGGCGCTTTCTCCGGCTTCGAGCGCATGGTGGCGTGGCGCTATCTGCGGTCGCGCCGCAAGGAAACGGTGATCTCGGTCATCGCCTCGATTTCCTTCCTCGGCATCATGCTCGGCGTCGCGACGCTGATCGTCGTCATGGCCGTGATGAATGGTTTTCGCGCCGAACTGCTCACCCGCATCCTCGGCGTCAACGGCCATCTCATCGTGCAGCCGCTCGATTCGCCGCTGGAGGATTACGCCCAGGTGGCGAGCCGTATCAACGGCGTCCCCGGCGTCAAATACGCCATCCCGCTGATCGACGGCCAGGTGCTGGCGCAAGGCAATGTCGGCGGCGGCACGGGCGCCCTGGTGCGCGGTATTCGCGGCGAGGACCTCGGCAAGATTTCGATCGTCGCCAGCAACATCAAGCAGGGCACGCTCGACGGCTTCGACACCGGCGATGGCGTGGCGATCGGCAAGCGGATGGCCGAAAGCCTCGGGCTTGTGCTCGGCGACACCATCACGCTGATCTCGCCCGACGGCGACGTGACGCCGCTCGGCACCACGCCGCGCATGAAGGGCTACAAGGTGGCGGCGATCTTCGAGGTCGGCATGTCGGAATATGACAGCTCGATCGTCTACATGCCGTTCTCGGAAGCGCAGCTCTATTTCAACATGGACGGGCGGGCGCAGACCATCGAGATCTATGTCGACAACCCGGACAATGTCGACGCGCTGAAGCCGCTGGTCGAGCAGGCGGCGCAGCGGCCGGTCGACCTCGTCGACTGGCGCCAGCGCAACGAGACCTTCTTTTCGGCGCTGCAGGTCGAGCGCAACGTCATGTTCATGATTCTGACGCTGATCGTGCTGGTGGCGGCGCTCAACATCATTTCCGGCCTTATCATGCTGGTGAAGGACAAGGGCCACGACATCGCCATCCTGCGCACCATGGGCGCCTCGCGTGGCGCGATCCTGCGCATCTTCCTGATGACCGGGGCGGCGATCGGCGTCACCGGCACGATCGCCGGCGTCCTGCTCGGCGTCGTCATCTGCCTCAACATCGAATCGATCCGCCAGTTCTTCTCGTGGATGACAGGCAAGATACTATTCAATCCGGAGCTCTATTTCCTCAGCCAGTTGCCGGCCAAGATGGATCCGCGCGAGACGACTTATGTCGTCATCATGGCGCTCGGCCTGTCGTTCCTGGCGACGGTGTTCCCGGCCTGGCGCGCCGCCCGGCTCGATCCCGTCGAAGCCTTGAGGTACGAATGATGGCCGAGGCCATTATCGAATTGAAGGGCGTCGAGCGGCACTATGTCCAGGGGCCGCGTAAGCTCACCATTTTGAACGGCGCCGACTTTTCGCTCCGGCGCGGCGAGATGGTGGCGCTGGTGGCGCCGTCCGGCACCGGCAAGTCCACTCTGCTGCACACTGCCGGTCTGCTGGAGCGGCCCGATGCGGGCGACGTGATCCTCTCCGGCCGTGCCTGTGGCCGGCTGTCGGACGAGGAGCGCACCGCGATCCGCCGCAACGATGTCGGCTTCGTCTATCAGTTCCATCATTTGTTGCCGGAGTTCTCGGCGCTCGAGAACATCATGATGCCGCAGCTGATCAAGGGGCTTCCCGCCAAGGACGCTTCGGAACGGGCAGCGCAGCTTCTCGACTACATGCAGATCGGCAAGCGCGCGCAGCACCGGCCGGCCGAGCTTTCCGGCGGCGAGCAGCAACGTGTCGCCATTGCCCGCGCGGTCGCCAATGCGCCGCTGGTGCTGCTGGCCGACGAGCCGACCGGCAATCTCGATCCGGTCACCGCCTCCTACGTGTTCGACGCGCTGGAGGCGCTGGTCAGGCAGTCGGGCCTCGCCGCGCTGATCGCCACCCACAACCACGAGCTGGCCTCGCGCATGGACCGGCGGGTGACGCTGGCCGAGGGTAAGGTGGTACCGCTGTAGCGGCAAAACCAATCGGTCTGCCAACTGAAAAGGATGGGTTGGTGAGCAAGGCCGGACATATTGTCAGTTGGGGCTTGCTTCTGCTGCTACCGCTCTTCGCGGTAGTGCTTTGGCAATGTGATGTCGTGAACAATCAGGTCGATCTTTGCGACGATCCAACATCGGGGAAATATATCTGGAACGATGAGCAGCGGGCCAGAACATGCAACGGTCCGCCGGTCCTCGCGCCATCTCCGGTCGTCGACGGCGACCACTGATCGACGTGCCCTGGGGCCGGGTAGCCGGCACTCGTCAACCTTTCCTTAACCCTGCCCAAACGGACCGCGCGGATTCACTACAGCGCGCCGTCGACGGTCGTTGACATTCGAACAAAATTAGAACAAACTACGAACATACTAACAACGGAGAGAGTTATGTCTGATCTGGTTCAGGATGTCGTCTCGCTGGTTTGCATGAGCACCTTCCTCGTTTCCATGGCGATCTGGATCGGCGCCATGTGATCAGGCGGCCTGGCCGCTGTACGGGATGGGGAAGGCCCCGCCCGTTGTTCGGGCGAACAAGAGCCCGCTAATGTTTGGGACGGTAAGAGCCGTCCTGGGATGGGCAAGAACCCGCCTATTGTTGTTAAGTCTTTCTTCGCTGCGCCGCCGCTAGGCTGCTCCCCTAAGACAGGGAGCGAAGGCAAGTGTCGGTCATCGTCACGGTCACTCTCGTGGCCGGCAATCTTGGACTGATCTTTCTTCTGATGACCGTGCCGCTCGGACTGCGCACGGTGACGGTCAGCCGCGTGATCAAGGCCGACCGCGACCGCCTCTGGCAGGCGCTGTGGCCGTTCGGCAGCAATGCCGGATGGTCCGGCGAAATCCTCTCCGCCGAGCCGGTGGACGGCGAGGGGACGGCGCTGATCAGATTGTCCTGGGACGGCCGTGACGGTCGGCCCATCGAACGCAAGGCGCGGTTCGAGGACGTCGGCGAGGGCAGCCGCTTCGCGATGACCGTCATCGAGGACACGGCGCTCGATCCCTCGTTCTGGGCGAACTATCGAGAGACCGTCGCACTTGTGCCCTTGGGCGATGCGACGCGGGTCACGCTCACCCAGACCGACCGCTATCGCGGCGTCGCGTTTCTGGTCTTCCGTTTCTTTGCCATGCGCCGCGAGCTCAGCAAGCTGGATGTCTGGGCGGCGACCGGCACGTATCGCAAGGGCGGCTGGTTCGAGCACCCGGTGAGCCAGATCGGCTTCGCCGTGCTCTCGGCCCTGATCCTGTGGCCCTTCTTCGGCCTCAATCTCGGCGGCCTGGCTCTCGCCGCGATCCTGACCTCGGTGGTCGCCCTGCACGAACTTGGCCATATGGCGGCCTTCCGGCTGACAGGACATCGCCGGGCGCGGATGATCTTCATTCCGCTGCTCGGCGGCATCGCCATCGGCGGCAGGCCCTATGACAGCCGCTTCGAGGTGGCGTTCGTGGCGCTGATGGGCGCTGGCTTCTCCGCTTTCCTGGTGCCGGTGCTGATTGCCGCCAGCGGCTTTGCCAATGGCGAAGGCCATCGGCTTGCCGCCATGCTCCTGGCCACGCTTGCCGGCTGCGCGTCGCTGTTCAACATCGCCAATCTGGTGCCGGTGTGGAAATTCGACGGCGGCCAGGTGCTGCGCCAGATCTGCCCGGGGCCAGCGGCACTCGCGCTGGCGTCCTTCCTGCTGTTGTCGGCGCTGCTGGCGCTCGGATGGCGGGCCGGTTTCTCGCCGAGCTTCCTGCTGATTGCCGGCGCGGTGTTCGCGATCCTCAGCCTGATCACCGTGGGCAGCGGCGTGAAGCCGCGCCATGAGCTGAAGCCGATCAAGACCTTCGACCGGCTGGCCATGGCCGGCGCGCTGCTCGCCGTCTTTGCCATCCATGGCTACGGGATGCTTTGGGCTTCGGCACAGCTCATGTAAGGGTGTGCTGATATTCAGGTGATGCCGGCCTGCAAACGCTGGCTTCCTGCGCTTCCGGTGCTCACGTACTTAAGTACGCTCCGCCCCGGTTCTCGGAACCCTGCTTGTTTGGTCGCTTCGCGCCCGTCTTCGACTCCGACTCGGCCTGACCTGAATCTCAACACACCCTGGCCGGAGACAATTCAGCCAACCTTTCGAGCAGGCTCGGCAGCAGACACAGCTGCAGGGCCAAACACATCCTCGAACGCCGATTTCAGCGCCAGGTCGAGGTCGGCCATGGTGACCGGCAGGCCGAGATCGACCAGGCTGGTCACGCCGTGGTCGGAGACGCCGCAGGGCACGATGCCGCCGAAATGCCCGAGGTCCGGCTCGACATTGATGGCGATGCCGTGGAAGCTCACCCAGCGGCGCAGACGGATGCCGATTGCAGCGATCTTGTCCTCGGCCGGCGTGCCGTCGGGCAAAGCAGGGCGGTCCGGCCGCACCACCCAGACGCCCACGCGGTCCTCGCGCCGCTCGCCGCGCACGTTGAAGGCGGCAAGCGTGGCGATGATCCATTGCTCGAGCGCCGCGACGAAGGCGCGCACATCCTCGCGCCGGCGCTTGAGATCGAGCATGACATAGGCCACGCGCTGGCCGGGGCCGTGATAGGTGTATTCGCCGCCGCGCCCGGCGGCAAAGACCGGGAAGCGGTCGGGATCAATCAGGTCCTCGATTCGCGCGCTGGTGCCGGCGGTGTAGAGCGGCGGATGTTCGACCAGCCAGACCATCTCGTTGGAGGCGCCGCTGCGGATCGCTTCAGCGCGCGCCTCCATGAAGGCCAGCGCGTCCGGATAGGACGTCAGGCCGGGCTCGATCACCCATTTCACCGGCGCCGAGTCGGGGAGCGGTAGGAACGACGTGGCGATCTGGCTGCGTTCTGTCATGGAACTTTCTCGATGTCCCTCTCATATGGCGGCAATCGGCCAAAACGTCCAGTTTCACCAGCGTGAAGCCGGGCCGTGAAGGGTTGTGCATGCCACTTTGTCCGATGCATGTCGTTCTCCCAAAACCGCTCCGCACTTTTGGGCGACATGCATTAGCGATTATTCCGCTCAGCGCACTTGTTTCGCCGGAAACGATTTGCTACAGGCCCCGGGCCGGACGGTTCCGGCTCCTACCACGTGCGGTCGTGGCGGAATTGGTAGACGCGCAGCGTTGAGGTCGCTGTGGGGCAACCCGTGGAAGTTCGAGTCTTCTCGACCGCACCATTCTCTCCAAAAGCCAGCTGAATTCGGCATCGGCAAGCGGATTGTTCTTGTCGCTCCTGCGGCTTCCTCGGATCAAAATGAAAGCGGTGGCGGGCCATGAAGACCACACCGCCAAAGTCTGACGCGAGGACATTTTTCCGCAATTTGGCCAAACGGCCTACCCGGTCCAGCCAAGGCCTGCCGAAATGCAGTTGATCGACACCAGCAGGGCGTCGGTCGCCCGCTTCTGATCCGCCGTGCCGGTGCTTGCTCGGACTTCACGCAGCAGATCGACCTGCAGCCGGTGGATGTCATCCATCTGCCGGCGCAGATTGTCGAAACGCCGCTTGAACATCGGGAAGCGCGCGGAAAGATCACCTCCGGTGAGGTCGCCGATCAGGCGCCGCGTCAACTCGTATTCGGCCGCGATGCGGGCATAGATTCGGTTGGCCGCACTGCTGTCGGACACCAGGCCGGCATAGAGCCGCGCGATCTCCATATCCGACTGGTAGAGTGTCTTTTCGGCCTCGTCGACGATCAGGCGGAAGAAGCGCGAGTGCTCGAACATGCGCGCCAGAAGCTCGCGCCCGGCCTCGCCGCGCACGGTGACGAAAGCGCTCAGAGCGCTGCCGATGCCATACCAGCCGGTCAGCAGGTGACGGTTCTGGCTCCAGGCGAACACCCATGGAATGGCGCGCAGATCGGCAATGCCGCTGGCGCCGAAACGGCGATCCGGGCGCGAGCCCATTTTCAAGAGCGCCAGTTCCGCGACCGGGCTCGCCTGGTTGAAATAATCGAGGAAGCCCGGCTCGGCCATCAACCCGGCGTAGGATGCCTGCGACATGCCCGCCAGCGCTTCCAGCGCTTCGTCGAACTCCGGCGATTCCTTCGCGCCGGCATCGCCGGCCGATCGGACGCCGTGCGCCAGCACGGCCGCGGCGAGGACCTCAAGCTGGTTGAGGCCGGTGCCGCGATTGGCGAATTTCGACGATACGACCTCACCCTGTTCGGTAACCCGCATCGATCCGGCGACGGTGCCCTGCGGCTGCGCCGCGATCGCGCGGCCGGTCGGCGCGCCGCCACGGCTGACGGAGCCGCCGCGACCGTGGAAGAAGCTGATCCTGGTGTTGTGCTTGCGGCCGATGGCGGCGAGGCGCTTTTGCGCTTTTGCCAGTTCCCAATTGGAAGCCAGGAATCCGCCGTCCTTGTTGGAATCCGAATAGCCGAGCATGATTTCCTGGCGCGCGCCGAAATCGCGCACCGTGCGCCGCACCAACGAAACGCCAAGCAGCCCGTTCAGGATGGCAGGAGCGGCCTGCAGATCGGCGATGGTCTCGAACAGTGGCACGATCCGCAGCCTGATCGTGCCGCTACCACCTGGCGCGGTCGATAGCCCGCAATAATGCGCCAGCAGATAGACGGCGAGCAGATCGTCGACCGATCGGGTCATGCTGAGCACGAAGGAGCCGACCGCGTCGGCATCGGAGCCCGAGATTTGCCTGGCGATGACCGAGAAGGTCGAAAGCAGCTCGGCGGCTTCCGGCGAGAGCCGCCCTTCGTCGATCTCCAACCGTTCGCCCTGGCTGAGGCTTGAGCGAATGCGCGCCGACCATTGCGGCGTGCCGGGGACGACGGGATCGCCCGGATCCGCCAGCGCAAACAGTTCGGCCAGCACCCGATTGACGACCGTGGAGTTCTGCCGGATGTCGAGCGAGACGGTGCGGAAACCGAAGCTTCCGACCTGCCAAATGAGCGGCTGGACGAAACGCCTGGACACCGCACGTCCGCCGATCGCTTCGAGAACCGAAGACAGTGCGCTCAGATCGGCGCGAAACGCCTCTGCCGAGGAGTAGGCCGCGCCGCCGCCATCTCGCGCTGCCTGCAGCCTGGCAAGCATGGCCGAGGCAAACTGGCGAAGCGGTTCGTCGGGGTTGCGGGCGGCGATCTCGTCAGCCTCTCCGCTCTTCTCAAGCGCCGTTTGCAGCACCGGCTTGAAGCTCGCCGGCAGCTCGATGACGTTCGAGCTGGCGCTGAGCACCGACACCAGCCGCTGCACCTGCGTCAGGTACCAGCCTATGGCGGTGTCGCGGTATTCGGCCATGGCATGGGCGGTTACCGTGGCCGTCACATTCGGATTGCCGTCGCGGTCGCCGCCGATCCACGAGGCATAGCGCATGAAGGAGGGAATTCGGATCGGCCGGCCCGGATAATGACGCTCGAAGGCGCCCTGAAGGCTGCCATAGAGCTGCGGCGTCGCCTCGAAGATGACTTCGCGGAAGAAATGCAGGCCCCAGGCGATCTCGCGTTCGACCGTCGGGCGCTCGAGCCGCAGCTCGCCGGTCATCCACAGAAGCTCGATCTCGCTTTCCAGATCGGCGACCAAAAGGTCGCGTTCGCCCGGCGCCCAGCGCGGCTGGTCGAGCTCTGTCAGCTTGCGATAGATGCGGCGGTGGATTTCCAGCACGGTAACGCGTTTGGCCTCGGTCGGATGCGCGGTCATGGTCGGACCGACGCAAAGCTCATCGAGCGCCGCCTGGGCTTCCGCGACGGAATGAACGTTCGCCGCCATCTCGGCGACCACGCTGGCGAAGGACCCGGGCACGTCGTTGATACCCGCGCCCTGTTCGAGCTCGCGCCGCGCCCGCATGGCAACCAATTCGTCGGCAATCGTCAGCAACTGGAACCAGACGCCGCTCGCCTGGAGCGCCGGGATGCGCTGTTCGGGCGCGAGGGAGACAAGCGACCTGCGTCCGCTCAGGACCGCGGCGATCTCGGGCTCGCGCGCGCTTGCGACCTGAAGCAGCAGGCGCAGCAGCAGACTGCGCTCGTCTTCACGAAACTTGATGCGTTTGCTCTGTTCCAAGGCCGCTTTCCCGATCGTCCATCGAGCCGATCGGAGGCCGGCGATCGGCAAGACCGCCGGCCCGAGACTGGCTTCACATTCTGCATTCCGCGACTTTGGCTCTGGCCGGCTGTCAAGCCGCCTTCTTCGTCCGCGCCAGCGTATCGGCCACCACCTCGCCGAAGGAGGCCGGGGTCGGCACGATGACGACGCCAGCTTCCTTCAGGATCTCGACCTTTTCCTGCGCCGACTCGCCGAAGGCGGAGATGATGGCGCCGGCGTGGCCCATGCGGCGGCCCTTCGGGGCGGACAGGCCGGCGATATAGGCGATGAGCGGTTTGCGCATGTTGTCGCGCGCCCAGATCGCGGCTTCGGCTTCCTGCGGGCCGCCGATCTCGCCGATCATCACCACGGCGTCGGTGTCGTCGTCCCGCTCGAAGAGCTGCAGGATGTCCTTGAAGGACGAGCCGTTGATCGGATCGCCGCCGATGCCGACGCTGGTCGACACGCCGATGCCCAGCGCTTTCATCTGCGAGGCGGCCTCGTAGCCCAGCGTGCCGGAGCGGCCGACGATGCCGACGCGTCCAGGCAAATAGATGCTGCCGGGCATGATGCCCATCAGCGCCTGCCCGGGCGTTATGACCCCGGCGCAGTTGGGGCCGACCAGCCGCATGCGGTCCTCGAAGCGGTAGCGGCGCATGTAGCGCTTGACCCGCATCATGTCCTGCGAGGGGATGCCGTCGGTGATGCAGACGCAGAGCTTTATGCCGGCGTCCGCCGCCTCCATGATCGAATCGGCGGCGAAGGGCGGCGGCACGAAGACGATGCTGGCCTCGGCGCGGGTCTCCCGCACCGCGCCCTTGACCGTGTTGAAGACGGGCAGGCCGAGATGCGTCTGGCCGCCCTTGCCGGGGGTGACGCCGCCGACCAGCTTGGTGCCGTAGCGCTTCATGTCGTCGGCATGGAAGCTGCCGATCTTGCCGGTGAACCCTTGCACGATGACGCGCGTGCTGCGGTTGAGCAGGATTGCCATTTTCTCGACCTCCCTCAGGCTGCTTTTTTGTTCTTGGTGGCTTCGCGCCAGGCGGCGACCGCTTTCTCGGCAGCTTCGGCCAGCGTGTCGGCGACGATCACCGCCTCGCCGGAATCGGCCAGGATCTTGCGTCCTTCCTCGACCTTGGTGCCGGAAAGGCGCACCACCAGCGGCACGTCGACGCCGACCTCGCGGATCGCCTTGATGACGCCTTCGGCCACCCAGTCGCAGCGGTTGATGCCGGCAAAGATGTTGACCAGGATGGCCTCGACATTCTTGTCGCCGAGCACCGCGCGGAAGGATTTCGCCACCCGCTCCGGCGAGGCGCCGCCGCCGATGTCGAGGAAATTGGCCGGCTCGCCGCCGGCGATCTTGATCATGTCCATTGTCGCCATGGCCAGCCCTGCGCCGTTGATGATGCAGCCGATATTGCCGTCGAGCCCGACATAGGAGAGGCCACGGTCGCTGGCGAAGGTCTCGCGCGGGTCTTCCTGGCTCTTGTCGCGCAGTTCCGAGATTTCCGGACGGCGAAACAGCGCATTCTCGTCGAAGGACATTTTTGCGTCGAGCGCGACGAGGCTGCCGTCGCGCGTCACCACCAGCGGATTGATCTCCAGCATCGTGGCGTCATAATCGCGGAACACACGGTAGCAGCCGAGGATGGTTTCGGTCGCCTTGCCGATCAAATTGTCCTCGAGCCCGAGGCCGAAGGCGATCTCACGCGCCTGGAAGCGCTGCATGCCGACGCCTGGATCGACGGTGGCGCGGATGATCGAATCCGGCGCCGTCTCGGCGATCTCCTCGATCTCCATACCGCCGGCGGCCGAGGCGACGATCATGACGCGCTCCTCCTTCCGGTCGAGGACAAAGCCGAGATAGAGCTCCTGCGCGATGTCGACGGCTTCCTCGAGATAGAGGCGCGAGATCAGCTTGCCGCGCGGGCCGGTCTGCTGGGTCACCAGCTTTCGCCCGAGCATGGCTTCGGCCGCGTTGGAAATCTCCTCGTCGTTCGAGCAGAGCTTGATGCCGCCGGCCTTGCCGCGCGCGCCAGAATGAACCTGCGCCTTCAGCACCCATTTCGAGCCGCCGATTTCCCTGGCGCGGTAGGTCGCCTGTTCGGGGCTGTAGGCGAGGCCGCCGCGCGGCACATGCACGCCGTGGCGGGCAAGCAGTTCCTTGGCCTGGTATTCGTGGATGTCCATCTTGTCCTCCCGGTATTTTTTCTAATGCGCCTGGCCGGCGCGCTCGATCGCCTCGTTCACCACCAGCACGTTGCGCGCCATGCGCTCCGACGCCGCGTCGATCATCTTGCCGTCGAGGGCGGCGGCACCCTTGCCGAGCGCTTCCGCTTCCTTCAGCACTTCGAGGATGCGGCGCGCGCGCGTGACTTCCTTTTCCGGCGGCGAGAACACGTCGTTGGCAAGCGCGATCTGCGAAGGGTGGATTGCCCATTTGCCCTCGATGCCGAGGGCCGCGGCGCGCCGGGCGGCGGCCTTGTAGCCTTCGGGGTCGGAGAAATCGCCGAACGGTCCGTCGATGGCGCGCAGACCATAAGCGCGGCAGGCGACCGTCATGCGCGACAGCGCGAAATGCCACTGGTCGCCGGGATAATCGGGATTGAGCCCGCCGATGTTGACGGTGCGCGCCTTGTTCGAGGCGGCATAGTCGGCGACGCCGAAATGCATGGCTTCCAGCCGGCCGGGGGTGGCGGCGATCGCCTCGACATTGGCCATGCCGAGCGCCGTCTCGATCAGCGCTTCGAGGCCGACGCGGGTCTTGAAGCCCTTGGCCATCTCGATCTGGTTGACCATCGCCTCGACCATGTAGAGATCGGCCGGAACGCCGACCTTTGGCACCAGGATGGTGTCCAGCCGGTCGCCGGCCTGTTCCATGACGTCGACGACGTCGCGGTACATGTAATGGGTGTCGAGGCCGTTGATGCGCACCGAGACGGTCTTGCCCTTGGCGCGCCAGTCGATGTCGTTCAGCGCCTGGATGATGTTCTTGCGGGCGCGCTCCTTGTCGGGCGGCGCGACCGCGTCCTCGATGTCGAGGAAGACGAAGTCGGCGGCGCTGTTGGCCGCCTTGTCGATCATCTCCGGGCTCGAACCCGGGACGGCGAGCTCGCTGCGCTGCAGCCGCAGTTTCTTCAGGTGGTTGATGGTGTGGCTCATGATGCGCTCCTCACGCCGCCTTGGCGACAGGCACGTCGGACGTGCGGCGGAAGTGCTCGATCGCCGCCGCCACGCCGGAGCCAGGCGCCAGGCGCACGCCGCAATCGAGCAGCGTCATTTCGGCGGCCGACAGCGAGCCCAGCACCATCACTTCGTTCAGCCAACCGAGATGACCAATGCGGAAGACCTTGCCGGCAACCTTATTGAGGCCGCCGCCCAGCGATGTCTGGTAGGCGTTGTAGGCTCGCTTCACGACATTGGCGCTGTCGATGCCTTCAGGCACCAGGATGGCGCTGACCGTGTCGGAGTGCCATTGCGGGGCCTTGGCGCAGAGCTTCAGGCCCCAGGCGTCGACGGCCTTGCGCACGCCTTCGGCCAGGCGATGGTGGCGGGCGAAGATGTTCTCCAGCCCTTCTCCCTCGATCAGGTCGAGCGAGGCGCGCAGGCCACGCAGCAGCTGCGTCGCCGGCGTGTAGGGGAAATAGCCGGCATCGTTGGCGCGGATCATGTCCTCGAAGGAGAAGTAGCAGTGCCGGTGCTTTGCCACCCGCGAAGCCGCAAGCGCCTTCTTGCTCACCGACAGGAAGCCGAGGCCAGCCGGCAGCATGAAGCCTTTCTGCGATCCGCTGACGGCGCAGTCGACGCCCCATTCCTCCTGGCGAAAGTCGATCGAGCCGATCGAGGAGACGCCATCGACGAAGAGAAGGGCAGGGTGGTTGGCGGCGTCGAGCGCGGCGCGGCAGCCGGCGACGTCGCTGGTGACGCCGGTCGCGGTCTCGTTCTGCGTGCAGAACACCGCCTTGATGAGGTGCGCCTTGTCGGCCTTCAGCCGCTCCGCATAGATTTCGAGCGGAACGCCGGTGCCCCATTCGCAGTCGATGACGTCGACCTCGAAGCCGAGACGCTCGGCCATGTCGACCCACAGATGCGAGAACTGGCCGAAGCGCGACATCAGCACCTTGTCGCCGGGGCTGAGCACGTTGGTCATCGCCGCTTCCCAGGCGCCGGTGCCGGAGGAGGGGTAGATGAAGACGCGGCCGGTCTCGTTCTTGAAGACTCGTCTGATGTCCTCGAACAGCGGCAAGGTCAGGTCGGGGAAGGAGGCGGCGCGCATATCCTCCATCGGCAGGTTCATGGCCTGCCGGACCTGCTCGGGAATGTTGGTGGGCCCCGGGATGAAAAGATGCGTGAACCCAGCCATGTGCGAAACTCCTCCGATCGTTTGGGATGGTGGAAGAAGTTTCGTCTTGGCGAGGCTCGGCAACAACACCTTGCCGGGTAAGTTGTTGGCCCTTGCGGGTGGGAAGGTCCTACCCGGTCAACCTACCCGAGAGGCGATTTGGGCGTGCGGCGTTTCTCGCTCGAATAGAGCGCGACGGCCATGGCGCGGTTGCGGACGTCCAGCTTGTCGTAGAGATTTTTCAGGTGATACTTCACCGTGTTCTCGGAAATTCCGGTCCGCGTCGCGATCTGCAAATTGGTCCAGCCGTCGGAAAGCACCGCCAGCAATTCGCGCTCGCGCACGGTGAGCCTGGACAATGGCGTGTCGTTGACCTTGTTGATGTCGATATAGGGGATGCAGATGCGGCCATGCGCGACCGCCAGGATCGTCTCGAAGATGACCGGCGGATCGTCGAACTGGAAGCAGTAGCCCTGCGCGCCGAGGCGCACGCATTGCTTGAGGATGCCGATGTCGTGGTCGTTGGAAAAGATCGTGATGCGCACGCCAAGCTCGCGGCTCTGAACTTCCGTAAGCAGATCGGCGCCATCCATGTCGGCGAGCTTCCAGCCGACGACGGCGACGTCGAATTTCGTGGCGGCGGCCAGTTCCAGGAATTGCGCGCCGCTGTGCACGACACCGAGCAAATCGAAACGGCCGTCGCATTCCAGCATTTCGCGCAGCGCCGAAACGACGAAAGGATTGCGCTCGGCGACGACCAGGCGAACGCGCCGCTCGGCATTTCCCCCGCTTGTCTTTCCAGACTTGATGTTCAAGGGCAGCGTTTGTCCTCGGACCGGTTGGCGATGCGTTGATCCTGCTGGATCATGCATCATGACAATTCTGCCTCAATGGGGAAGGGGTGCTCTTTCCCCAGCGACATGCGCTGTCGCGCCGGCTGAAGGGATTGTCGCCGCTGCGACGCGATAGCCATACGCCCCCTTCGAGGGATCGGAGGCGAAGGCGGACGCCACATTTCCTTGGCTATTCCGCACGCTAGAGCGACATCTTTCCAAGACGAATCCTGTCACCGCGTTATCTGCCGCACAGGGTTTGGATTTCCCGAAAAGCGGTTTCCACTTTTCGGGATCATGCACTAGACCTCATTTCGGGATTCCTCGTTGCGGGAGGCGCTGGTGGAAGGTCAGGACAGACAGACGACCGGCGCCGCGCCCGCCGAGGAGCATCACGCCGATATCTATGGCGAGGACGGCGCGGTGCGCGCCTCCTTCCTTGCCCGGATCGGCGCGGCGATCGCCGACCGCGACACGATCACCCTCAAGCGTGAAGTCGACGACCTGCACCAGTCGGAACTCGGCGACGTGCTGGAGGCGCTTCACCCGGAACAACGCCGCGCGCTGGTCGGGTTGCTCGGCTCCGATTTCGACTTCTCCGCGCTGACCGAAGTCGACGAGGCGATCCGCCTCGACATCGTCGACAACCTGCCCAACGAGCAGATCGCGCAGGCGGTGCAGGAGCTCGATTCCGACGACGCCGTCTACATCCTCGAGGACCTCGAGAAGGAAGACCAGGACGAGATCCTGTCGCAGCTGCCTTTCACCGAGCGCATCAGGCTGCGGCGCGCGCTGGACTATCCGGAAGAAACCGCCGGCCGGCGCATGCAGACCGAGTTCGTCGCCGTGCCGCCGTTCTGGACGATCGGCCAGACCATCGACTACATGCGCGAGGACAAGGACCTGCCCGAGCGCTTCAGCCAGATCTTCGTCATCGATCCGAGCTTCAAGCTGGTCGGCGCCATCGACCTCGACCAGATCCTGCGCACCAAGCGCGCGGTCAAGGTCGAGGACGTGATGCACGAGACCTTGCATGCGATCCCGGCCACGATGGACCAGGAAGAGGCGGCGCGGGAGTTCGAACAATACAACCTGCTCTCCGCCGCCGTGGTCGACGAGAACGGGCGGCTGGTCGGCGTGCTGACCATCGACGACATGGTCGACGTCATCCAGGATGAGGCGGAAGAAGACCTTCTGCGCATGGGCGGCGTCGGCGACGAAGAGCTGTCCGACACTGTGCTCGCCACCTCGCGTTCGCGCGTGCCCTGGCTGCTCGTCAACCTTGTGACCGCTTTCCTCGCCGCTTCGGTCATCGGCCTGTTCGACCGCACGATCGAGCATATCGTGGCGCTTGCCGTGCTGATGCCGATCGTCGCCGGCATGGGCGGCAATGCCGGCTCGCAGACCATGACCGTCACCGTGCGCGCGCTGGCGACCAGGGACCTCGATATCTACAACGCCGCCCGCATCATCCGCCGCGAGCTCGGTGTCGGCTTCATCAACGGCGTGGTGTTTGCGGTGCTTATCGGCATGGTCGCCGGTTTCTGGTTCCGCGACCCCAATCTGGGCGGCATCATCGCGGCGGCGATGATCATCAACATGTTCGCGGCTGCGCTTGCCGGAATCCTCATCCCGCTGGTGCTCGACCGCTTCAAGATCGATCCGGCGGTGGCTTCGGCCGTCTTCGTCACCACCGTCACCGACTGTGTCGGCTTCTTCGCCTTCCTTGGGCTGGCGACGTGGTGGTTTAGAGTGCCCTAAATCAACAAGCCGGCGTTAATTGACTTTTACGTAAATGCCGTGCGAGGTTGCCTCGGGGTCACGTGCCGATTCCGGCGCGGGATGGGTCTGATTGGAGAGAAGGGCGACGCTCCAAGCGGCGATGCCCGGGCTTGGGAGCGGGAATGCGGGAATATTATACGATCACCGAGCTGACACGCGAATTCGACGTGTCGACGCGGACTTTGCGTTTTTACGAAGACGAGGGGCTGGTGCAGCCGGTAAGGCGCGGCCGCACGCGGCTGTTCAGGCCGTCCGACCGACACCTGATCCGCCAGATCATGCGGGGGAAAAGGCTCGGTTTCTCTATTAACGAGATCCGCGAGATCATCCAGATGTACAAGGAGCCGCCCGGCGAGGTCGGCCAGCTGAAGCTGATGATCAAGCGCATCGAGGAGAAGCGCGAGGACCTGCGCCAGAAGCGGCGCGACCTGGAGGAGACGCTGGCCGAGCTGGACCAGGCCGAGGAGTCCTGCGTCGAGCGGCTGGCCGAGTTGGGTGTGAATACCTAGCGAGCCGCCTCAAATCCAGCGGCGCACCTTTTTGGCGTAGTCGCGGTATTTCTTGCCGAACTTCGCCGCCAGGATCTTTTCCTCCTTCTCGATCGCCAGCTTCTGCGTCGCGAAGGCAGCGAGGAAGGCAAAAAGCAGGAACCAGGCGATGCCGCTGATGAAGGCAACGCCGATCAGCAGCAGCGTGTTGGCGAGATACATCGGGTTGCGGGTGATGCCGAAGGGGCCGGACGTCACCAGATGGTCTGGCTCGGCGTTCGGGTCGAGCGTCGTCTTGGCTCTGAACATGGCTCGGATGGCCGTGATCCACAGCATGGCGACGCCGAACAGCGCCACCCAGCCGACGCCGAACAAGAGATCGCCGAAGATGTCGCCGATCCAGGGCAGCGGGTAGAGCATGTCGAGGACGACGCTCGCCGCGATCGCCACGACATAGATAACCGGCGGCCAGGGAATGATCCCGTGTCTGGGCTTTGCGATCCCCGTCATTGCTGCCCTCCCTCCATCTGGTCCTCGGTCGCGGCGGTGCAGGTTTCCGCAAGGTCGGCCAGATGCGATTTCCAGACGCTGGACTGGTCGTTGGCGTAGAGCTTGTCGAGAGACCCTTCGCCCTTCAGCGTGTCCAGCATGCAGCCACAATAGCTCGTACAAAACTTGCTGTCCCGCTGCTGTTCGCACTGCGCCTGGCAAGCCGGCAGGAAGCCGGCTTCCTTGTCCTGAGGGGCGGCGGGCATGACCTGCGAAAACAGCCACACCGAGCCGAACAGAAGCGGCTGGTGGATCAGGTAGAAGGCGAGGCTGTGGCGGCCAATGAAGGTCAGCGGGTTCGACCAACGGCCGGGCACCCATGTTCCCAGGCGGGCGAGCAGGCCCGATGCGGAAGCGAGCTTGACCGTGGCGATGCCCGCAAGCACAGCGCCAAACCATGGGAAAAGCGGCACATAGTCGTTGGAACGCGGGTTGGTGGCGGAAAGGCCCACCCACCACAGCGCCGGATGATCGAAGAGCTCCGACCGCAGATAGTAAGGGGCGGCAATGACCGCCGCGGCAATGATGGCCGTCAGCAGCCACGGTAGCCGGAGAAAGGCGAGGCCGAGCAGGCTCGCCAGCGCGATCTCGTGCAGGATGCCGAAAAAGATGAAGCCGTCCGGCGTGACGAAATAAGTGACGGCGGAAATCGCTGCCGCCGCCGCGGCGACCATGGCAAAGCGCTTCCAGAAGCCCGGCCAGCGGATCTGGCGGCCGTGGGCGAGGAAGAGGCTGACGCCGACCAGAAACAGGAAGGTCGAGGCGATGCAGCGCGCGTAGAACTTCCACCAGCCGACGGCGGTGAGGGCTGGCGTTGTGTAACCGAAGTTTTCGAGATCCCAGGTGAAGTGGTAGCTCGCCATCGCGATCAGCGCGACGCCACGCAGGATGTCGAAGGCGGCGATGCGACCCTGCTTGGGCGCGTCCTGAACGGGTTCGCTCGTCGTTTGAAGGCTCATCGTCTGGCAATCCGATTCAGTCGTGCCAAACGACTATCACGGTTCAAGCCGGCGACAGAAGCGGGCGGCCATCAATGCGGTTCATGGCAGCCATGAAATTTCGCTTTAGGCCACAGGTGGAAAGCCTTTGGCAGGCTTCGCTTTTCGGCCTCTGGGGGTCGGTTTCCTGCTACTGGCCGGCAGCTGGTCCGGCCAGATTCGGCGCGCGATTCACGTCCCGGAGGGCCGATGTCCACCCATGTGCGCCATCCGATCTGGCTTCCGGCCCTGCGGCCGGCGGATGCGCGTACCTTCGCCTCGCTCTATGCGGTGGAGTCTTTCGCCCGCGCCACCATCTCCAGCGTGATCCCGATTCAGGCCTACGAGATCCTGCACAATGAGCGGATCGTCTCGATCCTCTACACCATCGTGTCGCTGATGGGCCTTTCGGTCACGCTGTTCATGCCGATACTGATCCGCCGCTTCGCGCGACGTTGGGTCTACACGGCCGGCTGCGTGCTGCTGGCGATCGGCTCCGCCTTCTTCGTCACCCACACGCTGCCCGGACAGATTGCCGGCATGCTCTGCCGCGTCATGGGGGCGAGCGCGCTGTCGATCACGCTCAACCTCTACATCATGGATCACATCCGCAAGACCGACTTCATGCAGGCGGAATCGCTGCGCATGGCCTGGTCGATGTTTGCCTGGACGGGCGGGCCGACGCTCGGCATCTTCCTCTACACGCATTTCGGCATCTACGCCGCGCATGGCGCGGTCGTCGTTTTTGCATTCGCGCTGCTTTGCCTGTTCTGGTTCTACCGGTTGACCGACAACCAGTCGATCCGGCCCGGCAGGTCGCGCCCGGCCAATCCGCTTGCCAATATCGGCCGCTTCGTCAAGCAGCCGAGGCTGAGGCTCGCCTGGCTGATCGCCTTCGGCCGCTCGTGCTTCTGGACGACGTTCTTCGTCTATGGCCCGCTGTTCATGGTGATCACCGGCCAGGGCGAACTTGCCGGCGGCTTGCTGGTTTCGGCCGGCAACGCGCTTTTGTTCGTGGCGATCTTCTGGGGCAGGGCGGGCAAGCGCTTCGGCGGAAGGCGCGTCATGACCTTCGCCTATTTCGCCATGTCGGCGGTGTTGTTCGCGGCGGGTGGCGTCGGCGAGGCCGCGCCGCTCCTGACCGGCGGACTGCTGCTTTGCGGTGCCCTGTTCACCATAGCGCTCGACGCGCTCGGCTCGACCGCCTTCATGCGCTCGGTGCGGTCCTATGAGAAGGCGCAGATGGCGGCGGTCTACCGCACCTATCTCGATTTCTCCGAGCTGACGCCGCCGCTCGTCTATTCGGTCGTGCTCATCTTCTTCGGCCTGGGATCGGTGTTCGTCACGCTTGGCATCCTGGCCGCCTTCTGCGGCTTCGTCACCTGGCGCTATCTGCCGAAGGCGTTTTAATCGGCGACCGGCTTCAGCCCCGACGCCATCCCCTCTTGCAGTCCGCGCAAAAGTGAATAGCATTCTGTTTTGACGCAGGGGGCGTTTCGCACCTGCGTCTAACAATGAATGGGGAACACAGGAGCTTCATATGACCAGGCGTGCATTGCTGACAGCAGCGTGCGTTGCGACTGCTCTATCTGTCGTGTCGTCTTCTGCCGGGGCGCAGGACAAACCGGTCTTTGGTTTGGTGATGTCGTTCAGCGGCTGGTTCCAGCCGATCGACGCGGACACGATTGCCGGCGCCAAGCTGGCGGTCGACGACATCAACGCGGCCGGCGGCGTGCTGGGGCAGCCGATCGAGACCGTCGAGTTCGACAACAAGTCCGAGCCGCAACTCGGCGCCGACGGGGCGATCGACGTCATCGACAAAGGCGCCAAGGCGATCCTTTTTCCGTCGGACTTCGATTTCGGCGCCCCGGGCGCGTTCGTCGCGCAGCAGAAGAATGTCGTTGCCTTCTCGGCGGCGTCGGACCCGAAGTTCGGCGTGCAAGGCATCGGCCCGCTTGCCTACTCGGTCTCCAATGCCGGCCAGGCGCAAGGCGCGCTGATGGCGGAATGGGCTTACAACAGGAAGGGCTGGAAGAAGGCCTATGTGCTGCTCGACAACACCATTTCCTACACCAAGTCGCTTTGCGGGAGCTTCGCCGAGCGCTGGAAGGAAATAGCCGGCGCTGACGGTTTGCTTGGCCAGGACACTTTCCTCAATGGCGATGCCTCGATCGCCGCGCAGGTGACCCGCATCACCGGTCTTGCGCAGAAACCGGACCTTGTCTTCCTCTGCTCCTATGCGCCGGGCGGCCCGAGCGCGATCCGCCAGATGCGGGCGGCCGGCATCGAGGCCGCCGTCCTGACCGGCGAGTCCATGGACGGTGACTACTGGATCGGCAGCGTTCCCGGTCTCAGCAACTTCTATGTCGTGAACTATGGCTCCAAATATGGCGACGATCCCGATCCCGACGTGAACGCCTTCTTCGAGCGCTTCGAGAAGAAATACGGCAAGAAGGCCGATGTCTCCTATGGTCTGCGCGGTTATTCCGCCGTCCAGGCCTGGGCGAGGGCGGCCAACAAGGCGGGCTCGCTCGATGGCGACAAGGTTGCCGCGGTGCTGAACACCTTCGACAAGGAGCCGCTGGTTCTCGGCCCGACGACCTGGACCGCCGATCGCCATATCGAGGCGACGCGTCCAATGGCGATAATCGGCGTGCAAAACGGCAAGTTCGCCGCCGAGGGTCGTTTCTCGGTCGAGAAATTCCCGCAGTTCTGACAGTATTGCCCGGATTGGGAGGCGAGCGCCTTGAAACTCGCGGCCGAACGCGTGTCTGTCCGCTTTGGCGGGCTGGTGGCGAATGACGATGTGTCGCTCGCCATCGCGCCCGGCGAGGTGCTTGGCCTGATAGGGCCGAACGGCGCGGGCAAGACCACGCTGGTCAATATGCTGTCGGGCTTCCAGCGGCCGCACTCGGGCGCGATCACGCTGGCCGGCAGCGACATGACGGGGCACAGACCGCGGGCTTTCGCCCGTGCCGGCATCGTGCGCAGCTTCCAGGCGGTGCGGCTCTTCCGAGGGCTGACTGTCTCCGAGAATGTCGAGGTCGGGCTTGTCGCATGCGGCCTCGGCCGCGCGGCGGCGAGACGGCGGGTGCGCGCGCTGCTCGCCGATTTCGACCTCCTCCGTCGCGCGGCACAGCCGGCAAGCTCGCTCAGCTACGGCGAGGAGCGCCGCGCCGGCCTGGCGCGCGCACTGGCACTCGAGCCGCGCTTCCTTTTGCTCGATGAACCCGCGGCCGGACTGGCGGCGGCGGAAGCCGAAGACCTCAAGCGCGCGATCCTTTCGATCCGCGACCGCTATGGCTGCGGCATCCTTGTCATCGAGCACAACATGGCGCTGGTCATGAGCCTCTGCGACCGCATTCACGTGCTCGGCGGCGGCAAGACGATCGCGTCCGGACGGCCCGACGAGATCATGGCCGATCCGGCCGTGCGCACCGCTTATCTGGGCCGTGCGGCGGCATGACGGTCCCTCGCGATCTCACCTCGCCGGGCGGACGCCTGGTCGAACTCGGCGGGCTGGTCATCCGGTATGGCGCCATCGCCGCAGTGCAAGGCGTCGACCTGGCCATCGATGCGGGTGAAGCCGTCGCCATCGTCGGACCGAACGGCGCCGGCAAAACCTCGCTCCTGTCGGCAATCGCCGGCATAGTCCGTCCCTCTGCCGGCTCGATCCGCATCGCCGGCAGGCCGCTCGCCGGCATCGCGCTTTCCGATGTCGTGCGCGAGGGCGTCGCGCTGGTTCCCGAGGGACGCAACATCTTCGGCAGCCTGACCGTGATGGAAAATCTCCGGCTCGGCGCAACGCCAAGGCGCGATGCCTCGGTGTCCGCCGACATCGACCGTGTGTTCGCCGACTTCCCGATCCTCGGCGAACGCCGCGATCAGCCGGCGGGCCAGCTTTCCGGCGGCGAGCAGCAGATGCTGGCCATAGCCCGCGCGATGCTTTCCAGGCCGCGCCTCCTGATGCTCGACGAACCTTCGCTCGGGCTTGCGCCCAACATCGTCGACAAGGTCTACGACATCTTGCGTCAGATACGCAGCCAGGGGGTGTCGCTGCTTCTGGTGGAGCAGAACGCGGCGCGAGCCTTCGCGCTCGCCGACCGCGCCTGCGTCATGAGCCGCGGCGTCTTCACCCTTGCCGGCACGCCGGCGGAGATCGAGCGCCACGACGCCTTCGATGCGGCCTATTTCGGCGTCGCCATGGCGAAAGCGGGAGCGGCATGATCGGGCAGGCAGTCCAGGTTCTTGTCGACGCGGTCAGTGTCGGCGGGCTCTACGCGCTCACCGCGCTCGGCATCGGCCTCATCTTCGGAGTGATGCGGCTGATCAACTTCGCGCACGCGCAGCTCATCATGATCGCGGGCTACGCCGTGCTGCTCTTCTTCGCGCAATCGGCGGTGCTTGCCGTGCTCGGCGCCGTCGCCGGCGCGGTGCTCCTCGCCCTTGTCGTCGAGCGCATGGCCTTCCGCCCTCTGCGCGGCGCCGACCCGGCGACACTGCTGATTGCCTCCTTTGCGGTCAGCTTCCTTATCGAGAAGATGATGATCATGCTGGTCGGGTCCCGGCCGAAGGGCGTGGACTTCCTGCCGATGCTTGCGGGCCAGGTCGAGATCGCGGGCGTCAGGCTGCAGCTTCTCCAACTCGTCACGATACTTGTCAGCGTCGTGCTCCTGGTGGCCACGACCTGGTTCCTGAAATCGACCCGGCTCGGCCTCGAAATGCGCGCGGCCGCCGAGAATTTCCGCATGGCCGAGGTGCTCGGCATCCGCGCCAATCGCGTCATCGCCTCCGCTTTCGCCATCAGCGGCCTGCTCGCCGCGGCGGTCGCCTGCCTGTTCGTGGCCCAGACCGGGCTGGTGCAGCCGCGCATGGGGCTCCAACTGGTCATCATCGCCTTCGTCGGCACCGTCATTGGCGGGCTGGGCAGCCTGCCGGGCGCGGCCTTCGGCGGCTTTCTCGTCGGCGTCGCCACGATCCTGCTGGAAGCGCTGCTGCCGCCCGAGCTTCGCGTCTTCCGCGAAGCCTTCCTGTTCGTTGGCGTCGCCGTCGTGCTGATCTTCCGGCCGCAAGGCCTTATCCCGGCACGCGGCCTCGCGGGGCGCATCTGATGGCCACGCTTCCCGCTGTTTCCACAAACGAGAGCGCCGGCCGCCGCTGGCTTCCGCTCGTCGCCCTGATCATCGTGGTGCTTGCGCTTGCCGGCGCGGCCGAGTTCGCGCCGATCGTCATGCAGCGGCGCATCACCCAGGGGCTCATCAACCTCGTCGCGGTGGTCGGGCTCTATGTCTTCGTCGGCAATTCCGGCGTACTCTCCTTCGGCAATGTCGCGTTCATGGCGATCGGCGCCTATGTCTCAGCCCTGCTGACCATGCCGGCCGCCGCGAAAGGAGTCTTCCTGCCGGATCTGCCTGCCTTCCTTGCCGCCGCCGAATGGCCCGTGCTGGGCGGCGCGCTGGCGGGCGGCGCATCCGCCGCGCTGGTCGCGCTGGTGGCCGGCTTTCCGCTGATGCGCCTTTCCGGCATTTCCGCCAGCATCGCCACTTTCGCCATCCTGGTAGTCACCTATGTCGTGCTCGGCAACTGGACCTCCGTCACCGGCGGCCAGAACTCGCTGATGGGATTGCCGATCTATGTCGGCCTGTGGACCTCCGCCGGCTGGGCGGTCGCCGCGATCGTCATCGCTTTCCTGCACCAGGAGTCGCGCTCGGGCCTGCTGCTGAGGGCCTCGCGCGAGGACGAGGTCGCCGCGGTAGCCTCCGGCGTCCACATGGTTTTGCACCGGCTCATGGCCTTCGTCGTCAGCGCTTTCCTCTCCGGCATCTCCGGCGTGCTGCTCGCTCATTTCCTCGGCACGGTCAGGGTCGAGACCTTCTATCTCGACCTCACCTTCCTCATCATGGCCATGCTGGTGATCGGCGGCATGCGCAGCCTGACCGGCGCGGTGGCCGGCGCGATCGTCATCACCGCGCTCACCGAGCTGATGCGCCAGGCCGAGGTCGGCGTCACGATCGGGACGACGACCCTGGCCGCGCCAGGCGGGCTCGGCGACGTGCTGCTGGCGCTGCTGATGCTCCTCATCATTCTCTTCCGCCCGGACGGCATAGCCGGCGGCCGGGAGATTTCGTGGCCGTTCCGGTCATCTGTCGCCGCTCCGGAAATCCAGTCGAGGAAACCGCAATGACCGATAATCTGCCCCCGCCGCCCGCGGTCGATCCCAACGAGGCGACAGAGGTCGCGCCAGGCGTTTACGTCATCGGCGACCGTCGCGTGCCGCTGGTGCCCAACATCGGCATCGTGCTCGGCAGGGACGCCGCGCTCGTCGTCGACACCGGCATGGGACCGGAGAATGGCCGCAAGGTCCTGGATGTCGCGAGGCGCCTTGCGGGCGGCCGAAAGCTCATCCTGACGCTCACGCATTTCCATCCCGAGCATGGTTTCGGCGCCCAGGCCTTCAAAGGCGCCGCGACCATCCTGTACAACAGCGCCCAGCGCGACGAACTGGCTGCGAAGGGTGCTGCCTATCTCGGCATGTTCCGCGGCTTCGGCCCCGGCGTCGCAGCCGCGCTCGAAGGCACCGAGCTCGTCATGCCGGACGAGATCTATGAGGGGCCATCAAGGACGATCGATCTTGGCGGCCGGGTGGTGGACCTCACCACCTACGGCCTCGCGCATACCAGGGGCGACCAGGTCGTCAGCGTTGCCGACGCAGGCGTCGTCTTCGTCGGGGATCTCGCCGAGGAGCGCATTTTCCCGATCTTCCCGTGGTTTCCCCCTGACGATGCGGACATCGACGCCGACAACTGGGCGTCCGTGCTTGCAGCGATCGAGGCGAGGGGGCCGAAAATCGTCGTTCCAGGTCATGGCTCGGTCGGCGGAGTGGAGATCCTGTCGGCCGTGCGCGGCTATATGCTCGACCTCGGATCACGCGTGGCGGCCGAGCTGAAGGCCGGCAAGGGCGCCGACGAGATCGTCGCCATCCTCGGCCCTCGGGTGCGCGCCGAGCATCCCGCCTGGGAGGCGCCCGAATGGATCGATTTCGCCATACGCTATTTCGCCGCGAAGGCTTGAGGCGGGCTTCGCCGACGACGAGGATGGGGTCATGAAGGCGCTGATCGCCTTGCACTTCCAGAACGACATCTGTCACCCGGAAGGGTTGATCCCTTTCGCGGTCGATCGCTCGGGGCCGGCCCCCGATCTGTTCCTCGACAGGTCACGGGCGCTTGTCTCCCGCGCCCGCGAGGCGGGTTGGCTGGTGGCCCATGTGCACATCGCCTTCCAGCCGGACTATTCGGATCTGTTGCGGAACGCCCCGCTGTTCAGGGCGGCGGGCGAGTTCGGCGCGCTCAAGCGCGGCACGTGGGGCGCAGCGCCCATGCAGGGCTTCGAGCCGGCGTCGGGCGACGTGACGCTGATCCATAGCTGCAACAATGCTTTCCAGGGCACCGGCCTCGAGGATATCCTGCGTGAGCGCGCCGTCACCCACGTCGCCGTCGCAGGCCTGGCCACGCAATATTCGGTCGAGCACACCGTCAGGCATGCCGCCGATCTTGGTTATACCGTCACCATGGTGCGCGACTGCTGCGGCTCGGCCAATAACGCGGCCGCGCAGGCTTCGTTCGCGGCGATGGCAATGCTCGCTCAGGTCGTCACGCTCGACGAGATGGAATTCTGACGCCTGGCCGCGATCAGCCCTTGATCGGCTTCAGGTCGGGTGCCGACGCACCGACGATCAGGTCCGTCATCGCCTCGATGGCCGGCACGGTCTTCTCGCCGCGCACCCCGAGATAGGCGCCAACGACAAAGCCGTTGAACGACATGAAGAGCACATGCGCCAGGCTGGAGTAGTGCGCCAGGCCATGCAGCGGCTTTGGTTCGGCCGCCTTCAGCATCCGCGCCACATGTTGCTCGCACCATTCGAGCAGATTGCCGCTGTAGTGATCGGCGGGGATGGCCGTCGACACGGCCTGCATCAGATTGTTGGCAAAGAAGTTCTGTTCATTCGGGATCTCGCGCCAAATCGTCGCGACTATGTGCTGCACCTTTGTCCTGTGGCCGTCGATCGATTTCAGCTCCCGTTCAAGCTGGTCAAGCCTGGCCTTCAGCCAGGGACTGTAGACCTGAAAAAAGAGATCAAGCTTCGAATCGAAATATCTGTAGATGGCCGAGGGCGCGACGCCCGCGCGCTGGCCGATCTCGCTCGCCGAGGTGCCGGCGTAGCCGTTTTCGAAGAAGAGCTGCGTCGCGGCTTCGAGGATCGCCCCGCGCACCTCCGCCTTCTTTACCTGCACCATCTAGCACCTCAGACATTCGACATTCTGCCCTAGCTGCTTGCCAAATCCTGATCAAGCTGCAGCCTTGTTCGTCAAAACCGCCTCGCCATAGAGACGCCCGCTTCTGCGGTTCTTTCATTTGGCGCTCAATGCCGAAGTCATTTTGATTGCTGGAACGCCGTGTGGCAGCCGCGTACCCAGTCGTGGAAACGGTGCAGGTCGTATTCCTCGGGCATCAGCACGCCGGCCTCGTGGCGCATCGAGCAGAGCCCCTTCTGGTTGATCTCGCAGATCGCGGCGTCTTCTTCGAGCACCTGGGTGCCGAAGGCGACGATGTTGTCGATATCGGTCTTCTCCAGTGCATCCGGCGCGAACAGCCATTCGGCGGTGAGTTCGGTCTGCTCGGGACCGAGCGGGGCGAGCCGTACGGTGCGCATATAGTCGACGTGGCCGACGATGAACATCGAGGGCAGCGAGGTGGCGTAGGTCTGGCCGGCGGCGCGTTCGGCCGGGGTCAGGGCGGAAAAGACCGGACCGTGGACATGGCCGTCCCGCGACCAGGTTTCGGCGCCGGCCCGCAGTCGGCCTGAGAATTCCGGATCGTCATTGTCGGCGTGGCGCGACCATTCGGGATCGTCATGCCTCGCCATCAGGCCGCGGCCATAGATCGGCACCAGCCGCGACAGGTCCTTGTGGACGCCCGGGCAGTGCAGGCATTCGTTGAAATTCTCCCAGAAGATCTTCCAGTTGCAGTTCATCACCTTGGTGAGCCGATGGCCGGTGACGAGCGTCTCCAGCGGCCAGTTGGAAAGATCGCCGGAGGCGGGATCGAAAGAGGTTTCCGCCGAGCCCACCGGATCCTCGGCGAGGTTGATGAAGACGAAGCCGCGCCAGACCGAAAGCGCCACGCGGTAGAGCGGGTAACCGGCCTTGTCGAAGCCCTCGGGCAGCGATTTCGACGGCACGCGCACGAGATCGCCGCGCAGCGAATAGGACCATGCATGGTAGGGGCAGGTCAGCAGCCTGGCCTTCAGCCGCCCGGCGCTTTCCTGGCAAAGCTGCGAGCCGCGATGCCGGCAGGTGTTATGGAAGGCCCGCAGCGCGCCGGTTTCGTCGCGCAGCACGACGATCTCCTGCGAGCCGATGCGGAATGTCCGGAAGGCCAGGAGTTCCGCCAGATCGGCCTCGCGGCAGACCATCAGCCAGCTTCGGTACCAAATGGCGTCCAGGTCGCGCCGATAGACGTCGACGTCCCAATAGGCGACCGACGGCAAGGTCGGCTGGAGGCTGGTCAGGCCGTTGTAAGGATCGCGTTCGCTCGGATTGGGCTGCATCGGCTTCTCCCTGGCTGGCAACAGCCGACACCCGGGCAAAGCTGTTGTCAATTGCCGGCTCCGCGCATTGTGGCGGCCGCGCGAGGACCTTAAGGTCGAACGCATGCTGCCAAGAACCATGTCGCTTACCGAGGAACTGGTCGCCCGCTGTTTTCGCGCGGTCGATGATGCGGGACCCGATCCTGACGCCGCGCATCTGGATGACGCCGACTATGACGCAATGACGCGCAAGCTGGAGGCTCAGCTTCCCGCCAACGAACCGCTCTGGCTGTTTGGCTATGGCTCGCTGATCTGGAAGCCAGAGATCGAGCATGTCGAGGAGCGGGTGGCGCTGCTGCGCGGCTGGCACAGATCCTTCTGCATGAAGATGACGCGCTGGCGCGGCACCAAGGAAAGTCCGGGCCTGATGATGGCGCTGGATCGCGGCGGGCAGTGCAAGGGCGTCGCCTTTCGGCTCGGCGACGGCGACCGGCGCGAGCAACTCGACAAGCTCCTGCGGCGCGAGGTCACGCTCAAGCCGACCAGCTACCATCCGCGCCTGCTCAATATGACGAGCGATGGCGGTCCGCTGCGGGCGCTGGCCTTCGTCATCAACCGCCAAGGGACCACCTATGCCGGTCCGTTAAGCGAGGAAGCGGTTGTCGAAAGGCTGGCGACCTCCTGCGGCCATTGGGGCTCGGGTGCCGACTATCTCTACAACACGGTGAAGAATCTCGAGCAGCGGGGCATCCACGACGCGCATCTGTGGCGGTTGCAGCAGCTCGTCGCGGCGCGGATCGCCGCTTCGTAGCGCCTGTGCCGCAATCACGCCGGGCGGTGGCGGAATTTGGTTTGCCGGCCGGAGAGCTTCTGCCTAAAGTCGCGCCGTCGGCCTGATGGCCACGACAACATTCATCCAAAGGTGAAGGCAGGAAATGACCGGCGCGACAGCCGCGAACGCAGCTTCCAATCGGAAACTGACTTTCGTCCTCGGCGGCGCGCGCTCGGGGAAGAGCTCGCATGCCGAAAACCTGACGACAGCCCATCTGTCGCCCTGGGCCTACATCGCCACGGCGCAGGCCTTTGACGACGAGATGCGCGAGCGCATCGCGCTGCATCGGTCGCGGCGCGGTGAGGGCTGGGTCACCGTCGACGCGCCGCTCGACCTGGTTGGCGCCATCGAGGCCTTGCCGGATCACCAGCCGGTGCTGATCGATTGCCTGACATTGTGGCTCACCAACCACATGCTGGCCGAACATGATGTCGAGGCCGAATGCCGGCGGCTGGCGGATGTGCTGTCGCGGCCGCGCGGGCCATGGTTCGTGGTCTCGAACGAAGTCGGGCTCGGCATCGTGCCCGACAACGCGCTGGCGCGCCGGTTCCGCGACGCCGCCGGCCGGCTCAACCAGCAGGTCGCGGCGATAGCCGACAATGTGCTGATGATGGTGGCGGGGCTGCCGCTCAAGGTGAAATGACATGACCGAAATCGAAGATAAGGATGCCGAGCGCCATCGCGCCAAGATGGCCAAGCGCAAGGCGGTGCAGGATGCCGAGGTCGCCGGCAAGACGATCGAGAAAGGACTGCTGATCGTCAACACCGGGCCGGGCAAGGGCAAGACCACCGCCGCCTTCGGCCTGGCGCTGAGGATGCTGGGTTACGGCAAGCGCGTCGGCGTCGTCCAGTTCATCAAGGGGAAATGGCATACCGGCGAGAAGGACGCCTTCGCGGCTTTCGGCGATCGCGTCGTCTGGCACGCGATGGGCGAGGGCTTCACCTGGGAGACGCAGGACCTGAAGCGCGACATCGCCGCCGCCGAGGCCGCCTGGGCCAAGGCGCTTGAGCTGATGGCCGATCCGTCGATCAGCCTCGTGGTGCTCGACGAGCTCAACATCGCCCTGCGCTACGACTATCTCGACCTGGAAAAAGTGGTCGCGGCGCTGAAGGCGCGCCGGGGCGATCTGCACGTGATCGTCACCGGCCGCAACGCCAAGCCTCTGCTCGTCGAGGCGGCCGACCTAGTCACCGAAATGGGGCTGACCAAGCACCATTTCTCGGCCGGCGTGAAAGCCCAGCAGGGCATCGAGTTCTAAAGCGCGTTGGCGCCTTGACCGCTGATCTGGATGGTCAGGTAGATCACGATCGCCGACAGGATCGCGAACAGGCCGAGCAGCAGCCAGTCCGCCATGCGGTAGAGCTTCAGCGCCTGGCGGATGTCGGTGCTTTCGGCCTCACGGCGGCCGCCTTCGCCCATGAAGGCGTCCTCGACGACCTCGCCGCCATAGCTGCGCGGTCCGGCAAGCGACAGCCCGAGCGCGCCGGCCATCGCGGCCTCCGGCCAGCCGGCATTGGGCGAGCGGTGTTTCCTGGCGTCGCGCCGCATGACCTGCCAGGCGGCGCGCGGATCGGCGCCCGGGACAAGGAAGGCCGCCAGCACGATGAGCAGGCCGGTCAGCCGCGACGCGGGCAGGTTGACCAGGTCGTCGAAGCGGGCGGCGGCCCGGCCGAAGGCCTCGTATTGCGGCGTCTTGTGGCCGATCATCGAATCGGCGGTGTTGGCGGCCTTGTAGGCCGCGCCGCCGCCAAGGCCGCCGATGCCGGTCCAGAAGGCGGGCGCGACGATGCCGTCGGAGAAATTCTCGGCCAGGCTTTCGATCGCGGCGCGCGCGACCCCGGCCTTGTCGAGCTTTTCGGGATCGCGGCCGACAATGCGCGAGACGGCGATGCGGCCGAGCGTCAGGCCGCCGGTCTCCAGCGCGTCGGCGACCTCCTCGACATGCTCGGCGAGGCTCTTCTGCGACAGCAGCGTGGAACCGAGGATGGCGGCGATGACGAGACCCGTTGGGAACATCGTCCACAGCAGGACATGCAGCGCCAGGCCGATGAGCCCGGGCACCAGCAGAATGACGAGCAAGGCCTGGACGCCGCGTCGGCGACGCAATTCGTCGGAATCGGTCGCGTGGTTGAGCCTGCGATCGAGAAAGGATATCAGCCTGCCGATCCAGGTTACCGGATGGCCGATGGCGTTGAACAGCCAGTCCGGATAACCGAGGGCGCGTTCGACGGCGAGTGACAGGAAAGCGATCAGGACAGACATGAAGCTTCTAAGCGGAGCAATTGCGGCGGTTGATCATGGCGGCAGCCTTGGCCGCGCAAGCGCGCTTTTTCCTCATGCGCCAAAACCTTTCGTGGACCTCTCGACGGGTATCAATCCGCACTCCTATCCGCTTTTCGACCTGCCCGCCACCGCCCTGTCCCGATTGCCGGAGGCAGGACAACTGCTTGAATTGGCCGAAATTGCGGCCTCGACCTACGGCGCGCCGTCGGCCGCCCATGTGGCGGCGGCACCCGGCACGCAGATTCTCCTGCCGCGCGTCGCCGCACTGGTGCGGCCCGGTAAGGCGCTGGTCCTCGGCCCGACCTATGCCGAACACGCCAGGGCCGCCGCCATCGCGGGCTATGCGGTTGCGGAAGTCGGTGATTTCGAGGCGCTGGCCGAGGCGGACCTTGCGGTGCTGGTCAACCCCAACAATCCGGACGGGCGGGTGATCGAAAAGGCCCATCTGCTCGACCTTGCCGCGCGGCTTCGCGCCAAAGGCGGGCTGCTGGTCGTCGACGAAGCCTTCATGGATGTCGGCCCGGTCGAGCATAGCCTTGCCGGCGATGTCGGGGCGGGCGGCGTTGTCGTGCTGCGCTCGTTCGGCAAGTTCTTCGGTCTTGCCGGTGTAAGGCTCGGCTTTGCGCTCGCCGATCGCTTGACGGCCGAGCGGCTGGATGCGCAACTGGGGCCCTGGGCGGTGGCCGGCCCTGCGCTGGAGTATGGCATCCGCGCCTTGTCGGACACGGCGTGGCAGGCCGATATGCGGGAACGCCTGGCACAGGATGCCCTGCGGCTCGACGCGCTGCTCGGCCGATACGATGTTCCGGTCGCCGGCGGCACCAGCCTGTTCCGCTATTTGTCGTTTGCCGAGGCCTCAATCCTGTTTTCGGCGCTCGGCGAGAGCGGCGTGCTGGTCCGCCATTTTGGCGACAGGCCGCAGGTCTTGCGTATCGGTTTGCCGGGCAGCGAGGCGGAATGGCAGCGCCTTGAAGGCGCTCTTGCCGGCTGGGTTGCGCGGCGCGAGGATGCGCCGAAGGAGATCGGGCAATGATCCATGTCTGTTCGCTGTCGAAAGTCGACGAAACCGTAACAAGGACCGGTGCGCAGCGCTTGCTGTCGCTGCTTGCGGCCGGCACCGAAGTGGTCCGCCCGGCTTCGATCCCGGCGGAAAACCATCTGCATCTGGTCATGCACGACATCGCCGTGGCGCAGGAAGGCATGACCATGCCGGGCGAGGAGCATGTCCGCGCCTTGCTCGATTTCGCCTATCGCTGGGACCGGGCAAAGCCGCTGGTGGTGCATTGCTATGCCGGCGTCAGCCGCTCGACCGCGTCGGCCTACATCATCGCCGCGGCGCTGGCGCCGCAGCGTGACGAAATGGAACTCGCCAAAACGCTGCGTTTTCTCTCGCCGACGGCGACGCCCAATCCACGGCTGATCGCCGTCGCCGATATGCTGCTTCAGCGCGATGGCCGCATGATTACGGCGATCGAGGCGATCGGACGCGGCGCCGACGCCTTCGAAGGCGTTCCCTTCGAGCTCGATATCAGAGCGTAGTCCATCGGCCTAAAGCAGCCACTCCGCAAGCTTCGCCTTGCGCACGTCCCTGACCAGATTGATAAAGCCTTCGGCCTGCATTTCCGCCGTCAGGCGGCCCTTCTCGGCCGTGGCGATCGAGGCATCGCCGACCACGCCGTTCGGATTGAGGTCGCTGGCGATCCAGGCGAAGGCGTGCGTGCCGGTGTGGCGCAGCAGGGCGAACTCCTTTTCGGCGCGACCGACATTGGAGACGAAATTGTCGGCCTTGCTCATGTCGACGAGGTCGGGCCGGAAGTGCAGCATCAGCGAGGTCTCGACATCGCCGCCATGGATGCCGTGACGATCCTCCAGCTCGGTGTACATGCCGGCCGGGCGGCCGAAGCGCTGCCAGCTCGTCTTCACCGACAGCATCTTGGCGCGCACGCGCAATTCGCGCGAGATGATGCCCATGATCTCTTCATTGCCGCCATGCGAATTGACGACGATCAGTTTCCTGACCCCGGCGCGCGCGACCGACAGGCCGAGCTCGGTCCAGGCATCGACCAAAGTGGTGGCCGGCAAGGTGAGCGTTCCCGGCGCGTGCAAATGCTCGTTCGACTTGCCGACAGCCTGCACCGGCAGGATGCGGATATCGAGATCGTCGGGCAGGCGCGCGATCACCGTCTCCAGCATACCCACCATGATCGAGGTGTCGGTCGAGACCGGCAGATGCGGGCCGTGCTGCTCGATCGCCGCCACCGGCAGCACGGCGATGGTCGCTTCGGCGTCGATCGAGGCGTATTCGGTCGTCCGGTAGTCGCCCCACCATACACGTCTTGTCGTCACTTCACTCTCCCTATGGTCTGCTGCGCCGCGAGGGCGGTCTAGTGCGCTTGGCGGCTGCGGGCAACCGTCAGCCCGCCGCCAGCACCTCGACCTCGACCTTGAACTCGGGACGGGCGAAGCCGGAAACGATCATCAGTGTCGAGGCTGGCGCGGGATCGGAAAAGAGCCGGTTGCGGACATCCATATAGGCCTGCAGGTGTTCGCGGCCGGTGACGAAGGCGTTGATGCGCACGGTATCGTTCAAGGTCAGCCCGGCTTCACTGAGAATCGCGGCGATGTTCTTGAAGCAAAGCTCCGTCTGCGCGCCGGCATCCTCCGGCACGGCATCGTCAGGCCCAATGCCCAACTGGCCCGAGCACAGCACCAGGCGCTTTCCGGCAGGTATTTCGACACCGTGGCTGTAGCGGGCGAAAGGCGGCTTGATCGTCTTGGGCGCGAGGTATTTCAACATGGCATTCTCCTGTCCGCCGACAGCCTAGTGGCGGATTCATGAAACATTCAAGATGCGGTGCATGCCGCCGGGGCGATTATGGACAGGCGTCCAAAAAATAGGCACGATGCCTCGCGTATGGCATGACCCGTCCGGTCTCGGCAACGACTGCCGCACAAGCAGGCGGCCCAGGCGGTGGCATGTGTCTTGCTTCTTGATTCCATGGTGTCGAGTCCGGCGCGTTGCGCCCGGGCCAAGAGAGGGTGATGTTTATGATCGGACAAGGAAAGATGCTGGCGGGCGCCGTCGTCCTGCTGGCGGCGGGCACGTTCGCTGCCGCGGCAAACGAGAAGGTGACATTCGGCACCAACTGGCTGGCCGAACCGGAACATGGCGGCTACTACCAGGCCGTTGCCGACGGCACCTATGCCGCCTGCGGCCTCGACGTCACCATCATGCAGGGCGGCCCGCAGGTCAGCGGCCGGCCGATGCTTCTGGCCGGCAAGATCGATTTCTACATGGGCGGCAATCTGCTTTCGGCTTTCGACGCCGTGCAGCAGGGCATTCCGATGCGTGTCGTCGCGTCCGACTTCCAGAAGGATCCGCAGGTCATCATGTCCCATCCGGGAGAGGGGCTGGACAAGTGGGAAGACCTGAAGAACGCCGACCAGTACATCATGGGCGACGAAGGCGCGCAGACCTTCTTCCAATGGATGGTCACCGATCTCGGCTTCGACGCCGCCAAGCGCGTGCCCTATACGTTCAACCCGGCGCCCTTCATCGCCAACAAGAAGTCGATCCAGCAGGGTTATGTGACGTCCGAGCCGTTCGCGGTGCAGAAGCAGGGCGGCTTCACGCCGAACCAGTTCCTGCTCGCCGACTATGGCTGGGATACCTATTCGACCACCGTCGAGGTGATGCAGGACACGATCGACAAGCGGCCGGAGGTCGTCCAGTGCTTCGTCGATGGCTCGGCCAAGGGCTGGTACAAATATCTCTACGGCGACAACAAGGCCGCCAACGACATGATCAAGAAGGACAATCCGGACATGACGGATGAACAGATCGCCTTCTCGATCGAGCAGATGAAGAAGTTCGGCGTCGTCGATTCGGGTGACTCGGAAAAGCTCGGCATCGGCACCATGAACGACGCCCGCATCCAGAGTTTTTACGACAAGATGGTCAAGGCCAAGGTTGCGCAGCCGGGCATCGACATCAAGAAGGCCTATACGCTGGCCTTCATCAACAAGGGTGTCGGGCTGGAGCTGAAGAAGTAAGGCGGCCTGCCTGAGATGATCCAGGACAAAGTGGCTGAGACGCCGGCGGCATCGGAAGAGGCCCCGATGCTGCTTGCGTTGCGCAATGTCGGCAAGGTCTTTTCCAACGGCGTGACGGCGCTGAGCAAGGTGGATCTCGCGATCCGGGAAGGCGACTTCCTGAGCCTGCTCGGCCCCTCCGGCTGCGGCAAGTCGACGGCGCTCAGGCTGATCGCCGGCCTGTCGACGCCGACCTCCGGCCAGCTCGACTGGCGCGGCTCGATCGACCGCTCGAACACCGGCTTCGTGTTCCAGGAGCCGACGCTGCTGCCCTGGGCCAGCGTCTTCGACAATGTCTGGCTGCCGCTCAGGCTGAAGGGCGTGTCGCGCGCCAAGGCGGAGCCGGCAGTGACGGAGATGCTGGCGCGCGTCCATCTCACCGGCTTCGAGAACGCCGTGCCGCGCGAGCTGTCCGGCGGCATGAAGATGCGCGTCTCGATCGCGCGGGCCATGGTGACCAAGCCGCGCATCCTTCTGATGGACGAGCCCTTCGCCGCGCTGGACGAGATCACCCGCTTCAAGCTCAACAACGATCTTCTGGAGCTGTGGCAGGACCAACGCTTCACTGTCGTCTTCGTCACCCACAGCGTCTTCGAAAGCGTGTTCCTGTCCAGCCGTGTCGTCGTCATGGCCGCGCGGCCGGGTCGCGTGCATGGCGAACTGCCCATCAGCGCGCCGTACCCTCGTGACGAGGCGTTCCGCACCTCGCCCGACTATGCCGCGCTTTGCCGGCAGGCCTCGGACGTGCTGGTCGACGCCATCAACTCAACCGCCGGATCCCGCCATGACGGTCATTGACAACACCACGCTGAAGCTCGATCCGGAGGAGGCGCGCCGCGCCCGCCAGGAGCGTCTGGAGCGCATCGGCAAATGGGTGCTGCCGCTGGCGATCATGGTGCTGGCGATCGTGCTGTGGGACCGCATCTGCGTCTGGAACGAGATCCCGCAATATATCCTGCCGCGCCCGGGCGTGGTGCTGCAGACGCTGCACAACGACGCGGGCCTGCTGTTCTCCTCGCTGTTGGTGACGCTCAGGATCACCTTCCTCAGCCTGTTGCTCGCCGTCATCGGCGGCGTCGGGCTGTCGGTTCTGTTCGCGCAGTCGAAATGGGTGGAGATGTCGTTCTTCCCCTTCGCCATCGTGCTGCAGGTGACGCCGATCGTCGCTATCTTCCCGCTGATCAACATCTATGTGAACAACCAGACCGTCAAACTGCTGCTCTGCGCCTGGATCGTCGCCTTCTTCCCGATCCTGTCCAACACCACGCTCGGGCTGAACTCGGTCGACCGAAACCTGCGCGATCTGTTCAAGCTCAACGGCGCGACGCGCTGGCAGCAATTGCGCTATCTGCGCCTGCCGGCGGCGATGCCGTATTTCCTCGGCGGGCTGAAGATTGCCGGCGGCCTGTCGCTGATCGGCGCGGTGGTGGCGGAATTCGTCGCCGGCGCGCAGGGGCAATCGTCGGGGCTTGCCTCGCGCATCATCGAGGCCGGCTACCGGCTCAACGCGCCGCGCCTGTTCGCGGCGCTGATCCTGATCTCGCTCACCGGTATACTGATCTTCCTGGTGCTGTCGCTGGTGTCGCATCTCATCCTGCGCCGCTGGCACGAGAGCGCGCTGAAGCAGGAGCGGTAGGGTGGTAGGGAAAATCGCGAAGAGGACCAGATATTGATACCTGCCTCTGGTTCCTACCGGCTTGCCAATGCCCGTGTTCATCGGTCGCTGACGCCCGGCCTTGCGGCACCCTTCGACGCGGACGGTTTCGCGCTGGCTGAATTGGCCGTGGCCGACGGCAAGATCGCGAGCATTGTCGCCCATGCCAACTCGAAGGCGCGGGCCGATGCGATCGACCTTGTCGGCCGGATCGTGCTGCCCTGTTTCGTCGACTGCCACACCCATATCGACAAGGGCCATATCTGGCCGCGAAAACCCAACCCCGACGGCACCTTCATGGGCGCGCTCAACGCCACCGGCGCCGACCGCACCGCGCGCTGGAGCGCCGAGGACATCGCGCGCCGCATGGATTTCTCGCTGCGCTCGGCCTATGCGCACGGCACCAAGGCCTTGCGCACGCATCTCGACAGCGTGCCGCCGCAGGAGGAAATCTCCTGGCCGGTGTTCGAGGCGATGCGGGAGAGATGGCGCGGCAGGATCAATCTGCAGGCGGCCTGCCTGCTCGGCATCGAAGGCGTGCGCGACAAAGCCTGGTTCGAGCGGCTGGCGAAACGCGTCGCGGCGGCCAAGGGCGTGCTCGGCGTCGTCACCTATATGGTCCCCGACCTCGAGGAACTGCTCGACAAGGTGTTCGCGCAGGCGATCAAACATGGGCTCGACCTCGATTTCCATGCCGACGAGACCGACGACGTCGCAGCCATCTCGCTGAAGAAGATCGCCGAGGCTTCGCTGTGGAACGGTTTCGAGGGCAACATCCTGGTCGGCCATTGCTGCTCGCTGGCGCGCCAGCCCGACCTCGAGGTTCTCGACACGTTGGACAAGGTGGCGAAGGCGCGTCTCGCCGTGGTGTCGCTGCCGATGTGCAATCTCTATCTGCAGGACCGGCGCGGCGACAACACCACGCCGCGCTGGCGCGGCGTGACCCTGCTGCATGAGATGAAGGCGCGCGGCATCAAGGTGGCGGTCGCCTCCGACAATACGCGCGATCCGTTCTACGCTTATGGCGATCTCGACATGCTGGAGGTCTATCGCATGGCGACGCGCATCCTGCATTTCGACCACCCGGTCGGCGACTGGCCGAAGGCAGTTGCGGCGACACCGGCCGAGGTGATGCGGCTCGACGGCGCCGGCACGCTGGCCGCGGGCGGCAGCGCCGACTTCATCGTCTTCAAGGGCCGCAGTTGGACGGAATTGCTGTCGCGGCCCGAATCGGATCGCATCGTGGTGCGCGAGGGCAGGGCGATCGAACGCCAGCTGCCCGATTATGCCGAACTCGACGAATTGATGGTGGAATGATGGATATCGCAGCGCTGAAGCGCGATCTCGACGGGATCAAGGTCGACGACCATCCGGCCATCGTCCAGCAGAAAAGCCGCGACTTCTACTGGTACAGCCCGGTCCTGAAGGCGCAGCTCGACCACATCAAGGGCGACCTGATCGTCACGCCGAAGAACGAGGACGAGGTCATCCGCGTGCTTGCCGCATGCCATAAGCACGGTGTCCCGGTGACGCCGCGCGGCAGCGGCACCGGCAATTACGGGCAGGCGATGCCGCTGTCGGGCGGCGTGGTGCTGAACCTCGCCGAGATGAACGGGATCAAGACGATCGCACCGGGGCGCGTGGTGACCGGACCCGGCGCGGTGCTGGCCGAGATCGACAAGGCGACGCGGGCGCATTCCGGACAGGAGCTGAGGCTCTCACCATCGACCTACAACACCGCCTCGATCGGCGGCTTCATCGCCGGCGGATCGGGCGGCGTCGGCTCGATCAATTTCGGCGGCCTGCGCGATTTCGGCAATGTGCTGCGGCTGCGCGTCGTGACCATGGAAGCCGAACCGAAGGCGCTCGAGCTCACCGGCGAGGACCTGCACAAGGTCACGCATGCCTATGGCACCAACGGCATCATCACCGAGGTCGAGATGCCGTTGACCGCCGCCTATGACTGGGTCGACGTCATCGTCGGCTTCGACAGTTTCATGGGGGCCGCCCGCTACGGCAATGCGCTGGCCTGCCAGGACGGCATCCTGACCAAGCTGATCACGCCGATCGCGGCACCCGTGCCGCAGCTCTATTTCAAGCGCCACCAGAAGTTCCTGCGCGAAGGGCAAAGCATCTGCGTCGTCATGGTCGCGCGGCACGGGCTCGACGCCTTCCTCGCCTTCACCCGGCGCGCCGGCGGCGAGGTCATCTTCAACGCGGCAACCGCGACGGACGAGGACAGGAAGGGCCTGCCGCCGGCTTATGAGCTGGCCTGGAACCACACGACGCTGAGGGCGCTGCGTGTCGATCCGTCGATCACCTACCTGCAGTCGCTTTATCCATTTCCCAACCAACTGGCGCTGGTCGAAAAGATGGATGCGATGTTCCCGGACGAGGTGTTCTCGCATCTGGAATTCGTGCGGCTGGACGGCAACATCACCTGCTTCGGCCTGCCGCTGGTCAAGTTCACCACCGAGGGGCGGCTCAACGAGATCATCCGGCTGCACGAGGAGAACGGCTGTCCGATCTTCAACCCGCATCGCTACACGCTGGAAGAGGGCGGCATGAAGCAGACCGACGAGATTCAGCTCGCCTTCAAACGCGAGACCGATCCGCAAGGGCTGCTCAATCCCGGCAAGATGATCGCCTGGGAAAATCCGGACTACGACTATCGCTCCGGCCGGACGTTCCTGTTCAAGGGCTTGCAAAAGGCGGGGTGATGAAAGTCCTCGTGCTCTTCGCGCATCCGGTGGAGACCAGCTTCAATGCCGGCCTGCACCGGACGATTGTGGAGCGGCTCGTGGCGGCAGGCCATTCAATTGACGATTGCGATCTCTATGCGGAAGATTTCGATCCGCGGCTGACGCGCGCCGAGCGGCTCGGCTACCACGATCAGCGCGGGCCGAACGACGCGGTCGCCGGCTACGTTGAAAGGCTGAAGAATGCCGACGCGTTGGTGCTGTCGTTTCCGGTCTGGAATTACGGCTATCCGGCAATCCTGAAAGGGTTTTTCGACCGCGTTTTCCTGCCCGGCGTGTCGTTCGATCTGGTCGATGGCAAGGTGCAGCCGACGCTGCACAACATCCGCAAGATGGCAGCCGTCACCACCTATGGCGGCAGCCGCTTTCGCGCCATGCTGATGGGCGATCCGCCGCGCAAGATCGTGAAGCGCATGCTGCGGGCGACCATCAAGCCCGGCGCTCCCGTCTCCTATCTTGCGCACTACTCGATGAACCTTTCGACCGACGAGACGCGCAACGCCTTCATGACGAGGGTCGCGACGACGATGGACGCCTTCTGATGCGCGTGCTGGTGGTCTATTGCCATCCAGTGCCGGAGAGCTATTGCGCGGCGATCCGCGATGCCGCCGTCGAGGTGCTGAGGGGGCGAGGCTGGGACGTGCGGCTGCTCGACCTCTATGCCGAGAATTTCGACCCGGTGATGAGCCGCGAGGAGCGGCGCTTCTACAATGACCGGGCGCCGGACGATCCGGCGCTCAAGCCGCATTTCGAGCATTTGAAATGGGCGCAGGCGATCCTGTTCATCTATCCGACTTGGTGGTACGGCCTGCCGGCGATGCTGAAGGGCTGGTTCGACCGGGTGTGGGCCACCGATATCGCCTTCCAGCTGCCGGCCGGGAAGGGCCGCATCAAGTCGCTGATGACGCATGTCACCAAGGTCGGCGTCATCACCACCTGCGGCGCGCCGACCTGGTGGAGCGTGGTCGTCGGCCAACCGGGCCGCAAGACCATCCTGCGCGGCATGCGCGCGATCTGCGCCACCCGCTGCAAGACCTTCTTCCTGGCGCATTATCTGATGGATGCCTCGACGCCGAAGAGCAGGGAGGTTTTTTTGGTCAAAGTTCGAAGGACGCTGGAGCGGTTTTAGGGGACTTCAGCTTCCCTGCGGGATCGCGCCGAACGGGTTTGCCTTTTTTATGCGGAAATGAAGTGCATATTAAAGACATGACCAAGCTCTTCGAACATGCTGTCCAACGTGTCCGCACCTTGCCTCCTGAATTGCAGGACGAGTATGCGCGCGTCCTCTTGCGCCTCGCGGGTGATGAAGGGGACGAACCTGTTCATCAACTGAGCCGAGAGGAAAAAGCCTCGCTCGCAATGTCCCGGGCGCAGGCTGCGCGTGGTGAATTTGCAACCGACGAGGCAGTCCGTGCTGTTTGGGCGAAGCACGGCCTGTGAAGCTTCGTTATACGCTGGCGGCGTTAGCCGAGTTGGATGAGGTTCTCGGCAATATCGCATTGCAATCACCCAAGGGAGCGAAGCGGATCCAAGCCAGGCTCCATGCGGTCATCAATTTGTTGCTTGAACATCCCCTAAGCGGCGTCGCTACAGACGAAAGGCCGATGCGCCGGATCGTCGTGAGGCCTATCTGATCTACTACGAGCTTCTGCCGACGAAATCGTGATCGTCGGTATTCGTCATGATGCTCGCGATCCTTCAACCATGCCGGACAAGTAAGAACGGTCCCCACGGTCACGCCTGCGGGCAATCCTGTCCGAAGCGGACAGAAGAAGGCTACATCCTTACCCGTTCCGCCTTCGGGTCATACATCGGCTTCAGCGACGCTTCGGCCGCGAAGCGCTCGCCGGCGATCTCGACCTCATAGGACGAACCCAGCACCTCCGCCTCGCTTTCGCCCTGGCAGGGCACATAACCGAGCCCGATCGCGCCGCCGAGATGGTGGCCGTAATTGCCTGAGGTGATCGGGCCGACAATCCGGCCGTCGCGCAGGATCGCCTCGTTGTGAAAGAGCAGGGGCTGCGGGTCCTTCAGGCGGAACTGAACCAGCCGGCGTGACAGGCCGGCTTCCTTCTTCCTGAGCACAGCGTCGCGGCCGATGAAGCCGGCTTTGCTCGTCTTCACCGCGAAGCCGAGGCCAGCCTCCAGCACATTGTCCTCGTCGGTGATGTCGTGGCCGAAATGGCGAAAGGCCTTTTCGATGCGGCAGGAATCCAGCGTATGCAGACCGCAAAGCTTCAGGCCAACACCGGCGCCGGCGTCTGCGATCGCCTCGAAGACATGGGCGGCCTGCTCGGTCGAGACATAGAGCTCCCAGCCAAGCTCGCCGACATAGGTGACGCGATGCGCCCGGGCGAGGCCCATGCCGATCTCGATCTCCTGGCAGGTGCCGAACGGATTGGCCTCGTTGGAGAAATCGTTCGGGCTGACCTTCTGGATCAGTTTTCGCGACTCTGGCCCCATGACACAGATGACGGCTTCGGCGGCGGTGACATCGGTCATGACGACGAATTCGTCGGCGACATGCTTGCGCAGCCAGGCAAGGTCTCGCTGCAGCGTGGCGCCCGGCACGACCAGGAAATAGGCCGTTTCCGAAAGCCGGGTCACGGTGAGGTCGCTCTCGATGCCGCCCTTGGCGTTGAGCATCTGCGTGTAGACGATCTTGCCCGGCGCCACATCCATGTCGTTGGCGCAGAGCCGCTGCAGGAACTGCTGAGCATCGCGACCCTCGACGCGGATCTTGCCGAACGAGGTCATGTCGAACAGACCGACGCCGTTGCGCACCGCAAGATGTTCCTCGCGCTGGTTGTCGAACCAGTTCTGCCGCTTCCAGGAATAGCGGTATTCGCGCTCCTGGCCGTCGCGCGCGAACCAGTTGGCGCGCTCCCAGCCGGCGACTTCGCCGAACACGGCGCCGCGCGCCTTCAGATGTTCATGCAGAGGCGAGCGGCGAACGCCGCGCGAGGTCGCCATCTGGCGATAGGGGAAATGGTCGGCATAGAGCAGGCCGAGCGTTTCCGACACGCGCTCCTTGAGGTAGCGGCGGTTCTTCTGGAACGGCTGGGCGCGGCGGATGTCGACCTCCCAGAGGTCGAAAGGCGCCTCGCCATCATTGATCCACTGCGCCAGCGCCATGCCGGCGCCGCCGGAGGAAACGATGCCTATCGAATTGTAGCCGGTCGCCATCCAGTAGCCTGCAAGCTCCGGCGCTTCGCCGAGATAGTAGCGGTCGTCCGGCGTGAAACTCTCGGGGCCGTTGAAGAAGGTGTGGATGCCGGCGGTGCCCAGCATTGGCATGCGGTTGACGCCCATTTCCAGGATCGGCTCGAAATGATCCATGTCCTCGGGCAACTGGTCGAAGCAGAAATCCTCGCGGATGCCGTCCATGCCCCATGGTTTCGCCACCGGCTCGAAGGCGCCGAGCATCATCTTGCCGGCGTCTTCCTTGTAATAGGCACACTCGTCCGGCACGCGCAGCACCGGCAGGCGGGACAGGCCGGGGATCGGCTCGGTGACGAGATAGAAATGCTCGCAGGCATGCAGCGGGATGGTGACGCGGTTCTGCCGCCCAAGCTCGCGCGCCCACATGCCGGCGCAGTTGACGACGATGTCGGTCTCGATCGTGCCCTGTTCCTCGCCCTGCGCCCAGGAGACGCCGGAAACGCGGCCGTTCCTGGTGTGAACCTTGGTGACCTTGACGTTCTCGATGATTGTCGCGCCGCGCTGGCGAGCGCCCTTGGCCAGCGCCATGGCGATGTTGGCCGGGTCGCACTGGCCGTCGAGTGGCAGATGCACCGCGCCGACCACGTCGGAGACGTTGAGATGCGGATACATCTCCTTGACTTCGCTCGGCGAAATCTCGCGCACGTCGACATCGAAGGCGCGGGCCAGCGAGGCCTGCCGGTAGATCTCGTGCTTGCGCTCCTCGGTCAGCGCGACGGTGATCGAGCCGACCTGGCGCATGCCGGTGCCGACATCGGTCTCGGCTTCGAGCCTGACGTAGAGGTCGGCCGAATATTTCGCCAGCCGTGTCATGTTCTGCGAGGCGCGCAACTGGCCGATCAGGCCGGCCGCATGCCAGGTCGTGCCAGAGGTGAGCTGCTTGCGCTCGAGCAGCACGATGTCGGTCCAGCCGAGCTTGGCCAGGTGATAGGCGACCGAGCAGCCGGAGACGCCGCCGCCGATGATCACCGCGCGGGCTTTGATGGGTATCGTCTTGGTCATGCGGCCTCGCGGCGATAGTTGGAAGCGAAGCGGCGCACGCGAAGCGCTGCTTCCTTGAGGATGGGTTCGGGCTGGCAGAGGCTGATGCGGATGTGCCCGGCGGCAGCCTCGCCGAAGCTCGAGCCGGGCATGACGCCGACCTTTTCCTTGTCGAGCAGCGCCCAGGCGAATTTCTCGTCGTCGGGCTCGACGGCAGTGACATCGAGCATGATGTACATGCCGCCTTCGGAGCCGCGCACGGTGACTTCATTGGCGCCGCGCAGGGCGTCGAGGAAGACGGCGCGTCGCGCGGCATAGCGCTCGGCGATGTCCTTCACGCCATAATGGTTCTCCAGCGCCTCGGCGCAGGCGATCGAGATGAAGGCCGGCAGACCGTAGGTCGTGACCAGATTGAGATCGATCATCAGCGCGATCATCGCTTTCGGCCCGGTCAGCCAGCCCATGCGCCAACCGGTCATGCCGTGGCTTTTCGACATGGAGTTGATGACCAGCGTGCGCTCGGCCATGCCGGGTAGCGAACGCGGCGAGATGTGCTCGCCGCCGCCAAGCGTCCAGTAGACCTCGTCCGACAGCAGCCAGAGGTCGTGCTCGTTGCAGATTTCGGCCAATTGCTCGAGTCGTTCGCGCGAATAGACGGCACCCGTCGGGTTGTTCGGCGTGTTGATCAGGATGGCGCGGGTGTTGGGCCTGAGCGCGGCGCGGATCATGTCCGCGCGGGGCTGAAACCCATCCTCGGCGGGCGTCTCGACCACGGTGAAGCTGGCACCGGCGGCGCTGAAGGTGTTGGGATAGGTGGCGTAATAGGGCGCGACGACGATGGCGTGGTCGCCCGGGTCGAGCACGCCCTGCACGGCGGCATAGAGCGCGCCCTGGCCACCGGCCGTGGCGATGACCTCGTCGGCTTCCGTCAGGATGCCGCTGCAAGCGGTCGAGGCCGCCGCCATCGCCTTGCGCAGGCGCGGCAGGCCGGGAAGCGGCGTGTAGTGATGGTTGCTGCCGCGCACGGCGGTCACGCAGGCCTCGATGGTCTCCGACGGCGTGTCGAAGTCGTGGTCGCCGACCGACAGCACGATGATGTCTTCGCCGGCCTGCTTGCGGGTCCAGGCGGCGAAGTGGACTTCCCAGCCATCCTTGCCCGAAGGCACGATGCCGGTAATGCGCTTTGACGGCTTTGGCATCATGAGACTCCCGAAATCTGGTGGCCGGCCCGCGTGAGCTTGTCGCGCAGGGCGGCGGTATGGGCGGGGCCGACCTCGCAGCAGCCGCCGACGATGCCGGCGCCGGCATCGACCCAGCCTATGGCCTGGTCCGCATAGGCTTGCGGATCGAGATCGTGGCGGGCGTGCAGCACATCCACCGTCCCGCCATGCTTCAATGCCGCGACCGCGGTGAAGCCATTGGCATAGGCGCCGACCGGCCCGCCCAGGGCGGCGAGTTCGGGCAATGCGGCGGCGATGGCTTCGGGCCGGCAGCAGTTGAGCAGCCGGGCCGCGACCGGCAGGCCGCCGAGGGCGCCGACCGCATCGGCAATGGTCTCGCCGCTGCGCAGGCGCGGCGCGCCATGGTCGGCGAGCGTCCACGACACCCACACCGGCTTGCCGCTTTCAGAGGCCGCGGTGACCGCAGCCCGCGCCTCGTCGGCGGACGCCATGGTTTCGCAGAGGAACAGGTCGACGCCGTCAGCCTGCTCGGCAACGATGCGGCGATAGATGTCGAGCGTGTCCTCGAACGATATGGTCAGCGCCGGCGCGTAGCTGCCGAACAGAGGCGACAGGCAACCGGCGATCGCGGTGTCGCCGGCCTCGTCACGGGCCTGCCTCGCCAGCTCGATGCCGCGCTTCTGCAAAGGCTTGAACAGGTCTTCCGCGCCTTCGCGCGCCAGGCGCTCCGGCGTCGCCGAATAGGTGTTGATGGTGATGACGCGAGCACCCGCCTGGATGAATTCGACATGTAGGTCGCGCACCAGGTCCGGCTCGTCGATCAACACCCTTGCCGACCAAAGCGGCGTCGGCTCGGACTTGCTGCGCCGGACCAGTTCCTGGCCCATGCCGCCATCGGTGAGGATGACGGAGGTCATGCCCGCAACCTCTCATTCTTCGGATCCCACAGCGGCTCGTCGTTCTGGACGATGGCTTTGAAGCGATCGCCAAAGATCTCGACCTCGATCGCCGTGCCCGGCTGCGTGAGATCGGCGCGCAGCATGCCGAGCGCGATCGACTTGCCGACGCGGTGGCCCCAGCCGCCCGACGTCGTCTCGCCGACGATGCTGCCGCCGTGCCAGAGCGTCGACATATAGGGCGCGTCGCAGTCGCCGGGATTTTCGACGACCAGCGTGACGAAGCGCTTCTTCACGCCCTGTTGCTTTTCATTGAGCAGCGCCGCCTTGCCGCGGAAGTCGGGCTTGTCCCATTTGACGAAGCGCTCCAGGCCGCCCTGCAGGATCGAATAGTCGGTCGAAAGGTCGCCCTTCCAGGCCCGGTAGCCTTTTTCCAGCCGCAGCGAATCCAGCGCATACATGCCGAACGGCTTCAGCCCATGCTTCTGGCCGGCGGCCCAGACAGCGTCGAAGACCGCAACTGTGTCAGCGACCTTAGTGTGAATTTCCCAGCCGAGTTCGCCGGCGAAGGAGACGCGCACCAGTTTCGCCCAGCGTCCGGCGACGGTCGTCTCCTGATGCGTCAGCCAGGGCAGCGCAAGATCGGCGCTGCAGACTTCGGCCAGTATCTTGCGCGAGTTCGGACCGGCGAGGATCTGGGTCGAGTATTCCTCCGTCCGGTCGGTCAGCGTGAAACCCGCGTCGGCCGGCATCCGCGATTTCAACAATTCGAAATCGTGCCACTGCGCCACCGCCGCGGTGATCAGCGTCATCTGGTCCTCGCCATGGCGCACGACCGACATTTCGGTGACGATGCGGCCCTTGTCGTCCGAGAAGTAGACAAGGCCGATGCGGCCGGGCTTCGGCACCAGGCCGGTGACCTGCCTTGCGAGCCAATCGGCCGCGCCCGGACCTTCGAGGTTGAAGCGCGAGAAGCCGGGCAGGTCGAGAATGCCGGCGGCGTCGCGCACGGCAAGGCACTCCTCGCGCACGGCCCGGTGCCAGGGTCCGTCGCGACGGAAGGTCAGCGTCGATTCCTCCGAAGTATTGTCGCCGGACTTGGCGTACCAGGTGGCGCGCTCCCAGCCATTATAGGCGTCGAACTGGCCGCCCAGCGCCTTGATGCGGTCATGCAGCGGCGACAGCTTGCGATTACGCCCCTCAGGCCAGGCATGGCGCGGGAACTGGATGGCGTATTCGTTGCCATAGATCTCCATGCCCTTGGCGACGCAATAGTCGGGCGCCGACGCAAAGGACGTGAAGCGGCGCGGATCGCAGGACCACATGTCCCATTCGGTCTGGCCCTCGGTGACCCATTCGGCCAGTACCTTGCCAGCGCCGCCGCCTTGCGCGATGCCGAAGGTGAAGACGCAGGCCTCGAAGGCGTTCGGCACGCCGGGCATCGGCCCAATCAGCGGGTTGCCGTCCGGCGCGTAAGGGATCGGGCCGTTGATCACCTTGGAGAGGCCGGCGGTGCCGAGGATCGGCACGCGGGCGACGGCGTCGGCGAGATAGTGCTCGAGGCGGTCGAGATCGTCGGGGAACAGCTGGAACGAGAAATCCTCCGGCATCGGATCGTTGTGGGTCGCCCAGTGCGCGCGGCAATTGCGCTCATAGGGGCCGAGATTCATGCCGCTCTTTTCCTGGCGCAGGTAATAGGACGTGTCGACGTCGCGCAGCAGCGGCAGTTTTTTCCCCTGCTCCTTCGTCCAAGCGGCCAGCTCGGGGATTTCCTCGAACAATATGTACTGATGGCTCATCACCATCATCGGCACTTCGCGGCCGAACATCTTGCCGACTTCGGCGGCGCGGTAGCCGGCCGCGTTGATCACGATCTCGCAGCGGATCTCGCCTTGCTGCGTCGCGACCACCCATTCGCCATTCTCGCGACGGACGCCGGTGACCGGGCAGAAGCGGATGATCTTGGCGCCCATGTCGCGCGCGCCCTTGGCGAGCGCCTGCGTCAGCTGCGCCGGGTCGATGTCGCCGTCGCTCGGGTCATAGAGCGCGCCCTTCAGCTCATGCGTCTCGATGAAGGGGTAGCGGCGCTTGATCTCGTCGAGGCCGACGACGTCGATGTCCATGCCCTGGTAGCGGCCCATGCCTTTGGCGCGCTGGAATTCCTGCATGCGCTCCTTGCTGTGGGCGAGCCGCAGTGAGCCGGTGACATGGTAGTTCATCGGATAGTCGACCGCGTCGGCGAGACCTCGGTAAAGCTCGGTCGAGTAGCGCTGCATGTTCATCAGCGACCAGGACGAGGAGAAGGTCGGCACGTTGCCGGCGGCATGCCAGGTCGAGCCGGAGGTCAGCTCGTTCTTTTCCAGAAGCACGCAGTCGGTCCAACCCGCCTTGCACAGATGATAGAGCGATGAGCAGCCGACGACACCGCCTCCGATGATCACCACGCGTGCCGTGGACGGCAAACCCGCCATGTTTCTTCCTCCAAGCGTAAGCGCTTCGCGCTTCGATTTTTGTTTTGATGCATATCGTTATCCCAAAACCGCTTCGCATTTTTGGGCGACATGCATTGGTCAATAGACAGGCGGTGAGACCACCCAGATGACGATCGCCGGCTCGACGCCAGGATTGCGCCAGCGGAACGGCTTGCCCTCGAAGCGGAACGAGTCGCCTTCGCCGAGGCGATGCCAGGCGCCGTCGATCTCGATCTCGAACGTGCCCGACGCGACATAGCCCGCTTCTTCCGTCGGACGGCGCGTTTCGGTCTTCAGCTCCGCGCCCGGCGCGAAGACCGAACGCAGCATCTCGAAGCTACCGCCGAGGTCGGGCGACAGAAGCTCTTCCACCAGGCCGGATTCACTTGTGCCAAGCGAACGGCGGCTGCCGGCGCGCACGATCACGCCGCGTTCCTCTTCGACAGGCACATCGTGACTGAAGAACAGGCTGATCGGAACATCGAAGAGGCTGGCGAATGCCCTGAGGTCGCCGAGCGAGGGGATGGAAAGACCGCGCTCGACCTGGCTGACCCAACCGACCGAACGGCCTAACTTGAGCGCAATTTCAGCGAGCGTGAGGCCGCGCGCCTTGCGGAGCGCGCGGATATCGCCGGCCAGCAGCCGTTCGCCATTGTCCTGCTCCGATTTGGTCGCGGTCGGGGTCAAAGGTTGCTCGTGAAAAAATCTGGATAAATTTCATGAGAGGGTAAAATCATGAAAAAATCAAGGAGATTTTCATAGTCCACAAGATTTACTTGCGCGTTTTCGGCGGTTGATGCAAAGGCTCGCGCACGAGCGGCGAGTGGGGCGTCCGGTCGGGACCAGTTTTAGCTTATAGTCTGCGGATGGTCGTTAAGGAAACCGGGTTGCGGGTTTCTGGCCATGCCGAAAGGGACGACCCATGCTTGAGAAGAACATCCGGATCGCGTCGGATGCGGAGATCGTCGATGAGGCGATCGTGTCGCGCCGGTCGGTGCGCGCCTTCCTGCCCGATATGGTCGATGACGATGCGATTCGCGCGATCCTTGCCGTCGCGGCACGCGCGCCGTCGGGCACCAACATGCAGCCCTGGCGTGTCTACGTGACCAAGGGCGAGGTCAAGCAGCGCATCAGCGATGCGATCCTCAATTCCGGCATCCGCGCCGAAAAGGCCGAGTGGGACGAATATCGTTATTATCCCGACCAGTTCTTCGAACCATACCTCACGCGTCGCCGGGCCAACGGCTTCGGGCTTTATGGCGCGCTGGGCATCGGCCGCCGCGAGGTCGATAAGATGCGGGCGCAGCACGACCGCAACTTCGTCTTCTTCGACGCGCCGGTCGGCATGATCTTCACGATCGACCGGAGACTGAACCAGGGCTCGTGGATTGACTACGGCATGTTCCTGCAGAACATCATGGTCGCGGCGCGGGGCAGGGGGCTGCATACCTGCCCGCAGGCGGCCTTCGCGCCCTATCACCGCCAGATCAGGCCGGTGCTCGACATTCCCGACGAGGAGATCGTCGTCTGTGGCATGGCGCTCGGCTACGAGGACACATCGAAGCCGGAGAACGAGTTCCGCACCGACCGCGCGCCGCTCGAGGACTGGGTGAGCTTCGCGGAATAATGCCGGCCTAATCGGTGCTCATATGCGCGCCATGGCCGCTGACATGGGCGCCGTCCTGCGGCGTGAGCCGCAGATAGGCCAACAGCGCGCAAAGCGTGATCAGCCCTTCGATGACGAACAGGATGCGATAGTCGTTGACGCTCGCCTTGCCGCCGCCGGCAAGCAGCGACAACAGCGCCGCCGCCAAGCCGACGCTGACCGCCACCGCGAGCTGCCATAAGATGTAATAGAGCGCGCTGAAGCGCGCGAGTTGCTCGGGCGCGATGTCCGAATAGGAGAGATTGCCGGTCGAGGCCCATTGCACCGAGCGGAAGACGCCGAAGGTGAAGATGTAGGCAAGCACGATCCAGGCCGGCAGGCTCTCCTGCATCAGGGCAAAGCCCGCGACCAGCAAGGCGACGATCGGTGTGTTGGTGACCAGCACGCGCTTGAAACCGAAGCGGTTCAACAGGCGCGGCATGAAGAAGCGCATCGCCAACGATCCGATCGCGGCGATGAAGGTCAGCGATCCGGCCTGCACCGCGCTCATGCCGAAGCCGAGCTGGAACATCAGCGGCAAGAGAAAGACCACCGAGCTCAGACCGATCGTGTCCAGTGCGCCGCCGGTGAGGAAAGCAATGCGGAAGGTGCGGATGCGCAGCAGGTTGAGGTCGAGCAGCGGGTTGCGCGCGCGCAGGCAGTAGAAGGCGGCAACCGCCAGGATGACGACCGCCAGCCCGAGCTCCATCGCTATGCTGTTCGCCGCCGCATCCTTGGCGGCGACCGAATCCATGCCGAAGACGAGCAGCGCCATGCCGCTGCCGACCAGCAGGAAGCCCGGAAAATCGAAGGGCGTGCGCACCGGCTTGGTCGTCGTGGGGAACATCGAGGCGGCCAGCAGCGCGGCGGTCAGCGCGATCGGGATGTTGATGTAGAAGATCCAGCGCCAGGAGACGTAGGTGGTCAGCGCGCCGCCGACGAGCGGTCCGACCAGCGGCCCGGACTGACCGGCGAGCGAGATATACATGTTGATCTTCAGCGTACGGTCGCGCGGGAAGCTCGACAGGATCACGACCTGGCCGAGCGTGCCCATCAGCGCGCCGCCGCAGCCCTGCAGGGCGCGCGAGCCGACCAGCATCCAGATGTTTTCCGAAAGGCCGCACAGCGCGGAGGCGCTGGCAAAGACCAGCAGCGCGAAGCAATAGACATTGCGCAGCCCGAAGCGGTCGGCCAACCAGCCGCCGAGCGGCATGGTGACGATGAGGCTCGCGACATAGACGGTGATCAAGAGGCCAAGCTGGCTTGGCGGGCGATCGAGGCTCTCGCCTATGCCCGGAAGTGCCGTCACTACGACATTCTGGTCGAGGCTGGTCATGAACACGCCGCAGGCGACGGTCGCCGGCAACAGCATCGACGGACCGCCCGCTGGAGCAAAGCGGGTCGTGGCCGTCGCCGAAGTCTCAACAGTCATGGAAGGGTATGGTCGAACTGGTTGCCTGAGCGGACGTTTGCCCCTGGCAAACGCCGATGATTCCTTATCTATCGCCCCTGCTGGTCCAACGCTCAAGCAGCAGTTGTGGCGGTTCATAATGCCAGAATACCGGCTGGACCAAAGGTGTGTTGATATTCAGGTGAGACCGGCCTGCAAATGCCGGGTTCCTGCGCTTCCGGTGCTCACGTACTCAAGTACGCTCCGCTCCGGTTCTCGGAACCCGCCATTTTCGGCTCGGCCTGACCTGAATCTCAACACACCTTAGGTGCTCTACTGCACCTCGTAGCCGACTTCCTCCGAGGCGTGGCACAAGGCCTTCCAGAAGGAGCGCGCGAAGGAGCGGAAGACGTAGATGTCGAACTGGTCGGCGCCCGTGCGCTGGATCTGGGCGAAGACGTCGTGATGGTTGGTCGAACGCCCGGCGCCGAGCGGGAAGGCCGGCAAGGTGAAGTCGATGGCGAAGAATTTCGCCATCACCCATTCCGCCTTCGGGCCGGCGATGCGGATCGCGGTGCGGCCATGCGACAGGTCGGTGAGCGTGCCGATGGCCGGCGTGATCGATCCGGCGAAGGCCTGCGCCAGGCCCTCGGCCTCGTCCACCACGGTGAATTTCCCCGGCGCGAAGCCGAAAACGGCGCGGGCGCCGCTGCTCACGCCGCCGCCGGCGCCGTCTGGCAGAGCGAGCCCGGTGACCTTGCGGATGATTTCGATCAGCCGCTTCTCTTCGCCCGGCCAGGCGGCGAGCTGCAGGATCGAGCCCGGGCGCGTCTCGGACAGGATGACATCGACGCCATGTTCGAAATTGCCGTGCGAACCCGGATGGTACTCCGGCTCGAGCGGCGACTGGCGTTCGGGCAAATGCTGCTCAGCCATGCATGCGGCTCCCGTCCGGATCGAAGAAATGGTTGGAAACGATCTCGACCGGCCCGAACCGGTTGCGCAGCGGATCGGAGACGAAGGCGCGGGTCCCGTGACGCGCCTTGCCGCCCTCGACCAGGGCCAGCGCGATGTACTTGCCCAGCGCCGGCGAATAGCAGCAGGCGGTGATGTGGCCGAGCGAGTCGTGCGGATTGGCCTCGTCCAGTTCCTCGACGATATGCCCGCCGCCGTTGAGCGCTCGGTTGTCGAGCGCGATCACCCCGACCAGCTCCAGCCGGTCGGAGCCGATCAGGCCCTCCCGGTCCATCATGGCCGAGCCGATGAAGGGCTTCTTCTTCGACAGCATCCAATCGAGATGGAGGTCGCGCGCGGTGGTGCGGCCGTCGATCTCGGCGCCGGTGACATGACCCTTCTCGATGCGCATCGTGCCCAGTGCCTCGAGTCCGTAGGTGACCAGGCCGAAAGGCTTGCCGGCCTCGATCAAGGCCTCCCAGACGCGGGTGCCGTAGCCGGCGCCCGAATAGACCTCGAACGCCATTTCGCCGGAGAAGGACAGCCGGCAGATCATCACCGGAACGCCGGCGATCCGGCCATGGACGATGCCCATGAAGGGCAGGATGGCGTTGTCGACGGCGGTGCCGGTGACGCAAGAAGCAAGGATGGCGCGCGCGTTCGGTCCTCCGATCGCCGCGCCCGCCCATTCATCGGTGACGGAGGTGACGGTGACCTTGAGCTCCGGCCAGATGACGTCGAGGAAATATTCCAGATGCTGCATCACCTTGCCGGCATTGGCGGTGGTGGTGGTCATCAGGAAGTCCTGCTCGCCGAGCCGCCAGGTGGTGCCGTCGTCGAAGGCAAGCCCGTCCTCGCGCAGCATCAGGCCGTAGCGGGCCTTGCCGACCGCGAGCGTGGAAAACATGTTGGTGTAGACGCGGTCGAGGAACTCGGCCGCGTCTGGTCCCTGCACGGCGATCTTGCCCAGCGTCGACACATCGACGATGCCGGCGCTGTCGCGCGTGGCTCGTGCTTCACGCACATAGGTCTGCTCGACCGTCTCGCCGGCGAGGCCGTAGATCATCGGCCGGTACCAGAGGCCCGCGGAGTACATTCTTGCGCCATTGGCGAGGTGCCAGTCATGCATCGGCGTCAGCCGCTCGGGCTTGAGGTCGCCGAAGCGTTCGGCGGCGAGCGAACCGATCGACACCGCCGTGTAGGGCGGGCGGAAGCGCGTCGTGCCGACTTCGGGGATCGGCTTGCCGAGCGCCTCGGCCATGATGGCCAAGCCCGGCACGTTGGAGTTCTTGCCCTGGTCGGTCGCCATGCCAAGCGTGGTGTAGCGCTTCAGATGCTCGACCGAGACGAAGCCTTCGCGATGCGCGAGCCGCACGTCCTCGGCGGTCACATCGTGCTGGAAGTCGACAAAACTCTTGCCCTTGGCCTTGATCTCGAAGACCGGCGCCGGATCGGGGTCGCCGGGGGCCGCCTCGACGACGGGCAGGGGAGCGGATGAAGCCGCGCCGCCAGCCGCCTGAAGGCCGGCCGCGCGGCCTTCGGCGATGGCTTCGGCAGTCGAAAAACTGCCGGTGAAGGCGCCGGCGCCGATCCATTGCTGATTTGGCCTGCGCTGCGTCGGCTTCGGCGGCAGGAAGGCTTGTCTCGCCGGATCCCATTCGGCCTTCGCGCCGACCTGGCTGGCAAGGTGGATGGTCGGCGACCAGCCGCCGGACATCAGAAGGCTGTCGGCATGGATGCTGCGTTCGTCGCCGCTCAGCGCCCCGCCCGTAGCGTCGAAGCGCTGCACCTTGAGGCCGGTGAGGGCCTTGCCGCCTTCGGTCGCGACCACGGCATGGCCGGCGAGCAGCTCGGCTTCCGCATCGCTCGCCAGCCGGCGCATCTCGTTCGAGACGTCGGCGCGGACATCGATGATGGCAACGACCGCGGCGCCGGCCTTCTTCAAGGCGACGGCCGAGCGGTAGGCGCTGTCATTGTTGGTGAAGAGCGCGATGCGCTGTCCAGGCAGCACGCCATATTCAACGGCATAACGTTCGGCCGCATGCGCCAACATGACGCCCGGACGATCGTTGCCCGGGAAGACCAGCGGCCGCTCGAAGGAGCCGGTGGCAAGAACCACCGTGCCGGCGCGGATCGCCCAGTAGCGCTGGCGCGGCTCGCCCTTGGCGGCGACTTCCTTGTGGTCGGTCACCCGTTCCAGCGCGGCCAGCGTATTGCCGTCGTAATAGCCCCACACCGTGGTGCGCGGCAAAAGGCGGACATTGTCGTTGCCTTCGAGCTGCCCGACGGCGCGCTGAGCCCAGTCGGCGGCATGCATGCCGTCGATGGTTTCGCCCGACCAGTTGGCGGAGCCGCCGAAATTGGCTTCGAGATCGGCGAGAATGACGCGGGCGCCCTGATCGGCGGCGGCCTTCGCCGCCATCAGGCCGGCCGGGCCGGAGCCGACGACCAGGACGTCGCAAAATGCGTTCATGCGCTCGTAGCGCGCTGGGTCATGGGCGGTGCCAGCCTTGCCGAGGCCGGCGGCGCGGCGAATGAAATGCTCGCAGAACATCCAGAAGCGCGTGCCCTTCAGCGGTCCGACCACCGGTCCCATGAAGGTCTTGTAATAGAAGCCGGCCGACAGGATCTTGCCGCCGAGCTGGTTGAGGGCGCCGATGTCCCAGGCGAGCGAAGGCGTGCGGTTCTGGCTGACGGCGACGAGCCCGTCGTAGATCTCGACCATGGTGGCGGCAATGTTGGGCTCGCGCACTTCGCCGCGCAGCACCGTCACCAGCGCGTTCGGCTCCTCGACGCCGGCGGCGAGCAGGCCGCGCGGGCGATGGTATTTGAAGGAGCGGCCGAACAGCGTCACGCCATTGGCGAGCAGCGCCGAGGCCAGCGTGTCGCCGGCATGGCCTGTATAGGGCGCGCCGTCGAAGGTGAAGCGGATGGTGCGCAGCCGGTCGATCCGGCCGCCGGTCTCGGTGCGGCGCGGGCTCACGAGCGGCCCTCCGTCTTGTGGCCGCCACGCGCGAAGGCGGTGCTCAGGATCTCATGCGTTACGGTGTTGCGCACGACCCTCAGATGCGCGCGGCAGCCGCCGGAATGCTGCCAGATCTCATTGTGGTCGCCGGCCGGGTTCAGCCGGTCGTAGACATAGGCATTCCAGGCGTCGAGGTTCTGCGAGGCGGGCTGCGGCCGCTCGCGGTTGCCGTCGCCCTGGTAGGTAAATTCGATGACGTCGCGCGGCCCGCAATAGGGACAGGTGATAAGCATTCTCTTTCAAAACCCTAATGCAGCCGCGGGTTCGCGCCCTGGCCTTTGTCGTCGATGATCAAGCCACGATAAAAGCGGTCGAGCGTGAAGGGCGCGTTGAATTCGTGCGGCTCGTCCTTGGCTATTGTGTAGGCAAAGCACCAGCCGGAGGCGGGTGTCGCCTTGAAGCCGCCGTAACACCAGCCGCAATTGAGATACATGCCCGGCAGCGGGCCGGCGGTGATGATCGGCGAGCCGTCCATCGTCATGTCGCACAGTCCGCCCCAGGAGCGCAGCATGCGCACCCGGGCCAGGCCGGGGAACAGCGCCAGCATCTCGCTCATCACCTCATCGACGATCGGCAGGCTGCCGCGCTGCGCGTAGCTGTTGTAGCCGTCGAGGTCGCCGCCATAGACGAGGCCGCCCTTGTCGGACTGCGAAATGTAGAAATGGCCCATGCCGAAGGTGAGAACTGTGTCGACGACGGGCTTCAGCGATTCCGAAACGAAGGCCTGCAGGACATGACTTTCGATCGGCATGTGCGAAATGCCGGCAAGCTGCATGACCTGGCCGGTGCTGCCGGCAACCGCAAGCGCGACCTTCTTGGCGCGGATTTCACCGCGCGTCGTCGAAACGCCGGTGATGCGCCCGCCGTCGCGCAGGAAGCCGGTGACCTCGCAATTCTCGATGATGTCGACGCCGCGCCGGTCGGCGCCGCGCGCATAGCCCCAGGCGACCGCGTCGTGCCGGGCGGTACCGGCACGCGGCTGCATCAGTCCGCCAAGAACCGGGAAGCGCGCCGAACCCGAGACGTCCAGCGCCGGCACAAGCCGCTTGATCTGGTCGACATTCATCAGTTCGGCGTCGACGCCGAGATGGCGCATGGCGTTGCCGCGCCTTGCATAATCGTCAAGCTGGGCGGGCGTGTGCGCGAGGTTCAGGCAGCCGCGCTGCGAGAACATGACGTTGTAGTTGAGGTCGTGCGAGAGGTTCTCCCACAGCTTCATCGAATGCTCGTAGAAGCGGGTATTCTGCGGCAAAAGATAATTGGAGCGCACAGCCGTGGTGTTGCGGCCGACATTGCCGGAGCCGAGCCAGCCTTTTTCCAGCACCGCGACATTGGTGATGCCGTGTTCCTTGGCAAGGTAATAGGCGGTCGAGAGGCCATGGCCGCCGCCGCCGATGACGATCACGTCATAGGACGCCTTGGGATCCGGCTTGCGCCAGGCGGGCTTCCAATCCTTGTTGCCGGTCAGCGCGTTCTTGAGCAGCGAAAAGGCTGAATATTCCGCCATTCTTTCTATCGTCCTTATGATGCGAGGCGGCAGACTATAGAGCAGGCGGGAGGCGCAAAGCCAAGATTGCGCCATCGCTTTTCGACAGGCCGACTCCCACCGACACGATCGGGACGGCTTGCCGCCCGATATGCCGGTCTTTATCAAGGGCGGAAATTTCGAGAATTTTCGGCCGCGAGTCGCCAACAAAGTCATGTCCTTCCGCCTGCTGCGCCTGATCCTGGTCATCATCGTCGCTGTCTTCGGGCAGCCGGCGCTCGAGGCGTCGGCGCAGGCGATCGGCCATGGTTCGTCGCAGCTCATCGCCGATCAGACCAAGGTCATCCAGGACCTGACGGCCAAGACCGATAGCCTGGAGAAGAAACTGAGCGACCCCGACCAGGACGATGCGGGGCTCGTCGACATCCGGTTGCAGCTCGAGGATATTTCGCGAGCGGCGCTGAACAGCGCGCTGGCGTTCCGGCAGCGCCTCACCGACATCAACAATCGTGTCGAGGTGCTCGGCCCGCCGCCGGCCCAAGGGCAGCCCCCTGAGCCGGTGATCGTCAGCAACGAGCGCAGCGCGCTCTCCTCGGAAAAGGCCCAGATCAACGCGGTCATCGCCAGCGCGCAAAACCTGTCGATCCGCGTCAACGGGCTGGTCGACAAGATCGCAGCCATGCGCAGCGAGCTTTTCCGCAGCGTCATCACCAAGCACTACGACCTGACCGAAGCTCTGAGCCCGCAGGCCCTTTCCGACGCGCATGACCAGTTCACGGGCCTCTACAAGGCGGTGTCGTCCTGGTTGAGCTTCGCCGTCAGGTTCAAGTTCCAGGCGATCCTTGCGGCGACGCTCATGGCGTTGGCGCTGGCGGCCGTGCTGTTGATCGGCGGCAGGCGCCTGTTCGGCCGCATATTCGAGGCCGACCCGGCGGTCGAGGATCCGTCCTATCTCAGCCGCCTGTCGGTAGCCTTCTGGTCGACGCTGCTGCCGACCCTGGCGCTCGGCGTCTTCTTCGCCTCGGCTGTGTTCTTCTTCAATTATTACAATGTGCTGCGTGGCGATATCGGCACGTTCCTCAACGCCTTGCTGACGGTGATCGGCATGGTGTTCTGCGTCAACCGGCTGACCAACGCGGCGCTCGAACCGCGGCTGCCCAATTGGCGGCTGATCCCGGTCGCGACCGGTCCCGCGCGCTGGCTCGTCGGGCTGACGACCGCAATGGCGCTGGTGCTCGGGTTCAATTACTTCCTGTCGGTCGTCAACGAGAAGATGGGTTCGCCGCTTTCGCTGACGATCGCCAGGGGCTTTGTCGCCACCATCATCGTCGGGGTCATCCTGATCCTGATGGGACTGCTGCGGCCGTTCAGGGCGGCCGACGGCTCATGGCGCCCCTGGCCGGCATGGCTTCGCTTCCTTGCCATCGGGCTCGGCCTGTTCACCATTGCCGCGGCGCTGCTTGGCTATATCGGCCTTGCGCTTTTCGTCTCGTTCCAGGTCGTGGTGACCGGCACCGTCCTGGTGACCGCCTATATCGGCTTCCTGTCGGCGCGCGCGATCGGGGAGGAGGGCGGCTTTGCCGATACTTCGGTAGGGCGATGGCTTTCGGAAAACTCCAGCTATGAGGATACCGCCCTCGACCAGCTCGGCCTGGTCGTCAGCATCGCCATCAACCTGATGATTGTGCTGGTGTTCCTGCCGTTGATCCTTTTGATGTGGGGCTTCCAGCCCGGCGATATCGAGGCCTGGGCCTACAAGCTGGCTACCGGCGTCGCGATCGGTTCGGTGACCATCTCCTTCCTCGGCATCCTCAGCGGCATCGTCGTCTTCGTCATCGGCTATTTCCTGACGCGCTGGTTCCAGGGCTGGCTGGACGGCTCGGTGATGGCGCGCGGCAAGGTCGATGCCGGCGTGCGAAATTCGATCCGTCTTGGCGTCGGCTATGCCGGCGTGGCGGTTGCCGGCCTAGTCGGCATCTCGGCCGCGGGCATCGATCTTTCCAATCTGGCACTGGTTGCCGGCGCGCTTTCGCTGGGTATCGGCTTCGGCCTGCAGAACGTGGTCTCGAATTTCGTCTCGGGCCTGATCCTGCTTGCCGAGCGACCGTTCAAGGTCGGCGACTGGATCGTCGCGGGCGACGTCAGCGGCACGGTGCGGAAGATCAGCGTGCGCGCCACCGAGATCGAGACCTTCCAGCGCCAGGCGGTGATCCTGCCCAACTCGAACCTGATCAACAATGCGGTCGGCAACTGGACGCATCGCAACAAGCTTGGGCGCATCGACATCAAGGTCGGCGTCGCCTATGGCAGCGACGTCAAGCGGGTCCATGCCATCCTGATGGATATCGCGCGCGCCCACCCGATGGTGCTGAAGAATCCCGAGCCGTTCGTTCTCTTCGCCAATTTTGGACTTGCCGCGCTCGAATTCGAAATCCGCGTGTTCGTCGCCGACATCATGAACGGCAGCGTCGTGCAGAACGACATCCGCTTCGCCATCTTCGACATCTTCGAGGAGGAGCGGATCGAGATCCCGTCGACGCCCCGGGCGGTTGTCGAGAGCAAGAAGCACGAAGCCTGGCCGATCGACGACGACAAGATCGAGGCCGAATTCGCCGAGCGCCAAAGGCTGGAAGCGGAAGCCGCGGCCGAGCGGGAGCGGCTCGTCAAGCTGAAGCGGAGGGGCCGCAAGCCCGACCCGGGCTGAGGTGCATCGACATTCGGGTGAGGCCGGCCTGCAAATGACGGTTTCCTGCGCTTCCGGTGCTCACATACTTGAAGTACTCCGCTCCGGTTCTCGGAACTCGCCATTTTCGACCCGGCCGGCCCGAAGCTCGACACACCTTCGGCGACGTTGTCTGCGATACCGAAACCGATTGTGGCATGAATGCGGCATTCAGTTGCGGTTCAGGTAACATCTCATATAAGCTTCGATGCAAAGGGCGAGAATGCCTTGCAAACTTGAACAGAGGCGGTGTGCAAACACCGGAATTGCAATGTGGAAGTCTGTCGTTGCCGCCATCGCTTTGTTGGCCCTGAGCGGTTCGGCTTTCGCCGCCAGCGCGATCAACAGGGACGCTCAGACGCGGACCCTGGTCGTGACCGAAGGCGGCGCCAAGAGCGAGCTGACGCTTGCCGCCGGCGAGACGGTGGAGTTCTGCTCGAGCGGCTGCTTCGTCACCCTGCCCAATGGCGACCTCGAAGCCCTGACCGGCTCGGAGACGGTCGAAATCTCGGGCGGCGCGGCCCGTATCAAGTAAACTTCACCGCAAGATTGGCAAAGGCCGGACCGATGTCCGGCCTTTTATCGTTTCCGGTAGCCGACGCTTAACGATGACGTCGAAAAACCGGTATGGCAGCGCGCTGCAACCGAGCGTTTTAACGTTCGCTGCGTCATGACCCGCTATATCCGACCCGAGGACGCCGGCATACGGCGTGGGTTGAGTTGGCGCATGATCTTTCCGTGATCGGAATTTCGGGATCTTGCGCTCGATCGGGGCAGGACAATGGACGCGAGGTCGGACAGGAACGCAATTCCGCTTGCGGTCGATCTCGACGGTACGCTGATTGCAACGGACCTTCTGTGGGAAGGCCTGTTCATCCTGCTCAAGAAAAACCCGCTCTATCTCTTTCTCCTGCCTCTGTGGCTGACAGGCGGCCCGGCACGGCTGAAGCAGGAGATCGCCAGGCGCGTCGACATGGACCCGGCCTCGCTGCCTTACCGTCAGGACCTGCTTGACCGGCTGCGCGCCGAGCACCGGGAGGGCCGCAAGATCGTGCTGGCGACGGGAACGCCGCGCAAATTCGCGGAGGCGATCGCGGCGCATCTCGGTATCTTCGATCATGTGCTGGCGACCGACGGCCCGCACAACATGACCTCCGGCAGGAAATGCGCAGCGCTTGTCGCCGCCTATGGCGACGCAGGCTTCGACTATGCCGGCAACAGCCGCCACGATCTCAAAGTGTTCGACGCCGCGCGCAACGCGCTCGTGGTGGCGCCCGACCTTAGCGCGCGGCGCTGGCAGGCGGCGCATCAAGCCGAGGCCATGCCGGCGCCGAAGCCGACGCTGGGGACCTACGTCAAGATGCTGCGCATGCATCAGTGGCTGAAGAACTCGCTGATCGCCGTGCCGATGGTGCTGTCACACGAATATTTCAATCCGGACATGATATGGCAGTGCCTGCTGGCGTTCGTCTCTTTCAGCGCCGTGGCGTCCGCCATCTATATCCTCAACGATTTCTTCGACCTGGCGCTGGACCGCAAGCACCCGACAAAACGCAACCGGCCTTTCGCCAGCGGCGCGCTGTCCATTCCGTTCGGTCTCGGCGCGATCGCCGGGCTGCTTGCGATCGGCATCGCCGCAAGCCTCTTCCTTCCGATCGAGTTCCTCGGCGTGCTTTTGGGCTACATGGCCGTCACCACCGCCTATTCGCTGTCGTTCAAGCGCATGCTGCTCGTCGATGTGCTGACGCTCGCCGGCCTCTACACGATCCGCGTGCTGGCGGGTGCGGCCGCCACCGGCGTCGATGTCTCCTTCTGGCTGCTCGCCTTCTCGATCTTCTTCTTCTTGTCGCTGGCGCTGGTGAAGCGCTTCGTCGAACTGCGCACCACGGCCATTCCTCCAGGCGAGCGCATCGCCGGCCGCGGCTATCGCACCGAGGACCAGGAGATCGTCGCCCAGGCCGGCATGGCGTCGGCTTTCTCGTCGGCGATGGTCCTGGCGCTCTATATGGACAGCCCGGCGGTGCGCGAGCTCTATCCGCATCCGTGGCTGATATGGCCGCTGGCGCCGATCGTGCTTTACCTGACGATGCGCGTCTGGATCCTCGCCCGGCGCGACGAGATGCATGACGACCCGGTCGTCTTCATCATCCGTGACTGGCGCAGCCAGATCGTCGTCGCCATCGGCGCGGTCTTCCTCGTCGCCGGAGGCTGGTGATGGGGCGGGAGCGCTTCGGCAGCTTCGGACTGGCGACCCCGCCGGCGCGGAAGGCGATCACGGCGGACGAGGCGATCGCCATTCTGAAAAAGGGCGCGGCGACGCCGGGATCGCTGCTCGGCTATGGCAATGGCCGTTCCTATGGCGACAGCTGCCAGAACGATGCCGGCATGGTGGTCGATATGCGGCCGCTCAACCTCATCCGTTCCTTCAACGCCGAGACCGGCGTGCTCGAAGCGGATGCCGGCACGCTGCTTTGCGACATCATCGCTTTTGCCGCACCCCACGGCTTCTTTCCGGCCGTGGTTCCAGGCACGCAGTTCGTGACGCTGGGCGGCGCGATCGCCAATGACGTCCACGGCAAGAACCATCATCGGCGCGGCACCTTCGGCTGCCATGTCGAGGCCTTGACGCTGCTCCGGTCCGACGGACGAACCTATCATTGCTCGGCAACCGACAATGTCCGCCTTTTCGGGGCAACGATCGGCGGCATGGGCCTGACCGGGCTGATCCTGTCGGCATCGATCAAGCTGATGCGGGTGCCCTCGCTCGACATAGCCGAAAAGGCGACGCGGTTTCGCGATCTCGGCGAATTCTTCGATCTTGCCGAGGCGGCCGACCAGGCCAACGAATATGCCGTCGCCTGGATCGACCAGCTTGCCGGCGGCCACGGGCGCGGGCGCGGGCTTTTGTTCACCGGCAATCATGCCGAGCACGGCTCGCACGCCGCCGCCAATGCCGGCAGCCGGCTTTCCGTGCCGGTGCAGCAGCCATTCAATATGCTGAACCGGCCTTTCCTCACCGTCTTCAATGCGGCCTATCGCTGGAAAAAGGGCAAGTCCGAGGCTCCGCGCCAGGCGAGCTATCAGGGCTTCTTCTTTCCGCTCGACGGCGTCCGCGACTGGAACCGGCTCTACGGGCCGCGCGGGCTTTTCCAGCACCAGAGCGTGGTGTCGGACGAAGATGCCCGTCGCATCGTCCCGGCGTTGCTCGAGGCTGCGCGGCGGGCGGGCGAGGGATCGTTCCTGACGGTGCTCAAGCGCTTCGGCGACGTCCGCTCGCCGGCGCTGCTGTCGTTCCCACGGCCGGGTTACACGCTGACGCTCGATTTCCCCAACCGGGGCGAAAGGACGTTGCGGCTGCTCGCCGAGCTCGACCGCATCACGGTCGAGGCCGGCGGGGCGGTGAACCCCTACAAGGACGCCCGGATGGGGCCTGAGATATTCGCCGTGTCGTTCCCGCAATGGCAGCAGCTGGAGGCGCTCCGCGACCCGGCTTTCCTGTCGGGTTTCTGGGCGCGGACGGCGAAAAGACTGGATGTAACGAGAGGAGTTTCGGAAGCTGCGGAATAGATAAAAGTCGAATAAATCGTGGTAAATGAAACGTTGCGCCCTGGTTTACGCAAAACACCGTCCGAGCTTCACGAAATATTTGCAGGTCTGTAATAGGACCGCCCAAGGGGCGGGGTAGCAACAATGAAATACATAATCTTCATTCTCTTCACGGTCATGACCAATGCCGCGGCGCAACTGATGCTGAAGCAGGGCATGATGTCGATGGGGCCGATCTCCTTCGAAGGCGTCAATCCGCTCGTCAAGCTCCTGCAGATCGTGTTCAGCCCCTGGGTGTTCCTCGGCCTGTGCACCTTCGTCATCTCGATGGCGTCGCATCTTTATGTGCTGTCCAAGGTCGAGCTCAGCTTCGCCTATCCGTTCCTCAGCCTCGCCTACGTCGCCGTGGCGATCTTTGCCTATTTCGTCTTCCGCGAGGACCTCAATGGCTGGCGCATCGCCGGCATCGCCTGCATCTGCGTCGGCACGGTCCTGATCGCGCAAAGTGGACGCGGGCATGAGGACAGGACCGCATCCATCAATCCCGACAAGATCGGCACAAGCGAGGTCGTTCGATGAGACATGTGATTTTCGGCGGCGATGGCTTCGTCGGCCGTCACCTTGCCCCCAAGCTCGTCGCCGATGGCGAGACCGTCGTCGTCGCCGATATCGTCAAGAGCGACCTGCCGCATTACCGCTCGCTGCGCTTCATCACCTGCGACGTCACCGATCCCGCCTCGGTCGCGAAGGTGGGGCTCAAGGCCGATGACATGGTCTACAATTTGTCGGCCAAGATGCTGTCGCCGATCCAGGTGCGCGCCAAGCGGCATGATTTCTTCTTCCCGGTGAATTTCCACGGCTCCGAGAACATCATGCAGGCGATGGACAAGGCCGGTGCGTCGAAGCTGGTCCACTACACGACCGACATGATCTACGGCCATACGGTGGTGCTGCCGATGACCGAGGACCATCCGGTCTCGCCGCTCGGCGAGTACGGGCTGTCGAAACTCAAGACCGAGGAGCTCGCCGCTGAATGGCGCAAGCGCGGCATGTCGGTCTCGTTGTTCAGGCCGCGCCTGATCATCGGCCCCGGACGCCTCGGCATCCTGGAAAAGCTGTTCAAGCTGATCGACTGGAGCCTTCCGGTGCCGATGATCGGCTCGGGCAGGAATCCCTATCAGTTCATCTCGGTGTTCGACTGCGCGGAGGCCGCCCGCGCGGCCTGGAAAGCCGGCGTGCCGAACGAGGCCTATAATCTCGGCTCGCTCAATCCGCCGCCGGTCAAAAGATTGCTCGGCGACCTGATCCGCCATGCCGGCTCGCGGTCGATCCTGCTGCCGACGCCCGGCTGGGCGGTCAAGCGCACGCTCGACCTGCTCGATCTCGTGAACATGCCGATCATGGATCCGGAACAGTATCTGATCGCCGACGAGGAGTGCGTGCTCGACGTGTCCAAGGCCGAGCGCCAGCTCGGCTGGGTGCCGCAATATCGCGACGAGGACATGCTGATCGCCGCCTACAGCGAATACCGCGCCAAGAAGGACGGCCATGCCGTCGCCACCACACACGTGCCTGCCGAATAGGGCGACGAAGGGAGATTCAGAGATGACCGTCATGGCCAAGCCGGAACAGACAGGCGCGCGCACGCTGGTCGACGCGCCGGCGCTTTCGCCCACCTCCATCGCCAAGCCCGAGCTGATCAGCGTCGAGCAGGCGAAGGCGATGGACGTCGCCCGCATCACCGACCTGTTCAAGGCGCATCTCAACCCCGGACAGCTGCATTTCATGAAGCTGCTCGGCTTCCACAAGGTCAAGATCGAGCGCGCCGAGGGCATGTTCTACGTCGACCAGAACGGCCGCAAGATCCTCGACTTCTTCGGCGGCTTCGGCTCGCTCGCCTTCGGCCACAACCATCCGCGCATCCTGGATGCCCGCAAGAAGTTCCAGGAGGAAAAGCGCCAGGAGATCGCCATCGCCTTCATGTCGCAATATGCGGCAGCCCTTGCGCACAACATCGCCAAATGCTCGCCCGGCGACCTCGACATGGTGTTCCTCGGCTCGTCCGGCTCGGAGGCCATGGAAGCGGCGGTGAAGCTCGCCGAGCGCGCCGCTGGACCGAAGCGGCCAAAAATCGTCTATGCCGAGAATTCCTTCCACGGCAAGACCAAGGGTGTGCTCGGCATCACCGACGGCCAGCTCTACCGCGCCGACTTCAAGATGGCTGACAATACGGTCCGCGTTCCCTTCGCCGACATCGACGCCGTCGAGCGGCTGTTCAAGAGCGATCCCGAGATCGGCGTCATCGTGCTGGAGACCATCCAGGGCGGTGGCGGCATCGTCCAGGCGCCGGCCGAATATTGGCAGAAGCTGCGCGCGCTTTGCGACCGGCATGGTGTGCTGTGGGTCGCCGATGAAGTGCAGTGCGGCTATGGCCGCTCGGGTCGCTTCTACGCCTTCGAGCACTACGGCGTGGTGCCGGATGTGACGGCGCTGGCGAAGTCGCTTGGCGCCGGCAAGGCGGCGGTCGGCGCCATGATTGCCAGGCGCGACGTCTACATGAAGGCCTATGGCACGCCGAAGACGGCGATGATCCATGCCATGGCGACCTTCGGCGGCATGGGCGAGGCCTGCGTCACCGCGATCGAGGGCATCAATGTGCTCTATGACGAGGGGCTGATCGACAACGCCGCCTCGACCGGCGAGTACCTTTTGCAGCGGCTCAAGGCGCTCAAGGAAAAATATCCGAAGATCATCAAGGACGTGCGCGGCAAGGGCTTTATGATCGGGCTCGAGTTCCACGATTTCTCGCAGACCCTGCCGATGGTGCTCAGACCGGTGGTGAGCGTGCTCGACGACAAGCTGAAGGGCTCCCTGTCGGGCTTCGTCGGCTCGTTGCTTCTGCGCGACTACGACGTGCTCGTCGCCTTCACCGAATACAACCGCAACGTCATCCGGCTCGAGCCGCCGCTGATCTGCCAGCCCGAGCATATCGACCGCTTCGTCGATGCCTTCGACAGCTTGTTGTCGCGCGGCATCGTGGCGATCGTGAAGGATTTCGTGAAAAGCCAGGTCGGCAAGTAGAGGCCGCCGAGCATGCTGACCAGGCCGTCCGCTCCGACCAATCCGCTGGAACGGCTGACCGGCGCCGGCCTGGCGTGGGGCGAGGGGGTTTACGCAAAATGGGGCGCGTCGATCGGCGCGGTCGCCTTCTCGCTCTATATCCTGCTGACCGCTGCGACCGCCTGGTTCATGCCCGACGCCAACTGGGACATGCTGCCCTATCTGGCGATCGCCGAGGAAGGCACCTATCCCGATCCGCAGGCGCTGCACGACTATGCCTACAGCACGGTCAAGACCGGCGTGTCGGCCGGTGACTACAAGACGCTGACCGACGACGGCGGCGGCTTCCGCAGCCACATGGCGGACAACGCGGCCGACTTCCATTCGCTGCTCGGCATGTACCGGATCAAGTTCCTCTATGCCGAGATCCTGTCCAACCTCAGCCATGTCGTCTCGCCGGTCGAGGCGATGCGGCTGGTGCAGGTGTTCGCGGTGCTTCTGTCCGGCGTCATCACGCTCGCCTGGCTGCGCGCGGAAGGCGCGCTGGCGCTGGCGCCGGTCGTCGGCGCGGTGCTGATCATGGCCGATTTCGGCGATGCGGCGCGGGCCTCGACGCCCGATCTGCTGTGCTCGGCGCTGTTCCTCGGCGGGCTCTTCGCCTATGTGCGCAAGCGCGAGGCGGCGACGGCGGTCCTGCTTTTCCTGGCTTTCATGGCCAGGCCCGACAACATCGTCTTCCTCGCCATTTTCGCGGTGCTGCTCGTCGCGTTCCGCGAGAAGGCATGGGGCGCGCTGGCCGGTTTCGCTGCCTCATTCATCGCCTATTTCGCCATTTCGCACTGGGCGCAGCATCCCGGCTGGTGGCCGCATCTATGGTTTTCCAGCATCGAGCAACATTACAACATGGTCGGGTTCGAGCCGCCGTTTTCGGTGGCTGCCTATCTGAAGGCCTTCGCCGCGTCGGTGGTGCGCGCCATCGGCGTCAACAGCTGGGTCGGTGTTTCGGTCCTGGCACTGGCGGGCTGGTTCGGCTTGAACCGTGCTGGCTTCCAACTCGACCGCCGCGCCGGCATTCTGCTGGCGGCGCTGGTGCTCGGCGTGCTGGCGAAGTTCGCCGTCTTCCCGATCCACGACACCCGCATCTATTTCCCCAATCTTCTGCCGCCCTTCCTGCTGCTCGCCGCGCCGCTGATGGCTCTGTGGGCCGCGGCGAGCCAAGGCGGGCGCCGCGCGGCGCCGCAGGTCATTCCCGGAGACAAGTCATGAGCTCGCTTTCCAGCTTCGCGCGCATTCTCCTGTCGCTCGGCCTGCCTGCGAGCCTGCTCGATCGCGGGCCGGCGTTGCACGGCACGAAGTTCCTCGCCAAGGCGGCGTTCCGGGCGCGTTTCGGTGGCAATGGCCGGCCGTTCCAGATGGTCAATGTCGGCGCCTGCGACGGCGCGCTGTTCGATGACGTGACGCCCTGGCTGCACCGGATCCCCGGCGCGCGCGCCATGCTGGTCGAGCCGATCCCCTACAATCAGAAGCGGCTTCGCGCCAATTACCCGGATGCCGGCCGCTTCGTCATCGAGCCGGTGGCGGTGACAAGGACCAAGGGCACGATCACGGTCCACACCTTCGATGCCGCGGCGCTGGAAGCCGGCACGCTGCCGATCGAGTTCATCGGCTGCTCGTCGGTCACCGACACCAATCTGATGTCGGGCAAGAACGCCTGGGGCGGGGCCGACGCCAACTTCAACAAGTTCGCGCCGCATCTGAAGGACATCGAGGTGCCGTCGGAGACCTTGCAGACGCTGCTCGACCGCAACGGCATTGCCCATATCGACGCTTTCCTGGTCGATTGCGAAGGCGCCGACTGGATGGTGTTCGAGCAGCTCGACCTCGAGCGCTACCGCCCCGGCATGATCAAGATCGAGGTCGGCGCGCTGCCGGCCGCCGAGATCGGCGAGGTTGTGGTCAAGCTCAAGACCGCCGGCTACCAGGTCGGCTTCCAGGCCGAGGACGTCTGGGCCTTCGCCTGAGCCAATTCGTCTAGGGTGACTGCTCAGCGCGTTGGGTCGCGCCGCACCTGCGGCGTGTCGCAAACAGGCGGTAGCTCAATCCGCGTCCTCTGCATATTGTGCGCCATTCGAAGGGGCGCACACGCGCCCGTCTATCGCTTTGGAGTCGCGGGCAATGGCAGAGTTTCCGAAAAAGGCGAAGGTCGTCATCGTCGGCCTGGGCGGTATCGTCGGCGCTTCGGTCGCCCATCACCTGATCGAGCGCGGCTGGGACGACATCGTCGGCATCGACAAATCGGGCATCCCCACCGATATCGGCTCGACGGCGCATGCCTCGGACTTTTGCTACACGACCAGCCACGATTTCCTGTCGTGCTGGACGACGCTCTACTCCATCGATTTCTACGAGAAAATGGGCCACTACGCGCGCGTCGGCGGCCTCGAAGTGGCGAGGGTCGGCGACGATGCCCGCATGGACGAGATCAAGCGCAAGATCGCCTCGGCCAAATCCTTCGGCACGCGCGCGCGTCTGATCGAGCCGGCCGAGATCAAGGAAAAATTCCCGCTGATCGAGGAGCATCTGGTGCAGGGCGGCCTGTGGGACCCCGACGCCGGCCTCGTCATCCCACGTTCGCAGACCGTTGCCGGCAAGCTGGTCGACCAGGGTGTCGCCAGTGGCAAGCTGCAGGCATTCGCCAACACTTCGGCCAAGTCGCTGATCGTCGAGAACGGCCGCATCAAGGGCGTGGTGACCGAGCGCGGCACGATCGAGGCCGATTACGTCGTGGTCTGCACTGGCATCTGGGGCCGGCTCACCGCGGCGCTGGTCGGCGAAGACCTGCCGGTCATGCCGATCGACCATCCGCTGACCTTCTTCGGCCCCTACAATGAGTTTGCCGGCACCGGCAAGGAGATCGGCTGGCCGCTGCTGCGCGACCAGGGCAACTCGGCCTATATGCGCGACACCGGCGATCCGAAGACCGCCGAGGGCGGGCAGATCGAATGGGGCTACTACGAGGAAACCAATCCGCGCCTCTGCCACCCGCGCGATCTCCTCGAAAAGGACCAGGCGCGGCTGTCGCCATCGCAGCGCGACCTCGACATGGAGCAGATCATGGCGCCGCTGGAGCGCGCCATGGAGCTGACGCCGATCCTCGGCGAGCTCGGTTACAATGAGGGCCACTCCTTCAACGGGTTGCTGCAGGTGACCACCGATGGCGGCCCGTCCATGGGCGAGAGCCAGAAGGTGAGGGGCCTGTGGTATGCCGTCGCCATCTGGGTCAAGGACGGCCCGGGCATGGGCAAGCTGATCGCCGACTGGATGACCGACGGCCGCACCGAGATCGACCACCACCAGATCGACTATTCACGCTTCTACCCGCATCAGACGCAGGAACAGTTCATCTGGGATCGCTGCACCGAGACGGCGATGAAGGTCTATAATCCGGCGGTCCATCCGCGCGAGCCGTTTTCGAAGGGCCGCAATATCCGCCGCTCGCCCTTCTGGGAACGCGAGAAGGAGCTCGGCGGCTATTTCATGGAGCTGGGCGGCTGGGAGCGCGCGCATGGCTATGCCGCCAACGAGCATCTCCTGGAGAAGTACGGCAACCGCGTGCCGGTGCGCGAGAACGAGTGGGACAACCGCCATTTCTGGCGCGTCTCCAACGCCGAGCACCTGGCGATGAGCGAGGATTGCGGCATCGTCAACCTCTCGCACTTCTCGATGTACGACGTTGAAGGGCCCGACCATGTCGCGCTGCTCGAATGGCTGTGCGCGGCCAAGATCGGCGGCGACAACAACATCGGCAAGGGCATCTACACCCACTTCCTCGACGAGGAAGGCATGGTGCGGGCCGACTTCACCGTCATCCGCATGGCCGACCGCTGCCGTGTGATCGACGGCGCAGATGCCGGCCCGCGCGACTTCCGCTACATGCAGCGCACCGCGCAGGACAAGGGCTTCGATGCCGCCGTCACCGACGTGACCGAGAAGTATGTCACCATCGGCATCTGGGGTCCGAACGCGCGCACGACACTGCAGAAAGTGGTCGAGAATCCGGAAGGCCTTTCAGTCGAGAACTTCCCCTTCGCCGCGATCAAGCCGATCAAGATCGGCGGCAAGGACGTCACCGCCTTCCGCATCTCCTATGTCGGGGAGCAGGGCTGGGAACTGCATATGCGCTACGAGGACGGCCTTGCCGTATGGGACGCGCTGCGCTCGACCGGCGTCATGCCGTTCGGCGTCGAGACCTATGCCAACACGCGCCGCATGGAAAAGAGCCTGCGGCTGCAGAATGCCGACCTTCTGACCGAGTACAATCTGCTCGAGGCCGACCTTGCCCGTCCGAAGGTCAAGGAGAACGACTTCTGCGGCAAGGCCAAGCATGTGGAATACCGCGCCCGCGAGCACCAGCCGGCCATGCTTTGCACGCTGGTGATGACCGAGAACACCGATTCCAAGGGCGTCGCGCGCTATCCGGTCGGCATCATGCCGGTGCAGGATCCCGCGACCGGCGAGACGCTGGTCGACGAGCTCGGCCGGCGTTCCTTCACCACCTCCGTCGCCTATGGACCGACCATCGGCAAGAACATCGCGCTCACTTATCTGCCCTGGGCCTTCGCCCAGGAGGGCCGCAAGCTGCAGGTCGAGTATTTCGGCGAGACCTATCCGGTCGAGGTGGCTGGCGTCGGCTACAAGCCGCTCTACGACCCGGAGAACCTCAAGCCGAGAAGCTGAGGATCGCGGACACAGAAAGATGCAAGGCCTGGCTTCGGTCGGGCTTTTGCTTTGTGCGGGCCGAGATTCTCAGTCTATCTCTTTGTTTTAGCGCAATTCCGGACGGAAAACCGCTCACACTTTTCCTGGAATTGCTCTAGCGTTGCGCAGGGTGGAGTAGGCAGGCTTGGAACGGTTCGGCTGGGACAGCAAGAACGACGCGTTCGTCTTCAGGATGAACGGAGACATTCCCGTTCATGTCAGCTGGACCTTTGCCATTCCAGCCATCTTGCCGTTCCTGCATGAGTGGTCGAGGCGTCCGCAGACCGCGCTGACCCATACCGTCATATTCGCCGTGCTTCTGTTCCTGTCGGTGTTCCTGCATGAACTTGCCCATGTCTGGGCAGCGCGACGGCGCGGCATCGGCACCCAACGGATAGACCTCTACCTCTTCGGCGGAATTGCCTGGTTCAAGCCCGGTATGGCCTCGCCCTATGGCTGGGCGTGGATCGCCTTCGCCGGGCCTTTGCTGAACATCGTCCTGGCGGCGGGCTTTGCCGCTGCCTATTACCTTTTTGCCCGGCCTTTATTGCCTGTCGAGCCGGCTGGTCTTTTCAGTTCGCCGCCTCCCAGACCGGACACGCTTCTTGCCTGGACGTGTTGGTTTGGCGCCTTGGTGAACGCGGTTCTGGCCATCCTCAACCTCCTTCCGGCCTATCCGCTCGATGGCGGGGCGATCGCCAGGCATCTGCTGGCGCCGCGCTTCGGCGCAGATACCGCTGTGCGGATCGTCGGCTTCTGCGGCGTCTTGCTTTCGATCCTGCGTTTCGCGGTCATTGTGCCTGCGGCCACAGCCGGAATCCTGCTGTGGATTCCGCCTTCCTTCAGGCCGAACTGGCGAGCGTTCCGCGCTGCCGGCAATAAGAAGCCCGCTCCGCAGCATCCGGCTTGATGTGCAGGGGGCCAGCGGCTTATGTGGCCGCATCAGAAGCCCGCGAAAGCAACACGCCCCATGCGCATCCTGTCCGACGCCTTCATTCCCGAATTGCCCAATCGCTACAATGGCAAGGTGCGCGAAAACTACGATCTGCCGGACGGCCGCCGCATCATCATCGCCACCGATCGTCTGAGCGCGTTCGACATCATCCTGGCCTCGATCCCGTTCAAGGGAGAGGTGCTCACCCAGACGGCGCGCTACTGGTTCGAGGAAACCGCCGACATCTGCCCCAACCACGTGCTGGAATATCCCGACCCCAATGTCGTCATCGGCACGCGGCTCGACATGCTGCCGGTCGAGATGGTCGTGCGCGGCTATCTGGCTGGAACCACCAGCACCTCGATCCTGACCAAGTACCGGAAGGGCGAGCGGAGCTTCTACGGCCATACCTTTCCAGACGGGCTGCGCGACAACGAAAAGCTGCCGGAAGCGATCATCACGCCGACCAGCAAGGCCGCAAGCGGCGGCCATGACGAGCCGCTGTCGGAGGCGGAAATCATCGAGCAGGGGCTTCTCACGCAGGCGCAGTGGGACACCGTGTCTCGCCATGCGCTGCAGCTGTTCGCCCGCGGCCAGCAGCGCGCCGCCGAACGCGGCTTGATCCTGGCCGACACCAAGTATGAGTTCGGCACCGCGCCGGACGGCACTATCGTGCTTGCGGACGAAATCCACACGCCCGACAGCAGCCGCTACTGGATCGCCTCGACCTACGACCGGGCGTTCGAAAGCGGCGGGAGGCCGCAGAGTTTCGACAAGGATTTTGTCCGCTCCTGGGTGTCGGCGCGATGCGATCCCTACAAGGACCCGATCCCGCAAATTCCCGACGAGATCGTCAATCAGGCCTCGGCGGTCTATATCCAGGCCTATGAGGCGATCACCGGCGCGAAATTCGTGCCCGACCTTTCCGGCGATACCGTGCTGGAGCGCATTCGTTCGAACCTCGCGCGGTATTTTTAGCAAGGTCCGCGCCGGTGGAAATCCGATGCCCCGGATTCCCAGCTTTTGCATGCGGCGATTTTCGCCTAACCTTCCCCCATGTCTGCTTATGCCCGCGCAAGGCATATCCTTTCAGGCAGTGCCGCGTTGGCGCTGGCGCTCTGGCTGACACCGGCAGCATCTCCCGCAGAGCCAGTCGATGTCGAATTGGTGCTGGCGGTCGATGTATCGCTCTCCATGTCGCCGGCGGAACTGGAGATCCAGCGTCATGGCTATGCGGCGGCGCTGACGCATGACAACGTGCTGAAGGCCATCGCCGACGGCGCCTATGGCAAGATCGCCGTCACCTATGTCGAATGGGCAGGCACGACCTGGCAGCGCGTCGTCGTGCCATGGACGGTGATCGCCAATCGCGACGATGCCGAGAAGGTGGTGGCTCAGCTCAACGCCCGCCCGCCGGACAGCGCCCGGCGGACCTCGATCTCCGGCGCGCTGACCTTCGGCAGCGACCTGTTCGCCGAGAGCGGTTTTCAGGGCACGAAGCGCGTCATCGACGTCTCGGGCGACGGGCCCAACAACCAGGGCGCGCCCGTCAACCTCACACGCGACGGGGTGGTCAAACAAGGCATCACCATCAACGGCTTGCCGCTGATGACCCGCGGCAGGTTCAGCGGCGCCTTCGATGTGGAAAATCTCGACCGCTATTACAGCGACTGCGTCATCGGCGGGCCGGGCGCCTTCATGATCCCGGTCAATGACTGGACGCAGTTCCCCGAAGCAATCCGCCGCAAGCTGGTGCTCGAGCTTGCTGGCCCCGCCTCGCCGCAATGGGCGGCGGAAGAGGCCGCGCATCCGCCGGTCGTGCTCGCCGACGACAAGCCGGCCGCCGACTGCCTGGCCGGCGAGAAGATGTGGCGCAATCGCGGCTGGGGCATGCCGTGACGGATCGGAAGCGTCGGACTGGACCAAGGTCGAGTGCGGCTTCTGCTTCATTGACAAGCCTTTTGGCGTCTGTGAGACAATCTGCGCTCCACCACAAAAAAAGGGGAACCACAATGAACAGAACCTCCATCTTCGCGGCGGCGCTGACGGCGGTCGCGGTGCTCAGCGCGCCGGCGATGGCAGCCACCTCGCTCACCATCGGCATCAGCGGCTGGACCGGCTTCGCGCCGCTGACCTTGGCCAAGCAGGCCGGGCTTTTCGAAAAGCACGGGCTGGACGTGACGCTCAAGAAAGTGCCGCAGGCGAGCCGTCCGCTGGCCATCGCCAGCGGCGACCTGCAATGCGCGGCGACCACGGTCGAGACCTGGATGGTGTGGAACGCCAGCGGCGTCACCACCAAGCAGATCTTCCAGCTCGACAAATCCTATGGCGCCGATGGCATCGTCGTGCGCAACGACATCAAGAGCGTCGCCGATCTCAAGGGCAAGAACGTCGCTTCGTCCGCGCCCGGCACGTCGCCTTACTTCCTGCTCGCCTGGGTGCTCAACAAGAACGGCATGTCGACCAAGGACGTCACCGTCGTCAATCTGGAGCCCGACGCGGCGGCGCAAGCCTTCCTCGCCGGCCAGAACGATGCCGCCGTCACTTACGAGCCCTTCATCTCGGCCGTGCGCGACAAGGCCGACCAGGGCCATATCCTGGCGACCACGCTCGACTATCCGATGGTGATGGATACGGTCGGCTGCACACCGGACTTCCTCAAGGCCAATCCCGACGCGGCCAAGGCGCTCGCCGACAGCTATTTCGACGCGCTCGACATGATCAAGAAGGACCCGCAGAAATCCTATGAGATCATGGGCGCCGACGTGAAGCAGTCGGCCAAGGAGTTCGAGGATTCGGCCAAGTACCTGAAATGGGCCGACAAGGCGGAGAACAAGCAGTTCTTCACCAAGGATTTCCAGGACTTTTCCAAGACGGCTGGCGAGCTGCTGCTGCAGATGGGGCTGATCAAGGAAGCGCCCGATGTGTCGACGCTCGCCGACACCAGCGCGGTGGCCAACTGATCGCGCATCACCCGATCGGCGGCACCGCGCCGCCTATCCCTTCTTTCGAGGACAGGGCCTGATGCTGCGTCCCTTGCATCCCGTTGCGCCGGGCACGCGAACCGTGCTCGGCATCGCTTTCTTCGTGCTGTTCGTGGCCTTCTGGGCATGGATCACGCTCGGCGGCCATGTGAACCGGATCTTCCTCGCCGATCCGCTGTCGATGCTGAAGGACGGCTGGCGGCTGCTCGTCGAAGACCGTTTCTGGCTCGATATCCTGATCACCATCTGGCGCGTCTTCGGCGGCTTCGTGCTGGCGTCGATCGTCGCGGTGCCGATCGGTATCGCGATGGGCGCCTGGAAGCCGGTCGAAGCCTTCCTCGAGCCGTTCGTGTCGTTTGCGCGCTACCTGCCGGCATCGGCCTTCATCCCGCTGCTCATCCTGTGGGCCGGCATCGGCGAGCTGGAAAAGCTCCTGGTAATCTTTGTCGGCTCGGTGTTCCAGATCATTCTGATCGTCGCGGTCAAGGTCGGCGGCACGCGCCGCGACCTGGTCGAAGCCGCCTATACGCTGGGGGCCACCGACAACGGCATCGTCAAGCGCGTCATCATGCCGGCCAATGCGCCGGAGATCGCCGAGACGCTGCGGCTGGTGCTCGGCTGGGCCTGGACCTATGTGATCGTCGCCGAGCTGATCGGCTCATCGTCGGGCATCGGCTACATGATCATCAACAGCCAGTCGCGGCTGGCGACAGGGCAGATCATCTTCGGCATCATCGTCATCGGGCTGATCGGGCTTCTGTCCGATTTCGCCTTCAAGGCGCTCAACCGCTGGCTCTATCCATGGAGCCTGGCATGAGCAAGCTGCTGATCGAGGGCGTTTCACGGACCTTTGACGGGGTCAGGGGCGGGCAGCCGGTGCAAGCGCTGCAGCCCGTCGACCTCGCGGTCGCGGCCAATGATTTCATCACTATCCTCGGACCGTCCGGTTGCGGAAAGTCAACGCTGCTCAGGATCGTCGCCGGGCTTGAAGCGCCGAGCACCGGCCGCGTGCTGCTCGACGGCAAGGCGGTCACGAGGCCCGGACCGGACCGCGGCATGGTGTTCCAGTCCTATACGCTGTTTCCCTGGCTGACAGTCGCCGAAAACATCGGCTTCGGCCTGCGCGAGCAAGGCAGGCCAGAGCGCGAGCGCAACGAGATCGTCGCCTCCTATGTCGATCTCGTCGGCCTCAAAGGTTTCGAGAACCATTGGCCGAAGCAGCTGTCGGGCGGCATGCAGCAGCGCACGGCGATCGCGCGCGCCTTGGCCAACGATCCCGCGATCCTCTTGCTCGACGAGCCGTTCGGCGCGCTCGACAACCAGACACGCGGGCTGATGCAGGAATTGCTGCTCGGCATCTGGGAACGGCGCAAGAAAACGGTGCTGTTCGTCACCCACGACATCGAGGAGGCGATCTTCATGGCGTCGCGGGTGATCGTGATGAGCGCCCGGCCCGGCCGCATCAAGTCGGACGTGCCGGTCGACCTGCCGCATCCGCGCCACTATACGCTGAAGACCAGCCCGGAATTCTCGGCGCTCAAGGCGCAGCTCACCGAAGACATCCGCGTCGAGGCGATGCGGACGGCGCAGACGCAATCCGTATAGAGAACCGCGCCTGCCTGTTATGCCGCCAGCAGCTGCTTGCGGTCGACGCGCTCCTGCTGCGGCGAGCGGGCGTAAAGCTCGCGGTAGCATTTGGAGAAATGCGAGGCGGAGACGAAGCCGCAGGCCACCGCCACCTCGACCACCGGCATCGACGACTGGATCAGCAGGTGCCTGGCGCGGTCGAGCCGGATCTCCAGATAGTAGCGGGCGGGCGACCGGCCCATCTCGGTGCGGAACAGGCGTTCGATCTGCCGGCGCGACAGATCGACATGATCGGCGATCTCGATCAGCGACAGCGGCTCGGAAAGATTGGCCTCCATCAGCTCGATGATGGTGAGCACCTTGGAATTCTGCACGCCGAGGCGAGCGCGCAGCGGCAGGCGCTGGCGGTCGGTCGGGCTGCGCACGCGGTCGGTCAGCACTTGCTCGCAGACGCGGTTGACGAGGCTTTCGTCGAAATCGTCGCCGATCAGCTTCAGCATCATGTCGAGCGCTGCGGTGCCGCCGGCGCAGGTGTAGACGTTCTGGTCGACCTCGAAGAGGTCGGCAAAGACATTGGCCTTCGGGAACGCCTCGGAAAAGCCCGGCAGGTTCTCCCAATGGATGGCGCAGCGCTTGTTGGACAACAGGCCCGCTGCGGCCAGGATATGCGCGCCGGTGCACAGGCCGCCGACGGCGACGCCGCGATTATACTCCTCGCGCAGCCAGGCGAAGGCCGATTTGTTGTGGTAGCGCTCGACATTGATGCCGCTGCAGACGATCGCCATGTTCGGCCGATCCGGCCCGGCCATCTTCTTGCGCTCTTCCTCGAGCGAGGTGTTCACGGCGCATTCGACGCCGTTCGAGGCGCGCACCGGCTTGCCGTCGATGCTGGCCAGCCGCCAGCGATAGGCCTCGTAGCCGAGCATCCGGTTGGCGGAGCGCAGCGGATCAAGCGCCGTCGCGAAGGCGATCATGGTGAAATCGGGAATGAGGAAGAATACAAACGATCTCTTGATCGCATGCTTTACGGCATTCACGGGGAAACCTCACGCAGCCATGACGCGAACAGGATGTCGCGAACAGCATAGCGACAACAGGAAAAACCATTCCTGTCAATCGGGTAGGCGGCTAAGTGAAGATTATATTTGCGACATGGGTCGCAAATGGGCAATGCGTGCAACCGCAGCGCGCCGCTGCACGGGCGGCAGGTGTCCGCGCTCAAATGAAAACGCCGCCTCGGCGGAGCCGGGCGGCGTTGAATTCAACTTATTGGGCCGGATTGTCTTAGGCAATGAAGCCGAGACGGGCAGCAGCCACGGCACCGGTCTGGCCGGGCATGGTCTTGGCGAGGCGCTGACGCTCCAGGGCGGTCGTCAGGTTCATTTCGCGGCGGGCAAACAGGCGGGCAAAGAGCTTCATCATCATCTCCATTTGGTTGCTCAGACGGGTCGCCTTCGCTTAAGGAGTGGGGCAGCTCGTTTTTGCTGACGCTCATATAGGCCTGCTTCAGCAAAAACTAAATCGCAAAAACGAAGCGCTTGATATGAAAAGCGACATGATTTGCGACGTTATTGTGCAGGCTGCCTAAAATTTCCTATTATCTACAGTGCTTTAATTTGCAAATTAACCCGCTATGCGAGTGGTTCATATGCGTCATGCAGCGGCCGCATGGCTGGAAAAGTTGTTTGAATGCAAACAAAAAGGCTCAAAACGAACAAAAGGCCTGCCGAGCTGACGCGGCAGGCCTTCAGAACTCCATACACACTTGATTACTTCGCTCCGGCCCAGCTTCCGACGCCGAGGCGCAAGCCGGGCTTGGCATCCGCGGCTTCCGGCCAGCCGATATCCTTCTGCAGTTCGATCGGCAGCGCATGGATGGCGCGTTCGGTCTGGTAGCGGGCGCGGGCCGCGCTGAATTCGGTCGCAAGCCGACCAATGGACGACAGGATAGACATTTCTTTCTCCTCTATGCGGGCAGGGAGGCGCCCGTCATTGCGTTAAGTCAGGTCTGTTTCAGCTTCATTTCGTGTTGATTGCAGGACTGTGTCGGGGTCGTTTGATGGCTGCTTTTGGCAGCATCCCGCATCGATCGAGTTGACTATGCGCCCGGAGTGATGTTCAATCAAACGAAATGGAATGATGGATTGCATCAGAAAAATTGAAGGCAGCCTGCCATGAACGCCCCGCTCAATCATCCTTTGCCGCTGCTTGATCTCGATGTGCTGCGCACTTTCGTGGCGATCGCCGAGACCGGCAGCTTCACCACCGCCGCCAATGCGGTGTTCCGCACGCCGTCGGCCGTCTCCATGCAAATCAAGAAGCTGGAGGACATCCTCGGCCGTTCCGTCTTCGCGCGCGATGCGCGTTCGGTGACGCTGACCACCGATGGCGAGATGCTGCTCGGCTATGCGCGCCGGCTGTTGTCGATCAACCGCGAAGTGGTGTCGAAGTTCATCATCCCCGACATTGTCGGCGTGGTGCGCCTGGGCTCTCCGGACGACTATGGCGAGCGTGTGCTGCCGCATGTGCTGAAGCGTTTCGCGCAGTCGCATCCCTCGATCGCCGTCGACGTCACCATCGACCAGAGCATCAATCTGCGCCGCCGCATGGACGACCGCGCGCTCGACATCACGCTCCTCACCAATTCCTACAAGACCAGTGCGATCGGCGCCGAGGTGCTTTTGACCGAGCCGATCGTATGGGCGGGCGCCAAGGGTGGCTGCGCGCATCTGCGTGAACCTCTGCCGGTGTCGCTGTGGGAAGAAGGCTGCGCCTGGCGGGCAGGAGCGCTTGAAGCGCTAGGGCGCGAGGGACGCAACTACCGTATCGCCTATATGAGCGCCCACACGGCCGGCCAGCGCGCCGCGATCATGGCTGACCTCGCGGTGGCGCCGCTGCCGAAGTCGTTCCTCGGCGACGAGATGGTCTCGCTGGGCGCCAAGGACGGCATGCCCGAGATCGGCACCTACAATCTCGCCATGGTGGTGGCGCCGGACGCCAGCGCGCCGGTGAAGGCCGTCGCCGACCACATCCGGGCGACGTTCGAACTGTTCCGCGAAACCGGCAAGTTCTGAACTATTCGGCCGCCGGCGCGGGCCGGGCCGCGAAGGCAGCCTTTGTCCTGCGCCGCGCGCGAGCCCGTCGCGGTGGCGGAGTTGCAAGAAAGTCGACGATGCTGTCGCGCGCGCGGCGTGCTTCAGGCATCTCGATCAGCGGCCAGACGTGGAACATGCCTTCCTCGTAGACCAGGTCGACCTCGACGCCGGCAGCGCGCGCGCGTTCGGCGAAGATGAGATTATCTGGTGTCAGCATGTCGCGTGAACCAGTCAACAGCAGCGTCTTCGGCAGCACGGATAAGTCGCCGTAAAGCGGGCTGATGTGCCAGTCGTTGCGGTCGAAACCGGCGCTGTAGAGCCGCACCGCTTCCAGCCCACCCGGAATACCCAGCCACGGATCCTGCCGCTCGGCCTCGAAGACTTCAGGATTTGCAAGCGAAACGTCGAGGCCGGGCGAGATCAGTACATGACGCGACGGCGAGGGCAGGCCCTCCTCGGCCGCCATCATGGTCAGCACGACGGCCATGTTGCCGCCGGCGGAATCGCCCATGAAGACGATGTCCTCGGCGTCGGTGTCTTCGAGCATGCGCCGGTAGACGCCGCCGACCATGCCGAACATGTCATGGAAATCATGCTCGGGCGCGATGGGATAGATCGGCACGGTGATGCCGAAACCGAGACGCTCGGCCATCTCGGCGATCAGCCCCCAATGATAGGACGTGATCTGAAAAACATAGGCGCCGCCATGCATGTAAAGGATGCGCCGGCTCTCGCCCGGTTTCGGGGTGATCTCATAGACGGGAAAGCCGTCGATTTCGGTCTCGGTGATGTCCAACCGTGCCTTGAGCAAGGCCGGAGGATGATAGTCCTCGGTCTTGCGGGCGTAGGCGATCCAGCGCTGGAGGTTCTCGGGACTGGAAAACGCCTTCTTGCGGCTGTGCCGCAGAACGAATGAAACGAGATGGCTTTTCAAACTGGGCATGCGGATACACGGATCTCGGCGGAGCCGACTAAGAGAATTCCCCTGCTATCCGAAGATTGTACCTCAGTTAAAAATTTCAAGGTTCGCCGCTGGCACATCGGTGTGATCCGATGGGGCCAGTGTCAACGCCGCTTCGGCAGCAGCGCCGCGCGCAATTGTTATCGTCGGTCGCCGAGGCCGCGTCGCGGCCCCGGCGTTTGCCGAGCAGTTTGCATTTGTCGGCGAGGGTCATCAGCGCGGCGTGCCCAGAAGCAGCGCGTGGAGGGCTGCCTGCGGGTCGCTTGGCGGCGAAGCCGGCCAGCCGATATCCTTCTGGACATGCGCCGGCAGGCTGTTCAGCGCGCGGATCGCCTTGTTCCTGGCGTGAGCCTGCCTGATGGTCACACCGAAGCGGCTGAGGTTATCGTACATCGACATTTTCATCTCCCTTGAAGACCGGCGACGGCCGCGGATTGTCCGCAGCCGCCGTTCGATGTCCGGTTAAATCGCTCACGCATGTATCGGATCGATTTCGCGAAAACAGCGTTTCGGTTTCCGGATCGCGCGAATCCGGAAACATTTGCATACAAACGAATTGCGAGGCTGCTATGCCGGTTTCTATCCCGATAGCCGCCCTCGGCGGTTGACAGAGGCGAGCGGCTGCTTTGTTATTGTGCAATGCGGCGTGGGCATGTGCACCGCAACATGATGCGATACGGGTCAGGGCATCGTGACGAGCATTCATAGTGTTCAATATCTGCGCGGCCTTGCCGCGTGCGCAGTCGTTTGCTTCCACGTCAGCGAACAATTCGGCGGCCCGTTCCACGTGGGAGCAGCCGGCGTCGATGTCTTCTTCGTCATCAGCGGCTTCATCATGTGGGTGACGACCGCCGGCAGGCCGGCCAACCCTTGGCGTTTCATGGGGCGCCGCATCACCCGCATCGTGCCTCTCTACTGGATCGTCACGCTGCTGACCGCTGCGGGCATCCTGCTCAAGCCGCAGTTCTTCTACGGTCATTTCTTCAGTGTCCCGAATTTCGTCGGCTCACTGTTCTTCCTGCCGGTCCTGCAGGAGGGCGCGCTGCATCCCATCGTCATACAGGGTTGGACGCTTTGCTATGAAATGATGTTCTATCTCGTTTTCACACTGGTCCTCTTCATGGGCGAGCGCTGGCGGTTCGGTGTCCTTACCGGTGCGCTTGTCGCCATCGTCGCGCTACATTTCGTCCTTCCCGCGGGATACGCACGGGCCTTCACCGATCCAGTCGTGATCGAGTTCGCGGCCGGCGTCGTCGTGGGACGCTTGTGGCTCCAGGGTGCCAGGCTGCCGCTCGGCGTGGCGCTGGCGATGGCTGGCGCGGGATTCCTTCTGTTTGCGGCCGGCCCGCTGTTCGATGCCGATTTGCCTCGTGCCTTGCGTTGGGGGCCTCCGGCCGCGCTGATCGTGGCAGGCGCGGTCTTTGCCGAGCGGGCACGGCCGTTCAAGCCGGCCGCCTTGCCGAGCTTTCTCGGCGATGCGTCCTATTCGATCTATCTGTGGCACGTCGTGGTCGGCGTCCTGGCGACGGGAGTCGTCCTGAGGACCGGAGTTCCGGCGGCGCTGCAGCCGACGACGATCCTGGTTGCCACGCTCGCGCTCTCGGCGATGCTCTATCTGGTCGTCGAAAAACCATTGATCGGGCTGCTGCACCCGCAACGCCCGAAGGCCGCCATCAAGGCAAGCAATGCCGCGGCCGCAGGGGCCGCGGAATGAACTCGCTGCACGCTTGAACTTGCTTTAAAGCGCGCAGCGATCTTTCAGATTCGCTCCCTGCGCTTTAGGTTTTTGATTTTACGCATGTCCTTATCCGAAACCGGTTCCCACTTTCGGGAGACATGCTTTAGTCGCGGCCGCGCCGTGCCGCGCGCTCCTCGCGGGAGCGCCGGCGCGGGGTGGCATCGCCGGCGGTGCCGTCCTCGCTCATCGCCTTGCGCGGCGGTAGCTTCACCGCGGCCGACAGCTTGGGGAAGGGATCGACCTTGTTCGGCAGCGCCATGGCGTAGACGAAGTGCTCCTGGAACTTCGGCTCGAGCGCGGTCTCGATCTTCTCGATCCTGCTCACCGTTTCCTCGATCTCGCGGCGGTAGCCGCGATTGAGCAGTGCCATGCGGGCGCCAGCGCCGGCGGCATTGCCGACGGCCGAGACCTTGTCGAGGTCGCAATCCGGGATCAGGCCAAGCACCATGGCGTATTTCGGATCGATGAAGGAACCGAAGGCACCGGCGAAATGGATCCGGTCGACATGGTCGGTGAGCTGCTTTTCCATCAACAGCTTGGTGCCGGCATAGAGTGCCGCCTTGGCGAGCTGGATGGCGCGCACGTCGTTCTGGGTGATGGTGATCTTCGGCTCGCCCTCCTTCAGCACGTAGGAGAAGGTGCGGCCGTTGGCGACGACGCGCGGCGAGCGCATGCTGAGCGATCCGTCGACGACGCCGTCTTCGGAAATGATGCCGGCCAGATACATCTCCGCCACCACCTCGATGATGCCGGAGCCGCAGATGCCGGTGACGCCGGTCGCCTGCACGCTGTCGATGAAGCCGGGCTCGTCCGACCACAGTTCCGAACCGATGACGCGGTATTTCGGCTCCAGCGTGTCCGGGTCGATGCGCACGCGCTCGATGGCGCCGGGCGCGGCACGCTGGCCGCCAGAGATTTCGGCGCCCTCGAAGGCGGGACCGGTGGGCGAGGAGGCCGCGACGACGCGCGTCGAGTTGCCGAGCACGATCTCGGCATTGGTGCCGACATCGACGATCAGCATCATCTCGTCCTGGCGGTGCGGGCCTTCCGACAGGGTGACAGCGGCCGCATCGGCGCCGACATGGCCGGCAATGCAGGGCAGCATATAGAGGCGGGCGCCCTGGTTGAGCTTCAAGCCGATGTCGGAGGCCTTGATGCGCACCGCGCCGGAGACGGCAAGGGCGAAGGGCGCGCCGCCGAGCTCGGTCGGATCGATGCCCAGGAACAGATGGTGCATGATCGGATTGCCGACGAAGACGGAATCCAGGATGTCGGCGCGCTGGACGTTGCCTTCGGCGCAGACCTTGTCGACGAGGCCGGAAACCGCCTCGCGCACGGCGACCGTCATGCCTTCGCGGCCGTCGGGGTTCATCATCACATAGGAGACGCGGCTCATCAGATCCTCGCCGAAGCGGATCTGCGGATTGGAGGTGCCGGAAGACGCGGCGACGCGGCCCGACAGCAGCGACACCAGATGCATGGCGATGGTGGTCGAGCCGATGTCGCAAGCGAGGCCGTAAGCCTCGTTCTTGAGGCCGGGCCACAGCGCGATGACGCGCGCGATGTCGCTCTCGGCATCCTTGTGGATGGCGGCGGTGGCAGCCCAATTGCCCTTGCGCAGGATGCCCTGCACCTGCGGCAGCAGATAGAAGTCGAATTCGAGGTTCTTGAGGTCCCAGTCCTTCATCAGGGCGATCTTGAGCCGGTCGAGATCGCCGAGCGGCTTGTGCATGTCGGGCTCTTCGATCTCGACATAGCACATGCGGATCGCCGTATCGCGGGCGATCACCCTGGTGTCGGCGTCCTTGCGGATGGTCTGGGCGTTGATGACCGTGTCCTGCGGCACATCGATGACCAGGTCGCCGAGGATCTGCGCCGAGCAGGAGAGGCGACGCCGTTCAGGCAGGCCGCGCACGCGTTCGTAGCGCTCTTCCTTGGCGCCCTTGGGCGAGATGTGGTCGTTGGACGAGACGATCTTGTGCTTGGCGAAATTGCCTTCCTGCACTTCGATCTGGCAGCGCCCGCAGGTGGCGCGGCCGCCGCACACGCTTTCGACATAGACGCCGAGCTGGCGCGCGGCATCGAGGACCGGCGTGCCGACCGGGAACCGGCCGCGCTTGCCCGACGGCATGAACAGCACGAGCGGATCGGTGATGTGGGGGGGAGGATTCATGCTGGCACGTGTCTCGATGGCAATTGCCGATGCCGTTTAACGGATCGTTTTACTATTGGGCGGAGAGTCCGTTGGTCCAGGGGCCAACCATGTCGGATCTGCTGATCTCCGCCGTCCTCACCGCCTTCACCATGGTGCGCGTGATCAAGGGCTCGTGGCTGCGCAATCCGCAATACCTCGCCACCGGGATTGTCGGCGCGATCGTCGGCGCGCTGGTGCTGCACACGTACTGGCCCGCCTATGACGATGATTTCATCGTCGGCGGCGTGACAGGCATCTTCGGATCGTGGGCGGGAATGGCGCTGTTCGACGCCATACTGGGCATGGCCTGAACGCAAAGCAGAGCTGTCCGGCCGCATCCACGATGCGATCGGACAGGCATTGTTTGCGGTGCGGCTCACGATTGCGCGCTTATCCCCTGGCCATGCGGGCTTCACGACCGCCGCGGCGGCGGCCGCCGGCGGCAGCGCCGTCGCCCGGCGCGGTCACCGCGACTGGAGCGGCAACCGGATGGCCGCCTTCGGCCGGCTTGTAGTCCTTGTAGGTGCGGATCCAGTTGGTGCAGTTCTCGTCGGTGCCGTTCAGCACATTGGCGCCGCGCACGGCTTCCATTTCCTGCGGACGGACCGGGTTCATGATGGCGCTGGTCATGCCGGCGCCGATCACCATCGGGATGAAGGCGGCGTTGATGCCGTGGCGGTGCGGCAGGCCGAAGGAGATGTTGGAAAGGCCGCAAGTGGTGTTGACCTTGAGTTCTTCGCGCAACCGCCGCAGCAGCGCGAACACCTGGCGGCCGGCATCGCCCAGCGCGCCGATCGGCATCACCAGCGGATCGACGACGACGTCATACGCCGGGATGCCGAAGTCGGCGCAGCGCTCGACGATCTTCTTGGCGACGGCGAAGCGGACGTCCGGGTCCATCGAGATGCCGGTCTCGTCGTTGGAGATGGCGACGACCGGGACGTTGTATTTCTTGACCAGCGGCAGGATGGCTTCGAGCTTTTCTTCCTCGCCGGTGACGGAGTTGACCAGCGGCCGGCCCTTGGCGACCTTCAACCCGGCCTCGATAGCGGCGGTGACGGAAGAGTCGATCGACAGCGGCAGATCGACCAGCCCCTGCACGATCTCCAGCGTCTGGACCAGCAGACCCGGCTCCGTCTCATTCGGGTTGACCGAGGTGACGCCGGCATTGACGTCGAGCATGGTGGCGCCGCAGGCGGCCTGCTCCAGCGCGTCCTTGATGACGGTCTCGAAGTTGCCGGCCACCATCTCGGCGGCCAGCTTCTTGCGGCCGGTCGGGTTGATGCGTTCGCCGATCACGCAGAAGGGCTGATCGAAGCCGATGACGATTTCTCGGGTCGCCGAGGCGACGATAGTGCGGGTCATGCGATCTCTCCGTCGGGATATAAAGACTTCTTTATATCGTTATCTGATCTGGTTCAAGCGAATGCGTTCCGACAGCGTCCTTAGACTCCAAGTCAATGTATGTCGTTGTCCCAAAACCGTTCCCACTTTTGGGCGACATATATCAATGCGCGGTCTTCACCATATCCACCTGGGTTTCGGTAATCTCGTCGTGCAGAATGTGGCCGAGCCGCTCGGCGACCAGCTGGTCATCGCGGCGGATCTCGCGCTTCCAGGGCTGGCGGCCTTTCAGCACGCCGGATTCATCGACGATCTCGGCGACATATTCCTCCTGGCGGTAGGCCATCACATGGATGCCGGCGACGCCCGGGATTTCCTTCACCTCGTTGATGATGTCGATGCAGAGCTGCTTGCCTTCCTTCTTCTGATCCTGCGCGCCCTCGAGCCGCTTGATCACCGCGTCGGGGATGTGGATGCCCGGCACGTTGGAGCGGATCCATTTCGCCGTCTTGGCGGAAGCGAGCGGACCGACGCCGCAGAGCAGGAAGAGCTTTTCGGTGTGACCGAGGTCTCGGGCCTTCTGCATGAAGGTTTTGAACATCGGCACGTCGAAGCAGTACTGCGTCTGCGCGAATTGCGCGCCAGCTGCGATCTTCTTGCCGAGATGGATCGGGCGGAAATCGTAGGGTGGCGCGAATGGATTGACCGCGCAGCCGAGGAAGATCTGCGGCGGCGTCGTCAGCTTGCGGCCGGACAGGAACTTGCCGTTGTCGCGCATGATGCGGCAGGTCTCGAGCAGCGACATGGAATCGAGGTCGAACACCGGCTTGGCGCCGGGCTGGTCGCCGGCCTGCACGCCGTCGCCTGTGAGGCACAGCATATTGGCCACACCCATCGCGGCGCCGCCCAGCACGTCACCCTGGATGGCGATCCGGTTCTTGTCGCGGCAGGCGATCTGCATGATCGGCGCATAGCCCATGCGGGTCAGCAGCGCGCAGATGCCGACCGAGGACATGTGGCAGTTGGCGCCCGAAGCATCGACAGCGTTGATAGCGTCGACCCAGCCGTCGAAGATCTTGGCACGGTTGTAGACGTCTTCCGGATCGGCGCTATCGGGCGGGTTGAGCTCGGTCGTCACCGCGAATTCGCCACGGCGCAGCACGCGCTCCAGCCGGCCGCGCGACGTGTGACCGGGCAGGGGATCGAGCGGCAGGTGGATGCCGGCCGGGTTCTCGTCGCGCTGGCGGCCGGTCATGCCGAAGCTCCGGGGTTCTGGGTCGGCTCGCGCGCCGCGGCGGATTGCGCGGTCACCCGCAGCCAGGCCGAGGTTTCGCGCAGCGACTGATCGACCGGCTTCTGCACGGTCAGGATCTTGTCGCCATGCACCATGTTGCGCGAACCTTCCCAGGCCTTGACCCAGACGCAGGGCATGTCCGGCTCGACCTCGCAATTGCCGTTGGCGCGCACGCCGCCGCATGGGCCGTTGCGCAGCTGCTTCGGGCAGTTCATCGGGCACGACATGCCGGTGGAGGAGAGCACGCACTGGCCGCACATGCGGCAGTCGAACATGAAGCCCTTGACGCGCTTCTCGACGAATTTCACCGGCGCTTCGACGCGGCCGTAGCCGATGCCTTTCCACAGAGGGTGCAACAGCAGGAAGGCATCGGCGAACCGGCTGTAGAACCATTCGAGCAGTCGCGAATGGCGGATCGACCACAGGCGCACCGCAAAAGTGCGCTGGACGCGCCGCTGCGGCGACACGTCGGCAGGCTTGTAGTCGGATTTCGGCGCTGCCTTCTTGACCAAAGTGGCCTGGGTGACCGCCGGCTCCTTGTCAGACATTTTCTTTCCCGCCAGCCTTGACCAGAGCGACCAGCCGCTCGCGGTCGTATTTCGCGTCGAGTTCCTGAAAAGCCTTCTCGACCTCGGCCTCGATGTCGTCGCCGACCGGGATCGGGTCGGCCTTGCGCCACTCGGCCAGATAGTCGTCGGTGCCGCCGGCGCCGGTGCGCATGGCGCACATGTCGATCGCCTCGGTGAAGCGCAGCGGCAGTTCGCGCTTGGCGTTCTGCCGGCCCTTCTTGACGATGACCTGGGCGGGGATGTCGCGCCAATAGACGACGATCAGATCGGCCATGAAACTCTTGCTCCTTGATGTTGCGAGCATTGCCGCAAGCGCCATGAGGCCGCTTGTTATGGGACGACGCGCGCGCCTTCAAAAGCGACGCTGTCAACGACGCAAGGCGAATGCCGGAATCCGTTGCCGGCTGATCACCAGACGCGCTTCGTCAGGCCGGTCCACAGATAGAACCAGATCGTCGGGTGATACCACTGCTTGGACGGCAGGCCGGGATCGATGATTTCCAGTCTGCCGGCCAGCGCATTGCCGACCGCGTCGACGCAGATATCGCGCGAAAAGGCTGCTTGCCGCAGAGCGTAGCTGGCGATCGTGTCGCCGGTCTTAGGCTTGCCGCGCGATTGCTTCAGCACGCCGCCGGTGTCGACGCCGGCATCGACCAGGTGAACGGTCGTGCCGAAATTCCCTTGATCGCCGGTGGCCAGCGCCCAGTAGCCGCCATTCATGCCGCGATATTTTGGTGCGATGCCGGCGTGATAGTTGAGCACCGGGCAAGGCATCTTGGCCAGCGTATCCTTCGACAGCAGCCTGCAGCCGGCGAGCAGGACGACACCCGGTTTGATATTCGCGATTTCCTTCAGGCATTCCGGCCCATTGGCCGAGGGCACGTGGATGATCGCCTGGCCTTGCCGCGGTTCGGTGTCGAGCTTCTCCTCGGCGATCAGCCGTTCGGCATGACCGGCCAAGAATCGCTTGCCGAGCCTGGTCAGCACCATGGTGCCGAGCTGGCCGACGGCCGAGACCCAGCCCTGGCGCCGCGCGCGGCCAATCAGCAGGCGCTTTTTGGATTCAGCGGATTCGAGGATGACGCTGACGGGGCCGACGCAATCGGCAAGCGCATTGACGATGGCCCAGATATGCGGGCCACCTTCAGTGACGACCACGACCGGTCGCGTATTCGATTCCAACGCTGCCACGGCAAGCCCCACTCTGAAGACTGGCGCATGCTATGCGGGGCGGGTTAATCCTTGGTGTGCCGAAGGCGTTTCAGCCAGCGTCGAAGGCCGTTCAGCGCCTCAATTCCATGATGTCGAGCTTCGATTCGTAATAGGGCGCGGGGAATTCGATGCGCCATTCGGTGGCGCTGTTGCGGAAGGCGTAGCCGACCTGGTCGCTTTCGGGGCCGCTGCCATAGGGCTTGGCCTTGTCGTCATTGACCGAGAACGAGCCGAGATAGATCGAGCGCTTGTCGCCATCGTCGAAGAAGCGGCCGGTTGTGCGTTGCGAGCCGCTGATCTTCGTAAGCCGCCAGCCGGAGCCGTCGTCGGTCACCTTGCATTTGAACCAGCCATAGATGATCAGCGGGCTGATGCCGCCCGCCTTGATGGTGCGGCACTTCCAGTTGCCGGTGAGGTCCTTGTCGGAGAAGGCGACAAGCGGCTTGGCGAGCAGGTCATCCAGTTGCTTGACCTCTGACGGATTGCCGGCCTTGGCCTCCTCGAGGGCTGCCTTGCGCGTTTCGCCATACTTATCCAGTCGGGCCTTGTCGGCGGCGGTGATCAGCTTCTGCACTTCGCCGTCGGCATGGGCGGGCAAGGTGAGGGCGATGAGGCCGAGGGCGGCAAAAAGCAGGCGAGGCGTCATGAAATGTGTCTCCTCAAATCAATGGCTGGAACAGTTTTTTCTATCACTGGCGCACAACTTACCGGTTCGCGATCGCCTGTCATCCGTGCTTAACAGCGTGAGCTCGAAAAAATGGCGGTTCGATCGATGCGGATCTTGCTCACGGGATCGTCCGGCTGGCTGGGCAGCGCGTTCAAGCCAAGGCTCGAAGCGCTCGGCCATGAGGTCATCGGCCTCGATCCGGTCAGTTCGGCGCTTACGCAGGTCGTCGGCTCGATCGCGGATCGCGATCTGGTGCTCAAGACTGTCCGCGAGTATCGCATCGAAGCCATCATCCACAGCGGCGCGCTGCACAAGCCGAATATCGAGCATTTTGAGAACACGGCCTTCGTCGCGACGAATGTGCAAGGCACGCTCAACCTGCTCGACGCGGCGGTTGCCTGCGGCGTCGAGCGCTTCGTCTTCACCTCGACGACATCGCTGATGATCTCGCAGGCGATCCGCGCCGGTTTCCGAGGCGGCGCGCGCAAGGCCGCCTGGCTGACGGAAGAAATGTCGCCGGAGCCGCGCAATATCTATGGCGTCACGAAACTTTCGGCCGAGCATTTGTGCCGTCTCTATCATATCGAGCATGGGCTGCCCGTCGTCGTGCTGCGCACGGCGCGCTTCTTTCCCGAAGCGGACGATATGGCGCATGCGATCGAGCAGTCCGACGCCAACACCAAGGCCAACGAATTGCTGTTCCGCCGCCTCACGGTTGAGGACGCGGCGGAAGCCCATGTCGCAGCCTTGGAGAAGGCGCCGCAGCTCGGTTTCGACACCTTCATCATCTCGGCGCCGACGCCGTTTCGGCCGGAGGATTGCGCCGAGCTGATCGCCGACGCGCCGTCTGTCGTCGCGCGCTATTTCCCGGATTACCCCCGGCTCTATGTCGGGAAGGGCTGGACGATGTTCTCATCGATCGACCGCGTCTACGATCCGTCGCGGGCGAGGCAGAAGCTGGGCTTCGTCTGCAGAACGAGTTTTGCCGATGTGTTGAGGGCGCTCGAAACGGAGGCGTGAAGCCCTCAGGCGCCGGCTGCCGCCCGCGCCAGTTCGCCGGTCAGGTCGCCATAGCCGGTCGAGCGGCGTTCATACACCAGGCCGAGCATAACAGCGGCTTTCTCGGCGACCTTGTCGAGCGCCGGGTCGTCGGTCTGGGCGAGATAGATCAGCTTCTCGTAGTTGCCGAAATAATCCTTGATCAGTTCGGGATGCCTGTCGAGACCGAGCGGCTTGATGAAGAAGGCGTCGAACTGCCGGCAAAGGAAGTCGGTCATGTAGAACGACATCATGTCGTCATCGGCGACCTTCGCATAGGCATCCATGCCCTGGTAGAAGGCAAAGCAATGCGGTCCGGCCATGCGCTCGACGCCGTGCTTCTCGATGACGCGGTCGAGCAGGCCGCCGGTGCCGCAATCGGCATAGCCGACGAAGATGTGCCGGTAGCCTTCGGCCTTGGCCTTTTCGATCGCCTTGTCCATCGCCGGCGCGATGCGGTCCGGATAGAAGTGGAACTCGGCCGGCAGGCAGGTCAGCTCGAGATGATCGAGCTTTAGCCGTTGCTTGACGGCCAAAACTTCGCGCGCAATCATCCCGCAGGCGATGACGAGCAGCCTGTCTGTGTGATTCGGTTCCGTTTTTTGCGTCTTGACCAAGTCGGGCCGGCTTTCGCTGCGGGGCTTAATATCTGTCGAGGGAGACACCGTCCATGAAACTGCTACGCATCGCGCCGATCGCCATCCTGGCCTGCGCGCTTGCCCTCACGGCCTGCGCCAACACCATCCGGGGCGTCGGCAAGGACGTCAAATCGACGGCGAGGGCGGTCAAAGACACTGTCAACTGATCGGCAGCCTCACCCATCATCTGGGAACAAAAAAGCCGCGCTGCAAGGCGCGGCTTTTCTTGTCGATCCATCCTGATGCCTCGGGTCAGGCGGAAGCGCGAACGTTGTGCTTGCGCTTCATGTAGTCCTTGGCCGTCTCGACCGCGACCGCGGCATCGCGGCAATAGGCGTCGGCGCCGACGGCCTTGCCGAATTCCTCGTTGAGCGGCGCGCCGCCGACCAGCACGACATAATCGTCGCGGATGCCCTTTTCCTTCATCGTGTCGATGACGACCTTCATATAGGGCATGGTGGTGGTGAGCAGCGCCGACATGCCGATGATGTCGGGCTGGTGCTGCTCGATCGCGTCCAGATATTTCTCGACCGCGTTGTTGATGCCGAGGTCGATGACGTCGAAGCCGGCGCCTTCCATCATCATGCCGACAAGGTTCTTGCCGATGTCGTGGATGTCGCCCTTGACGGTGCCGATCACCATCTTGCCCTGCTTCGGCGCGCCGGTGGCGGCAAGCAGCGGACGCAGGATGAACATGCCGGCCTTCATGGCGTTGGCCGACAGCAGCACTTCCGGCACGAACAGGATGCCGTCGCGAAAATCCTCGCCAACGATGCGCATGCCTTCAACCAGCGCCTCGGTCAGCACCTTGTAGGGCGCCCAGCCGCGTTCGAGCAGGATGCGGGTGCCTTCCTCGATCTCTTCCTTCAGCCCGTCATAAAGGTCGTCGTGCATCTGCTGCACGAGCTCGTCGTCGGAAAGCTCGGAAAGGATGATCTCGTCGTCGGACATTTTTTCCTCGGGCTCCTTGCTGCTCGGAATGACCGCCGCAGCCTAAAAATCGATGCGCCAATACCTAACCCGCGAGGGCAAGCTAGCCATAGCTGATTTGCGACTTCCCGCAAAAGGAAAGCGACTGAAAAATTGGCGCTTTTCTTGTCGATTTTGCGACAGGTGTTGGCGCTGGCTGGCCGTTTCCAATAGGGTGCATGGCTACGATCCGGCAAGAAGCGGCGACGATGGGCCGCCCAGCCAATTCAGGCCAAGTTATAGGAAGAACGATCATGAGCGATAACGCGGCAGTCGAGCAGGAAGCGTCAGGCGGACGGCGCGGACGCGGCGCCAGCGGCGGCGCGGCGGCGCGCCGGGCCGCCCGTTCGGGCGGCGGTCCGGGCACGCAGCTCACCTATATCAAGCGCAAGATCAACGTCTACGAGGTCCTCAACGAGGAAGGCCTGGCGCTGATCGAGAAGAACACCGACACGGTGCTGGAAGAGATGGGCATCATCTTCCGTGACGACGCCGAGGCGCTGGCGCTGTGGAAAGAGGCTGGCGCCGACGTCAAGGGCGAGCGCGTGCATTTCCCCAAGGGGCTGTGCCGCTCGCTGCTCAAGACCGCGCCTTCCATCTACACCCAGCATGCGCGCAATCCGGAACGTTCGGTGCAGATCGGCGGCAATGCGACCGTGTTCGCGCCGGTCTACGGACCGCCCTTCGTGCGCGACCTCGACGGCAATCGCCGCTACGCGACGATCGAGGATTTCCAGAATTTCGTGAAGCTCGCCTATATGGCGCCGTCGATCCACCATTCGGGCGGCACTGTGTGCGAGCCGGTCGACGTGCCGGTCAACAAGCGCCACCTCGATATGATCTACGCGCATATCCGTTACTCGGACAAGCCGTTCATGGGGTCGGTGACGGCGCCTGAGCGGGCCGAGGACACGGTGGCGATGGCCAAGCTGGTGTTCGGCGACGACTTCGTCGAGAACAACACGGTGCTGACCAGCCTGATCAACGCCAACTCGCCGATGGTGTTCGACGAGACCATGTTGGGAGCGCTGAAAGTCTATTCGCGCCACAACCAGGCCTGCATCGTCACGCCCTTCATCCTGGCCGGTGCGATGAGCCCGGTGACGGTCGCCGGCACGCTGACGCAGGTGCTGGCCGAGGTGCTCGCCGGCGCCTCGTTCACGCAGCTGATCAGGCCCGGCGCGCCGGTGCTGTTCGGCACCTTCGCTTCGTCGATCTCGATGCAGTCCGGCGCGCCGACCTTCGGCACGCCCGAGCCGTCGCTTGTCTCTTATGGCGCGGCGCAGCTCGCCCGCCGGCTCGGCCTGCCGTTCCGCACCGGCGGTTCGCTGTGCGCCTCGAAGGTTCCGGATGCACAGGCGGCCTACGAGAGCGCCAACACGCTCAACTCGACGATCCTCGCCGGCACCAATTTCGTGCTGCATTCGGCGGGCTGGCTCGAGGGCGGTCTCGCCTCCTGCTACGAAAAGTTCATGATGGACATCGACCAGCTCGGCATGCAGCAGAAATTCGCCGAGGGCGTCGATCTGTCGGAAAACGGCCAGGCGATGGATGCCATCCGCCAGGTCGGTCCGGGCAGCCATTATCTGGGCTGCGACCACACGCAGGCGAATTTCCAGACCGCCTTCTATCGCTCCAACATCGCCGACAACAATTCCTACGAGCAGTGGCTGGCCGAAGGCGAGAAGACCGCGCCGCAGCGCGCCAACGAGCTCGCCCGCCGCTGGCTGGAGAGCTACGAGGCGCCGCATCTCGATCCGGCCATCGACGAGGCGTTGAACGACTTCATCGCCAAGAAGAAGGGCTCGATGGCCGACGCCTTCACGTGAAAGGAGCCCGATTCAGGCCGGGCTAAAGTCGCCAACATCATTCACAAGGAAGTCTGGCGGAGCGCGTTCTCCGACCCGGACCGGAAGGGATGACTTTTTCCCGCGGCACGGTCGAGGAGATTGCGGCCGTGCTTGCGGCCAGTGGCCTGATCCTTCGCGGCGGTTTCGGCTTCGGCGACGAGGAGGCGGCGCCAGCCGGACCTTCCGGCGCCCCGGCAAAATCGATGCTGCTGGTCGGGCAGGCAGGCGCGGCGCCATGGCCGCATTTCCAGCGCTGGCTTCGGCAGCAGGCGAGGGACATCGCCAATCCACTCGACACCTGGTCGCGCGAGGTGATCGGCGCCGTCGCGCAGGGCTGCGGTGCGCGCGCTATTTCGCCGTCCGACCGGCCCTATCTGCCGTTCCAGCAATGGGCGATGCGTGCCGAGCGACTGAAGCCGTCGCCGCTCGGCATACTTATGCATCCCCAGTACGGGCTATGGCACGCCTATCGCGGCGCGTTGCTGTTCGAGGACGAGATTTCTCAGTCCGAAGCTCATGAGGCGATTCATCTTTGCGACACATGTGTCGCAAAACCTTGCCTTAAATCCTGTCCTGTCGACGCCTATTCTGAACAGGGTTTTGCGTATGAGAGCTGTCTCGGCCATGTGCGCGGCCCTCGTGGGGGATCGTGCCGGAGCGGCGGCTGCCTCGATCGCAACGCCTGCCCCTTTGGCGTGGCCTATCGCTACCCAGCGGAGGTCCAGGCCTTCCATATGGCGAGTTTCGCGCGCGCCGCCGCCTGATCGGTCGTCGTTTGTTCGCAAGCGCTTGACGGTGATCGGCTGTCGGCCTATTCATCAAGTCATCAGATGACTTGATGAATAGGCCGATGCAACCCGCCGTCAGAACCAACCTTACCACCAGCGCCACCGAAAGCCTGCGCGCTGAGATCGTCAGCGGCCGCTGGGGTGTCGGCGAGCGCGTGCCCAATGAGGCGGTCCTCAGCGATCTGCTTGCCGTCAGTCGCGGTACCGTGCGCGAGGCGGTGAGGGTGCTGGTCTCGCAAGGGTTGCTGGATACGCGCCAGGGCTCGGGCACCTATGTGCGCTCGACCGTCGACGCGTCCGCGGCTCTCGATCGTGTCAGGCGCACCGGCCTGCGCGATCAATGGGAGGCGCGGGCCGCGCTCGACCTTGAAGCGGCACGGCTTGCCGCCTTGCGCCGCACGCCCGCCGACATCAAGCGGATGCGTCAGCTGCTTGCCGAGCGCGGTAGCGTCGCCGACGGCGGAAGCGAAGCCTTCATCCAGCGCGACCTTGCCTTCCACAAATCGGTCGTCGCGGCGTCCGGCAACAAGGCGATGATGGAACTCTATGATTTCTTCACCGTCGCCATTACCGAAACCATCCACGCCACGATCGATGGCGAGCTGCCCGAACCGGACCAGCAGGCGCACGCGGCCATCCTCGATGCCATCGCCGCAGGCGATCCCGACGGCGCGGTTGCTGCCGTTCACGCCTTCATGGCGCCGGTGCTTGCCCAGTTTGAAAGACTGCTTTCCCAATGAACCAGACATTTCGCCAACCCGACCTGGAGGCGCAATCCCTCGAGGGGCTGAACCTCATCGACGCCGAGGCCGACAGCCTGCCGCCGCCGCAGCCCCCGCAGTTGCGCAGCCGCGCCGCGCGTATCGTGCTCGGCGCCAGCCTTGTGCTGATCGCCTTCAACCTGCGGCCGTTGTTTTCCAGCCTGTCGGTGCTGTTGCCCGAAGTGATGCAGGCGACCGGGCTCTCGACGACGGGCGCCAGCCTGCTGACGACGCTGCCGGTGCTCTGTCTCGGCCTGTTTGCCCCGTTTGCGCCGAGGCTTGCCCAGCGCTACGGCGCCGAACGGGCCTTGCTCGGCGCGCTTGTCGTGCTGGCGTTGGGAACCGGACTGCGCTGGTTCGGATCGGTTCCATTGCTGTTCGCCGCGACCTTCCTTGCCGGCGGCGCCATCGCCATCGGCAACGTGCTGTTGCCTGGACTGGTCAAGCGTGACTTCGCCGACAGCGCCGCGGTCATGACCGGCCTCTACACCATGGCGCTTTGCGCGGGTTCGGCCGCCGCCGCCGGCCTCACGCTGCCGATCGAGCATTTCGTCACCGGTTCGTGGTCGAGCGCGCTCGGTGCCTGGGCGGTGCCGACCTTGCTCATGCTGGCGATATGGATCCCACAGGCCCTGGGCAGCCGGCGGCAGGCAAGCCATCGCGGCTTTCGCGTCGTCGGCCTCTGGCGCGATCGTCTTGCGTGGCAGGTGACCTTGTTCATGGGCCTGCAGTCGGCGCTGGCTTATTGCGTCTTCGGCTGGCTGGCGCCGATCCTGCGCGAGCGAGGCTTCGATGCGGCAACCGCCGGCGCCATCGCATCGGTGTCCGTGATGGCGCAGGTCATCACCTGCCTTGCGGTGCCGTCCATCGCCGTGCGGCTGAGCAACCAGCGCGGCATCAACGTGGCGCTTGTTGCGATCGCGGTGGCCGCGCTGTTCGGCATTCTTTTCGCACCGACCTCGACGGTGCTGGTCTGGGCTGTTCTGCAAGGCATCGGGCAGGGTGGTCTGATCGCAGCCGCCATGACCCTGATCGTGCTGCGTTCTCCGGACTCGCATGTCGCGGCGCATCTGTCGGGCATGGCGCAAGGTGTCGGCTATGTGCTTGCCGCCTTCGGCCCGCTGCTGGTGGGGTTGATCCGCGGCTGGACCGGTAGTTTCTCGGGATCGGCCTTCCTGTTCGTAGCGCTCGGGCTCGGCGCGGCAATCATGGGGTTCGGCGCCGGCCGCGCCTTGCATGTCGGCGCAAGAACCTTGCCCATCGAGGACCAGAGTTGATTTCGTGGGTGGGACGCCGTAGCGCCCGCACGAAATGTTGACCGCCGGATCCGGCTGATGCCTTGCCCTGGTCATTGGCGCGGATATGTATCGCCCATCCGATAAATGGAGCAGGCGATGGCGAAGCAGGACCTTCAGATCAAGACGCTTGACGGCGTGGCAAGGGCGGGCCTTTTCCGACCGTCCACCAAAGCCGGTGCCGGCGTCATCCTCTATATGGACGCCTTCGGGCCGCGCCCGGCGCTCGACGAGATGGCCGAGCGGCTTGCCGGCGATGGCTATGCGGTGCTGGTGCCCGATCTCTTTTATCGCAACGCGCCCTATGGGCCGTTCGACGCCAAGACCGCCTTCGCGGTGGAGGAAACCAAGACCAAATTGATGGCGCTTGTCACCGGCACGACGCAGGAGATGACCATTCGCGACAACGCGGCCTTCCTCAATGCGCTCACGGCCGAAGGCATCGATGGGCCGATCGGCGTCGTCGGCTATTGCATGGGCGGAGCGCGGGCGCTGAACGCGGCGGCAGCCCATCCCGACCGCATCGCCGCCGCGGCGAGCTTCCATGGCGGCAATCTGGCCAGCGACGCGCCGGACAGCCCGCACCGCAAGGCCGCCTCGATCAAGGCGCGCGTCTATGTCGGGGTTGCCGGCGTCGATCGCAGCTTCCCGCCGGAACAGTCGGCGCGGCTGGCGGAAGCGCTCAGGGTCGCCGAAGTCGACCATGCGATCGAAAACTATGTCGGCGTCGGCCATGGCTGGTGCATCAAGGACCATAGCGTTTACGACGAGGCGGGCGCCGAGCGCCATTGGAAGCGGCTGGGGACGTTCTTCAAAGAGACGCTCGGATAACCATCTCTCGCAGGTCGCGGAGGGCGCGCTGTGCGGCGCGAGCCTTCGAATGTCAGCGCCGCCCCTCATCCGTCCTTCGGACACCTTCTCCCCGTAAACGGGGAGAAGGAAATGCGCTGCCGCAAAAAAATCTTTTCATCGCCCCAAGGATTGGTCATTAGCCTTCGTCCAACAGGCAAATGATGGCGATGATGCTGGACGACAGCGAAGCCTCCGATGCCGAATTGATCGGGCGGGCGAGGGACGGAGACAGGGGGGCTTTCGGCAGATTGCTCGAAAGGCACTATGGCTTCGTCTATCGCGCCGCCTATCGCTGGTGCGGCCGCAAGGCCGATGCCGAGGACATCGCCCAGGACGTCTGCGTGCGGCTCGGCCGCGCGATCCGCGACTATCAGGGCAGCGGTGCCTTCACGACATGGCTCTATGCCATGACGCTGAACGCTTCGCGAGACCTGATGCGCAAGCGCGCCCGCGACACCGCCAAGACCGATGCCTACGGCGCCTATGCGTCGATTGCGGGCGAAGCACTGGCCGAGGCCGACGATCCCGCCGAAACGCTTTGGGCGGCGGTGCGGACGCTGCCCGACAAGCAGCGCGACGCGGTGCTGCTTGTCTATGGCGAAGGTCTCAACCACGCGGCGGCGGCGGAGGTGATGGCGATCTCGGAGACGACGGTTTCCTGGCACATCCATGAAGCGAAGAAACGGCTGAAAGTGCTGATGCGTTCAGCCGGGGAAGTGTGACCATGGTCGACGACAACGAACTCGAAAGGCTGCGCGACATCGCGGTACCGGCGCCTGACGGCGAGGCGAAGGCGCGCGCGCTCGCGGCCGCGATGCAGGCCTTCGACTTGGACGAAAGAATTTCGGCTGTCCCCCAAGGAACGCCTGCGGGCCTTCGTCTCACGGAGCGAGCACAAAAGCTCTGGAGAGACATCATGCAACGGAAACTCATTGCCACACCGGCCATCACCGCGCTGGTCGCGCTGCCTATCGCCAGCTATGCCGCTTTCGAGATGCTGAAGGAACAGCCGCCCGTCATCGGCGGCAACGGAACGGTCACCGAGACCTTGGCCGACAAGCCGGCGGCGCAGAAGCCCGCGCCCGAACAGCCCGCGATCAACGAGCCGCTGGCAGCAGCGCCCGCCAAGGCGAAGAAGACCGACGCCGACGCTGAGTATCGAGCCAATTCGCAAGTGGTCCCGGCAACGCCGGCCAAGCCGGCGACGGAAGTGGACGGCCTGGTCAAGCAGGAAGCGGCGCCCGATGCGTTGCCCCCGCCGGCACCGGCCGAGAGCGGTCAGTTCGCGGCCGGCGGCAAGGACGGGTCGCGTTCCCGGGTGATGATGAACTTCAAGCCACAATCACAAGACGAAGCGGCGAGAGCCGACCAGGCTCCGGCCGGGGAAGCTGCTGCGATGCCGGCGTCTCCTCCCGCAATGGTCGATTCCAAGCTGATGGTGCAGCCCGCGCCCATGCCGGCCGACCAGATGCAGCCGCAGGAGGAAAACCGCGACCGCATCGAGACCTTCAAGACCAATCCGGTGCATGAAACGGCGCAGGACCCGGTCTCAACCTTCTCGATCGATGTCGACACGGCCTCCTATTCCTTCGTGCGGCGCTCGCTGAAGGAAGGCGCTCTGCCTCAGGCCGACACGGTCCGTGTCGAGGAGATGATCAACTACTTCCCCTACGACTGGAAGGGGCCGGACTCGGCCGCGGCGCCATTCAACTCGACCGTCACCGTCATGCCGACGCCGTGGAACGAGCACACCAAGCTCATGCATGTCGCGATCAAGGGTTTCGACGTGAAGCCGGCTGAGCAGCCGAAGGCCAATCTGGTCTTCCTGATCGACGTCTCGGGTTCCATGGACGAGCCGGACAAGCTGCCGCTGCTCAAATCCGCCTTCCGCTTGCTGGTCAACAAGCTCAAAGCCGACGACACCGTCTCGATCGTCACCTATGCGGGTAATGCCGGCACGGTGCTGATGCCGACCAAGGCGGCGGAAAGGCAAAAGATCCTTGCGGCGATCGACAATCTGGCGCCCGGCGGATCGACGGCAGGCGAGGAAGGCATCCGCGAGGCCTACAAGCTTGCCCAGCAATCCTTCGTCAAGGACGGCGTCAACCGTGTGATGCTCGCCACCGACGGCGACTTCAACGTCGGCCAGACCGATGACGACGACCTCAAGCGGCTGATCGAGAAGGAACGCAAGACGGGCGTGTTCCTCTCGGTGTTCGGCTTCGGCCGCGGCAATCTGAACGACCAGATGATGCAGACCATCGCCCAGAACGGCAACGGCACGGCCGCCTATATCGACACGCTGGCGGAGGCCGAGAAGGTGCTGGTCGAGGACGCTTCCTCGACGCTGTTCACCATCGCCAAGGACGTCAAGATCCAGGTCGAGTTCAACCCGGCCGCAGTGTCGGAGTACCGGCTGGTCGGCTATGAGACGCGAGCTCTGAAGCGCGAGGATTTCAACAACGACCGCGTCGATGCCGGCGATATCGGTTCGGGCCATTCGGTGACGGCGGTCTATGAGATCACGCTGAAGGGCAGCGGCGGTGAACAGGTCGACCCGCTGCGCTACGGCCAGGCCACGGTCGACAATGGCGGCGTCGCCAATGCCGGCGAATATGCCTTCGTCAAGATCCGCTACAAGCTGCCGAACGAGAACGTGTCGAAGCTGATCACCACGCCGGTCACTGCCGCCAACGAGGTCAAGTCCTTCGACGCGGCCGGCACCGACCAGCGCTTCTCGGTTGCGGTCGCCGCCTTCGGCCAGAAGCTGCGCGACGAGGATCAGACGGCGAATTTCGGCTATGACCGGATCGCCGAGATCGCCAACGCCGCGCGCGGTGCCGATCCGTTCGGCTACAGGGCGGAGTTCCTGTCGCTGGTGCGCCTGGCCGCATCGCTGGACGGCAACAAGTAGAGGGCCGAAGGGCAGGGACTGAATCGCGAAGGCCGGCGGGGCAAATCCTGCCGGCCTTTTTGCGATCGTTAAATTGCGTGGCTTTTCCGGAATATCATCGCAATGAGCTTCTGTTAGTCAATGCTGATAGAGTTTGAGGGATCAGCAGTGCATATCAATACAACCGGGAACGCGGGCGGGACGGTGTACAACATGCCGGTCCGGGCACCTTCTGCCCCCACGCCGGAATCCGCGCGTATCAGCAACGATGTCAGCGCGACGCGCAACACCGCACTTTCGGCGCTCAACAACGATCGTTTTCGCGCGATGCTGGAGCAGATCAGCGATCCGGGCGCGTCGGGCGCCCTGATGACGATGAGCTCCGACAGCCAGAACGTCGTCGATTTCAACACAGCGCTGTCGCGCTACGCTGAAAGCAGCGAATAAAGCAGGCCTGTCAGGCGCGGCTGCGCCTGCGTTCGCGGCGGCCTTCGCTGGTTTCCGGGGTATTTGCCGTCGCCACCTTGTTGCGCATCGGGCCGATACGCTCGACGATCGTCTCGACGGTTGGGCGCGTCGACTTGGTGTGCGCGTCGAGCGCCTTGCGCATGGCGGCGAGGTGGGCGAACGAGGTGCCGCAGCAGCCGCCGACAATTTTTGCGCCGGCATCGACCGCCAGCCGCACATAGTCGGACATCAATTCCGGCGTGCCGGAATAGTGGATCTCCGCGCCGCGGAATTCCGGAATGCCGCAATTGCCCTTGACGATCACGGTTGCCTCCGGCTTCGCCTCGGTCATGTCGAGCAGCGAGGCCAGGATATCGGAAGCGCCGACGCCGCAATTGGCGCCGACACCGAGCGGGGCCTGCGACAGGCCGTCGGCGACGGCGTGGATGTCCTTCGGCAGCAGGCCCATCATGGTGCGGCCGGCCGTGTCGAAGGAACCGGTATAGGTATAGGGCAGGCCGACGCGGATCGCGGCCTGCGCGGCGGCGCGGATCTCGTCGGGCGCCGACATGGTCTCGATCCAGGCGACTTCGGCGCCGCCGGCCTTGAGACCCTCGATCTGCTCGGCAAAGGCCTCGACGGCATCGTCGTAAGTCAGGGCGCCGAGCGGCACCAGCAATTCGCCGGTCGGACCGACGGAGCCGGCGACGATCACCTTGCGGCCGGCCTTGTCGGCAACGGAACGGGCGATCTCGGCGGCGCGCTTGTTCAGCTCGTGCACGCGATCCTGCGCATGATGCAGCTTCAGCCGGTGGCGGGTGCCGCCGAAGGAGTTGGTCAGAATGATATCGGCGCCGGCATCGACGAAATTCCGATGCAGGCTGGCGATCGTCTCGGGCGACGTCTCATTGAGCAGCTCCGGCGCTTCGCCGGCTTCCAGACCCATGGCGAACAGATTGGTGCCGGTGGCGCCGTCGGCCAGGAGCACGCCCTTTTCGGCAAGCAGGGCGTCAATCGGGTTGGTCGCGGTCATGACTTTGACTTTCGTGTTCGAATTCAAATAACGATATAAAGAAGTCTTTATGTCCAGTCAACGAACTTGCGACCGAGAAGATCTTACGAAGCCGGTGTGATCTCGACCTCGATCTCGGTGCAGGCATCGCCATTGGTCGGGTGGTGATCGACCGAGCATGCGGTGACGACAAGCAGGAGGTCCTGTTCGGCGCGCAATGTCACGTAGCCGCCCGGCGGATTGATCGAGGCCTCGACCACCAGGGTTCCGTCCGGCTGCGGCATTGAGTTCTGGAAGAGGTCGACCGGGTCGGGCGCGAAGGGGAGGTCGATGCCTTCCGCGCCGAGCGCCTTCATTAGATTGTCGCGGCAGTTCGGGTGGTTGGGCAGGCCGGCGCGTTCGTAGAGCGCGCTGTCGCAGGCCGGATAGAGCATGTCATGCGGTCCGGGCGAGGCGTCCTCGATCAGCGTCAGCATGATCTTGCCGGCGGCGCTGTAGAAATGGTCGCCGGGTTTCGGGAACAGCCGCTCGGTGATGTCGCGGGTCTGCGAGGTGCTCAGCCAGTCGAGACGGTCCCCGGTCGAGAAGGCCCAGAGGTCCGAGACCTGCTGGCCCTTGGGATCGACGATGCGGATCAGATCGCCGCGCCTGACGCGCATGGAACGGCCCGACTGAGGAGGGACAAGGATGTGACGCGATGCTTGCATGGGTTTTCCTGAAACGATGAGCGGCGGCCAGGATGATATCTATGCCGGCAATCAGACAGAGCCTGACGGGAAAGACATTGCGGCCAGCTTCTGCGTGAAGCTTGCCGCCTCATGCGCGTTGATGTCGGCGGCGCGGATCAGATTGTCGAAATGGCTGGTAAGCGTCCGGACCGGCTGGGTGGCGTTCAGCACCAGATACATGTCGCCGACATAGATCGCGGCCCTATAAGGACCGAAGATCGTGTAGGGGATCGAATAGCGCATGCGGCCGTCATAAAGGAACAGCCGGAAAGTCGGGTAAAGGTCGTCGAGCAGTGTTGCCATGTGCAGCAACTGCTTGCGCCTTTCGGCTTCCGGGAAACGATCCCAGACCCCGAGACCGCGCGCAAAGATCTCAAGCGTGTGGCGCGGCATGCAGACCTCCATGTCGGTCTCCGGCCGTCTTGTATAGTCGATGCGGTATTGCGTTTCGCCGGCCTGCGCCTCACGGCTCTTGTTGGTTATTCCGGCCTCATACTCAACAAGGGCTTCCGTGCGCAAAAGGTCAGGGATGCCTGCCGGCACGTAGCGGATTTTCGTGCCCGCCGCCTCGGCATGCCACTTGGCGAGCAACGTGCGGTCGAAGCCGTCGGGCGCCTCCTCGATCTCGAGGCTCTCTCTAATTTCGCCGGTGACGCCCTCGTCCTGGGAAAGGCCCAGCAGCCAATCAAGCGACACCTTGAACTCGGCCGCAATGTTGAGAAGCGTCTCGGCGCGCGGCAAGCGGGTCGAGGCGCCTGACAGGAGTTGTGAGAGCGCCGAGCGGTCGATGCCGACGGCAGTCGCGAAGGCCGACTGGTTGAGGTCGGACCGTGTCAAGAGCAATTTCAGCCGCTCCCTGAACAGGGTCGAAAGATCGCGCTTGTCCATGACGCTGCTCCTGCTTTGGAGAGGAAAAATTTGCGCTGAAGCCGATCTGAACGTGGCTCAGGCGGAAACGAATCCCCATATCTGTTTACAATGTATAACATATGCGGCTGAAAATGCGCACTCGCAACAGTTTGTGCGCTTTGTCGCGTTGATGTAACGGCAGGCTCCTGACACAATGCTGTCAGGAACCGAGTTGGTTCCGGCGACTGGAGGGCAGTGGTCGATAGCATGGCAAGCATGAATAAGAGACGTAGCAGCACACCGGCGGTCGAATGGCCGACTGTCTTCCTCACACTCTTCTGCTACGGCGCCTGGCTCGCCACGGGCTTCCTTCTCTGGCCATCCCATCCGCTTTTGGCGCTTGCCGTCCTGCCCTTCATCCTGGCTCTGCAATCCTCGCTGATGCACGAAGTGCTGCACGGTCACCCGACCCGCAACGCCAAGCTCAATGAAACCTTCGTCTTCCTGCCGATCGGGCTGGTCTGGCCGTTCCGGCGTTTCAAGACCATCCATTTGCGCCACCACGCCGATGAGCGGCTGACCGATCCGCTGGACGATCCGGAGAGCTATTACCAGGCGCTTTGGATGCATGAGGAACTGCCGCCGGCGATGAAGCTTCTGCTCAAGATCAACAACACCATGGTCGGCCGCTTCATCCTCGGACCGTGGCTGTCGTCGATCGGCTTCTTCATCGACGACGCCAAGCAGATCATCGTCGGGGACAAGGCGATCCGCAAGGCGTGGCTGCTGCACGCTATCGGCCTTGCCGTGGTGGTGCCGATCGTCACATTCGGTTTCGGCATTCCGCTCTGGCTCTACATATTGGTGCCGGTCTGGCTCGGGCAGTCGCTGATTTCGGTGCGTACCTATGCAGAGCATCAGTGGTCGGAACATCCGGAAGGGCGCACGGTGATCGTCGAGCGCTCTCCGCTCTCCTTCCTGTTCCTCAACAACAATCTGCATTTCGTCCATCACAAGAGCCCGACCATTGCCTGGTACAGGCTGCCGACGCTGTTTCGCGAGCGCCGCGAAGAGTGGCTGCGGATGAACAATGGTTATGCCTATCCGAACTATTTTGCGATGCTGAAAGCCCACGCCTTCAAGGCCAAGGAGCCGATCGTCCATCCGGTGCTGCGGCGCGCACCGGAACCTGGCCGCGCTTTCAAGCCGCGCGTGCGGGCGCGCAATGTCAGCGGGTTGGGAACAGCACCCGTTCCCGCGGAGCCGCCGAAAGAGTAATTTCGACTTTCCGCGGCCGCTTTCGTGGCGGAACACAGGCGCCGAAGGTTGCCTGTCTTTGAAAGCTATTCGACATGAGTAAGTTCGTTGCGGCCCTGCCGATGTATGACTGGCCCGAAGCGCGTGGCGAGGTCGATGCGCAATGGGCACGGCTTCGCGACGCCTTCCGGCAAAGGGGCATCGATGCGCCGGAGGCCGTCGTGCGCAGCAATGGCGAACTGCCGCCGGTGCCTGGCGGCATCCTCGACGACGCCGGCAAGCCGATCGCGCCCGACCCGGCGACGCTCCCCCCGGACGAGTTCGATTTTCACCAGCTCTGGCTGAGCCCGGCGCTGCTCTTCGGGCAAACATGCTGGGGGCCAATGGAACTCGGCCTCGCCCCGCATGTGCAGGTGATTGCCCAACCAAGCTACGATGCGTTCGAAGGCGGGCAGGGCGAGCTTTATTCCAGCGCACTGGTGATGGCTGCGGACGGTGGACCGTCGCTAGCCTCGCCGGCGGATGGCAAGGCTGCGGTCCCGCTCGATCTCATTCGCGGCAAGCGCTTCACCTTCAACAATCCGGACTCGATGTCCGGGCTGATCGGGCTGACGCGCGACCTGGAGGCCATGGGCGCAAGCCTCGACATCTTCGCCTCGCGCAGCGAAAGCGGCGGCCACCGGTCGTCGATCGTGGCGGTCGCCGAAGGCAGGGCCGATGTCGCGGCTATCGACTGCGAAAGCTGGGCGCTGGCGCAGCGTTTCGAGCCGGCGGCGAAAGGCTTGAAGGTGGTCGGCTGGACGGCGCGGCGCAAGGGCCTGCCCTACATCACGGCCAGGACGACGCCGGAGAAAGTCATTGCCGCGATGCGCGACGCCGTCGCGGCGGTCGAAAGCGGATCAGAGCAGCCGCTCGTCCAGCTTGTAGGCTGAAAGCTTCTCGTTGCCGGTCTCGGTGATCAGGATCTGCTCCTCGATCTTGACGCCTTCGCGTCCGCCAAGCCTGCCGATATAGCTTTCGACGCAAAGCACCATGCCAGGTTCGAGCACGCCGTCCGGCGTGTCGGCGGTCCAGTCGCCTATATGCGGCAGCGTCGGATATTCGTCCGCCAGGCCGACCCCATGATAAAGCACGCCGTAGCGCGTCGGGTAGCAGTCGTCCGGCGGCACCGCCGAGCGCTCGACGAGATCGCGGAAGGAGATGCCCGGCCGCATCAGGTCGGTGTTGTGGGCGATCTGGCCGGCGGCGATGCGGAACAGGTCGCGCTGCTCGTTCGACGGTTGCCTGTCGCCGCAGAGCCATGTGCGCGAAAGGTCGGCGCAGAAGCCATAAGGGCCGATAAGGTCGGTGTCGAAGGCGACAAGGTCACCGTTCTCGACGACGCGCGAGGAGCATTCCTGGAACCAGGGATTGGTGCGCGGTCCGGACGACAGAAGACGCGTCTCGATCCACTCGCCGCCGCGCGCGATGTTGCCGCGATGCAGTTCCGCCCACAATTCGTTCTCCGAGATGCCGGGCTTCAGCGCGGCTTCCATCTCGCCCATCGCCGCCTCGCAGGCGACGATGGCGCGGCGCATGGCGAGGATCTCGTCGGGCGATTTGATGAGGCGCGCATTCTCCATCACGGCCTCGCCATTGCCTATCGCGATGCCGCGGCGCGCGAGCTCCTCCACGCCTTCGGGGTTGATGTGGTCGACGGCGATGCAGCGGTTGCCGCCGCCATGCTCGGCAACGAGCTCGGCGATGCCCGCGCCCCAGCGCCGCACCTTCTGCTCGGTAAGCTCGCCGCTGTAGAGATACATCCACGACACGGCCGGGCGCACCTCGTCGACGACACCCGAATGGTCGGACAGGTGCTCGCAGGAGAAATAGTCGAACAGCACCACCGGCCCTTCCGCTGCGACGAAACAATGGCGTGTCGGGTTGTGCGCGACCCAGAGCTGCATGTTGGTCGAGTCCGTCGCGTAGCGGATATTGACAGGGTCGTAGAGCAGGGCACCGGCGTAGTCGCGGCGCTTCAGCTCGGCGCGGATGCGCTCCAGCCGGTATCTGCGCATGGCGGGTAGGTCAGGCGCTGCGATGCCGGCCGCGGCCCATTCCGCTTCGGCCGTCGCGCCATAGCCCAGCACATGCTGGTTGAGCGCGGCGGCCTTCTCGCGCGAGACCTCGCGCAGCGCTTCGACCGAGCCGGGTTCGAAGGGCATGATCTTGCGGTGGCGGCCGAAGCGTTGCTTGTCCATTCGTCCCCTGAACCCTTACTGCGCGGTCTTCTTGTGCAGTCTGGTGATCGTGACTTTGCGTGGCGGGAAGCCGAGCGCCTGCGGCACTTCGACAGTGCGGTGGACGGTGTCCATCACGTAGCCAGCTTTCGCCATTTCTTCAAAGACATCGGAGGGCGGTTCCCTGTCATCGGTCAGGACAAGCACCGCCGGCTCGCGGATCGACCGGGCGAAGTCCGGCGTCTCGTCATCGAGCGCGATGAGACCGGCATCGACCAGGCGAAGATTGCCGACCCAGAACCAGCTCGAGACCACGGTCTTGACCGGTCCGTCGGCGTTGATCTGCTTGTAAAGCGACTGGTAGTCCGTACGCACGATGCCGCCGCGGCTGTCGCCGCCGTGCAGGTGCATGTACCAGCTCAGCGGCAGCACCAGCATGGCAAGAAGAGCGCCGACAAAGACGATGGTGGCTTGCGTCTTTCGGCCCTTCTGGCCCATGGCGTCGAAGCGCATGGCAAGGGCCGCGGGCAGGAGGATGAAGATGGGCAGCATCCAGCGGTCGCGAAACTGCGTGATGCCAGCCGCCAGCACGACTGCCACCATCACCACCAAGCCAAGGACGATCGCCCGCCACAACAGCTTTTCCGGCCACCGCACCGGCTGAGGCGGCTCAGTCCGGTTTCTCATCGCCAGGACATAAGCGGCGGCAAAAATCACGGCAGGCAATCCGGCAAAATTGACGATCGCATTGGCCAGTCTGCGGCTGCCGAGAAGTGCTGTTTTCGCAATGCTGCCGCCTTCGGCGACGCCCAGGCCATCTTGGTGCGAGAGCAGATCTTCCAGATGCGTCAGGCTCCAATAAAGCGTCGGCAGGCAGGCAAGGACCGCTACCGCCACGCTGATCAGGAAACGGCGGTCGAAGATCGCCTCACGCGTTTCGCGAACCGAGAGGGATGCCAGGAACAGGGCGGCAAGGAAGATGACGATGTTGTATTTCGACAGCATCGCGGCCGCCGTCGCCAGGCCGAAAAACGCATAGGCAACGGCCGAACGCCGCTTCTCCACCTCGACAAGCGCCAGAAGCAACACCGAGGTGAAACAGAATATGGCGACCGAGTGGGTGAGGGCGTGCTGCATCTCCCAGAAGACCTGGGGAAACAGAAGCAGCCCGAACATGCCCGAGGCAGCGGCGCGGTTCGAGTAGCCGAGGCGGCGTATGGCGGTGAAATACGCTGCCAGCCCCGCGGCCAGCAGGCCGTATTTGACGATCTTGAGGGCAAGGACGCTGGTTCCGACCAACGAGGCCGCAAGCATGGCGAGCCAGGTGTACAAAGGCGGCTGCGAACTGCCGTAGCCGGCAGCCAGGAACCGCATTTCCATCAGTTGCTCGGAATCGTCGACACCGACGCCCGTGCCCGCAACGTGAGACAACAGGGCCATCACGACGATCTGGGTCAGACAATAGAGGAGGACCGACGCGATCGCGGCGCTGAATGGACCGACCCGTTCATCGCAGAGCCAATCGGTCCATTTCTCTAACTGCCGCAAGGGGATGGTCTTCTCATGCTGATGCGCCGGTAGCGGGCCCGACCATGCCATAGCGCCCGGCGCAATCCAATGATTCCCGAGGCTTCAGGTCCGCATCTTCTCGCCGCTCGGATCGAAGGGCGGCTCGACATTGATGCGGGCCGGGCGGCGGTGACCGAGGATCTCGATCTCGAACAGGCCGGCGCTTTCGTCCTCGGCAAGAGCCGCCGGCACGTAGCCCTGCGCCATCGACTTCTGGACGTAATGCGCATAGCCGCCCGAGGTGACCCAGCCGACGACGCGCCATTCGCCGTCGATGATGCCGCGCACGGCGGAAGCGCCCTCGGCTGCCTTCGAGCCACGCACTTCCTTCCCCGTCTCATCGAAGCGCGGCGCGCCGTAACCATGCGGCTTTTCGACCGTGCCGTAGTCCTTGCTGACCTTGGCCCAGATCGGCTCGTCGCCCATCACGTCGGCGTCTATGGCGTCGACGATGAAGGAAACGCGGCGCAGCTTCGGACCCTCGGCGTGTTCCTTGGCCGACGCCTCGCGCCCGATGAAGTCGTTCTTCTCCAGCTTGATGAAGCGGTCCATCGAACCTTCGAACGGCCCGTAGATCGGCCGAAGCTCGCGGAACCAGGTCGGGAAGTTCTTCTCCAGGCGCATGGAGAGCAAAGCGCGCATGCCGAAATCGACCAGGCCGAACTCTTCGCCGGCGTCCTTGATCGCCTTGTACACCAGGCGCTGATAGGCAGGCGCCATCCAGATCTCATAGCCGAGATCGCCGGTGTAGGTGATGCGGTTGACCATGCATGGCGCGCCGCCGACCGCCATTTCGCGGAAATCCATGAAGCGGAAGGCTTTGGTCGAGATGTCGACATCGACCAGCTTCTGCAGCAGGTCCCGTGACTTCGGCCCGGCGATCGAGAGACCTACCAGCGTCTGGTCGAAGCGGTGGATGCGCACCGACCCATCCTTCGGCAGGTGCTTCTCGAACCAGCGCATATGGTATTTCTGCGCCGCCGACGAGCCCCAGATCATGAAGCGGTCTTCACCGGCCTTGGCGATGGTGAAGTCGCCGATCAGCTTGCCGAACTCGTTGACCATCGGGGTCAGCACGATGCGGCCGACCTTCGGCATGCGGTTGGTCATCAGCCGGTTGAGGAAATCCTCGGCGCCCGGACCCGAGACCTCGTATTTGGCGAAGTTGGCGATCTCGGTGACGCCGACCTTCTCACGCGTCGTACGCACTTCCTCGCCGATCGGGCCGAAGTCGTTGGAGCGGTGGAAGGACACGATGTCCTTCGGTTCTTTGCCCTTCGGCGCGAACCAAAGCGGGGTTTCCAGGCCCCAGCTATCGCCCATGACGGCGTTGTTGGCGAGCATGGTATCGTAGAGCGGCGTCGTCTGCGCGGGCCTAGCGGCAGGCAGCTCTTCGTTCGGGAAGCGGATCGAGAAGCGCCGCGAATAGTTCTCGCGCACCTTGGCGTTGGTGTAGCGCAGGCTCGCCCATTCGCCGAAGCGGGCGACATCCATGCCCCAGACGTCGAAGCCCGGGTCGCCATGCACCATCCAGTTGGAGAGCGCGAGGCCGACGCCGCCGCCCTGGCTGAAGCCGGCCATGACCGCGCAGGCGCACCAGAAATTGGTCAGGCCCTGGACAGGGCCGACCAGCGGGTTGCCGTCGAGCGCGAAGGTGAAGGGGCCGTTGATGATCTGCTTGATGCCGGCTTTCTCGATGCCGGGGAAATGCTTGAAGCCGATTTCCAGCGACGGCGCGATGCGGTCGATGTCGGGTGGCAAGAGTTCATGGCCGAAATCCCAGGGCGTGTTGACCGGCGACCACGGCTTGCAGGCCTTTTCATAGGTGCCGAGCAAGATGCCGTTGCGCTCCTGTCGGGTGTAGATC